>NZ_FMHU01000002.1:1800004-2400006 GCF_900091415.1 Micromonospora inyonensis | reverse complement strand
CCATCGTGGGGACCAGCATGGACGTCTCGATGGAGATCCTGCACGCCGACCTGGCGCAACCGTGGCGTGACCCGCGGGCCAGCGCGGCGTGGATCGACAACCGGATCGTGGAGTTGTTCCGCACCGGCCTGCGGTGGCGTCCCGGTGCGTCCGACCTGCTTCGCGCGGTCCGCGACGCGGGCCTGCCGACCGCCCTGGTCACCTCCAGTGGCCGGCGGCTGGTGGAGATCGCCCTGGACACCCTCGGGCGGGACAGTTTCGACGTGGTGGTCTGTGGCGACGAGGTGGAGGCGACGAAGCCGCACCCCGAGCCGTATCTGACGGCGGCGCGGCTGCTCGGCGTGCCGATCGACCGGTGCGTGGCGATCGAGGACTCGCCGGCCGGGGTGGCCAGCGCGTTGGCCGCCGGGGCGGTGGTGCTGGCGGTGCCGGTCGAGGTGCCGGTCGAGGTGGTCGACGGGGTGCACCTGCGGGAGAGCCTCGACGGCGTGGACCTGGCGGTGCTGGCGGCCCTGCTCCGCTCCGGTCCACCCACCCGGTAGCGCTGCTCGTCCCGCTTCCCGTGCTGTTGCTCGTCGGGTGGTAGGAGGGGTCCCCTGCTCCTCAGAAAGCGGTAGAAGGGGACCCCTCCTACCTAGCAACCCACCACGTCAGTCGTGCGCGATCGCGCCGAGGACGTTGATCCGGGCGGCGCGGGTCGCCGGGACGACCGCGGCGATCACCCCGATCAGCGCGGCGAGCCCCAGGAACACGCCCATCTGCGACCAGGGCAGAACCAGCTTGGTGAAACCCTCGTCCTCCAGGGCCCGGACCACGGCGGCGCCGAGACCGGAGCCGACCACCACGCCGAGCAGCGCGCCGAAGACCGAGATCACCACCGCCTCGACGGTGATCATCCGCATGGTCTGGGACCGACGCAGCCCGATCGCCCGCAGGAGGCCGAGTTCGCGGGTGCGTTCCAGCACCGACAGGGCCAGCGTGTTGACGATCCCGAGCACGGCGATCACGATCGCCAGCGCCAGCAGGATCTGGATCATCGTGAGGAGCTGGTCGAACGCTCCGGTCTGCTGCTCGACGAAGGCCGCCCGGTCGGCGACCGACACCTCCGGGCTGTCGGCGACCAGCTCCTCCAGCCGGGACTGCACCGGCCCGATGCTGGTGCCGTCGGTGAGCTGCACCAGCGCCAGGTACGGCTGCGGGACGGTGAAGTCCGCCGCGCTCTCCCGGGGCAGCACGTACGAACCGGGCAGCCGGTCCTCGGGCACGATGGCGGCCACCGTGTAGGTGTGTCGGGCACCCCGCGCGAACTGGATGGTGAGGGTGTCGCCGACCGCCTTGCCGCGGTTGCGCGCCACCGGCTCGCTCAACGCGATCTGGTCGGGCCGGAGGGTGGCGAGGGTGCCGGAGGTGGCCTTCGCGTGGTAGATCCGTCCGGCCGCCGCCAGGTCGGTGGCGGCGTTGACGTAGCGGCGCTCGCCGTCGACCTCGGCGAAGTCGTTGAACAGCCCGACGACGGTGCCGACCCCGGGCAGCGCGGCGGCCCGGTCGATCACTGCCGGATCGAACGTCGGCTGGCGGGGGCCGGTCTGCGCCCCGGAGATGGTCAGCTCGGCGTCGACGGTGTTCGTCGTCTGGTCGGCGATCGTGGACTTCGCCGAGTCGAGCACCACGGTCACCCCGGTGACCAGGGCGATACCGACCATCAGCGCGGCGGCGGTGATGGCGGTGCGGCGCGGGTTTCGCCCGGAGTTGAGCCGGCCCAGCTTGCCCGGCACGGACCAGGCGAAGATCGCGCCCAGCAGGGAGACCACCGGCCGGCTGATCAACGGCGTGAGCAGCGCCACCCCGACGAAGGTGAACAGCACCCCACCGAGGATGGCGGCCAGGGTGTTCCCACCGGCGTTGTCGGTCAGCCCCAGGGCGAGCAGGACGGCGCCGACGGTGGTGACCACCGCGCCGGAGATGGTGACCCGGGTCAGCGGCCGGTCCGGGGTGGCCACGTCCTGCATGGCCGCGATCGGCGGGATCCGGGACGCCCGCAGCGCCGGCAGCAGCGCCGCCACCAGCGTGATCAGCATGCCCACCGCGAAGGAGCTGACCACCGCCGCCGGGGGTACGGCCAGTCCGGCCAGGGCGAGACCGCCGGCGAACTGCCCGAAGACGTACGCCAGCAGCGCGCCGATACCGATGCCGGCGGCGAGGCCGAGCAGCGAGGCGAGCAGCCCCACCGCGATCGCCTCCAGGACCACCGAACCGATGATCTGCCGGCCGCTCGCCCCGATCGCCCGCATCAGGGCCAGCTCCCGGGTGCGCTGCGCCACGATGATCGAGAACGTGTTGAGGATGAGGAAGGTGCCGACCAGCAGGGCCACCCCGGCGAAGCCGAGCAGGATCTGGTTGAAGAAGGAGAGCCCCTCCTTGAGCCCGGCCGAGGCGGCCTCGGAGGCCTGCTCGCCGGTCTTCACGTCGTACTCGGCGCCGAGGACGCCCGCCACGTCGTCGCGTAGCGTCTCGGGGCGTACGCCGTCGGCGGCGCGGACGGCGATGCTGCTGTACGTGCCGGGCTGGCCGAGCATCAGTCGCTGCGCCACCGGCGTGGTGAACATGACCTCGTGCGCGCCACCGATGCTGTCCCGGTCGCCGCTGTAGCCGAAGATCCCGACCAGGGTGAACTCGCGCTTCGGCTCGAGGGTGAGCACCCCGACCCGGTCACCGACGGACACCTTCGCCGCCTCGGCGAGGGCCGCGTTGATGACGATCTCGTCGTCGGCGCGGGGTTCGCGTCCCTCGCGCAGCCGCACCAGATCGCTCTCGCCGAGCCAGTTGCCGCCCAGCTGCGGCGGGCCGACGGTGGGAACCACCTTGCCGTTGCTGCCGATCAGGCGGGCACCCTGCCCGGCGACCACACCGGTGGCCTCGGCCACCCCGGGCAGCGCGTCGACCTTCTCCAGGACGGTGGCCGGGAACGGGGGCGCGACCTGCTCGCCCTCGGCCTCGTCAGCCGCGATCTTCGGCTTGGTGGTGACGTTGACGTCGATTCCCTCGAACGCGTCGGCGAAGATCGCGTCGAACGAGCGGCCGAGGGTGTCGGTGAGCACGAACGCGCCGGAGACGAACATGACGCCCAGCACCACCGCCAGGCCGGACAGCAGCAGGCGGACCTTTCGGGCCAGCAGGCTCTTCAGCGTCGCCCGGAACATCAGTTGGTCACCTCGGTCACCGGCGTGTCCAGCTTCTTCATGGTGTCGAGCACGGTGTCGGCGGTCGGCTCGATCAGTTCGGAGACGATCTGCCCGTCGGCGAGGAACACCACCCGGTCGGCGTACGCGGCGGCCGTCGGGTCGTGGGTGACCATCACGATGGTCTGCCCGTGCTCCCGGACCGATTCGCGCAGGAAGCGGAGCACCTCCGCGCCGGAGCGGGAGTCCAGGTTGCCGGTCGGCTCGTCGGCGAAGATCACTTCCGGGCGGGAGACCAGGGCGCGGGCGCAGGCGACCCGCTGCTGCTGGCCGCCGGAGAGCTGGCTCGGCCGGTGGTCCAGCCGGTCCCGCAGGCCGACCGTGTCGATCACCGTGTCGTACCAGGCCGGATCGGGTTTGCGCCCGGCGATCGACAGCGGCAGCAGGATGTTCTCCTTGGCGGTCAGCGTCGGCAACAGGTTGAACTGCTGGAAGATGAAACCGACCTGGTCGCGGCGGAGTTTCGTCAGCCCGGCGTCCTTCAGCCCGGTCACCGTGGTGTCCCCGATCGACACGGTGCCCCGGGTCACCGTGTCCAGCCCGGCCAGGCAGTGCATCAACGTCGACTTGCCCGAACCGGACGGGCCCATGATCGCGGTGAAGCGGCCACGTTCGAACTCCACGTTGACCCCGCGCAACGCGAGGACCTGGGCCTCGCCGCTGCCGTACACCTTCCACACCTCATCGGCGCGGGCCGCGACCTGCGCGTGGCGGTCCACCGTAACGGTCACCGTTCCCCCTCAGTTAGCTTCTTGCCGCCGCACCGCCCCCGCTGGTCGGTGCGGCATGGTGTCATCCTCGGTGCCCGGCCGAGCCGATCCGTCCGCCCGGAGGCGGAACAGGAACGGATTTTCGGCTGCGGGTGGGCCCCCATCCGTCCTCGGGGTCAGCCCTGAGTCACGCCGCCCGGGCCGTGGCCGGCGGCGGGCGCCGACGTCACGTCCGGGACAGACCACGCAACGGGCCGTTCCCGTGCGTCACGCTACGTGACCCGGGCAAACCGGGAGAGCGGGTCGGTGAGGGTCAGCCCCGGGGACGGACCAACCCCGACTCGTACGCCAGCACCACCGCCTGCACCCGGTCCCGCAGGCCGAGCTTGGTCAGGACGTGCCCGACGTGTGTCTTGATCGTCGTCTCGCTGACCGACAACGCCCGCGCGATCTCGGCGTTGGACAGGCCCCGGGCGACCTGCACCAGCACCTCCCGTTCCCGGTCGGTCAGCGAGCCCAGCGCCTTCGGTGGCGTGGACGACGGGTCGGGCAGCAGGTCGGCGAAGCGGTCCAGCAGGCGCTTGAGGATCCGGGGTGCCACCACCGCCTCGCCCGCCGCGACCGTCCGGATCCCGGTGACCAGATCCTCGGCCGGCACGTCCTTGGCGAGGAAACCGCTGGCCCCGGCGCGCAACGCCCCCACCACGTACTCGTCGAGGTCGAAGGTGGTCAGGATCAGCACTCGCACCGGCAGCCGTGCGTCGACGATCGCGCGGGTCGCCGCCACCCCGTCCATCCGGGGCATCCGGATGTCCATCAGCACCACGTCCGGCAGGAGCCGGCGGGACAGGTCCACCGCCTCGACACCGTCACCGGCCTCGGCGATGATGTCCAGGTCGTCCTCCGCCCCCAGCACCATCCGGAAGCCGGTACGCAGCAGCGGCTGGTCGTCGGCGAGCAGCACCCGCACCGGCCGCGTCGTACCCTCGGTCATGCCACACTCCTGCCGCGCCGGGTGCCCACGCCCCTGCCGGGGGCGAGCTGGTCCATCGGTAACGTCGCGCTGACCCGGTAACCGCCGCCGGGACGCCGGCCGGTGCGCAGAACCCCACCGTAGAGGCCGACCCGTTCGCGCATACCGACCAGCCCGTGTCCGATCCGGTCGGGTGCGTCACGCCCGGGGCCCCGGCCGGTGTCGGTGATCTCCACGTCGAGCGACACGTCGCCGAAGGTCAGGGCGACCTGCGCGGTGGCCGGGCCGGCGTGCTTGAGCGCGTTGGTCAGCGCCTCCTGCACGATCCGGTAGACGGTCAGGGTCACCCCCTCCTCCAGCGGGCCGGGGGTGCCCTCCACGGTCAGCGTCACCGGCAGTCCCGCCTCGCGGACCTGCTCGACCAGCGACTCGATGCCGGCCAGGCCGGGCTGCGGGGCCAGTTCGGCGGCCGGCTCGTCGGTGCGCAGCACGTCCAGCAGCCGGCGCATCTCCCGCAGCGTGGCCCGGCTGGTGTCCTCGATGGTGGCGATGGCCTCGTCGGCGGCCTCCGGGTCGCGGCCCAGCACCCGACGGGCGCCCGTGGCGAGCACCCCCATCACGCTGACGTGGTGGGCCACCACGTCGTGCAGCTCCCGGGCGATGCGTCGCCGCTCGTCGGCGACCGCCTGCTCGGCCAGGGACCGCTGGTTCGCCTCCGCCACCCGGGCCCGCTCCCGGAGCGCCTCGGTGGAGGCCCGGCGGGCGTGTACCGCCCGGCCCACCGAGAACGACACCAGGCCCACCAGCAGGTTGTTCAGCACCAGGTAGGCGGGGTTCACCTCGAACACGCCCGTCGGCGGCCAGAGCACGTTGACCGCCGCGACCGGCAGCCAGAGCGCCAGCGCGGCCAGGACCGCGGGCCGGATCCTACGGTTCGCCGCCATCGTGTACGTCAGCACCACGAACGTGATGCTCTGCGCGGCCGGGGCGTACCCGAGGAGGGCCGGCAGGAGCAGGGTCAGCACCGCGGCACCGACCGCGAGCCAGGGTGCCATCCGGCGGACCGCCACCGGCGCGGCGCAGAGCACGCTCCAGCCGAGCGCCACCGGCAGTTGCCGGGGCCAGAACTCCCGGGGCGTGAGCAGCGTGAACACGACCTCCAACAGCGCCAGGCCGACGGCGAACAGCACATCCGCGGTGAGCGGGCGCTGACGCAGCCAGTGGGGGAGTTCGGTCACACCACGACGCTAGCCGCCGCCGGGACGCGGGGGTCGTCGCCGACGGTGAACCCTGCCTCATCCTCGTGGAGGAGGACGGCTCGTCCTCTCACTCGTCCGCCCCGGGCGGCGGGGCCGGCCGGGAGCGGGCGTCCCGCAGTGGGTCGGCACTCGCGGCCGACTCCGGGAAGGGCGGCGGGGTCCCACCGAAGGTGGGGCAGTGCGCCTGGTGACTGCACCAGTCGCAGAGCCGGCTGGGCCTCGGTCGGAAGTCCCGCCGCTCGGTCGCCTGCTCGATCGCCCGCCACAGGGCCACCACCGTGCGTTCGAACCGCTCCAGCTCCTCGGCGTCCGGGGTGTAGTCGCAGACCTCGGCGTCGCGCAGGTAGAGCAGGCGCAGCACCCGAGGCACCACCCCCCGGGTCCGCCAGAGCACCAGGGCGTAGAACTTGAGCTGGAACAGCGCCCGGGCCTCGAACGCCTCGCGCGGCGCGCCACCGGTCTTGTAGTCGACCACCCGCAGCGCGCCGTCCGGTGCCACGTCGAGCCGGTCGAGGTAGCCCCGGATCAGCAACTCGTCGTCCACCACCGCGGAGATCAGGCTCTCCCGCTCGGCCGGCTCCAGCCGGCGCGGATCCTCGACGGTGAAGTAGCCGTCCAGCAGGGCGGTGGCGGAGCGGAGGAACTCGGCCACGGCCGCCGGATCGTCGCCGGGGAAGAGACCGGCCAGCTCCGGCTGCTCGGTGACCAACCGGTCCCACTGCGGGGCCACCAGGTCACCGGCGGCGGTCGGGGTCCGGCCGGCGGCCGGCAGGTCGAACAGCCGCTCCAGCACCGCGTGCACCAGCGTGCCCCGGACCTGCTCCACCGACGGGCGTTCCGGCAGCCGGTCGATGCTGCGGAAGCGGTAGAGCAGCGGGCAGGTCTTGAAGTCGGCCGCCCGGGACGGCGACAACGACGCCCGGACCGTCGGCGGCACCTGCGCCGGAGCCGTCTGCTGCTGCGTTGTCACCGGTTCCGCCGTCATGCCCAGGAAGGTTAGGGCACCGGTGTGACACCGGCACCCCCGCCGCTCCGAGGGGGGGAGGTGGCGAAGCGCCGGCGTCGACGCCGCGCCGGACCGACCCGGGCAGACGTACAGCCCGGGTCCGTAGCATCGACCCGATGGAGGAGAAGCCCCGCCCGCGGCGGCCCGACCGGCGTCCCGGCCTGGCCGTGGGCCGGGTGTTCGGGGTGCCGCTGCACCTCAACACGTCGATGGTCCTGCTGGCCCTGCTGGTCACCGTCCTGTACGCGGTGTTCGCCCGCCGCCAGCTCGGCCTCTCCCCGCTCGCCGGCTACCTCATCGGCGTCGGATTCGTGGTCTCCCTGCTGGGCTCGGTGCTGCTGCACGAACTCGGACACGCCCTGACCGCCCGGCGGTACGGCATCGGCGTGCGGGGGATCACCCTGGAACTGCTCGGCGGGTACACCGAGATGGAACGGGACGCCCCGACGCCCCGGGTCGACCTGCTGATCTCCCTCGCCGGCCCGGCGGTCTCGGCGGTGCTGGGCGTCGCCGCCGTGGCCGCCACCCTCGCCCTGCCGGAGCGTACCCTGCTCCACCAGCTCGCCTTCCAGCTCGCGGTGAGCAACGTCGTCGTCGCGATCTTCAACGTCCTGCCCGGCCTGCCCCTGGACGGCGGTCGGGCGCTGCGGGCGGCGATCTGGTCGGCCACCCGCGACCGGCACCTCGCCACCGAGATCGCCGGCTGGGTCGGGCGGGCGGTCGCCCTGGGCACCGCGGCGCTGGTCACCCTGCTGACCGTGCGGGACGTGCTGGCACCGCTGGCGCTGCCGCTGGTGCTGCTGGTCGCCGCGACCCTCTGGCGGGGTGCCGGCCAGTCGATCCGGATCGCCCGGATGAGCCGTCGGTTCCCGCTGGTCGACCTGTCCCGGTTGGCCCGCCCGCTGGTCGGGGTGCCCAGCGGCACCCCGCTGGCCGAGGCGCAGCGCCGCCGGACCGAGAACGGGCCGCCGGACGCCGCGCTCGCCGTCACCGACCCCGCCGGCCGCCCGGTCGCCCTGGTCGACCCGGCCCGTGTCGCGGCGGTGCCACCCGAGCGGCGACCCTGGCTGGCGGTGGACGAGGTGGCCCGGTCACTGGCCACGGTGCCCGCCCTGCCGGTCGGCCTCGACGGAGAACGCGTGGTGGAGGCCGTGCAGACCCACCCGGGCGCACAGTACGTCGTGACGTCAGGCGAAGATGTCGTCGGCGTTCTGCACATCGCGGATCTGGCGCAGCTCCTGGAACCCAAACGGAAGATGAACACGTGACCGCACACCCCACCGCCCTCCCGGCCGAGAACGGCACCCCGGTGCCCGTCGAACCGCCGGCGCTGCCCCCCGTGCACCGGGGGCCCTTCCGCCCCGGCGACCGGGTCCAGCTCACCGACCCGAAGGGGCGGATGCACACGGTCACCCTGGAACCCGGCAAGGCCTTCCACACCCACCGGGGCATCCTCGAACACGACGCGCTGATCGGGCTGCCCGACGGCAGCGTGGTGACCACCTCCGGTGGCGGCACCGCCTTCCTCGCCCTGCGCCCGCTGCTGTCGGACTACGTGCTCTCCATGCCGCGCGGCGCGCAGGTCATCTACCCGAAGGACTCGGCGCAGATCGTCGCGATGGGCGACATCTTCCCCGGCGCGAAGGTCCTCGAGGCCGGCGCGGGTTCCGGAGCGCTGAGCTGCTCGCTGCTGCGGGCCGTGGGCACCGGGGGAGAGCTGCACTCCTACGAGATGCGCGACGACTTCGCCCAGATCGCCCGCCGCAACGTCGAGGCGTTCTTCACCGGCCCGCACCCGGCGTGGCGGCTGCACGTCGGCGACGTCGCCGACTGCCCGGAGACCGGCTTCGACCGGATCGTCCTGGACATGCTCGCCCCGTGGGAGATGCTCGACATGGTCGAGCGGGCCCTCGTCCCCGGCGGGGTCCTGATCGGGTACGTGGCCACCACCCCGCAGCTCTCCGAACTGGTCGAGGCGCTGCGCGAGCGCGGCGGCTGGACCGAGCCACGGGCCTGGGAGTCGCTGGTGCGCGACTGGCACGCCGAGGGGCTCGCCGTCCGGCCCGACCACCGGATGATCGCGCACACCGCGTTCCTGGTCTCCGCCCGCAAGCTCGCCCCCGGCGTCACCGCGCCGCCCCGGCGGCGCAAGCCCAGCAAGGGCACCGAGGCGTACGTCCAGCGCCGGCAGCTGCTGCGCGACGCCGAGGCGGCGCGACTGGCGTCGACCCGGACGGCCGACCCGGACGGTGGTCCCGGCGAGGAGACGGACGCCCCGTGACGACGGACGGGAACCCCGAGCGGTGGGAGGCAGTGGGATGAGCCGGCCGGGCATCGGCGGGGGTGACCTGCCCGCGGTCTTCCCGGACTGGTCGCCGTACCAGGATCTCGAATCGGCGGCACGTGCCTACCTGCGTGACCCCGACGTGGCGCTGGACGCGCTCGGCGGGGTGCTGCGGGGCGCGTCGGTGCTGGGCTTCACCCTGGAACGCTTCGTCAACGAGGTCAACGGGGTGTGGCAGGAGGTCGTCGTCTGCGACGGCAGCCGGCTGATCCTGTGGCACGGCGAAGACGTACCACCGGGGGAGGGACCGCCCGGTTCGATGACCTCGTCCCTGCGGGTGGTGCCGGTCTCCACGGTCACCGAGGTCGGCTGCCGTCGTCGCCTCACCCGCTCCGACAACGGCGAGATCCGGGTCGACAGCATCGACGTCTACCTGCTGCTGACCTCGATGGACGAGGCGCCGCCGGGCGACGAGGTGGTGGGGGCACCCCGGCACGACGCGCTGCGGTTCGGCAAGACGCTCGACGACGGCGGGGCGGGGCAGATCGCCCGCCTGGAGGAGTTCGCCCGGCTCGTCGCCTCGGTGGTCGGTCGTCCGGTCCTCTGACCCCGACTCGCGGGGCGGTGGAGACCGGCTCGCGGCCCGCTGGAGACCGGCTCGACGGCCGGTCCGGTCGGTCGACGACCGGACCCGGTCAGTCGGCGTCCGGGCCGGCCACCTCGACACCGTCGTCCCGGACGACGTGGATGCACTCGCCAGGGCACTCGTTCGCCGAGTCGATCACCTCGAGGCGCAGGTGGGCGGGGACGTCCACGCGGGCGCCCGGGGTCGTCCGCAGCTCGCCGTCGGTGCCCTTGACGTACGCCAGGCCGTCGACGTCGAACTCGAAGACGTCCGGTGCGTACTGCACGCAGAGCCCGTCGCCCGTGCACAGGTCCTGGTCCACCCAGACCTGCAACTGATCGGTCGCGACCTCCGCCATCGCTGCACCCCCATGCTCGTCTCCCGTCCCCGACGGTACCCGACCGTCCGCCACCGACCTCGTCCGCGTCCCCGGCGATCAAGGTTCAGGGCGTTGCGTGGGACCGAATCGGGCTCATAGCGGCTAGTGTTAGGGCAGAACGTTCAAGCCCCCCGGGGAGGTGGGACGTGGCACGCAGCGACGACGCGGATTCGCGCGCCGCACGGTGGGAGAAGGAGGCCCACGATCTCTCCACGCAGGTCGCGTTTCTCCAGGAGGAACTCGCTCTGGTGCGGCGCAAGTTGACCGAGAGCCCCCGACACGTCCGGCAGCTCGAAGAGCGCCTGGCGGCCACCCAGGCACAGTTGGCGCGGCTGACCGAGAACAACGAACGGCTCGTGAGCACCCTCAAGGAGGCTCGCGCGCAGATCGTGACGCTCAAGGAGGAGATCGACCGGCTGGCGCAGCCGCCCAGCGGTTACGGTGTCTTCCTGGCCCGGCACGACGACGGCACGGTGGACATCTTCACTGGCGGTCGCAAGCTCCGGGTGGCCGTCTCACCCTCACTGGACGCGGACGAACTCCGCCGCGGCCAGGAGGTCCTGCTCAACGACGCGTTGAACATCGTCGACGCGTTCGGCTACGAGCGGGTCGGCGAGGTCGTGATGCTCAAGGAGGTGCTGGCGGGCCCCGCCGGCGAGCCGGGGGACCGGGCGCTGGTGGTCTCGCACTCCGACGAAGAGCGGATCGTGCACCTCGCGGACACCCTGATCGGTTCGTCGATCCGGGCCGGTGACTCACTCATGATCGAGCCCCGTTCGGCGTACGCGTACGAGCGGATCCCGAAGAGCGAGGTCGAGGAACTGGTCCTCGAGGAGGTGCCCGACGTCGGCTACACCGACATCGGGGGTCTCCAGTCGCAGATCGAGCAGATCCGCGACGCGGTGGAACTGCCCTTCCTGCACGCCGACCTGTTCCGTGAGCACCAGCTCCGTCCGCCGAAGGGCATTCTGCTCTACGGCCCGCCGGGCTGCGGAAAGACGCTGATCGCCAAGGCGGTGGCCAACTCGCTGGCGAAGAAGATCGCCGAGCGGGAGGGCAAGGAGCGGCACACCAGCTTCTTCCTCAACATCAAGGGCCCCGAACTGCTCAACAAGTACGTCGGCGAGACCGAGCGGCACATCCGGCTGATCTTCCAGCGGGCGCGGGAGAAGGCCGGCGAGGGCACCCCGGTGATCGTGTTCTTCGACGAGATGGACTCGATCTTCCGGACCCGGGGCTCCGGGGTCTCCTCCGACGTGGAGAACACCATCGTTCCCCAGCTGCTCAGCGAGATCGACGGCGTCGAGGGGCTGGAGAACGTCATCGTGATCGGCGCCTCCAACCGGGAGGACATGATCGACCCGGCCATCCTGCGGCCCGGCCGGCTCGACGTGAAGATCAAGATCGAGCGTCCGGACGCCGAGGCGGCCAAGGACATCTTCTCCAAGTACATCCTCTCCGGGCTGCCGTTGCACCCGGACGACCTGGCCGAGCACGGCGGTGACCCCCAGGCGACCGTCGCGGCCATGATCGACGCGGTCGTGCTGCGGATGTACTCGGAGACCGAGGAGAACCGCTTCCTCGAGGTCACCTACGCCAACGGCGACAAGGAAGTCCTCTACTTCAAGGACTTCAACTCCGGCGCGATGATCCAGAACATCGTCGACCGGGGCAAGAAGATGGCCATCAAGGAGTTCCTCACCTCCGGGCGCAAGGGGCTCCGGCTGCAGCACCTCCTCGACGCCTGCGTCGACGAGTTCCGGGAGAACGAGGACCTCCCCAACACCACCAACCCGGACGACTGGGCCCGGATCTCCGGCAAGAAGGGCGAGCGGATCGTCTACATCCGTACGCTCGTCTCCGGAGGCAAGGGCGCCGAGTCCGGCCGGTCCATCGAGACCGCCAGCAACACCGGCCAGTACCTCTGACCGACCAGGGGAGCCCGCGGCGCGACACGCCGCGGGCTCCCGTTGTTCCCGGCCGACGCTCGGGAAAGATCGACCACGCCGCAAACCCGGCGAAGCGCCACGCCCACTTCCCGGGTGACGCGGACTACGCTCAACGTGACACCGGAGCACGTTGGCGAGCGAAGCGGGTAGGTCGATGAGCGTACGACGGATCATGGGCACCGAGGTCGAGTACGGGATCTCCGTTCCCGGTCAGGCCGGGGCCAACCCGATGGTCACCTCGTCGCAGGTGGTCAACGCCTACGGAGCACGCCCGGAGCTCAACCGGGGTGGCCGGGCGCGTTGGGACTACGAGGAGGAGTCGCCCCTGCGCGACGCCCGCGGCTTCACCTACTCCGGCGCCGCCTACGACCCGGCGGAGGCGCTCGCCGACGAGGACCTGGGCCTGGCCAACGTCATCCTGACCAACGGCGCCCGCCTCTACGTCGACCACGCCCACCCCGAGTACTCCACCCCCGAGGTGACCAACCCGCGTGACGTGGTGCGCTGGGACAAGGCGGGGGAGCGGGTGATGGCCGAGGCGGCCCGCAGAGCGGCCACCATCCCCGGCACCCACCCGATCCACCTCTACAAGAACAACACCGACAACAAGGGCGCCAGCTACGGCGCGCACGAGAACTACCTCATGCGCCGGCAGACGCCCTTCGCCGACATCGTGGCGTACCTGACGCCGTTCTTCGTCACCCGGCAGATCGTCTGCGGCGCGGGCCGGGTCGGCGTCGGCCAGGACGGCGGGCAGAGCGGTTTCCAGATCTCCCAGCGGGCCGACTTCTTCGAGGTCGAGGTAGGGCTGGAGACCACCCTGAAGCGGCCCATCATCAACACCCGGGACGAGCCGCACGCCGACGCCGACAAGTACCGCCGGCTGCACGTCATCATCGGCGACGCCAACCTGTCGGAGATCTCGACGTACCTGAAGGTCGGCACCACCGCGCTGATCCTCACCATGATCGAGGAGAAGGCGCTCGGCCCGGACCTGGGCATCGCCGACCCGGTCAGCGAGCTGCGCGCGGTCAGCCACGACCCGGCCCTGACCCACCGGATGCGGCTGCGCGACGGCCGCCGGCTGACCGCCCTGGACCTCCAGTGGGCGTACTACGAGCGGGTACGGTCGTTCGTGGACGACCGCTACGGCACCGACGCCGACGACCAGACCCTCGACGTGCTGGCCCGCTGGGAGAGCGTGCTGGACCGGCTGGGCCGCGACGTCATGCTCTGCGCGGACGAACTGGACTGGGTGGCGAAGCTGCGGCTGTTGGAGGGCTACCGGGAGCGGGAGAAGCTCGGCTGGGGGTCGTACAAGCTCCAGCTGGTCGACCTCCAGTACTCCGACGTGCGCCCGGAGAAGGGCCTCTACCACCGGCTGGTGTCCCGTGGCGCGATGAAGACGCTGCTGACCGACGAGGAGACCCGCGCGGCGATGACCGAGCCGCCGGAGGACACCCGGGCCTACTTCCGGGGACGCTGCCTGGCCGAGTACCCCTCCGAGGTGGTCGCGGCGAGCTGGGACTCGGTGATCTTCGACATCGGCCGGGAGTCGCTGGTGCGGGTGCCGATGATGGAGCCCGAGCGGGGTACGCGGCGACACGTCGGCGAACTCTTCGACCGCTGCGAGAGTGCGAAGGACCTGCTGGAGACGCTGACCGGCGGCTGAGTCGACGGTCGGGGACGAAAGCCGGTCGCGTGAGCGGTTTTCGTCGCTCCCGCGAGGTAAGTTTCTGGCAAGCGATCGTGGAGGAGGCACCACATGGCTACTCGTGACAGCGGCGGTCAGTCCCAGTCGGGCAAGGCGCGCCAGGGCGAGGAGATCGAGGACGTCACCACCGAGGCCAACCCGGAGGTCGCCGAGCGGCACGCCGAGATCACTGAGGACGTCGACGACCTGATCGACGAGATCGACTCCGTCCTCGAGGAAAACGCCGAGGAATTCGTGAGGGGTTACATACAAAAAGGAGGCCAGTGATCATTCTGGGGTAAATCGGATATGCCGGTACCTTTGGATGATTGCGACGGTCGACGCCGCTGCCGCGACTGCGGGGAGTGGAAGCTGCTGGACGAGTTCTGTGCCAGCAGCAAGCGCCCAAGTGGTCGCGGTAGTTACTGCAAGCCCTGTTTCAACCAGCGCTCCAAAGCTAGCTATGCGAAGCGGGTGCGGGAGCAGCAGGGCCGACAGGTGAAGTCGCCCCGGGAGGTCCCCGAGGGCACCGCTTCTGCGCCGACTGCGGGACCGTCAAGATGTTGGCCGAATTCCCTCGTAACCGCTCGGACAGTTCGGGGTACGCCACATACTGCAAGCCCTGTCACAACACTAGGACCCGGGAGACGAAGAAGCGGCTCTACGGCGGGACGCGCGAGTACCACCTGCGGCGGCGGTACGGCATCGGAAAGAAGGAGTTCGACGAGCTTCTGGCCGAGCAGGGCGGGGTCTGTGCGATCTGCGGTGCCTCCGAGCCGCAACATGTGGACCACGATCACCGCAACGGGTGGGTACGCGGGATACTCTGCTTCAACTGCAACGGTGGTCTTGGTCAGTTCCGTGACGACCAGTCACGGCTGGCCGGGGCGATCACGTACCTGAGAGGAACCACGTGGCAGCGGGTTTTGATCCATCCGGGCGTCTACCAGATGTGTTCACCAACGCGGGGACGTCCTCCTTCACCCAGTTCCTGAGTCGGGTGGCACCGGAGCTGCTGCCCGGCCGACGGCCGCTGCCGCCGGGCATGGCCGCCGACCTGGCGCCGCACGCGACGACCATCGTGGCCATCACGGCCGACGGTGGCGTGGTGATGGCCGGCGACCGGCGGGCCACCATGGGCAACCTGATCGCCCAACGGGACATCGAGAAAGTGCACCCGGCCGACGCGTACTCGCTGGTGGGCATCGCCGGCACCGCGGGCATCGGCATCGAGCTGATGCGACTGTTCCAGGTGGAGCTGGAGCACTACGAGAAGATCGAGGGCGCGATGCTCTCGCTCGACGGCAAGGCCAACCGGCTCGCGGCGATGATCCGTGGCAATCTGGGCGCGGCGATGCAGGGTCTCGCGGTGATCCCGCTCTTCGCCGGATTCGACCTGGCCGCGCCGGACCCCGCCCGGGCCGGTCGGATCTTCAGCTTCGACGTCACCGGCGGGCCCTACGAGGAGACCGGGTACGACGCCATCGGCTCGGGTTCGATCTTCGCCCGCTCGGCCCTGAAGAAGCGGTTCCGTCCCGGTCTCTCCATCGCCGACGCGACCCGGCTCGCGGTGGAGGCGCTCTACGACGCGGCCGACGACGACACCGCCACCGGTGGCCCGGACCTGACCCGCCGGATCTACCCGGTGGTGATGACCGCGACGGCCGAGGGGACGCACCGGCTCACCGCGGAGGAGACCGCCGCCCTCGCGGAGAGCGTCGTGGCGGGCCGGATGGAGAACCCGGGCGGCTGACCCCGGCACGTCAGCAGTAACCAGAAGCCGTCAGCACAGCGCCTGAAGGAGAACCGCCGTCGTGGCCATGCAGTTCTACGCCTCGCCCGAGCAGATCATGCGCGACCGTTCCGAGTTGGCCCGTAAGGGCATCGCCCGGGGCCGCAGCGCGGTGGTCCTGAGCTATGCGGGCGGGGTGCTCTTCGTCGCGGAGAACATCTCCAGCGCCCTGCACAAGGTCAGTGAGATCTACGACCGGATCGGCTTCGCCGCGGTCGGCCGGTACAACGAGTTCGAGAACCTGCGGCGCGCCGGGGTGCGGATGGCCGACCTGAACGGCCTCAGCTACGACCGGCGGGACGTGACCGGCCGGGCGCTGGCGAACGCGTTCGCGCAGACCCTCGGCGCGATCTTCACCGAGCAGTCGAAGCCGTTCGAGGTGGAGATCTGTGTGGCCGAGGTCGGGGCCACCGCGGAGCAAGACGAGCTCTACCGACTCACCTACGACGGATCGGTGAACGACGAGCCGGGCCGGATGGCGATGGGTGGCCAGGCCGAGGCGATCTCCGGCGTGCTCAAGTCGGAGCACCGGCCGGACATGTCGCTCGCCGAGGCGGTCAAGGCCGCGGTGAAGGCGCTCGGCACCGTCGGTGGCGAGGGCGGCGCGGCACGGACCATCGCCGCGAACCAGCTCGAGGTGGCGGTGCTGGACCGCAGCCGGGTCGGGCGGACCTTCCGCCGGATCACCGGGGCCGCGCTGACCGCGTTGCTCGACGGTGGCGAGGAGCCGGCCGGGTCGGCCCGTGCGGAGACGCCGAAGCCGCCGTCGGCCCCGGCGGGGAAGCCGACCACCTCGGCCGGTTCGGCTGACCTGGAGGGGCAGGCTCCGGAGGCCGATGCGGGGGAGTCGACCGGCTCGGCGGAGGCGTAGGTAGCCCACGGTCGGCTGCCGGCCGGGTCGCCGAGAGGCTGACCGGACGGCAGCCGACCGGCCCGCCCGGTCCGGCCCGCGTGCGGGACGGAGGTGACGGTGGCGGGCTGCCCCCTGGATCCGTCCGCGTGCGGTGTCGACGTCCCCCTCAGGGGCGGTGCTTCAGGGGCCGCCACCAGGCCCGGTTCGAGCGGTACCAGTCGATGGTGGCGGTTAGCCCGGCCGTCAGGTCGACCCGGGGGGCGTACCCCAGTTCCTGACGGCTGCGGCTGGTGTCGAGCGAGTAGCGCAGGTCGTGGCCCTTGCGGTCGGCGACCTGGCGCACCCGGTCCCAGCCGGCCCCGCAGGCGGCGAGGATCCGACCGGTGAGTTCCCGGTTGGTCAGTTCGGTGCCGCCGGCGAGGTGGTAGATCCGCCCGGGGTGGCCGTGCCGGTGGGCCAGGACGATGCCGTGGCAGTGGTCGTCGACGTGCACCCAGTCGCGGACGTTCCGGCCGTCGCCGTAGAGCGGCACCGGCTGTCCGTCGACGAGGTTGGTGACGAAGAGCGGGATCAGCTTCTCCGGGTGCTGGTACGGGCCGTAGGTGTTCGAGCCGCGGGTGACCACCACGTCCAGGCCATGGGTGCGGTGGTACGCCAGCCAGCAGGTCCGCCGCCGCCTTGGAGGCGGAGTAGGGCGACGACGGGTCCAGCGGCGCGGTCTCGGTCCACGAGCCGGTGTCGAGGGACCCGTAGACCTCGTCGGTGGAGACCTGCACGAACCGGTCGACCCGGTGGCGCAGGGCCGCGTCGAGCAGGGTCTGGGTGCCGAGCACGTTCGTGCTGACGAAGGGGGCGGCCCCGACGATGGAACGGTCCACGTGGGACTCGGCGGCGAAGTGCACGACCAGGTCGTGCCCGGCCACGGTGGCGTCGACGAGGTCGGCGTCCCGGACGTCGCCGTACACCACCCGCAGTCGGGGGTCGGTGCGGACGGCGGCGAGCGCGCCCCGCGTACCGGCGTAGGTGAAGCTGTCCAGGACGGTCAGGACGGTCGGGGTGACCTCCGGTTCGGTGCCTCGCAGTAGGCGCCGTACGTAGGCCGAACCGATGAAGCCGGCACCGCCGGTGACGAGGATCCTCACGGCTGGCCAACTCTACGCGCGACCGTCGTCCGGCGGGCCCGGACGGTCCTGACTCGGTGCCGACGGGGTGACCGGGGAGGCGGTGACCGGCGCGGATGGTGGCGGCCCGACGACCGGGTGCGACAACGCCGCCGTCGAGCGCTGCCCAATCCGGGCCGCGGGGGGCTAATGTCTCATCATGGAGCGGCGAATCTTCGGTATCGAGACCGAGTACGGCGTCACCTGTACCTACCGGGGCCAGCGGCGGCTTTCCCCTGACGAGGTCGCGCGTTACCTCTTCCGCCGGGTGGTGTCGTGGGGCCGGTCGAGCAACGTCTTCCTGCGTAACGGTGCCCGTCTCTACCTCGATGTCGGTTCGCACCCGGAGTACGCGACGCCGGAGTGCGACTCGGTGGTCGACCTGGTCGCCCACGACCGGGCCGGCGAGCGGATCCTGGAGGGTCTGCTGGTCGACGCCGAGAAGCGGCTGCACGACGAGGGCATCGCGGGCGAGATCTACCTGTTCAAGAACAACACCGACTCGGCCGGCAACTCCTACGGCTGCCACGAGAACTACCTGGTCTCCCGGCACGGGGAGTTCGGGCGGCTCGCCGACGTGCTGATCCCGTTCCTGGTCACCCGGCAGCTGATCTGCGGGGCGGGGAAGGTGCTCCAGACTCCGCGCGGGGCGGTCTACTGCCTGTCCCAGCGGGCCGAGCACATCTGGGAGGGGGTCTCGTCGGCGACCACCCGGAGTCGGCCGATCATCAACACCCGGGACGAGCCGCACGCCGACGCCGAGCGGTACCGCCGGCTGCATGTGATCGTCGGTGACTCGAACATGAACGAGGTCACGACGCTGCTGAAGGTCGGGTCGGCGGACATCGTGCTGCGGATGATCGAGGCCGGGGTGGTCATGCGGGACCTCACGCTGGAGAACCCGATCCGGGCCATCCGCGAGGTGTCGCACGACATCACCGGCCGGCGCAAGGTACGGCTCTCCTCCGGTAAGGAGATCAGTGCCCTGGAGATCCAGCAGGAGTACCTCGCCAAGGCGACGGAGTTCGTCGAGCGGCGTGGTGGCGACCAGACCGCCAAGCGGGTGGTGGAGTTGTGGGGCCGGGTGCTGCGCGCGGTGGAGACCGGTGACCTGGAGCCCGTCTCCCGGGAGATCGACTGGGTGACGAAGCTCCGGCTGATCGAGCGGTACCAGCGCAAGCACGACCTGCCGCTGTCGCACCCGCGGGTCGCGCAGATGGACCTGGCGTACCACGACCTGCGCCGTGGCCGTGGCCTCTACGCCCTGCTGGAGCGGCGGGGGCAGGTCGACCGGGTGACCACCGACCCGGAGATCTTCGAGGCGAAGGAGACGCCGCCGCAGACCACGCGGGCCCGGCTGCGCGGCGAGTTCATCCGCCATGCCCAGGAGAAGCGACGGGACTTCACCGTCGACTGGGTGCACCTGAAGCTCAACGACCAGGCGCAGCGCACCGTGCTCTGCAAGGACCCGTTCCGCGCGTACGACGAGCGGGTGGAGCGGCTGATCGCGAGCATGTGACCGGACGGGTGGTCCCGGGCCGTACCGCCTTCCGGCGGGTGTGGCCCGGTGCCCGGCCCTGAGGTCGGACACCCCGGTACGCTTTCCCGGTTATGGTCAACTCCTCACCGCCGGATCGCGAGCGCCTGAACTGGGTGGAGCGGCGCCGGCAGAAGATCCGTGACGAGATCGCGCGGAATCGGCGCGGCGAGTACACCGTGCCGACCTGGGTGCTCACGCTCGCCCTGGTGGCGTTGGTGGGCGGCTGGCTGGCTCTGGTCTTCCTGGCCTGAGCCGTCCCGCCGTCCGGCCCTGCTCCTACGCGACCCGCCACCCGGCCCTTCCCCTTCCCCTGCGGCGACCCGCCACCCGGCCCGTTCCCCTACGGCGCCAAGTAGTCCGACGTGGGGACCGAACGCGGTCGACGCGCCCGTACCGCGGGTCAGCTGGCGAGGCGGGCGGCGTGTCGGCCGGCTGCGGCGGCGGCCAGGAAGTACGCGTGGTCGGCGTCCAGTCCGCGTCCCATCGTCGACAGCGGTACGACGCTGGCCCGCAGCGCGGCGTCCAACCTGTCGCTGTCGACCGGGACGATCCGGTGCCGCGCGGCCAGCGGCGCGAGCGCCGCGTCCACCTCGGCGGCCAGGGCCGGGGGGAGGCCGTCCGGGACGACCAGGTCCGCCGGGGCGAGCGCGACCCGCCCGTACGCGGTGAGGCTGTGGTGGGACACGCCCCGGTGCCGGGGGCGCGGGTCGGCGTCGGAGATCCGCAGGGAGCCGACCGGCCGTCCGCCGAGGACGGCGACCGCGTTGACCGCCTCGCCGACCGCCACCCCGGAGTAGCCCCACCGGGTGCCGGTGCCGAGGTTCCCCGGGCCCTGGGCGACCACGGCGACGTCGGCGTGCAGAACGTGCCGGGCGGCCAGCAGTCCGGTGTGCAGGGTGCTGGCCTCCAGGTCGCCGCCGAAGGCCTGTCCGACGCTGACCGTGCCGGCGAGGTGTCCGCGCAGCCCGCCGAGGGTGCGGGAGAACCAGGCGGGCAACGCGCCGCCGTCGGTGAGCAGGTAGGCCACCCGGCAGGCGGGGGCATCGGCGTGCACACCGGCCAGGATCGCCGGCAGCGCGGAGTGCAGGTCGGCGGTGACCACCGGCATGCCGCCCAGGTCGTCGGCCTCGGCGAGCAGCGCGTGGTGCGGGGAAGCCTCCTCGTCGACACCGAGCAGGATCGGTTGCAGCGGGGTGTACCGGGCCTTGACCAGGTGCCCGGCGTCGCGGGTGGCGGCCTGTGGGGGGTCCTCGGGCAGCCGGTCGGGCAGGGCGACGACGAGCGCGTACCCGCCGGTGCCGAGCCCCATCAGCAGTGCCCCGGCGTTGAGCAGCACGCGGTCGCCGGGTGCGGGTTCGCCGACCAGTTCCGGGTAGGCCAGTGCCCGCATGGTGGCCCCGTCGGGCAGGACCACGTCGAGTTCGATCGCGCCGTGCCACCGGCGTCGCAGCGCCGTGACCGTCCCCGTCCGCCATCGCACCATGACCGGCACGCTATCGGCGCCCACCCGGCCGTGCGCGTCCGGGTACCGCCGTCGGGTGCCGGCGCTGGTCACGTGGTGGGCGGCGAACCGCCCGGGTCCTGGGTGAACCGGGCGTCGCCGCCCGACCCGGGCCGCGAGCGGGTCGGGTCGAGGAAGACGTACCGGATTCCGGGGTGGCGGCCGGTGAGCCGCCGTTCGGCCTCGTCCGCGGCGGCCTCGATGTCCGCGCCGGTCGCCTCGTCGGCGAAGTCGACCTTGGCGGCGACCAGCACGTCGTCCGGGCCGAGTTGCATGGTGAGCAGGGTGTCGATGCGCCGCACGGTGGGCAGGTCGGTGAGTTCGTCCTCGATCTCGCGGCGGAGCCGTCCGGGCACCGCCCGCCCGACCAGCAGCGAGACGTTGCTGTACGCCAGGGTGGTCGCGACGACCAGGAGCAGCAGACCGATCAGGATCGAGGCGATCCCGTCGTACAACTCGTCGCCGGTCAGTTGGGACAGTGCCACGCCGACGGCGGCCAGCAGCAGCCCGACGAGCGCGGCGCTGTCCTCCAGGAAGACCGCCTTGACGGTGGTGTCCGCGGTCGTCCGCAGGAAGCGGCGCGGGGTGGTGCGCCAGCGGCGCGACTCCCGGCGGACCTGGCGCACCGCGCGGGCCAGCGAGACCGACTCGATGCCGAACGAGACGGCGAGCACGACGTACGACGCGAGGTAGTCGCCGCTGTGCTCGTGGACGAGGATGGTGGTGACACCGTGGGTGACGGCGAAACCGGCGCCGGCCACGAAGGTGAACAGCGCGGCGAGCAGCGCCCAGACGTAGCTCTCCTTGCCGTACCCGAAAGGGTGCCGGGGATCGGCGGGGCGCGCGCCCCGGCGCAGCGCGGCGTAGAGCAGCACCTCGGTGGTGGTGTCGGCGACCGAATGGACGGCCTCGGAGAGCATCGCGGCGGAGCCGGAGAGCAGGCCGGCGATCAGCTTGGCCACGGCGATGGCGAGGTTCGCGGCCCCGGCCACGACCACCGTGCCGACGCTCTCGGTCCGCGGTGCGGCCTCCGCCATGGGCTCACCCTACGACCGGCGGCTACTCGTCCGCCCGCCCCGGTTGGTAGCAGGGGTCCCCTGCTACCGCATTTTGATGAGGAGGGGGCCCCTGCTACCACCGAACCAGGTGGGGCGCCGCGTTGGGTGGCCGGTGGTGGCGCGCCGCGCTCGTGGGTGCGCGGTCTTCTCGCACGGCCGGGCTGCTAGCGTCTTGCACGTGTCGCGGACCCGTACCGAGCGCCTGGTCAACCTGGTGATCTGCCTGCTGTCCACGCGACGGTTCCTCACCGCCGCGCAGATCGCCGCGACCGTGCCCGGCTACGAGCACGATCCGGACGACGTCCGTGACCACGAGGCGTTCCAGCGCAAGTTCGAGCGGGACAAGGCCGAGCTGCGGGAGCTGGGCGTGCCGTTGGAGACCGGCACCGCCAGTGTCTTCGACACCGAGCCGGGTTACCGGATCGCCCATCGCGAGTACGCGCTGCCCGACATCCCGCTCGAACCGGACGAGGCTGCCGCGGTGGGCATCGCGGCACGACTGTGGCAGCACGCCGGGCTCGCCGCTGCCGCCTCGTCGGGGCTGGCCAAGCTGCGCGCCGCCGGTGTGGACGTGGACCCCCAGGCGACCCTCGGCCTGGAGCCGATGGTCACGGTGGACCCGGCGTTCGCGCCGCTGACCGCCGCCGCCAGGGACCGGCGTGAGGTCAGCTTCGACTACCGCACTCCCGACGGCGACGCGCCCGCCACCCGCCGCCTCCAACCGTGGGGCGTGGTCTGCTGGCGGGGCCGGTGGTACGTGGTCGGCCACGACCTGGACCGACGGGCCACCCGCTGCTTCCGGCTCTCCCGGGTGGTGGGCGCGGTCCGGGTCACCGGTCGCCCCGGCGCGTACACCCCGCCGGAGGTCGACCTGATCAGCCACGTCGCCCGCTGGTCCGGGCCGGTGGAGCGGACCGGTCGGGCCACCGTGCTGGTCGCCCCGGGCCGGGCCGCCGGGCTGCGTCGCTGGGCGGTCGGGAGCACCACCGGGCCGGACGGGGACCGGCTGGTCCTGCCGTACGCCGACCCGGAGTCGTTGGCCGGTCAACTCGTCGGGTACGGCCCGGACGTGCGGGTGCTGGGCCCGCCGGAGGTGCGGAAGGCGGTCGTCCAGCGGCTGAAGGAGATCGCGGCCCGGCACGACGAGGTCGCGGTGAGCGGAGGTGTCCGGTGAGTCGTACCGCCGCCCGCCCGACCGGTTCGCGTGCCTCGGCCGACCGGCTGGCCCGACTGCTGAACCTCGTACCGTACCTGCTCGCCCGGCCGGGCATCGAGATCGCCGAGGCGGCGGGGGACCTCGGGGTGACCGAACGGCAGCTCCGCGAGGACCTGGAGCTGCTCTGGGTGTGCGGGCTGCCCGGCTACGGTCCGGGTGACCTGATCGACATGGCCTTCGACGGCGACCGGGTGACCATCACCTACGACGCCGGCATCGACCGGCCGTTGCGGCTGACGCCGGACGAGGCGTTGGCGCTGGTGGTGGCCCTGCGGATGCTCGCCGAGACGCCGGGGGTGGCCAACCGGGACGCGGTCGAGCGGGCTCTCGCCAAGATCGAGAACGCCGCCGGGGACACGGTCGGCGCGCCGGTGGCGGTCCGGCTGCCGGGGGACAGCGAGCGGGTCGAGGCGCTGCGCGCCGCGGTGGAGGGTGGCCGGGCGCTGCGGATCACCTACTACACCGCGGCCCGGGACGAGACCACCGAGCGGATCGTCGACCCGCTGCGGATGCTGATGGTGGGTGGCCGGGCGTACGTGGAGGCGTGGTGCCGGCGGGCGGAGGCGGTCCGGCTGTTCCGGGCCGACCGGATCGACGCGGTCACCGAGCTGGACGAGCCGGTGGCGGTGCCGCCGCAGGCCCGCCCGTCCGACCTCACCGGCGGGGTGTTCCGCCCGTCGGCGGACCTGCCGCTGATCACCCTGCGGATCGGCCGTCGGGAGCGGTGGATCACCGAGTACTACCCGTGTGAGCGGGTGGAGGCGGGTGAGGGGGACCACTGGCTGGTCTCGCTGCGCGTCACCGACCTGGGGTGGGCCCGCCGCTTCGTGCTCGGGTTGGGTCCGGAGGTGACCGTGGTGGCTCCGGCGCAGCTGGCCGAGCAGGTGCGCGCCCAGGCGCTAGCCGCCCTCGACGCGTACGCCACCCCACCGGCGGACGACCCGGCCGGCCCCGCCGGGGCGATCGCCAGCGACGGCGACGACGTCCACGCGAAGCCGAGCCCGGTGGTCGACGGGTCGGGCCTGGCTGTCGCGGTTCCCGCACCGGGCGTGGCGACCGGGGTGTCCGGCTCGGCCGGCCCGGCGGGCGACCCGGACGGGCGGTAGGCTGACCGCCGTGGTGAAGTGGATCGTGCTCGCGGTGGTGCTCGTCCCGCTGGTCGTGCTGGCCCTCGCCGTCCGGCCGGTGCTGGCCCGTCTGCCCCGGCTGCGCCGGGCGGCGTTGACCCTGCAGGATCGGCAGGCGCAGGCGGAGACGCTCCAGTCGACCGCCGAGGTGCTCCAGGAGCGGGCCGAGGGGTTGCAGCGGCAGCTCGCCACCACCCAGCACCGACTCGAGCTGATCAAGGCGCGGCGCGGCGGTTGATCGTCGCTCGACGCCCACTCGTCCGCTGGTCGCGAGCTGCGGTTACGGTTCCCCGGGACGGTTGACGGGACACCGGAGGTTGGTCGAGACTTCACCGGCCGGGTCCACAGCCATCGGGGCCGGCGGGTGGCGCAAGCTCTCGGCGCACGTACGATGGGCTGCGACACACCACTCCGACACAGAGCGACTGGAGCTTCCCATGGGTGCCCTCCGACCGTGGCACATCGCCGTACTCGTGGTCGTGCTGATCCTGCTCTTCGGCGCGAAGCGGCTCCCCGACGCGGCCCGCTCCCTGGGCCGTTCGCTGCGCATCATCAAGGCGGAGACCAAGAGCCTGCACGAGGACGACCGCGACCTGGCCGAGAAGGCCGACGCCCAGGCCGGTTACCAGCCGTTGCCGCCGCAGGCCGCCCAGCAGGCGCCGTACGCGCAGCCGCAGCAGCCGCCGTACGCCAACCAGCCGTACCAGGCTCCGCAGCAGCCGGTCGCGCCTCCGGTCGTCAACCCGGTGCAGCGCGTCCGCGAGAACTGACCGGAAGGCCGGACAACCGTGCGCTTCGGCCTCCGCAAGCGCGGTCCGAGCAACTTCGAACGGGCCGCCGACGGCTCGATGACGCTGGTCGAGCACATCCGCG
Source organism: Micromonospora inyonensis (assembly GCF_900091415.1). NCBI lineage: Bacteria > Bacillati > Actinomycetota > Actinomycetes > Micromonosporales > Micromonosporaceae > Micromonospora > Micromonospora inyonensis. Next base: position 2,374,769 of record NZ_FMHU01000002.1, on the reverse strand, counting down.
AACTGCGGAGCCGGCTCTTCCGGGCGTCGTTGGCGATCCTGGTCGGTTTCGGCTTCGGTCTCTGGCTGGCCGGGCCGGTCCTGAGCATCCTCCGTAGGCCGTACTGCGACCTGCCGAAGTTCAGGGACACCGGGCCGACCTGCGACTTCGTCCAGCTCGGGCCGGCGGACCTCTTCCTGGTCAACCTGAAGATCGGTCTCTGGGTCGGTCTGATCATCGCCGCGCCGGTCTGGCTCTACCAGCTGTGGGCGTTCATCGCTCCCGGCCTGCACCGGCACGAGCGGCGGTACGCGTACGTCTTCACCGGTCTGGCCGCGCCGCTCTTCGCCGCCGGTGCCGCGTTGGCCTTCCTGGTGACCGCCAAGGGCCTGGAGTTCCTGCTCAACGTCGCGGGTAGCGAGATCCAGACGACCCTGGACATCACCCGGTACGTCTCCTTCGTCACCAACCTGATCCTGCTGTTCGGGGTGGCGTTCGAGTTCCCGCTGATCGTGTTGATGCTCAACTTCGTCGGCCTGGCCAGCGCGCGTCGGCTGCTCAGCTGGTGGCGGGTCGCGGTCTTCGTGTTCTTCGCCTTCGCGGCGGTGGTCACGCCCACGCCGGACCCGTTCGGCATGACGGCGTTGGCCCTCTGCCTCTGTCTGCTCTACTTCGCCGCGGTCGGGGTCGCGTTCCTCAACGACAAGCGCAAGGGGCGGGGCAAGGAGATCTACGCCGGCATCGCCGACGACGAGGTCTCCCCGCTGGAGTTCGACCGGGAGTCGGTCGGCGTCGGTGAGCGGGTGGAGGCGAGCGTACCGGTCGCCGCCCCGGACCCGATCCCCGCGCCGGCACCGATCGACCGCCGGTACGACGACATGACCTGATCCGTCCGCACCACGCTGAAGCGGTAGCAGGGGCCCCCTGTTACCGCTTTTTGCGTAACAGGGGACCCCTGCCACCACCCGGCTGGGGCCGTGAGGACCGCCGACCCGCCCGTCGGTGGTCCTCGACGAACGACAGCGGGCGGGGTGGGGACCGCGGATGGCGCGCCCACACGGTCCACCGCCTGACCATTGGGTCAGCCGGAGGCGGGGCGGTCGCGCTACCGTGCTCGCCGTGACCGCAGACGACCACCTGCCCGCCGCCCCGTCACCGGGCGGCCCCGTCGCCGTTCTGACCAACCCGACCGCTGGCCGGGGGCGGCACCGCGGGATGCTGCCCCGGATGCTGGATCGGCTGGCCACGGCTGGCCGGCCGGTCCGGTTGCTGGAGGCTCGTACCCCGGAGGAGGCCGAGGCGACGTGCCGTACGGCGGTCGCGGACGGCGTGTCGGCGCTGCTGGCCGTCGGCGGCGACGGCACCGTGCACCGCGCGTTGCAGGCGGTGGCCGGGACTGCGGTGCCGTTCGGTCCGGTACCCGCCGGCACGGGCAACGACTTCGCCGTCGACACCGGGTTCCCGGCCGACCCGCTCGCCGCCGTGGAGGTGGTCGTCGCCGCCCTGCGCGACGGCCGGACCCACCCGGTCGACCTGGCCCGGATGACCGGCGCCGACGGGGTCCACCGCTGGTACGGGGCGGTCCTGGCCGCCGGCTTCGACGCGATCGTCAACGAGCGGGCCAACCGGATGCGCTGGCCCCGGGGTCCCCGCCGGTACGACCTGGCGATCCTGGTGGAGTTGGCCCGGCTGCGGCCGCGCCGCTACACGCTGCGTATCGACGGGCAGACGCAGGAGGTGGACGCGGTGCTGGTGGCCGTGGGGAACTGCCCCACGTACGGCGGCGGAATGCGGATCTGCCCGGACGCGGACCCGACCGACGGACTGCTGGACGTGGTGGTCGGCGGCCGGTTCGACCGGCGCACCCTGACGCGGGTGAAGCCGCGCATCTACCAGGGCACCCACGTAGGACACCCGTTGGTGCGCACCTATCGGGCCCGGACCGTCGACCTGGCGGCCGACGGGATCACCACGTACGCCGACGGGGAGCGGTCGCTGGACCTGCCGGTGACGGTCACCGCCGTACCGGCGGCGGTACGGCTGCTCTGCTGACCCGGTCCCACGGGCACTCCGGTGCGCTCAGGCGGGCTCTCCTCCGGTGACGGCCGGGTTTCCGGCGAGGTCGGCGAGCGGGAAGCAACCGGCGAACGGGTCGTGGTAGTCGCGCCAGCCCTCCTCGCCGTCGGCGAGTTCGGCGTCGGTGAGCAGGCAGCCGGCGAGGGTGCGGTGCAGTTCGGCCGGGTCGAGGTCCAGGCCGATGAAGACCAGGTGCTGGTGCCGGTCGCCGTAGTACGGATCCCAGTCCAGGGCGGCGGCGAGCCGCCGGTTGGCCGGCGCCTCCGCCCAGTGCGGGTCCGGCAGCGCGACCAGCCAGCTTCCGAGGGAGCCGAGGCCGAGGCCGCCGCCGGCGAAGTCCCAGGCGATCACGGTCTCGGGTTGGCTGGCCAGCCAGAGGTGGCCGCGGGAACGGACCATCTCGGCGTTGACGTCCTCCAACACGTCGTGCAGCCGTCCCGGGTGGAACGGGCGACGGGCCCGGAACACCACCGAGACCACCCCGCAGTCCGGGTGGGGCTCGTGGACGCCGAGGGTGTAGCCCTCCAGCCCGCGGACGAGCACGCCGGGGGTCTCCGGGCGGTGCCGGCCGGTGCCGCGCAGGCGGCGGCTCAGCTCGCCGGCGTCGACCACGTCGTCGTCGACGAGCACCTGCGTCGCCCACGGCGTCATCCGCGAGAGCAGCACCGACAGTCGGCTGGTGTCGTAGGCGCCTTCGCCGGACCGTCCCCACAGGACGAGCGTGTCGGCGTACTCGATCTGGCGGACGATGACGTCGGCGAGTGAGCGGTTGTCGTCGTCGGCGGCGTGGATGTGTCGGGCCCTGAGGTCGTCGGTGGTGGCCAGCCCGTCGAGCAGGTGCTCGGCGTGCACCACGGTGACGTACGAGTCGACGTGCAGCAGGTCGGTGATCGGTGTGCCGTCGACGAGGCAGTGGGCGCAGGCCACGGCGACCGCCTCCGGCTCGACCACCTCCGGCAGCATCAGTACGAGGTCCCGGTCGGGCTGGGTGCGGGCGAGCCGGGCGAGGGTGGGCAGCACGTCCTCGCGCAGGGTGCAGGAGACGCAGCCGTGGGCCAGCGAGATCCGTTCGTCCTCCCGTACGCCCGCGCCGTCGCGGACCACCCGGCGCACGGTGCCGTCGCGGACGTCGGTGAGGTCGTGCCGGACCAGCAGCAGCGACGGGTCCACGGCGAGCAGGGCGTGCGCGACGCCGTACGTGGCGGCGGGCCAGAAGCCGCTGAGCACGGTCAGGGACGGACGGGTGTCGGATTCCGCAGCGGCGCGACCGGCCGATGCGAGAGGTGACGTCGGCATCACAGCCCTCTCGACTAAGTTGGAAACGATTGTCATTATAGGATGCCTGAGGTAGAAACGAAAACGATTGTCACTCACTGATCGTCTCTCGAAGGAGTTTCCGTGTCCCGACGATGCGAGGTCACCGGTGCCGCGCCGAGCTTCGGCAACGCCGTGTCCCACTCCCATCGGCGCACCCGTCGCCGGTGGAACCCCAACCTCCAGCGCCACCGCTACTGGCTGGCCTCGGAGAAGCGGTGGATCACCCTGCGGCTGACCGCGAAGGCACTGCGCACGGTGGACCGCAGGGGCATCGAGAAGGTCGTGGCCGGGATGCGCGGCCGGGGGGTGCGGATCTGATGGCCCGGCAGACCGACCTCCGGCCCATCGTCCGGCTGCGCAGCACCGCCGGCACCGGCTACACATACGTCACCCGGAAGAACCGGCGCAACGACCCGGACCGGCTGGTCCTGCGCAGGTACGACCCGGTCGTGCGCCGGCACGTCGAGTTCCGCGAGGCGCGCTGATGGCGCGCCGGAGTTTGGGCAACCGCCAGGCCCGTCGGGTCGACCTCGTCGCCCGCCATGCGGCGCGCCGCGCCGGTCTGAAGCAGATCGTCACCCATCCCGACACCGATCCTGCGGTCCGCGCGGATGCGGTCCGTCGACTCGCCCGGCTGCCCCGTGACTCCAGTCCGGTACGGCTGCGCAGTCGCGACGTCGTCGACGGGCGCCCGCGCGGCGTCCTGAGCCGGTTCGGACTGTCCCGGGTGCGCTTCCGGGAGATGGCCCTGCGGGGCGAACTACCCGGGATCCGCAAGGCGTCCCGGTGAGCCGGCGCGCGTTGCGGTAGCGGGCCGGTTGTCACGGCCCTGACCGGTCCTGCGCAGTGGAGGTCGACCTCGTGCCGATCCCGTCCCCGGCGCCCTACTGAAATTGGTTAGCATTGCCAAAAAGCCGTTGCCGGGTGGCGGCGGTGGTCGGCGACCGTGCCGGGTGGACGCCCGGTGCGGGGAGGGGGAGGTGGCGGTGGTGGCGAGGCCGGGCCCTGCTCGTAAAACCCGGCAGCGGGCGGAGGTCGTCCGGTTGCTGGAGGCGTCCGACGGGTTCCGCAGTGCCCAGCGCATGCATGCCGACCTGCGCGACGGTGGTGTCCCCATCGGTCTGACCACCGTCTACCGGCTGCTCCAGGCGTTGGTCGAATTCGGCGAGGTGGACACCATGCGGCTGCCGTCCGGCGAGCGGCTCTACCGCCGGTGCAGCCGTACCCACCACCATCACCTGGTCTGCCGGCGCTGCGGTCGCACCGTCGAGATCGCCGGCCCCGCCGTCGAGGACTGGATGCGTCGCACCACCGCCCGCCACGGGTTCGTCGACGTCAACCACACGCTGGAGATCATGGGGACCTGCGACGGCTGTACCAGCCGGTAGTCCCGCGACGCCCGGCGCGTCTCCTTGTGACGCCGGGGGCCGGTCGCCTACCGTAATGAAAATGAGAATCGCTTTTACTGGCAAGGGTGGGAGCGGGAAGAGCACTCTCGCGGCCCTTTTCGTGGGACACCTGCGCGCCGCCGGGCACCGCGTGCTCGCCGTCGACGCGGACGTGAACGTGCACCTCGCGCCTCTGCTCGGGGTCACGGCCGGACCGGAGGGGGCGCTGTCCCGGCCGGAGAACGCCCGACAGGTGCGGCGGCACCTGCTGGGCACCAACCCGCGCGTGGCGGGCGTCGAGCACTTCGTGCCGACCACTCCACCCGGCCCGGGGTCGCGCCTGGTCACCCTGGACGCCGACGATCCGGTCCTGGTCCGCCACGCGACGGCGCTCGACGCGCGTACGCACGTGCTGCACGTCGGCACGTACGAGCCCGACGACATCGGCGCGGGGTGCTACCACGGGCACCTGGCCATCCTGGAGAACCTGCTGTCCCACCTGCGGCTCGACGTCGACGACTGGGTGGTCTGCGACATGGTCGCCGGCACGGACGCCTTCGCCAACTCGCTGCACGCCCAGTTCGACGTGATCGTGGTGGTCGCCGAGTCGACCCCGGAGTCCGTCTCGGTGGCCCGGCGCTACCGGGAGCTGGCGGCGGCGGCCGGGGTGGCGGACCTGCTGGCCGTGGTGGGCAACAAGGTCGTCGACGGGGTCGACCGGGACTACCTCGCCCGGGAACTCGGGGGTGCTCCGCTGACGGTGCTCTCCACCCAGGCCGGTCTGCGCCGGGCGCGGCAGGCCGGCGCGTGTCCACGCCTCGCGGACCTCGACGACGTCGCCCCGCTGGCGCGAATCGCCGAGTACGCCCGGAGCCGCCCGATGTCCCCCGGGCGGCGGGAGGCGCTGCTGCGCGCCCTGCACCTGCGACTGGCCGGCCAGGACTGGGTCCGCAGCGCCCACGGCGACGTGACCACCCAGCTCGGCCCGGTGCCCGCGTGACCGCTCCGCGCGCCCGCCGACCGTGAGGCGTGGTGGGTGGGTGGGGATCCCGGGTAGGCCCGGATCCGTACCCACCCACCGGACGAGGCGGCGAGTCGTCCGTTCGGGCCTTCCCTCCGGTGTTGATAACGATTATCGTGTTCTACACCGACAGGAGGGATGTGTCAATGGACTCCCCGCTGTACCTGCGTCCGCGGGTCGACGGCCGACTAGCGGAGTTGCTGGGGCAACCACCCCTGCTGCACGACCTCGTCCAGGCGCTGGGCTCACCGCTCAACGTCGTGCTGCCGGACCAGATCGCCGACAACACGGAGGCGTTCCGGGCCGTACACCAGCGGCACCACCTGCGCGGCGAGGTGTTCTTCGCCCACAAGGCCAACCGCTCCTCGGCCCTGCTGCGACGGTTGGCGGCGACCCCAGCCGGCATCGACGTGGCGAGCCTGGGGGAGTTGCAGCACGCGCTCGGCGCCGGCTTCACCCCCCAGCGGGTCATGGCCACCGGCCCCAAGACCCGCGAGTTCCTCTGGCTCGCCGCCCGCTGCGGGATCACCGTCAACCTGGACTCACCCGCCGAACTGGACGACCTCGTCGCCCTCGTCCGCCGGCACGAACTGCCGACGGTGCGTGTCCTGGCCCGCCTGTCCGCCTTCACCTCGGCCGGGGCGACCATCCTGTCCCGACCGAGCCGGTTCGGCACCCCGCTGGCCGAGGCGGACCGGCTGTTAGCCCGCCTCGCCGAGGCGCGGGACGCGGTGGAGCTGGTCGGGGTCGCGTACCACCTCGACACCATCGGTCTGACCGAGAAGGCGGTCGCCCTGGAGGCGTGCCTGACCGTCCTCGCCGGAGCGCACCGCTACGGCCTGCACCCCCGGGTGGTCGACGTCGGTGGCGGCTTCGGCGTCGACTACCTCGCCGACGGCGCGCAGTGGGAGCGCTGGACCAGCGAGCTGGCCCGGGCCGTGCTCGGTCGTCGTCCGGAGCTGACCTGGGGCGGCCACGGCTACGGGTGGCGGGCCGAGGCGGGCACCCTGCGCGGCGCCCTGGGTCTCTATCCGGCGCACCGGCCCTCCTCGGGTCACCGCTACCTGACGGAACTGCTCGGCGCCAGCGCCACCGGTCTCGGCGGTCGCACCCTCGCCACCCTGCTCCAGGAACACCTCTACGACCTGTGGGTCGAGCCCGGCCGGGCACTGGTCGACCAGTGCGGCGCCGTGCTCGCGCGGGTGCTGGAGGTACGGCCCACCGCCGCCGGCTGCCACCTCGTCCGGCTCGATCTCAACGCCGGGGACGTCAGCCTCGAGGAGCACGGCGTGATGATGGACCCGGTCCTGCTGCCGACGACCCCGACCGCGCCGGTGGACCCCGCGACGCACGGCCATCCGGTCTACCTGCTGGGCAACCTCTGCCTGGAGGCCGACCTGATCACCCGGCGCAAGGTCTTCCTGCCCGCCCTGCCCCGCCCCGGCGACCTGCTCGCCTTCGCCAACACCGCCGGCTACTTCATGGACTTCAGCGCCGATCACGCCCTGCACCAGCCGGTGGCCCGGATGGTGGCCGCCTGGCAGGACGCCGGCAGCTGGCGCTGGTGTCTCGACGAGCAGTACTGGCCCCTCGACACCGGACGGCGACCGTCCAGCGACGAACCGACCCCCACCACGACGGCCGGCCGGTCCACCCCCCGTCCGCGCCTCCAGGAGACCGCAGCCGCATGAGATACGACAGCATCACCGACGCCATCGGCAACACCCCGCTGGTCCGCATCGACCCGGCCGTGCACGGCCTGGCCCACATCGACCTCTACGCCAAGCTGGAGCTGCTCAACCCGTTCGGGTCGGTCAAGGACCGGGCGGCCTGGACGATGGCCGCACCCCGGCTGGCCGAGGCCCGCGAGGCCGGCGCGACCGTGGTCGAACTCTCCAGCGGCAACACGGCCAAGGCCCTGGCGGTGATCGCCGGCATGCACGGACTGCCGTTCACCAGCATCACCAACCGGATGAAGGTGCCCGAGATCAAGGACCTGCTCCTGCTGCTCGGGGCCACCATCGAGGAACTGCCCGGCCAGGCCGAGTGCCTGGACCCGACGAACACCGAGGACCCGCTGACCCGGATCCACCGCACGATCAGCGAGTCCGGCTCGGCGTACCTGCACACCGACCAGTACTACAACCCGCGCAACACCCAGGCGCACGTCGACGGCACCGGACCCGAGATCATCAAGGACCTCGACGGGCGCGTGCCGGACTACTTCGTGGCCTGCGTGGGCACCGCCGGTTCCTCCACCGGGGTGGCCCGGGTGCTGCGCGAGAACGACCCGGCGGTCACCGTGGTCGGCCTGGTCGCCGCCAAGTCCGACTTCATCCCCGGCATCCGCAACATCGACGAGGTCCACGAGGTGGGCCTGTTCGACCCGGACACCTACGACACCATCGAGTCGATCTCCGCCGACGAGGCGATCGACGGCCTCCTGGCGCTCAACCGCCGCTGCGGCGTGCTGGCCGGACCGACCGGCGGTGGCGCGTACACCGGGGCCGTGCGGTACCTGCGCCAGGTGGACGCCGAACTGGCCGCCGCCGGGGGCGGGCCCCGTCGCCGCAGTGCCGTCTTCATCGTCTGCGACCGTGTCGAGAGCTACCTCAGCTACATCCGTCGCCGCCGGCCGGAGCTGCTCCACCAGCCCGCCCGCGTCGGTGCGGTCAGCACGGTCACCGACGCCGAGGCGGACGCGGCCCGCACGGTGGACGTGCCCGCCGCCCGGGAGTGGATCGCCCGGGCCCAGCCGCTCGTGATCGACCTGCGGGGCACCTTCGCCTACACCACCGCGCACATCGAGGGGTCGGTCAACATCGTCGACGAACTCTTCGACGAACTGCTGCGCGGAGGGCTGCCCTTCGACACCGGACGGCCGGTGCTGCTGGCCTGCCCGGTGGGGGAGAAGTCCCGGCGGTACGCGGCCCTGCTGACCCGGATGGGGCACACCGACGTCCGCAGCCTCGACGGCGGGGTGGTGGCCTGGCGCGACGCCGGTGCCCCCCTGGTGCGCACCTGATGGCCGCCCCCGCGACGCTGCCCGCAGGGCACCCGGACCGGGTGCTCGCCGAGCTGGCCGACTGGCAGCGCGGCGTCCGCGCCCAGTTCCCCATCCTGACCGGCAGCGGCGAGGCGTACCTGGACAGCGCCGCCACCTCCCAGAAGCCGCAGGCGGTGCTCGACGCCGTGCAGCACTACCTCACCGGCGAGAACGCCAACGCCGGGCGCGGCATCTACCGGTGGGCCAACCGGACCACCGCGCTGCTGCACGACTGCCGTACCCGGGTCGGTGACCTGATCGACGACCCGGACCCGGAGCGGTCCGGTGTGCACCTGGTCGGGGGCACCACCGAGGCGCTGCGCCGGGTGGCCCTGGACTGGCTCGTCGACCTCCTCGCCGACGGCGACGAGATCGTCGTGCCCGCCGCCGACCACCTGGCCAACGTGGTCCCCTGGCAGGAGGCACGGGACGCGGCGGCCCGCCGGGGCGTGACGGTCCGCCTGGTGGAGATGCCGTACGAACCCTCCGGCGACTACGACGTCGCCGCGCTCGCCCCGCTGGTCGGGGAGCGGACCCGCCTCGTCGCGGTCACCCACGTCCACCACGTCTACGGGGTGGACATGAACGTGCACCGGATCCGCCGGCTGGTCGGCGACGACGTGGTGATCTGCCTGGACGCCGCGCAGAGCGTCGGGCACCTGCCGGTCTCGGTGACCGACCTGGACGTCGACTTCCTGGCGTTCTCCGGGCACAAGGCGATGGCGCTGCCCGGCCTCGGCGTGCTCTGGGCACGCAACCGCCGTGGCCCCCGGTACGAGCACCGGGGCTGGCAGGGCAGCCCGCACACCGTCGGCGCGGTGAGCCTGGCGGCGGCCGTGGACTGGTTCGAGGCGACCGACGTGGAGCGGATCGCCCGCTGGACGGTGGCCCTCGGCGCCCGGCTGACCGACGGGCTGAGCCGGCTGCGCGACGTCCGCGTCCTCGGCTGCCAGGACAGCCTGACCCTGGACTCGGCCGTGCAGCGCCGGCACGGCCTGGTGACCTTCCTGCACCCGGCGATCAGCGCCGCCGACCTGGGGTTCGTGCTGGCCGACCACGGGCTGATGGTGCGCGCCAACGCCCACTGCCAGGGGCCGGCGGGGGAGCGGGAGAACTCGGTCCGGGTCAGCCTGCACGCCTACAACACCGTCGAGGAGGTGGACCGGCTCCTCGACGTGCTGGCCCGCCTCGACGCCTCCGTGACCACCCCGTCCTACCACTGAGGAGCACCGTTGACCCCGCTCGCGCAGAATCCACCACCGCCGACCGTGGTGATGGTCGACGTGTACGCGCCGACGATGCGGCTGGCCCGGGCCTTCGCCGCCGCCGGCTGCGCCGTCGTCCGGGTGCGCAGCACCCCGGAGATCCCCGCCGTGTACGCCGGGCACGCCGACCCGGCGGCCGAGGCGCTCTTCGCCGACACCGTCGTCCACTCAGGCGACGTCGAGCTGACGGCCAAAGCGGTCGCCGCCCACGAACCGGTCGCCGTGGTGACCGGCGGTGAACTCGGCGTCGAGCTGGCCGACCGGCTGAGCGAGACGCTCGGCCTGACCAGCAACGGCACGCAGCGCAGCGCGGCCCGGCGGGACAAGTACCTCCAGATCGAGGCCGTGCGGGCGGCCGGGCTGCCCACCGCCCGCCAGCTGCTCGTCACCGACGCCGACGGACTGGCCGACTGGCACCGGGAGCTGGGTACCCGGGTGGTGGTCAAGCCGGTGCGCAGCGCCGGCAACGACGGGGTGACCTTCTGCGACACCCCGGCCGAGTCGGTCGCCGCCTACCGGGCGGTGGCCGGGGCACGCAACATCTTCTCCCTGCCGAACGAGGCCGTGGTCGCCCAGGAGTACCTCACCGGCACCGAGTACGTGGTCAACACCGTCAGCCGTGACGGTCGGCACCGGGCCACCGACGTCTGGCGGTACACCAAGATCTCCGCCAACGGCGTACGCGACCGGATCAGCGGGGCGGTCCTGGTCGCGCCGACCGCACCCGAGCGGGACACCCTCGTCCGGTACGCCGCCGAGGTCCTCGACGCCCTCGACGTGCGGCACGGCCCGGCGCACCACGAGATCATGCTCACCGCCGACGGGCCCCGCCTCGTCGAGGTCGGGGTACGGCTCTGCGGCGCGGACACCGCCGCCCAGGCGTTGCTGGCCCTCGGCGAGTCCCAGGTCGAACGGACCGTCCAGGCATACCTCGACCCGGCCGGGTTCCTCGCCACCGTGGACACCCCGCAGCAGGTCCGTCAGCACGTGGCGATGGCCTTCCTCACCTCCCCGGTCACCGGGATCCTGCGCGGCTACCCGCTGCTGGAGCAGGTCCGGGAACTGGAGAGCCTGCACGAGATCCAGGTCGGGGTGCACCCCGGCGAGCGGTTGCCGCTGACCGTGGACGACACCACCGAACCGATGATGGTCGTCCTCGCCCACGCCCGGGCCGAGGTGGTCGAACGCGACCTGGCGACGGTGGGCTGGCTGGACGGGCACGGCTTCTACGACGTGGAACCGGCCGCCCCCGCAGGTGCGGCGTGACCGCGACGGCAGCCCGCCCGCACGTGGTCGTGCTGCACCGCTGGCGCGACGCGTACGCCCACTACGACCGCTACGTCGACCACGACACGCACGCCGTCAGCTACGTCACCACCGACGTCGGGGCGGCCGGCGTCCCGGAGCGGGCCGCAGCCGTCGCGCTGGTCGACGCCACCGACGACGTCGAGCAGGTGGATGCCCGGATCCGCTCGCTCGCCGCCCGGTTCGGTCGGCCGGTCGCGGTGGTCGCGCTCAAGGAGGACGACCTGCTTCCCGCCGCCGTCCTCGCCGTCCGCTGGGGCTGTGCGGGACGTACCCCGCAGGAGGTCACCCTCTTCCGCGACAAGCTGGTCATGGCCCGGACGGTCGCCGCCGCCGGCATCCCGGTGCCGGCCACCGCGCCCGCGCCCGACCCGGCGGCGGTACGGGAACACGCCGCCCGGCACGGCTGGCCGGTGGTGGTCAAACCCCGCACCGGCAGTTCCAGCGCCGGGGTACGGCTGATCGCCGGCCCCGACGAGGCGGCCGACGTCGGCCACGACCCGGCCCGGCTGGTCCAGGCGTACCAGCCCGACCCGATCCACCACGTCGACGGCGTCTTCGACGGCGCGACACTCGGCCCGTGGCGGCTGTCGGCCTACCTCGACACCTGCCTCGCCTTCCGCGACGGTCGGCCGCTCGGCTCGGTCGAAGTGGACGAGCCGACCGTGGTCGCCGCCGTCGGCGCGTTCACCACCTCGGTGCTGCGTGCCCTCACCGACCGACCCACCGTGTTCCACCTGGAGGTGTTCCTCCGCCACGCCGGGGACGGCCCGCCCCACTGCACGCTGCTGGAGGTCGGGGCCCGCGTCGGTGGCGCGGAGATCCCGTTCGTCTGGCGCGACGTGCACGGCTACGACCTGATGCGGGCCGCGTTCCGGATCGCGCTGGGTCACCCACCGCCGGATCCGCCGCCGACCGGCATCCGTACCGAGGTTGCCGGCTGGCTGCTCGTACCCGCCCCCGCCGGTCGGCCCTGCCACATCGAGGAGGCCACGTCGATGACCGGACGAGACCCGGGCCCGTACGCCGAGGTGGTTCCCCGCGTGGGGGACGTGCTGCCGGCGGCGGACGCCTACTACGAGCACGTCGGTGCCCGCTACCGGTTCCGGGGCGCGGACAGCGCCGCCGTACGCGCGGCCGTGCTGGCCACCGCCCGCGACGCCCGCGTCACCGGGCGGACGGTGACCGGACTGGTCGCCGGAGGTCTCCGGTGACCGGGGGAGCCCGCTACGCGCGACTGTGGCGGGTGCCGGGAGCGCCGCTGCTGCTCGTCGGCGGGGTGGTGGCCCGGCTCGGCCAGGGCGTCACGGTGCTCGCCTGGATCCTCCTGGTCCGTGAGACCACCGGCTCGTTCGCCGACGCGGCACTGGTCGGGGCGTCGGTGTCGCTGGCCACGGCGGTCACCGCGCCGATCGGGGGGCGGCTGGCCGACCGCTTCGGCGCGCACCGGGTGCTGCCGCTCTACGGCGCGGCCTACGCCACCGCCCAACTGCTGCTGCTGGCGGCCACCCTGACCCGGCAGCCGGTGCCCCTGCTCTGCGTCCTCGCCGCGCTGTCCGGGGCGGTCTTCCCGGCCATCAGCCCGGCGCTGCGCGCGGCCTGGACCGTGCTGACCGGAGAGGGCACCGGCCGCGAGGACGTCCGCAGCACCGCGATGGCGGCCGAGTCGACGCTCTTCGAACTGGTCTTCGTCGTCGGCCCGCTGCTGCTGTCGGCGGCGATGCTCGTCGCCGACCCGCTCGCCGCGCTGACCGGCTCCCGGTCCGGGATCGCCGGCCCGGCCGCCGCGATCGTCCTGGCCGCCGCCTGTGCCGGCGGCGGCACGGCGGTGCTCGCCCGGGGCCGGACGCTGCGGCAGCTACGCCCACATGCCGGCAGCCCGACCCGGGGGCTCGGGCCGCTGCGGTCGCCCCGGATGCCGGCGCTGCTGCTCTGCGCCGCCGGTGTCGCCTTCTCCTTCGGCGCGTCGCCGGTCGCGGTGGCCGCCTTCGCCACCGAGCACGACGGCGACCGCGCCGAGGCGGTCACCGGTGTGCTGATCGCCGTCTGGAGCCTCGGCAGCGCCGCCGCCGGACTCTGGTACGGCGCCCGGACCTGGCAGACCCCGCTGACCCGGCAGTTGACCTGGCTGCTGGCCGGTCTCTCGGTCGGCTACGCCGCCTGGGCGTTGTCGCCCAACAGCACCGTGCTCGGCGGGGTACTGCTGCTCAGCGGTGCGGTGATCGCCCCGGCGATGACCGTGCAGGCCGTGCTGATGGCCCGGATCGCCCCGGCGTCGATGCTGACCGAGGCGTACACCTGGCTGACCACCGTCAACCTGTCGCTGGCCGCGCTCGGCTCCGCCGTGACCGGCGCGATCGTCGACGGACCGGCCGGGGCGGCCGGCGGCTTCCTGGCCTGCGCCGCAGCCGCCGCGGCGGCCGCCGTGCTGGCCGCCTGGCCGGGTGTGCTGGCCCCGCGTCGTGTCCGCGACGCCGTCGACCGACCGGCCGACCCGGTGCAGGTCCCCTGAATCCCCTGTTTCCCCGAAAGGTACCGATGAACGTCCCGAACATCGCCTGTCGCCGTCCCCGTGCGGCACTCGCCGGGCTGCTGGCGCTCGCCCTCGGCCTCACCCTCGCCGGGTGCGGCTCCGACAGCGCGGCCACCTCGGCCGGGTCGACCGCGAAGCCGGTCACCGTCACCGACCACTGGAAGCGGACCGTCGAGGTGCCGGCCAACCCGAAGCGCGTCGTGGTGCTGGAGTGGGAAGGTCTGATCACCAAGTCCATGCGGATCTTCGGTGTCGAGGACACCCTGGTCGGGGTCGACACCGCCACGAAGAAGATGGGCTACCGCGCCAAGCTCGTCCCCAGCATCGACCGGGCCGAGGCGCTCGGCTCCCCGTGGAGCGGGGTCAACTACGAGCGCCTCGTCGGCCTCAAGCCCGACGTCGTGTTCCTGGAAGCCTGGGTGGCCAGCCAGGAGAACCGGACCCTGCACCAGGAGGTGATCGACAAGATCGAGTCCCTCGGCGTCCCCGTGGTGGTCCTCCTCTCGCCGTCCAACTTCGACCAGCCCGACATCCGGACCGCCTGGGAACACATCACCATCACCGGTGCGGTCTTCGGCAAGCAGGCGGAGGCCGCGAAGCTCGTCGGACGGCTCCAGGCCGGCCTGGACAAGGTCACCGCCCGGACCCGCGACATCCCGGCCGCCGAGCGCACCCCGGTGGCGTACTTCGCCACGATCAACAACGTGATGGGTACGAAGAGCATCCAGTCGTACCTGCTCACCGAGATCGTCGGAGCCCGCAACGTGGCCGGGGCGGGCACCTTCGTCACCGTCTCCGAGGAGAAGCTGCTCGCCCTCGACCCGGAGGCCATGGTGGTCGCCGGACACGAGGGCTACCTCGACCCGGCCCTGATCCACGCCGGGCGGCACGCCGGCCTGAACTGGGCCAACCTCGGCGAGATGCGGGCCATCAGGAACAAGCGCCTCGTCGCGCTCGGCTACGACGAGTGGCGCGCCACCGTGGAGACCCCGATCGCCCTGCTGAAGATGGCGAAGCTGGCCTACCCGGACCGCTTCGCCGACGTCGACGTCGCCGCCGAGGAGGTCGCCTTCTACCGCGACGTCTACGGCATGGACGAGCAGCGTGCCCGGGAGGCCATCGAGGCGCAGAAGTACGTCGGGGACCTGGAGGTCAAGTGACCCCGTCCGTATCCCGCGCCGCCCTCTCCCCGGTGCCCGGCCCGCCGGACCGGGGAGTGGGCGGCGGCACCACCGCCCCCACCGCCGCGCGTGGCGACCGCGTCCGCATCCTGCTGCTGGCCTCCACGACCGTGCTCGTCGGCGTGGTGGCGGTGGTCTCCATCATGGTCGGCGCGTACGTCGTCCCGGTCGGCGACGTGCTGGCCGTGCTCGCCGCCCGGATCGGGCTGACCGACGACACCAACAACCTGCACGACGCCGTGGTGTGGGACCTGCGGCTGACCCGGGTGCTGCTCGCCGGGGCCGTCGGCGCCGCACTCGCCTGTAGCGGGGCGGCCTACCAGGGCACCTTCCGCAACCCCCTGGTGGAGCCGTTCATCCTCGGCGTCAGCGCCGGGGCGGCGTTCGGCGCGGGCGTGTCCGTCATGGTGGACGTGCCGCTGTCGATGCAGGTGATGGCCTTCGTCTTCGGCATGGTCGCGGTCGGGCTGACCTACGGCCTCTCCCGGGTACGCGGGGAACGCCCCACCGTCACCCTCATCCTCGCCGGGGTGGTGGTCGGCTCGTTCTTCTCCGCGATCTTCTCCCTCTTTCAGTACGTCGGCACCGACGAGCAGCTCCGCCGCCTGGTCTTCTGGATCATGGGAGGCTTCTACCGGGCCACCTGGAGCGACGTCGCCGTCGTCGTACCGGCCTCGGTGCTCGGGTGCCTGCTGCTCTGGCGGGCCGGTTGGCGGATGAACATCCTCAGCCTCGGCGACGACGAGGCGCGGTCCCTCGGCGTCGACCCCGAACCGCTGCGCCGGTGGGTGATCGTCCTGGCCACCGCGCTGACCGCGCTGGCCGTCTCGGTCTCCGGGATCATCGCCTGGGTGGGGTTGCTGGTCCCGCACGCCGCCCGGCTGCTCGTCGGGCCCGACCACCGCTTCGTCATCCCGCTGTCGGCCACCCTGGGCGCGGTCTTCGTGATGGTCTGCGACGACATCGCCCGGACCATCCACTCCGGCGAGGTGCCGATCACCATCATCACCTCCATTCTCGGGGCGCCGTACCTGGTCTACCTGCTGCGTACCCGGTCCACCTTCCTGGGAGCGCAGTCGTGACCCTCCGGGTACGGGGACTCTCCTTCGCCTACGGCGACCGGTCGGTGCTCGACGGCATCGACCTCGACCTGCGGGCTGGTGAACTGTGCGCGTTGTTCGGCCCGAACGGCAGCGGCAAGTCGACCCTCTACCGGTGCCTCCTCGGGCACCTGCGGCACACCGGCACCGTCACCCTCGACGGCGTCGACCTGGGCCGGCTGCGCCCCGCCGAGGTCGCCCGCCGGGTGTCGTACGTGCCGCAGCAGCACACCAACCCGTTCCCGTTCACCGTGCTGGACATGGTGCTGATGGGCCGTACCCCGCACCTCGGTGGGGTGTTCGGCCCCCGGCGGCGCGACGTCGAGGTCTGCGAGCGGGTGCTGGCGCAGGTCGGTCTGGCCGCCGACCGGGACCGGCACTACCACACCCTCAGCGGTGGGCAGCGCCAGCTCGTGCTGATCGCCCGCGCCCTGGCGCAGGACTGCGACGTGCTGCTGCTGGACGAACCCACCGCCAGCCTCGACTTCGGCAACCAGATGTGGGTCTGGCGCACCGTGCGCGACCTGGCCCGCGCCGGTCGGGCGGTGCTGGTCTGCACCCACGAACCGAACCACGTGCTGTGGTTCTGCGACCGGGTGGTGGCGCTGGGCCGCCAGGGACGGCTCCTCGCCGACGGGACGCCCCGGGAGACGGTCACCACCGACCTGGTGACCCGGCTCTACCCCTCGGTCGGGGCGCTCACCACCACCGCCGACGTCACCATCGCCCCGGCCGGCGTCGGCTCCCCGGTGACCGGGCGGGCCCGGCCCGACCACCAGCCGTCCGTGTCCTGAACGGAGGTGGCGGTCGTCGGGGCCGTCCCGGTCGTCGGGGCCGTCCCGGTCGGCCGGGGACCGTCCCGCGCCGGGCCCCCGGCGGCGCGTGCGCAGGTGCCGTACGCTGCCGCGATGAGCCAACCGGCCCGCATCCTGGTCTACGGCGTGTACGGGGCCGGCAAGTCCACCCTCGCCGCCCGGCTGGCCGACCGTCTCAATCTGCCGTGGTACCCGGTCGACGACCTGCTCTGGCAACCTGGCTGGGTCGAGGTGCCGGTCGCGGAGCAGCGCAGCCGGATCGAGGCGATCTGCCGGCGTGACCGGTGGATCCTCGACGGGGCGTACCACGGCTGGCGGGACGTGCCGTTGGCCCGCGCCGACCTGGTCGTCGGCCTGGACTACCCACGCTGGCTCTCCTTCTGGCGCCTGTTGCGCCGCACCGTCCGTCGGTTGCTGACCGGGGAGGAGATCTGCAACGGCAACCGCGAGTCGCTGGGCAGCGTGCTCTCCCGGGACTCGGTCCTGGTGTGGCACGTCACCGCGTACGGCCGGGCACGGCGGCGGATGCGGGCCTGGCAGGCCGACCCGTCCGGGCCACCGGTCCTGCTGTTCCGCTCCCCGGCGGCCCTTACCCGGTGGCTGGCCGACCTGCCCCGGTAGCCGCCGCGCAGACGGGAAAACCAGTTGTCGTGCCGCCACGGTCACCGTCCTCGCCGGCCCCCGAAGCTGGATCGAGTCCGACGCCGTCACCCAGTGCCACCAGGTGGCGGCCTTCGACGGCATGCGGCACGTCGCCGGCATGCCGGACCTGCACCCCGGCAAGGGTGCCCCGATCGGCGCGGCCATGGCCTCGACCGTGCTGTACCCGCACCTGGTGGGCTCCGACATCGGGTGCGGCATCGCCGTCTTCCCCGTCGACCTGAAGCGTGTCGTGCCCGAGCAGCTCGCCGGCCGGTTCCCCGACCTCGACCGCGCGCTGGACCCGGACCGGGACGCCGACGACCCGTCGTGGCCCACGGTGCGGGCCGCAAGATGTCCCGCGCCGACGCCCTGCGCCGGGGCCGGGCCAAGCACACGGTCGAGGAGCTGCGCCGGACGCCGGTGGGTTCGCTGGTGGTCCGCGGTGACCGGCAACTTCTCTTCGAGGAGGCACCGACGGCGTACAAGCGGATCGAGCAGGTGATCGCCGACCTCACCGAGCACGGTCTGGCCACCTCGGTCGCCTCGACGGTTCCCCTGGTCACCTACAAGACGGCCGACCGGCCCCGGAGCGACACGCGACCCGACCGGCGACGCGACCACCGGGACCACCGACGCGGACGGGGCCGGTCGTGAGCGCGGCCGGGGCCGGGCAGTTCGTCGCCGCGTGGACCGGGACGCTGTGCTGGCAGGCTCCCAGTCCCAACCGGGCGGGCCCGGCCCGGACCGGGCGTCGACCGGACGGGCCCGCCCGCAGTCCGCACGGACCCGGGGTGCCGCCACCCGTTGGATCGGCAAACGTCGTCGACGGCATCTCACCCGTCCGCGCCACCCCACACGGCGTCGACGAGGGCGGGGAGCACCCGTGCCGCCGGGCCCCGCAGGTTGACCTCGGCGATCCCGTCCAGCGGCGTCTCCTCCGGGTTGACCTGGACCACGGCGGCACCCAGGCGGGCAGCCACCTGGGGAATCTCGGCCGCCGGGTACACCAGGCCGGACGTGCCGACGGTCAGCAGCAGGTCGCAGGAGGACGCCGCCTCGACGGCCGCCTCCAGGGCCGCCCCGGGCAGCGCCTCGCCGAACCACACCACGCCGGGTCGAACCGGAGCCGCGCAGTGCGCGCACCGGGGTGGGGGCACCCGCCGGCCGTCCACCGGCTCGCCCTCCGCGTCGTCCGACACCGGTGCCGGGCGGGCACAGGACGCGCAGCGGGGGGCGAACAGGCTGCCGTGCAGGTGGACCGGATCGGGTGAACCGGCGCGTTCGTGCAGGTCGTCGACGTTCTGGGTGATCAGGACGGTGCCCGGGGCCCGGTGCTGGATCGCGGCCACGGCCCGGTGCCCCGCGTTCGGGTGGGCCAGTCGTACGGCGTGGCGACGCCACTCGTACCAGCCCCAGACGAGTGCGGGATCGGCCCGGAAGGCCTCGGGCGTGGCGAGGGCCTGGGCGTCGTACCGCTGCCACAGCCCGGTGAGGGCGTCGCGGAAGGTGGGCACCCCACTCTCGGCGGACATCCCCGCCCCGGTGAAGACCACCACCCGCCGGGCCTGTCCGAGCAGTTCCGCGGCTCGGCGCGGGGGTTGGCCCGTCAACGGTCGTGCACCCGGCTCGGCGGGGAGGTCGTCCACCCGGACAATCTACCGTCCGCCCGGCTCCGGGTCGCCCGAGGCGGAAGCGGTTCTCGGCCGGGGCCGTCCCCCGGGGGTACGTGGGCGCGGCCGGACGGGCGTCCACCACCGGCGGGTGGGGGCGTGGCACCATAACCGTGTCCTCCGCCGCCGGATGGCCGGGACACGACACTGATGGAGTCGCCGATGACAGGACTGACCGGCGCACCGGTGCCGGGGGTGGCGCCACTGTGGACGCACGATCCGGTCACCGCTGGTCCCTACCGACTGCTCGGCCGGCTGGGTGCCGGTGGGCAGGGTGTGGTCTACCTCGGCGAGGACGACCAGGGGCACCAGGTCGCGATTAAAATGATCAACGCCGATCTGAGTGATCTCCGGGTGCGGTCGCAGTTCATGAAGGAGGTCGCGGCCGCGCGCCGGGTCGCCCCCTTCTGTACCGCCCAGGTGCTCTTCGCCGAGGTGGACGGGGAGCAGCCCTACGTGGTCAGCGAGTTCATCCAGGGCCCCACCCTCTACCGGCACGTGCGCGAGCACGGCCCGGTCGCGGGCAACGCGCTGCACCGGCTCGCCATCGGCACCGCCACCGCGCTCGCCGCGATCCACCGGTCCGACGTCGTGCACTGTGACCTGAAGCCGGACAACGTGGTGCTCGGTCCCGACGGCCCCCGGGTGATCGACTTCGGCATCGCCCGCGCCCTGGGTGTCACCGAGACCGTGACCAGCCGGGTGATGGGGACCACCGCCTACATGGCTCCGGAACGTTTCCGCAACGACCCGGTCGGTCCACCCTGCGACGTCTTCGCCTGGGCCGGCACCATCGCCTACGCCGCCGGTGGACGGCCGCCGTTCGGCAACGACTCGCTCTTCGCGGTGATGCACCGGGTGCTGAACGACCCACCCGACCTGCCACCTCTGCCGCCGGAACTCGACGAGTTGATCCGACAGTGCCTGGCCAAGGAGCCGGGGGATCGGCCGGCGGCCGAGCAGGTGCTGATGCGGCTGCTCGGGCAGGACGCCAGGGTCACCGCGCCGCTCCGCCCGGAGACCGTGCTCCAGGTGGGCAACGAGACCGCCGGTGCGCCGACGCCGAACGAGCCGCTGCCGTTGCCCCGTCCCGCACCGCACACACCGGTCGCGCCGACCCGTCCGACGGTGGCGACCCGGCCGGAGCCGACGGTGCCACCGCAGGCCCGGCCGTCGTCGCTCGACCGGCCCGCGGCACCGCTACCCGACAGGCACGCCCCGGTGGACGGCGGCTGGGGGCGGCGGCTGCGCCGGGAGGCCGGCGACGCCTGGGGGATCTCGACCGCGATCTTCCTCGCCGCGGTCGGCGGTGCCACCGGGTATGTCGCGTCGAGCACGGTGGCTGCGGCCCTGGCGGCCGGAACCGCCACCTTCGTCGTGGTCTACCTGGTCCGGATGCTGGTCGCGGTGGCCCTCGGCGGCCGGTCCGACCGTCCCTGACCGATGTGGCCGGCTCCGGCACCGGTCAGGTGGTGCCGGACCGGTAGGTTGACTGCCATCAGTCGGCCGCCGAGGAGGATGTCCCCATGGCCCCATCCCACACTCGACAGTGGTTGCCGTACACCGCTGCGGTCACCGCCGGGTTGCTGGTCATCGCCGGGGCGTTCGTGCTCGTCCGGCAGCAGGACGCCGACACCGGGCGAACCCGCGACTGCACCATCGAACTGGAGATCAACTCCTCCACCGAGAAGTCGGCGCTGCTGGGTGAGCTGGCCGAGAAGTACAACACCAGCGACCGGTCGCTCGACGGCGGCGGCTGCGCCCGGGTGCACGTCAGCGGCCTGACCTCGGGCAAGGCCACCGAGGCGCTGGCCGCCGGCTGGACCGGCACCGGTCTGCCGGTGCCGCAGGTCTGGCTGCCGACGTCGAGCCTCTGGACCGGCCAGCTCCGGTTGCTCGACCAGGCCGCCGGCCGGGCACCACAGACCCCGGACCAGTACCCGTCCATCGCGAACAGCCCGCTGGTGATCGCGATGCCCAACCCCAAGGGCGAGCTGGTCCGCCAGCGCGGGCCGCTGGGCTGGGGCGAGATCCTCGGCCTCTCCGGGCGGGAGGGGTGGGCGGGCTTCGGCAAGCCGGAGTGGGGCCGGTTCACCTTCGGCAAGGACAACCCGAACCTCTCCACGTCGGGGCTGGCGGCGACCATCGCCACCTACTACGCCGCCGTGCAGCGGTCCAGCGACCTGACCCGGTCCGACCTCGCGAACCCGGCGGTGACCCAGTTCGTCCGGCGGATCGAGGCCAACGTGTCGCACTACAGCGACGACGTGGTCGACCTGCTGCGCGACCTCGCCGAGGCCGACCTGTCCGGCGAGGGTGCCAGCAAGGACGACATGAGCGCCATCGTCATGCAGGAGGAACTGGTCCACCTCTACAACGAGGGGGAGCTGAGCCCGAAGCAGGAGGGCGAGGCCCGGGGGCGCCGGCCGAACGTCCCACTGGTCGCGGTGCACCCGAAGGAGGGCACCTTCAACCTGGACCACCCCTTCGTGGTGCTGCCCACCGCCGACGAACGGCAGCGCGTGGCGGCGGCCGACTTCCTCGCCTTCCTGACCGAGGGCGACCAGCAGCGCAGCTTCGCCGAGCTCGGCTTCCGGGACCACGAGCGTCGGGCGCCGAAGGAGTTACTGGCCAGCGTCGGCACCGAGCCGACCGACGGCCTGACCTACTTCGAGCCGCCGGACCCGGCGGTGGTCGAGGCGATGCTCGGCAACTGGAGCACCTTGCGCAAGAAGGCCAACATCCTGATCGCGCTGGACACCTCCGGGTCGATGGAGAAGAAGGTCGGTGACCGTACCCGCTTCCAGGTCGCCTCGGCGGCGGCGGCCAAGGGGCTCGGGCTGCTCAACGCGGAGGACCGGGTGGGCCTCTGGTCGTTCTCCTCCGAGACGTCGAAGCGGCCGGAGGGCCCGTACCGGGAGGAGGTCCGCCTCGGTGACTACGACCAGAAGCGCATCAACAGCCGGATCGCGGGCCTGCACGTGGAGGGCAACACCGCGCTCTACGCCACGGTCCGGGCCGCCCACGAACACCTGACCCAGCGGTACGACCCGGAGCGGATCAACGCCGTCGTCGTGCTGACCGACGGCAAGAACGAGTACAACCGGGACAACGACCTGGCCCGGCTGCTCGCCGACGTGAAGCTGGACCCGGAACGGCCCGTCAAGGTCTTCTGCATCGCCTTCGACGAGGACTCCAACTTCGCCACGCTGGACCGGATCGCCAAGGCGTCCTCCGGCAAGGCCTTCGACGCCACCGACCCGGCCCTGATCGACGAGGCGTTCGTCAAACTGGTCAGCAGCTTCTGACCAGGCCCACCGCCGGTGCCGAGGAATTGACCGCCGCACGGGGGCGGAACGCCGCACGCGGTCGCACCGCCCCCGTGCGGCGGCGCGACCGCGATGCGGATCAGCCCTTGAGGCCGGTGTGGGCCAGTCCTTCGATGAACTGCCGTTGGGCGATCACGAAGATCACCAGCACCGGGATGGCGGTCATCGACGCCGCCGAGAGCTGCACGTCCCACATCGGGCCGCCGTACGCGTCGACGAACTGGGTCAGCGCCTGCGGCAGGGTGAACTTCTCCGGCGAGGAGAGGAAGACGATCGGCTCCAGGTAGAGGTTCCAGCTGTGCAGGAAGGTGAAGATCGCCACCGCGCCGAGCGCCGGCCGGGCCAACGGCAGGGCGATCCGCCAGAAGATGGCGAACCGGCCCAGCCCGTCCATGCGGGCGGCCTCCTCCAGCTCACCGGGGAGCGCGAGGAAGAACTGCCGCATGATGAAGGTGGCCAGCACGCTCGGCGCGCCGAGGATCGGCACCAGGATCAGCGGCCAGTGGGTGTCCACCATGCCCCACGAGTTGAACATCCGGAACAGCGGCACGATGGTCACCTCGCTCGGGATGAGCAGGCCGACCAGCACCACCACGAAGAGCACCTGCTGCCCCCGGAACCGGATCCGGGCGAAGGCGTACCCGGCCAGCGAGGAGACCGCCAGCGTGCCGACGGTGACCACGGCCGCGATGTACGCGCTGTTGAGGTACTGCCGGGCGAAGGGTTGCAGCTCGAACACCCGCTGGTACGCCGAGAAACTGAACTCGGTCGGGATCAGCGAGGGCGGGAAGGCGAAGATGTCGCCGATCGGCTTCACCGAGGAGGTGACCATCCACCAGGTCGGGAAGACGAAGGGTACGGCGAGCAGGCAGAGCACGCCGTAGAGGGCGACCTTCGCCCGGGGCGAGAGCCTACTGTTCATGGAAGACCCACCTCCTGCGCATCCGCCACTGCACGACGGTGAGCACCAGCACGATCAGGAAGAGCAGCACCGACAGGGTCGCCCCGTAACCGAACTGGTGGAACTGGAACGCCCGCTGGTAGAGGTAGTAGACGAGCACCGTGGTCGAGGTGCCCGGACCGCCCTGGGTGAGCACGGCGATCTGGGCGAAGACCTGGAGCGATCCGACCACGGTGATGATCGAGGTCAGCAGGATGGTCGGGCTGATCATCGGCATGGTGATCCGCCGGAACCGGGTCCAGGCGCTCGCCCCCTCCACCCGGGCCGCCTCGTACAGCTCCGCCGGCACGCCCTGGAGCGCGGCGAGGAACAGCACCATGTTCAGGCCGACGTTCTTGACCACCTGGACCACGACCACCGACAGCAGGGCCGTCCCGTCGCCACGCAGCCAGTTCGGCCCGTCCACGCCGACCGCGCCGAGCGCCCCGTTGACGCCGCCGTTGTCCTGGAGCAGGAAGCCCCAGACGATGGTCCAGGCCACCAGGGAGACGACCACCGGGGAGAAGAACAGCGTCCGGAACACGATGGTGCCGCGCAGCCGTTGGTTGAGCAGCACCGCCAGCAGCAGGGCCAGGCTGAGGTTGAACGCCACCAGCCCGATCGAGAAGAGCGCGGTGACCCGCAGCACCGACGGCAGGTTCGGGTCGTCGGCCATCGACCGGTAGTTCTCCGCGCCGACGAACTCGAAGGTGTCGGCGAGCACGTTCCACTCGTGCAGGCTGTACCAGAAGACCAGCCCGAGCGGGATCAGCACGAAGAGCACCGAGCCGACCATCTGCGGGGCGATGAAGAGCAGGCCGGCGAGCTGGTCGCGGCGGCGGGACGTCCACCAGCCCCGCCGGGCGGGCGGCGCCCCGGCGGGGGCGGACCGGCGACCGGCCCGCCCCTTCTCGTCCCTGGTCAGGACCGACATCGGCCGGTCCCTACTTCGCCAGCAGCGGGTTGATCGAGGAGCAGACCCCGTCCAGCACGCCCTTGACGTCCGCGTCGGCCTTCCAGAGTGGGTCCAGCGCGGCGCGCACCGCCTGGCTCAGCTCCGCCTGGCCGGTGTGGCTGGGCTTGACCACGCCCTTGGCGATGCCGTCGATCACCACCTTCTGCAACTGCTCGGGGGAGAGCAGCGGGTTGGTCTTGGCCAGCGTCGCGGCGGTGAGCTGCGAGGTGCGCGGCGGCGGGAAGAACTGGGCCAGCTTCGCCGAGTTGGTGGGGTTGGTGAGGAAGGCCAGGAAGTCGGCGGCGGCGTCGGCGTGCTTGCCCTTCTTCAGGACACCCATGCCGCCCTGGCCGATCACCGCGTACTCGCCCTTCGGGCCGGCGGGCAGCGGCACCAGGTCCCAGCCGAACTTCTGCCCCTTGAGCAGGGACGCCCGGGAGATCTGGGTGACGGTCATGCCGGCCTCACCGGCGAAGAAGTCGGCGGTGGTGCCCGGCCCGGGGAGTGCCTTGTCGACGAAGATCCCCTTGTGCAGGGTGGTCATCGCCTCGACCATCTCCGGGGAGTTGAAGCCGCAGCTCTTCCCGTCCTCGCTCCAGGCCCGCGCGCCCCAGCCCGTCCAGATGGTGGAGAGGTTGTCCCAGCCCTTGTAGTCGAAGTCGCGCACCACCAGGCCGGCCTTGCCGGTCTTGGCGTTCACCGCCGCGCCGGTGGCGAGCGCGTTCGCCCAGGTCCACTGGCCGGCGGCGATCAACTCGGCCGGGCTCTTGGCGCCGGCCGCCTTGACCAGGTCGGTGTTGACGAAGACACCGAACGGCGAGGTGGAGAAGGGGTACGCGTAGAGCTTGCCGTCGGTCTTCCAGAGCTTCGTCGCGGCCGGGGCCAGCTCGTCGAAGGTGTACCCCTCGGTGCCCTTGAGGGTGTCGTCCAGCGGCACCAGCGCGCCGGAGTTGACAAAGTCGGGGGCCGAGTTCTCCAGCACCCAGGCCAGGTCGGGCGGGTTGCCACCGGCGATCTGGGTGGTGAGGGTGGTGGTGTAGTTCTCGAACGGGATCGGATCGAAGGTGATCTTGGTGACCTTCGAGTTGGCCGCCATGTACTCGGCGGCGATGTCGTTGAACAGCTTCAGGTGTGCCTCGTTCGCCGACCAGGTGGTCATCCGCAGGGTGACCGGGCCGTCGGATTCGGCGGAGTCGGAGCCGCCACAGGCGGTCAGGCCGAGCAGCGCGGAGAGCGCGACGACGGCCGTCAACCGGATTCTCATCGATAGAGTCCTTCCTCAGTAGCCGGCGATGTCGGGCCAGCGAAGCTCGACGCCGGAATCGGCGAGGCGGTTCTGGAATTCGGCCAGCAGGCCGGGGGTGTAGCGCACCGCGCGGGGGGTGACCCGCCGGGCCAGGCAGAAGTCCGCGAGGAGACCGGCGACTTCGCCGACGTTCCATTCCACGGGGTGCAGGCGGTAGGAACCGTTGGTGATGTGCGTGGTGCCGATGTTCTTGCCGGCGGGCAGCAGGTTCTCCACCCGCCGGGGGATCAGTGCACCGAGCGGGATCTCGAACGGGCACGAGGCCACGTCGATGTAGTTGTCGCCGCCGGTGGAGGGGTGCAGGTCGATGCGGTACATCCCGACGCCCACCGAGTCGGCGTAGCTGACCGCGCCCTTGTCGCCCCGGATCTCCAGGGAGAGATCCTGTTCGACGACGGTGTACTCGGCGCGGATCCGGCGCGACTCGCGGATGTACGGGGCCTGGGCCAGGCCGCTGTGGGTGACGTCCCCGCCGGTCGCGGCGGTGCCGTTGCCGGTGACGTCGCCCCGCAGCCGCAGCCCGGGGAAGCCGGTGCCTCCGTCGGTGCGGGGCGCCTCGGTTTGGAGCCAGTACAGCACCGACAGGGACAGCTCCCGGGCCGCCGCGATCTGCGCGTCCGGGTCGGGCACGTCGATCACCGGATGCTCGAAGTAGTCGATCATCGGCCAGTTGACCAGGCAGATGTCGCTGTCGTAGGTCCCCGGCGTGAAGTTGCGCCGGGCGGCGATCCGCCGGAACGTCCACAGGTTGCCGTCACCGGGGTTGACCCGCTGGTCGGCCTGGACCAGCCACGGGTCGTCGTCCGGGTTCGGGGTGAAGCTGCGTTCGGAGATCTCCAGGGTGCGCGGGTTGGGGGAGCGGAACGACAGCATCCGGTCGCCCCAGAAGGCCGGCTGGTACGCGCGCCAGAAGTCGTACGCCGCCGGCTTGTCGATGGTGTGGTTCCCGTCGACGTGGTCGACCGCGAAGCAGACCGAGACGGCCTGCATGTTGGCCGGCTGGGCGTTCTCCGGGGCGCTCGGCTCGCCGGTGTCGTCCCGGGACTCGAAGCCGGTGACGTACTCGGTGCCGGTCAGCGGGAGCAGTTCCCCGGTCTCGGTGGCGTCCAGCACGTACGGGGCGCTCAGGTGCAGCCGCTCGCCGGTGTCCCGGTGGGCGACGGTGACCCCGGTGACCCGGTCACCGTCGGTGTCGGCGGCCACCGGACGGTACGGCTGGAGCACCCGCAGCCGGCCGGAACCCCGGTACGGCGCGAGCATCCCCTCCAGCACGGCGACCGCCACCCGGGGCTCGTGGCACAGCCGGCTGACGTGGCCGGCGCCCGGGTTCAGCGCGGTGGCCCGCCGGGCCCGCTCGGTCAGCGGGTACCAGCGCCGGTAGTGCTCCCGGATGCCGTCGCGCAGCGCCCGGTAGCTGGCGGTGACACCGAAGTGCTCCACCCAGGAATGCTCGTCCGGCGGTACGGCCTGGCTGGTGAGCTGCCCGCCGAGCCAGTCGTACTCCTCGGTCAGCAGCACCGTACGGCCGGCGCGCAGCGCGGCCAGGGCGGCGGCCACGCCACCGAGCCCACCGCCGACGATCAGTACTTCGGCCTGCATCTCGGGCACGGTCGGTCCTCTCAGGGGTTGGTGTCCGGCCGCCGGCGGGGTCCCGGCGGCCGGGGTGACGGTCAGGGGCGGGGGCCGGGTGGGGCGAGGGTGGCGCCGTCGACCGGCTGGCACGGCAGCAGCCGTTGGGTGACCGTGCCGGGCACCCCGGCGAGCAGCGCGGTCAGCACCTCGACCGCCTGCCAGCCCATCTCCCGGCGGGGGATGCGGAAGCCGGTGACCTCGATGTCGCTGGTCGCCGGCCGGGTCGGGTCGCCCAGCGCCAGGATCGACAGGTCACCCGGCACGGCCAGGCCACGTTCCCGGGCGAGAGCGGCGATGGCGACGCCGTCGGCGTACTCCTCGACCACGGCCGCCGTGACCCCGGCGGAGAGCAGTGTGTCGAGCAGGTCGGCGGGGCTGCGGTCGGTGGTGGGCTCGTGCCGGGCCGGCAGCCCGGCGGCGTCGAGCGCGGCCCGGTAGCCGGCCAGCCGGTCGGCGTGCGACTCCGGGCCGGCTCCCTGGCCGAAGTACGCCAGCGCGGTGTGCCCGGCGTCGAGCGCACGCCGGACCACGGTGGCGGTGGCGGTCGAGTAGTCGACGCCGACGTAGGGCACCGGCCCGCCCGCGTCGTCCCGCCGGCCGACCGACACGAAGGGGTGCCCCTCGGCGACCAGCCGGCCCAGCTCGTCCCGGTCGAGCGAGCGGCCGAGCAGCACGCAGCCGTCGGCCAGGCGCAGCCGGTTGTCGTCGTGGAAGATCCGCCGCCGGCCGTCGGTGACCGGGGCGCTGGTGAGCAGCAGCAGGTCGCAGCCGAGCCGCTCGGCCGACTCCTCGATGCCGACCAGGAACGAGTGGTAGAAGTCGCCGGTGCCGGTGGGGAAGACCGGCTCGTAGGTGAAGACGCCGATGATCCGGTTGTGCCGGGCGGCGAGCCGCCGGGCCACCGGGTCGGCGACGTACCCGGTGGTACGGATCGCGTGCAGCACGCGCTCCCGGGTCTCGGGGGCGATCCGGACGCTGCCGTCGTCACGACCGTTGAGCACCAGCGAGACGGTGGCCTGGCTGACGCCGGTCATCCGGGCGATGTCCTGCTGGGTCACCCGCCTGCGTGATCCGGTCACGTTGCGTGTCCATTCGTTTCGGCGCTAATACGCATTAGCTACGTTGGTGTGAAATCCTGCGTCTCGCTCGGCCCCGCCGTCAAGCCCTGCGGCCCGAAAATCTGTCCTGCACTCGGGCCTGCTAATTCGTATTAGTGTCTTGACGGCTGCGGATGGTCAACGTCAGACTCATGGTCCAC
Organism: Micromonospora inyonensis; assembly: GCF_900091415.1. Taxonomy (NCBI): domain Bacteria; kingdom Bacillati; phylum Actinomycetota; class Actinomycetes; order Micromonosporales; family Micromonosporaceae; genus Micromonospora; species Micromonospora inyonensis. Next base: position 2,346,011 of record NZ_FMHU01000002.1, on the reverse strand, counting down.
AGGCCCGCTCCACTCCGGAGCAACATTTCACACACGGTGACCGGCGATGGTGGTACGGCCGGCCCCCACCGCGCCACCCGCCCCCACCCCCCCACAAGCCGCGCCCCCGCGCCCGGCTCCGCTCCGCCGTCGACGCGCGTCCCTCACGATCGGAGAACCAGATGGACGACCGCTCCCCGACCCCACCAGCCGCGCTGAGCCGCCGCACCGTGCTGCGCGGCGCCGCCCTGCTGGGCACCGCCACGGCAGCCGGCACCGCACTCGGTGGCGCCCTGGCCAGCACCCCCGCGCTCGCCGGACCGGCCGGATTCCCCAGCTACCGGTACGTCCGCGACGCCTTCGCCGTACCGCTGCGCTACAACCCGACCGGGGAGTTCATCTTCCCGTGCGTACGCGGCGTCTACGACAAGATCTCCGGCGCCCGGGGCCGCTACTACCTCTACTACGCCCCGCACGATGCGCCCGGCGGCATCTGCCTCGCCTACGCCGACCGCCTGGAGGGCCCGTACACCGAGTACCCGGGGAACCCGATCGTCGACCGGGTGCTGCCCACCACCACGGTCAGCCACGTCTCCTCACCGCACGTGGTGTGGAACGAGTCCAGTCAGGAGTTCTTCCTCTACTTCCACGGTGAGAACACCACCACCCGGGTGGCCCGGTCCCGGGACGGCATCAACTTCACCAACGAGACGCCGATCCTGAGCACCAGGCTGGTGCCGAACACCACCGAGACGTCCTACGCCCGGGTCTTCGCCCACCAGGTCGCCGGGAAGAACAACAAGTACGTGATGCTCTTCATGGGCCTGCACACCATCGGCCCAGGCGCCCGCAAGATCTTTTGGGGCTGGTCGCCGAACGGCTGGGACCAGTGGCAGTTCTCCCCGAACCCGCTGATCTCCCCGGCCGCCGACGGGCTGACCGACATCTCCGCGCCGCACCTGCTGCACCGCAACGGCAGCACGTACGTGGTGTACCACGGCAACGACGGCCGCATGCGTCTCACCGAGGTCGGCAACAACTTCGACCGGGAGGTGCACCTCGGTGTCTTCCACTCCCCGATCGCCTCGGACAACGGCCGGGTCGCCGCGCCCGCGTTCGGCACCGACGGTGGCGTCTCGTACATGATCTACGAGGCCGGTCCCCGCCTCGATGCCCGGATCTGCATCGCCCGCGCCGTCTGACCGGAGCGTCGCGACCCTGCCCCGCTCCGGTTGAGGCGCTGCCGTCAGCCGGGGCGGGGCAGGGTGACCGGTGGGCCGAACACCACCGGCACGCCGGGGGAGTGGAGCACGCTCACCGGCGGGCCGACCGGGGCCGGTAGCCCGGCGGCAGTGACCAGCTCGTCGTCCAGGTGCAGCAGCTCGGACCGGTGCAACGGCCAGCGCGGATGCCAGTTGGGCAGCCGCAGCGTCCGTCCGTACGCCCGGGTGTGCAGCGCCCACCGGGCGGTGAGGAAGTGCTCCAGCGGAGTGGGGTCGTCGATCGGCCCACCCACCCGGACCGTCATCCGGCTCGTCGCGCCGACCGGCCCGGGCCAGCGTCGCCGGCAGAGGTACGTGTAGCGGTCACCGTCTCGGTCCAGCCGCATCGCCGACCACAGGTACGGCAGCTGCAGGGACACCCGCGCGACCAGCACCGGGACCATCCGGGACGCGTCGAGGGAGCGGAACACCACCGCCCGCCGGCCGGTGTCGTCGACGGAGTAGAGGCGCACGTTCGTCTCCCAGAAGCTGCCGAGATACGGCACCCCCGGACCGCGTCCCGGGCCCAGCCCGACCATCCGGAAACCGACCAGGCCGACGTAGCTGACCCCGTCGAGGGTGTCCGGGTGGGTGCCGGCGGGCAGCAGGGGCGCGACGACCTCCGGCGCCACCGCCCAGTGCAGGAAGGTGACGTCCTCCCACCGCTGCCGGAGAACCGCCCGGCGGAACGCCCGCCCCGGCGCGGGGGCGATCGGCTCGATGTCCACGTGTCCATCGTGCCGTGTCGACGGTCGCGTCCGTCCGGCGGTGGTCCGGCGCCGATGGACAGTCCTATCGCGGCAGGGAATGACGGCTCCTCGAAATTAAGCGGGGTTGAGGTGTCCGCGGTGGCGTCGGGTGGTGGCGGTGCGGGTGCGTAGTCGCTGGTTGTCGGGGTTGCGAACGCCGTAGGCGTCACGGGCGATCGTCCTGATGACGCGGTTGGTGCCTTCGGAGCCGGCGTTGGTGATTCCGGTGATCAGGAACGCGTGGATGTGCGGCCACCAGGTCACGATGGTGGTGGCGAGGCGGTGGCGTTCGGGCAGGTCAGTGGCGGCGCAGCGGGCAATAGAAGCGGTGCAGCAGTCGGTGGACGTGTTCCCGGTTCGGCTGGGTGTGGGCGACGGCGAGCAGGTCGAGCAGGTCCTCTTTCGCGTTCCACGCGGTCAGGATCGGAACACCGAGTGCCGCCGGGAGGGTGTCGACGAGGCGGTCGATGTGTTTGCCGCTCGCGTCGCTGCCCGTCCTCGGCGACTACAGTCAGCACGGGCGTGCCTTCCCGACCGACGCTGCAACGTCGGCCTTGCTCGAGACCTACACGAGTCGATCGCCGGGAAGGTACGCCCCTTCCCGGCCGATCCACAGGTTCTGAGCATTCCTCCGGTTGACCCCCGTTGAATTTGAGACCATCATGCACTGACCGGCCAGTCAGGCCACGTGGCTACCCCGGTCGCCTACTGGCGCGGCGGACCCAGGTGAGGTGAGCGTTCTTGAACGTGCCGTATGGGGACCGCAAGGTTCTCTTGCTGTCCGACGGGTTCGGCGGAGCCACGATGGCCGCGTACTGTCACCTACGGGATCGGCGTGTCCAAACCGCTTTTCACCCGGCATCGACCTCTGAGGACATGATCGCAGCGGTAGGTCAGCATGCCCCGGACATCGTGATAGCTCCCACCTTGACCAAGCGGGTGCCTGCGGAGCTCTACCATCGGGTCCTCATCAACCATCCGGGGCGCTTGGGCGACCGGGGGCCGTCCTCCATCGACTGGGGACGGGTTCGCCGGGATCCGCTCGGTGGGAACACCGTCCTCCTCGCCGAGGAGGGGTGGGACACCGGTCCGGTGGTTCACACCACGAGTTTTCCCTATCCGTCCTGGCCGGCGACCAAGAGTTGGCTGTACTCCCACCTGAACCGGGCTGCGTTCCTCGCCGGCATCGACCACGTGCTGGCCGGGCTCGGGGCCCCGATGCCGCTCGACGAGTCCCAGCCGGACGTGCTGGGCCGGTGGAACGACCCGATGCGCCAGCGAGACTGCGAGATTCACTGGACTATGTCGGCGGAGGACATCGTCTGGAACGCCGCTGCCCGGGACGGCAGCCCTGGGGTGCTCACCGAGTTGGCCGGCCACCAGGTGTACGTGTATGACGTCCACCTGGGCGGGCCGGTCAACGGGAACGCGGACCCAGGTGACGTGGTGGAGTGGCAGCCGAACGGGGCCATCCGGGTGGCCGTGGGCATGCGCACTGGGGACGGGTACCGGGAGAGTGTGTGGGTCGGCTACGTCAAGCCCAAGCCTCCTGCCCAGCACGGTCCCACGTTCAAGCTTCCCGCTGCCGTATGGATCGGTCAGCAAGGGCGGTACCTGCCCTTGCGGTGGACCGGGCAGGGACCGAGGCCAGGGTACCGTCCGATACGGATGTCCTTCCCCGACACCACCCTGGCTATCGTCACCGCCGCCGCGTACAACGGCGCCTGGTCTACGGAGTTCTGTCAACGTGTCACGAGGGCGCTTGCGCACGTCGAGCGGCTGCCGGACATCCGTCGAGTCGTACTGCGCGGAGGTGGCGCCGACCCGTTCGGCAACGGGATCCACCTAAACCACATCTACGCTTCGGATCCGGGCTGTGGCTTCCCCATGCAGGCCGAGGCGCGGCGCAACATCTCGGCGATCAACGAGGTCGCTGAGGTGCTGTTCCGCCTGCGCCGCGCGGGGCGGCAGGTCATCGTGGTCGCGGACGGGGATGCTGGTGCGGGTGGGGCTTTCCTTTCCCTTTGCGGAAGCGTGGTGGTCGCCGAGGAGGGGCGGGTCCTCAACTACCACTACAAGAGCATGGGCGGGCTCACCGGCTCCGAGTACCACACGTTGACGCTGCCCGGGCGCATGCCAGACCCAGCAGACCGGCATGCCCTTCTCAATGAGTGCCTGCCCCTGAGTGCCTACCAGGCCCACCGACAGGGCTTGGTGGACTACCTCGCTCCTGCTGGACTCACCGGGCCCGCGCTCACCGAATGGATCGTGGAGTTCAGCAGGAACTACGGCGCCCAGGTCGATCGGCGCGTCATAAAGGTGAGCGACGCCCCAAGCGCCGAGGCCGAAGCCGCGACATCGCGAGCCGAGCTCTCCACCATCTTCCGGGACTTCGCCGGTAGCGACTTTCAGCAGGCGCTCGCTCGGTTCGTCCTCAAGCAACCCACTGCACCGCCGGTCGCAGCGAGGCGGTATCGCGGCGGGTACCAGGAATCGAACTTCCCGCCCCCTCAAGGCGAGTGACTCTGGCGGGGCAGCGGGAATAGGCAAGGCAACGCCGTTGCCTCTACGAGTGGTACACCGACGGCACCTGGCGGCAGAAGGCATGTTCGCCGACCAAGCAGCTGCGGCCCTTACAGGCTCTTCGAGTTTAGGCTGGGTTGAGGTGTCCGCGCGGTGGTGCGGCACTCCACCTGGGCAAGCAGACCCTGTCCGCCGGACAGATCCACGAAGCCGACGTGCCACCGGTCCGTGGTCGTGGTCCACGAGCAGGCCTGCTCGTCCCAGGCCCAGCGGGGCTTGCCGCGGCGAACCTCGTCGATGCCGAGCATCGTGACCGGCTCCGGCTCATCCGGCAGCACCGCGGTCGCGTGGGCGGTGAACGCCTGCGCGACGACCGGCCATGAGACGCCGTGATCTCGGGCGGCCTGCACGATCGTACGGCCACCGTCGGCGACCGCCGCACCGGCCGCCTGCCGCAACCGGGTGGTCAACCGGGAACGGGCCGGGACCTGAGGGACCTGCTCGGTGAACGACTTGCGCGGACAGGCCGGGGTCGGGCAGTACCAGCGCCGTTTGCGCCAGCGCAGCCGCACCGGCCGGCCGCCGACCGGCAGATCCCGTGGCCGGGTCGTGGCCCACTGCTTCACCCGCGCCGCCCGCTGCCCACACTGCGGGCAGCATCGCGCCTGCTCACAACCGGTGGACAGGTGCACCACCGGGACACCCGTGTCGTCCAGTTCGACTCGCTCAGCCACCAGGCCGTCCAGACCCAGCAGCCGGGTCGTATCGTTGACCATGCTCGCAGCTTTTCACTTGTGACCATCCGAATTCGACACTCAGATGATCACCGATGAGCTGCGAGCCCTTCACGCTCGGGTCGACTTCGGCCACGAACCCCGCTCAACTTCGAAGAGCCGGGATGACAGCAGCGAGGCTCCCGGTCGGGGCGTCGGTTCCCGGTCCACGGCTGTCCTGTCCGGTCTGCTCTGCTGCACCGCACACCCTCACGGCGCTGGCCGACCAGCGGATGCCGAGGAGCAGGTTCGAGGTCGTGGTCGCCGACGACGGATCGACCGACGACACCCGGGAGACAGTGGAGGCGTTCACCGAGCGCCTGTCACTGCGCTAGCACCACCAGGACGACCTCGGCTTTCGCGCCGCCGCCCGCAAGGCCGGCACCCGGCTCGCCAGCGGTGGCATCTCGTCATCGTCGACACCGGCGTGCTCCCCGGACCCGACTTCCTCGCCGCGCACCTCGCCGCCCACCAGCGCCCCGGCCGGCCCCGGGCGGTGCCCGAGTACACCTACGGCTACCGACCCGACGACCCGTTCCCCGCGCTGGAGGCCGACGCGGTCGGTTCTCGTACGCCGGAGGAGATCGTCCCTACGCTGGGCACCTCCGCCGGCTTCCAGGACGGCCGGTACCCCACCTTCGCGTCCTGCGGCTTCGATCTCTTCCGTATCCCCCTCTCCTGGCAGCTGTTCTGGTCCCTGAACTGCTTCGTCCGGGCTGCGGCGCTGGTCGTGCTTTCCGGGGAGACCGTCGATCCTCACGTGAGAGACATCGCAGCGGGATGCTCGGCTGCCCGTGGTGGCCGTGTACGCCATGGCGGAGGTGGGCATCGGGGGACCGGAGGAGCGGCAGCGCCGATCTCGCGAATTGCTGCGCGGGCCATCGCGAACCACTTGACGGGGCGGCTATCAGTCCTCGTCGGTGGGCCGAGGCTGGCGATGTTTGGCGATCCAATCCTCGATGTCCTCGGCCAACCACACCTTCATGCCCCGTAGCTCCTGGTACGGCTTCGGGAAGGTGGGATACCGGGCAAGCTGCTGGAACCGCTGCCGCGAGACGCCGAGGCGCTGCGCAATCTCATAGGGCCCCATCAGGCGGCCTGGCCCACGGTCCACGCCTTGAACGTAGGCAGACTTCTGCTAGTCTTCTGGATATAGCCGGTTGACTAGACGGTCGGGTGAGCGCGATTCTGGTCGTGGGACGCCATACGGCGCAAATCCGGAGCTTTCCCGTCCCCGTCATGGCCCTCCGCTCAGCCGAACGCCTATTGCTGCGTCTTGCCCTCATCTGACCGTGGCAGGAAATGAGAGTGTTGGTGGTTTCCGAGATCGTGCCGATGATCGTGTTCGGCGGCCTGGTGCCGGGGTTCCTGCTCGGGCTCCTCGCGTTCCGGGTGAAGTCACGGTGGTGCCCGCGCTGCGGGCATGGTCCACGGCCCGACGAGCACTCCGTTCGACCCTCGGTTCAACGCCGGTGGTTCCAGCGGCGGGGCGGCGGCGGCCGTGGCCTCGTTCATGACGGCCCTCACCCAGGGCTCCGACGCGGGCGGCAGTGTTCGTATCCCGGCGGCCATGTGCAACATCGCGGCACTGAAGCCAAGTGTCGGCCGCTGGCCGCAGGACGCCCCGCCGATCGCTGCGGCGCCGTTCTTCACCCCCGGGCCCATGGCCCGGACGGTGGCGGACGTGGCCATGCTGATGCAGGCCATCAGCGGTCCGTTCGAGGGCGACCCCCTGAGCATGGACGGTCGGCTGGACTACGTCGCCGCGTTCGGTAAGGGTGTGGACGGCACGCTTCCGCTCGCGGGCAAGCGCATCGCCTACTCACCCAACATGGACCTTTTCCCGGTGGAGGCACCGGTCGAGCGTGTCGTCCGCCAGGCACTCCAGGCATTCCAGAAGGCCGGGGCGACGGTCGACCAGGTGAAGCTGGGGCTCGACGAGATCCAGGTCACCGATCTGGGCGGCCGGAACCGGCGGCCCTTGACCAGTCAGCACTTCGCCGACACCTGGGTCCTCATGCAGGCCGGCCTGTACGGCCACGCACGGGACCTGTTCCTGGAGTTCGGCATTCCGTTGGATCTGCGCGAGCACAAGGACGAGCTGACGCCACAGTTCGCCGCCATGCTCGACCGGTCGGAGCACCTCCTGGCCGAGGAGTACCGGCACCTGGACTTCCTGCGCGCCGACGTGCTGCACAAGCTCAACACCGTCCTGGCCACGTACGACTACATCGTCACGCCGACGGTCGCCGTGGTGGGCGTCCAGAACACGGCCGACGGCAACACCCTCGGTCCGTCGGCCGTCAACGGGGTCGCCGTCGATCCGCAGATCGGCTGGTGCTTGACCTACCCGCTCAACTTCAGCGGGCATCCGGCGATGAGTCTGCCGGCCGGCTTCGCGCCGAACCCCCTCAATGGCCCGGAGCTGCCGGTCGGTCTGCAGGTCGTCGGTCGCATGAAGCGGGACGACGAGGTCATCACCGCTTCCGCCGCCTTCGAGAAGTACCAGCCCTGGTACCACCGCTACCCACGGTAGTGCGGAGCGGCCCCGCCATGGGGCGGTCGATCCTCGGAACGGGTGCCTCCTCGCGGTCGCCAGGCAGGCGCCCGTTCCGTGATCGTCGGGCGGGTGGCGCATCTCGGGTGCGGCGGGTCACCGGGCGTTTCCCACCGCCGACCCCAGGCGACCGCTGACCCGGAGGAACGCGGTGCCCTGCCCGACGGCGACCAGTGCGTTGGCGACGGCGAGGGCGGTCCAGAGGCCGACGACGCCGCCGAGCGACGCGACCGGCAGCGCGACCACGGCGAGGAGGCCGTAGATCGCGGCGAACACCACGAAGCTCGGGGTCGTGCGCCGCAGTCCGGTCAGACCGAACCCGAGGACCGCCTGCAAGCCGTCGCCGAGGACGGCCAGCGCCACGACCGGCAGCAGCCCGGTCATGACGGCGCGGACGTCGGGATCGTCGGTGAACACCGGAAGGACGGCAGGCCGCAGGGCCACCAGCAGGACGCAGAGGGTGCCGACGGTGCCGGTGGCGACCATCAGTCCGGCCCGTACGCCGCGTCGCACGCCCGGGAGGTCGCCGGCCGATGCCCGACCGCTGACGAGCGGTACGCCAGCCTGGCCCACCGCGACCGCGGCGGTGAAGAGGAGACCGACAAGCGAGGTGGCGATACCGTGCGCCGCCGAGGCGGGCGCGAACCGCGCAGGTTCATGACGCAGGCGGCCAGGTTCGCCACGAGCATGCCGAACCCGGCACCGGACAGTCCGAGCGCGGGCAGCGGCCCGACCCCGGCGACCAGCAACGCCGAGAGTCCAGCGGCACACCCGGCAGCCACCAGACCGGACCACATCACCATCCTCGTCCGGCCCAGCCCGACCAGGCTCGACGACGCCATCGCCCCGACCGAGCCCAGCAGCACGGCCCCGGCCAGCAGCAGCGGGAACACGCCGAGCGCGGCGACCGTCGCGGCCGGAACGCCACCGGCGCGGGCCAGCAGCGGCACGCCGCACACCGCGACGGCACCGGGCACACCGACCGCCACCGCCAGCCACGTGCCGTCGCGGACCACGCGGAGCACGTCCGCCCGGTCACCGGCGGCCGACGACACGAAGGGCAGGACACCGCGCACCACCCCCGTTCACCGCCGCGGTGACCGGAAAGTAGACCGCGCCGGCCAGCGCGATCGCGGCCAGCGCGGTCGTGCCGGACCGCCCCAGCGCCGCCGTGACCACCGTCGACCCGATCGACGCAGAGCGATCTCCGATTGGGAGACGACCGGACACCGAGGCCCCCGCACACCCAGAGTACGAAGGGTTCCCCGGCGCGATGCCCCAGCCAATGCCGAGACTCGTCAACGCCGCCGACAGGGGTTAACTCGGATGACTCTGCTGCCGGCACTGCGCGGGTCCGGCGTCGACCGGGCCGACGCGCTCCGGGTCGCCGGCAGGACCCTTTCCAGCGAGGCTCTCCAGGGCTGCGCCAACGCCGTCGCCGACCGGATCCGGGGCGCCCGCGCGGTGGCGGTCGAGGCCGCGCCGAGCATCGAGGCGATGGTCGGCATGGTGCAAGCCCTCCAGGCGGGCGTACCGCTGGTGCCGGTGTCCGGGGCGCGGATCCTGGTCTCCGGCGACGCGCCGCTCGCACCGGCGGTCAACGAGCGGATCCGGTTGCTCACCTCGCACTCCCTCATCCAGGGCTACGGCACCACGGAGACCCTCATCGCGGTGACCGGCCGCGCCGACGCGCGCGGTACCCCCGGCACCGCCGGGATCGCCCTGCCCGCGTGCAGACCCGCCTGCTCGGTGGGGACGGTCGGCCGGTGCCCGCCGACGGCGAGTCCGTCGGCGAACTGAGCATCCGCGGGCCGACGCTGTTCAGCGGGTACGTCGGCCAACCGGACCAGGTGACCCCCGGCGACGGGTGGCACGCCACCGGAGACCTGGCCACCGTCGCCCCGGACGGCTGCCACCGGATCCTCGGTCGGCGGCGGGCCGACGTGGTGCACTGCCGTAACCAGGCGGTACCCGCCCGGCAGGTCGAGGAGGTCCTGCTCACCCACCCGGGGGTCCACGATGTCGCCGTGGTGGGCGCGCCGCGCCGCGCCCTCGGCGAGATGATCGTCGCGTACGTCGTGGCGGCGGACGGACCACCCCGACGGCCACCCGTAGCCGACCCCTACCGGCGGGTCGCGGGCGACGCTTCCGGGGTCGGCGCGGGACGACGCGGCGCCTAGCATGCCGGGTGTGATCGAGCGGATCCTGCCCCCGGCCGTCGTGGTGGTCGAGTCCTTCACCGACCCGACCGACCTGACGCTCCACCCCGACGAGGAACCGTTGGTCGCGAACGCGGTGGAGAAACGCCGCCGGGAGTTCACCACGGTGCGGGACTGCGCCCGCCGCGCGATGGCCCGGCTGGGCATCCCCCGGCCCCGGTCCTCTCCGGTACGCGGGGCGCGCCCATCTGGCCGACCGGCGTCGTCGGCAGCATGACCCACTGCGACGGCTACCGGGGTGCGGCCCTCGCCCCCGCGGCGTCGGTCGCCTCCGTCGGGGTGGACGCCGAACCACACGCGGCGCTGCCCGACGGGGTGCTCGAGGCGATCGCCCTGCCCGCCGAGCGGACCCGTACGGCCGCGCTGCGCGCCACCGATCCGACGGTGTGCTGGGACCGCCTGCTGTTCAGCGCCAAGGAGTCGGTCTACAAGGCGTGGTTTCCGCTGACCGGCCGATGGCTGGACTTCTCGGAGGCCGACATCGTCGTCGATCCGGACGGGACGTTCGCCGCCCGGCTGCTCGTGCCCGGGCCGGTACTGGGTGGCACGGAGGTGACCACCTTCCCCGGCCGGTTCCTCGTCGACGACGGACTGATCCTCACCGCCGTAACCCTGCCGCCGACCGCCTGACGGCATGCGCCCGCCACCCGCGGCGGGCGTCAGACGTCGGGAAGCAGCTTCTTCTGCACCTTGCCCATCGCGTTACGGGGGAGGTCGTCGACCAGCCGTACCTGCCGGGGCCGCTTGTGCACCGACAGGTGCCGGGCGACGAACTCGATCAGCTCGGTCTCCCGTACGCCGTCGCCCACCACGAAGGCGGTCACCTGCTGCCCCAGGTCCGGGTGCGGGAGCCCCACCACCGCGGCCTCGCGGACGCCGGGGTGGGCCAGCAACGCGTCCTCGACCTCACCCGCGCCGATCCGGTAGCCACCGCTCTTGATCAGGTCGGTGGCGGCCCGGCCGACGATCCGGTGCCAGCCGTCCGGACCGATGGTGGCCACGTCGCCGGTGCGGAACCAGCCGTCCGGCGTCCGGCTCGCCGCGTCGGCGTCCGGCCGGTGCAGGTACCCGTCGAAGAGGGTGGCCCCCCGGACCTGGAGTTCGCCCATGGCGACCCCGTCGGTGGGTACGGCGTCGCCCCGCTCGTCCATTACGCGGGTCTGCACGCCGGGCAGCGGCAGACCCACCGTGCCCGCCCGACACGGCCCGTCCGCCCGGGCGCTGACCGTGATCAGGGTCTCGGTCATGCCGTACCGCTCGACGACCCGGTGACCGGTCAGCGCGGCGAGGCCGCCGAAGACGGTCTCCGGCAGCGCGGCACTCCCGGACACCAGCAGCCGCGCCGGGCGAAGCGCCCGGGCCACGGCCGGGTCCGCGGCGATCCGCGACCAGATCGTGGGTACGCCGAAGTAGAGCGTGCCGGCCGCGCCCGCGTACCGCTCCGGGCGGGGCCGGCCGACGTGGTGCAACCGGCTGCCCAGCCGGAGCGGGCCCAGCACACCGAGGACGAGACCGTGGACGTGGAACAGGGGCAGGCCGTGCACCAGCCGGTCGTCCGGCGTCCAGGACCAGGCGTCGGCGAGGCCGTCGAGGCAGGCGGCGACCGCCCGCCGGGAGAGCACCACGCCCTTGGGTGCGCCCGTGGTGCCACTGGTGTAGAGGATCAGCGCGGTGGCCTCCGGCGCCGGCTCCGGATGGTGGGTGTCCGACCGCCGGTCGAGATCGACCGGTACGACCGGTGGACCGGAGGGGTCCGTCGGCTCGGCGCCGGCGGGACCGAGCAGGACCTCGGCTCCCGAGTCCCGCAGGATGTGGTCGCGCTCGCGCGGCCCGGCGTCCGGTGGCACCGGCACCACGGCCGCGCCGGCCAGCAACCCGCCCACGACCGCGACCACGGTCTCCAGGCCCGAGGTGGCCGTCACCGCCACCCGCCGGACACCGCGCAGGTCGTCGGCGACCGCTGCGGCCGTCCGGCGCAACTCCACCCAGGACACCGACCGGTCGTCGACCCGGATCGCGTCCGGCCGCTCGTCGGTGGACTCGGACAGCCAGCTCAGCAGCGGCACGACGGCGCTCCTTCTGCGCGGACCACCCGGCGGCGTGACGCCGGCCGGCGGGGGCGCGGGCCCCGGTACGGTCGATGGGCGGCCGGGACGCCCCTACGCGTCCGGCCGGACGCCTGCGACCGTAGTCGGGCCGCACGGGGGTCGGCCACCCCTATCGGTCCGGGCGTGTCGTACGACGGTGGTGGTGGAGGAGGTGGCACCCGTGTCCGGTTCCGCAGGCCCGGTGGGAGCCGGCCCGGCGGGCGGGCCGCTCGTGCCCGGCGGGGTCCGTGCGGTCGTGCTCGACCTCGACGGCGTGCTCGTCGACAGTCTGCGACCGCGCTCACCAGGAAACCGGGCAGGGTCAGGAAGAACGCGCCGAGGCCGGCGATCGAGGCGGAACCGAACTCGGCGATGACCGAAGTGCGTAGCGCGCAAGCCCCCGGCTTCAGCCGTGGGGTTAGCGCATCCAACTGAAACGGTAGTGTGCTAGTGTTTCAGTATGTCGAGCCGAGTGGTGAAGCGGGCGTACAGGTTCCGCTTCTACCCCACCGACCAGCAGCGGGAGCTGCTGAACCGGACGTTCGGCTGCGTGCGCTACGTCTACAACCGGGCGCTGGCCGAGCGGTCCCGCGCCTGGACACAGGAACAGCGGCGGGTCACGTTCGCCGAAACCTGCCGGATGCTCACCGTATGGAAGAACGAGCCCGACACGGCTTGGCTGTACGAGGTGTCGAACGTGGCACTTCAGCAGTCGTTGCAGCACCTTCAGCAGGCGTACGTGAACTTCTGGGCGAAGCGGGCGACGTATCCGACGTTCACGTCCAAGCGCACGTCGAAGGCGTCAGCCACGTTCACCACGTCAGGGTTCTCGTTCCGCGACGGGCAGATCACACTGGCGAAGACGGACGAGCAGAGCAGCATGTTTCCCGCGAGTCGGGAGAGCGACGCTGCCAGGAGCAGTTGCGGAACGTTTCGTCCGGTCACCACCTGCCAGTAGGACAAGGGCGTGCCGCGGGAGGCTTCCCCGGGTCGGGACGCGGTCATACCGGACGTGCTTCCCGGGCCGGCAGGTGCGTCATCGGACAGATGGACACGGACCTTTGTCGTGGGCGCGTCGGGCCCGGCCCTGTCCGGCCGGGGCTGCCGGCGAGGCGTCAGGGCAGCGTGCGCAGCACGGCCGCCGCCGCGTCCGCGCTGGTGACCCGCTCGGCCAGGGTCCGGCGGATCCGCTCGGCCGCGGCGAAGGCACCCGACGGATCGCGTAGGACCCGGGCCGTGTGGGCGGCCCAGACCCGCGTGGCGACCGACTCGTCGACGTCGATCGGCAGTACGGCCAGCGCCGCGTCCTCCGGCGGCAGCACCTCCTGCAGCAGCCTCCCCAGCCCACTGTTGGCGCTGACCAGCAGCGGGGTTCCGGCGACGATGGCCTCGAGTCCGACCAGGCCGAAACCCTCGGCCCGGGAGGGCATGAGCACCAGACTGGCCCGGCGCAGGTCGTCGCGGACGTCGTCCGTGTCGGTCGAGTAGGCCCGGGGGGTGACCTGCAGGCCGGGGCGGCCCGCCCACCCGAGGACCATCTCCCGCAGCGTCCCGTGTTCGGTCGGCGGCACGCCGCGCAGCAGCAGTTCCGGCTCGGTGCCGCCCGGGCTGAGCAGTTCCACCGCCGCACCCACCGCGCGCGCCGCCAGGTCGAGCCCCTTGACCGGCCAGTCGTCGAGCCGCCCGGAGAGCATCACCTGGCGCTGGTGCCAGCGGGACGGGATCCGGGGCGTGCCGTCGTCGAGGTCGAAGCCCGGGTCGATCCGTCCGGGCGCGGCGACGTCGGGATAGGCGGACAGGTCCCGTTCGAGGAGACCGTGCAGCAGCGGCCCCACCCCGAAGGCGCGGGTCGCGGTACGGGCCAGCTCGATGTCCTCCTTCCAGCGCCGTTCTGCGATGGCACCGGCGTCGGGACGGTCCCGACGCTGCCACTCGATGTGGTCCGACCAGGTGTGCACGACGTGCGCGCGGGCAGCCGAGCGGAAGTGGTCCTCGACCAGGATCCGGGCGTGTCCACCGGTGATCCGGCCGTGCCCCACCACGAGGTCCGGCTCCCAGCCGTCGGGCAGTGGCGGCCGGCGGAGCAGTGCGTCCCGCTCGGCGCTGTCGGCCGCCGCCGGGGGAGCGGCCACCAGGGTGACTCCGGCCGCCCGGGCGTGGGCGACCTCCTCCGGGGACGGCCGGAGCACGACGCAGACGACGTCCGCGCCGGCCCGGGCGAGCGCGGCGCACAGGGCACGGTTGAACGTGCTCAGCCCGCCCTTGACGGAGAACCAGTGGGTGTCCAACGCGAGCACCCGGCGCGACCGCCCGCCGGCCGGCTCCGGCTCCGGGGCCCACCCGTTGCCGGTCCATCCCAGCGGCCCGGCGGGGGCGTCGGGCAGGACGGTGGTGAGCATTCGGGTCGCCGCCTCGGGATCGCGCGCCCGGACCCGGATCACCCGGTCGGTGGAACGCAGTTCCACCTCGACGAAACCCGGCACGGCCGTGGCGATCAACCAGTCCCGTGCGGCCTGGGCCACCCCGGTGACGACCTCCGCGCCCACGCCGGCGAGATCGTCGAGGATGGTGACCACCGCCACCGGGTTGAACCGTTCCCACAGGGATCCCCGGTCACCCAGGTCGAGCCCGGTCCGCGCCGACAGCCCCAGGTGCTCCAGCCGGGCGGTGAGCCGCGCCCGGGCCGCGTCGTCGACGTCCTCGACGAACTTGACGACCGCCTGCCCGGGAGCCGAGTGTGTCATGGGCACCATGATGACAGTCCACAGTCGATTACGGGGTGGGATGGTGGCACGATGAGTCGTCCCGGACCACGGTCGACCCTTCTCGACCACCTCGTCGACCCCGCCGCCGCGTTGCCGCCGGACCATCCCCACCGGGCCGCGGCCGAGCGTCTGTACGCGGAGCGCGGCTGGGAAGCCCTGTCCGATCTCTACCAACGGCAGTCCGCGGTGGCCTGGCGGGATCAGCACCGCGCCCTGGCGCTCCGGCTCCTGCTGGCCGAGAGCCGGGTGGCGCTGCGGGCGGGCGACCGGGGACGGTTCCACGACGCGGTCGTCATCCTCGCCCAGTGGCACCGGCTGAGCGGGGGATTCACCCCCGCCGAGGCGTGGAACCGCGTCCTGCTGCGGGAACCGCTGGGCGCCGACACCGCCTGGCTCCACGCGCAGGCGTGGCGGGAACTGGCGGCCGTGCGGGAGGTGACCCGCCGGTACGACGAGGCGCTGTCCTGCTGCGAGCGGGCCCTCGCGGTGTGCCACCGGTACGCCGACGCGCCCGGTGTCGTCGGGCGGCACGTGCGGGCCCTGTTGCAGGCGGCGGCGGTCCAGCGGATCCGGGGCGAGCTGGTGACCGCCCGGGAACTCCTGCGCGAGGCCCGCGAACTCGCCGAGACCCGGGACGTCGACCCGTTCACCCGAGGGCTGGTCTCGCTCCGGGAGGGTGGTCTGGAGATCGTCCTCGGGCGGCCGGAGGAGGCGCTCGCCGCCTACCGGCGCGCCGCGGCGGCGTTCGAAGGCGTGAGCGAGAACAACCTCCTGTACACGCGGGTGCGCGAAGTCGCGGCGCTGCGCGCGCTGGGGCGGCCCGGGGAGGCGCTGCGTATCACCGCCGACCTGGCGGACCGGTTCCGGGCGCGCGGCGACGCGTACCGGCTCGGTCAGGTCCTGCTGGAGCGGGCCGAGGTCCTCCAGAGCCTGGGGGACACGGTCGCCGTCGCGGCCACCCTCGAGGAGGCGAGGCCGTACTACGAGCGGGCCGACACGATGGAGGCGCTGCGCTGGCACCGGCACGTCGCCCGCAACCTCATCGCCTCGGGCGGCGACGGGGCGACCGTGGCCGGGCACCTGGCCGTGGTGCTCGACCTGGCCGGACGTCCGGGACGGCAGGACCTCAACCGGACCATGCTCGCGCTCCACGACCTGCACCGGACGCCGGATACCGACGCGCTGTCGCCGTCGCTGCGGCACGCCGCCGGGCGGGGTGCGCTGCTCGCCGCCGACCTGCAACGCGACTCGCTGCACGAACCGGGGGTGCGCTGGGCGATGCACGCCCAGCGGGAGGAGGTGTACCAGGCGGCGGTGCTGGCCCACACCGGCCTCGACGAGCCGGAGAGCACCGCGCGGGTCGCCGAGACGGGCCGCGCGGACGTGTTGAACCAGCTGCTCGCTACCAGGTCGGGCGGGTCGGAGGGCACCGTGGCCGAGTCCCGGATAGCCGCGCCGCCGGCCGATCCCGGGCTGGCCGACCAGGTCTTCGCGGTGGCCCGGCTCGCCGTCGGGGCGATCCGCTCCGGACGGGCTCCCGACCGCGTGTCGCTGCCACCGCTGCCGGGTCACCTGCCGCCGCCGGCCGTCCTGGACACGATGGCCGACGTCGTGGTGGTCGTCAACCTGGGGCGCGGCCCGGACGGCTGGTGGTCGTCGGTCCTGACCAGACCCCGGTACGGCGCGTGGCGGGCGGCCCTGCGTACCGCCTCCGCGGCGTTGGCGGACCGGCTCGACAGCCTGGTCGCCGGGGTCCAACTGCCGCCCCGTGGCGTACCCTGCGCGGCGTGGGAGGAACTCGGCGCGTTCCTGCTGCCCGATCCCGCCGTCTGGGCCGGGACACCGGAGCGTCCGCGATCGGTGGCGATCACTCCGGACCCGCGGATGTGGCACCTGCCGCATGCCGCGTTGCTCCGCGACGGCGTGTACCTCTGCGACGTGGCCGAGGTGAGTCTGACGCCGAGCCTGCGGACGCTGGAGCTGCTGCTGACCCGACCGTCCTGCGGCCCCGGCGCGACGCCGACCGGCCCGGCGGTGAGCCTGCTCGACCACGGCCTGCCCGGCCACCGCGTCGAGGCGGCCGCCCTCGACGGCTGGCCCGGCGGCCACCGCCACGTCGCCGGGCTGTCGGCGGTCGACCAGGTGGCGGATCCGGCGCTGTTGTACGTCTCGGGGCACGGCGACCGCCCCGGTGCCGCCGCGCTGCTGGGGCCGGACGGCGTCACGATGGACGGCCTCGCCCCCCGACGGCTGCCGCCGCTGGTGGTCCTGAACGGCTGCTGGAGCGGCACGGCGTCGAGCCGGTACGGCTACGACCCGTTGAGTCTGGCCGTGGGTGCCCTGCTCGGTGGTGCCGACACGGTGGTCGCCGGCATCGGGCGGATCGGCAGCGTGGCGTCGGCGCACGTCGGCGCGCGGCTCGTCCACCAGGTGGGGCGGGGTGTACCGGTGCTCACGGCCCTGCGGCACGCGCAGCGGGAGATCCGGGCGGAGCATCCCGATCTCGGTCCGTTCGACTGGGCCGGCCTTTGCGGCGTGGGTGCCGGCAGGTGATCCGCCGGTCGCCGTTTCCCGGCCGGTTTCCCGGTGTTTCCTCGCCCCCGCGAACTGGATACGACGGTCCGTGGTGATCGCGTCACGTTCGGGAGAAACTGGACGTGTGGAGTGGATCCCGGTTGTCGGCGTGGTCTGCGGGGCGGTCATCGCCCTCGCCACCGCCCTGATGGTGGAGTCGAAGCACAACCGCGCGCTGCGCCGCCAGCACCGTGAGGCGGAGCGGGTTCGGCACTGTCTGGAGTTCGCCCTGGCGCTCGACGCGGCGCACAGCGCGCTGCGGGAGGTCGCCCAGGGCCACGACGGCTCGCGGGACCGGCTCCGGCCCGCCAACCGGGCGGTCCACCAGGCGGGTGTCTTCGCGGCCCGGGAAAGGCTGCTCGTGTCCGGCACGGTGGATCTCGTCAAGGCCGGGGAGCTGGCCTACCACCGGCTGATCGCGGTCCGGAACGCGGTACGGTCGGGGGCGACCCTCCCGTCGCCGGAATACCACCGGGCCTACCACGCGTTCGCCGAGGCGATCTGGCAGCTCAGGATGGCGGCCCGCGCGGACCTCGACCAGGCCGTGCTGGCGCCGGCGGACCTCGACCGACGGAGCTGGTCGGAGCGGGAGGGCTGCCCCGCCTGCGTCGCGCCGGCCCGACAGGGGCCGGTGGTGACCGGGGCGACGTGACCGCGGCGTCCGCCACGAGCCCGGGGCGATGGCGGGATCGCGTGTCAGTCCGGCAGGAGGCGGCGCAGGACGCCCTTGGCGGTGGCGACACTGCGGTAGGACTGGACCAGATACGAGCCGAGCACGATGTTCGCGCCGGCCAGCGCGGGTACCGCGTACTGGGCGACGCGCTGGCGGCGCTGCCACACGGCGATCTCCTTTGGCGTGCCGGTGGTGGGCAGGGTGGCGTCCTTGACCTCCACCTGGCGGCCCCGCTGCCGGGCCTCCTCGGCCAGTTGACCGATGCGGGTACCGCAGTACGCGGAGTAACCGGTGGCCGCCGCTCCGAGCACCGCCGTACCCGCCTTCGCGAAGCCGATGGACGCGAAGCCCTTCTGCAACGCCATCCGGCGGCCACCGGTGCGGGCGAGGTAGAGGCCGGCGATCAGGGTCGCGCCGATACCCGCCCACTGGACGGGACCGAAGCGGCTCCACGCCGACTCCGCCACCCGGATGCGGTCGATGCCCTGCGTCAGGTCGCTGCCGGACTTGTTAACTCCGGCCACCCCCATGACGGTGCCGCCGAACCACAACGCCGATCCGACGTCGTGGACCGCCTGGGCGACGGCGTGGTTGTCGGTCGCGGTCATCTGCATGGCTGGATCCCCTAGCTGTACGGCGGGTCTGCGGTCGATGACCCACGGTAGAACGCCGAAGGCGATCCTTTCCCGCGTTCGCGGAAACGGGACCGCCCCAGGTGACGCGTTGGGGACCGCCGCTCGTGACCCGGTGGGAGGGAGGATGTCCATCCCGCCGGTGGACCGGAGGGCCACCGGCGGGATGGCAGGTATGGGCCTACGCCGGACCGACAAGTGGGGACAGGACCTGCTGCGCCGCCGCGAGGACGTCCGACAGGCGAACTTCCTGGCACTCTTCGTCGACCTGGTGCTGGTCTTCGCTCTCTCCGGGGTGGTCAACCGGGTCGTCCGCGACGTCACCGACGACGACCCGGTCGTGCGGGTGCGGTCCCTGGGCTACCTCCTCGTCCTGGCGCTGCCACTGATCTGGCTGTGGATCACCACCGCGCACATCACCAGCTGGTTCGACCCCCGCCGACGCCGGATCCAGTGGATGGTGCTGGCCAGTGCCTTCGGGCTGCTGGTCATGTCGTCCTCCCTGCCGGAGGCGTTCTTCGGCCGGGGGATGGCGTTCGTCCTGCCGTACGTGCTCCTGCGTGTCGTCCGGCCGCTCATCCTGATTCCGGCCCTGCGCGGGCACGCGCTGCGCGACCTCTACCTGCGGTCGGTGCTCTGGTGCGCGATGTCCGCGGTGATCTGGTTCAGCGGCGCGGCCGTGGTTGGTGACGCGCGGGCCGCCGTGTGGGGGATCGCCATCACGGTGGACTTCGTCGCGGCGCAGCTGCGCTGGCCGGTGCCGGGGCTGCGACACCCGCCGGTCGGCCCGTGGGCGATGGACAGCGGATACCACCTTCCGGAGCGCTACCAGCAGCTCCTGTTGATCGCTCTGGGCGAGAGCGTGCTGGCGGCCGGCATCACCTTCACCGGTGAGCCCTTCACCATCGCCACCTGGACGGCGCTGGTGGTGGCGTTCCTGTCGACGGTGCTGCTGTGGCGGATCTACTTCTACCGCTCCGGGCAGGTGCTGGCCGAGGCGGTCGAGGCAGCCGGTGACCGCATCGCGGCCGGCCGGGCGGTCGGCGTGGCACACCTGGTCATGGTGGTGGGCATCGTCGCCACCGCGGTCGGCTTCGAGGTCGTCCTGAAGTACCCCGGCGGACGGCCCGAACCGACGTGGCTGGCGGCGATCCTCGGCGGGCCGGCGCTCTTCCTCTACGGCCGCATCCGCCTGGAACGTGTCGTGTTCAACCGCCTGTCGCGGCGCCGGGTCGTCGCCATCGCCGCCCTGGCGGCGGTGTCCGTGCCGCTCACGTTCGCCCCGCCGCTGGCAGCCTCGGTGGTCGCGATGGTCGTGCTGCTCGGGGTGGCGTCCGCCGACGCCTGGCACGCCGCCGGGCGTCCCAGCGAGACACCCTCACCGGCCCACTGAGTCCGGGACTTGTCGCCGTCGCGGCGGTTCCTCACCCGGTGCGGACCCCGGTCGCCCGCCGCGCGGGTCCGCCGTCCGGCCGGGGGTGCGGCTGTGCCCGGTCGTCGTCCGGCCGGTCGCGGTCGTCGGCGGGTCCCTCGATGCGGGTGACCGGGCAGACCACCAGGTCGTGGATCCGCCAGTCGAGGTCGCGGACCCGGGCGCCCAGGTCCTCCAGCCGTTCGACCAGCCGGTCGGTGCCGGGCACCGGCACGACGAGCAGTTCGCCGACGAAGACGTGGCCCTCCTCGCGCAGGCGTAGCCAGGCGTCGGCGATCCAGTCGTGGTCGCGGACGGCGGTGAGCAGCTCGTCGGGGAGGGGGTGCGGCCGGCTGCCGTCGACCACGCGGGGTCGGCTGTCCACGAGGTTGGCGACCGCGCTGCGCAGGGTGCGGACGCCGTCGCGGACGATGTCGCCCCCGATCACCAGCGCGGCCACCGCGTCGGCCCACCACAGGCCGGCGCCGATGCCGAGGACGCCGAGGATCGCCGCGCCGGCGGTCAGCCAGTCGGCCCGGTTCATCTCCGCGTCGGCGTGGAGCACCTTGTCGTGCAGCTGCCGGGCGATGCGCTGCTTGATCCGGCCGAGCAGGATGGCCGGCACCATCGTGGCGAACAGCACCGCGATCATCAGCCAGCCCAGCCAGAACCGGTGGCCGAACAGTTCGACCAAGCCGATCGGCGGCCGTTCCCGGGCGAGCAGCCGGACGGCGGAGTCGTAGACGACGTACCCGCCGAGGCCCAGCAGTGCCACCGACCCGGCCAGGAAGGCGATGCTGACCGAGCGGTGGTAGCCGTACGGGAAGCGGGGGTTGGGCCGGCGGTTGCGGAACCGGGCGGCGACCAGGAAGGCGACCGGCGGCACCAGACCGAGCATGTCCTCGATCCACGCGGCCTTCATCGCCTGGGACTGGCCGAGGGTGAACGCCAGCAGGGTGACCGCCACGAGGAAGAACCCGATGGTCCACCACTCCAGCCGTACCGCTCGCCGGTGCAGCGCGGCCTTCTCCGGCGGCAGCTCGAACCGGTCGTACACCTTCACGTCGCCGCCTCCTCCCGTTCGGCGTCGACCAGCAGCTCCTCGACCTCGCGGTGCGACAGCTCCAGCAGGAAGCGCTCCACCTCGACCTGCCAGCCGTTCTCGCCCAGGGGCACCGCCCACACGTGGTCGTGCTCGGCGAGGTCGTGCCCGCTGTCCCGCAGCCCCAGTTCGGTCAGCCGCCACTGGCCGACGACCACCGGCAGCCCCTCCCGACCGGTCACCTCGGGGACGGGCACCGGCACGGCGTCCTCGCCGCGCAGCGCGGCGATCTCGGCGCCACCGGCCGGGGCGGCCACCCGGGCACCCGCCAGGTCCGACGGGGCGGCCACCCCGTCGGGCACCGCCACGACCGTGCGCATGGTGACGTAGGGCCGGGTCAGCGAGGCCTGCTTCGTCCAGGGCGCCTTCGCGTCGAGTCCGCCGACCACCAGGTCGAGGACCCGGTCCTTCAGCGCCGCCATCAGCGTGGACTCCGAACCGGGGTGCCACTCGACCCGGGCGTCCAGCCGGTCCGCCAGGCGCTGCACCAGCCGTGCCTCGGCTCCGGTGACCGTGCCGTCGTCGGCGACCCGGGTCCAGGGCGACGCCTCGCTCACGCCGACCCGCAGCACCCCGCCGCGCACGTCGTCCAGCGTGGTGCCGGTGTCCCGTGGCCACCGGCAGCCGGACAGCAGCAGCAGGACCACGCCGACCAGTGCCATCGTCGTCCGGCACGTCCGTACTCGCCCACGGCGTCGCGTCACCACGTCCACCTGCCTCTAACGGGTCCGGGACCGTCGCGACGCCTCGTCGACGTTCCCGTCGGATCAACCGACGAGGTGCCCCTGGCCCCCGGGGCCGAAACCTCGCCCCGGCTCCGCCGGACCGTCGGCGCGACGACCGACGGCCCTGCCCGGCGACCGGGCAGGGCCGTCCATCGGGTTGGTCAGTCCTGCCGCTCGGCCGTGGCCACGTCGGGGGCGAACTGCGCCAGGGACACCGCGGTCGCGGCGGTGATCTCCTCGGGGCTGGCCGTTCCCGAGGCGGTGACGACGTCGACCCAGGCGTGCACGGAGCCCCGGGAGAACTCCTGCCCCTCCGGCGAGTTCGCCGCCGCGACCGGATCGTCGCTGACCTCCCCGGGAACGAACAGGGCCAGGGACAGGAGCGCGCCATCCCAACCGGGACCCACGTAGAGCGCGCCCGCGCCGCTGCCGGCCAGATCGACGGGTGCGGTGTGGACCAGTTCGAGTGCGGTGGCGTCCTCGTCGGTGGCGGACAGGCGCAGCTCGACAAGGCTCGTGGGTGCGCCGAAGGTCACCCGGAGCAGCCGGGGCGGTTCGCAGGTCAGGATCTCCCCGCCCGCGTTGCCCTCGAGCTGGAATTTCCCGCCGACCCGTAGGTCACCGCTCACCGGCAGGAACCAGCGCCGCAGCCGCTCCGGGTCGGTGACCGCGTGCCAGACGTCGTCGATCGGCGCGTCGTAGTCGCGCCGGAGCAGGACCGTGACGGTCTCACCGCTCTCGGAGGGCTCTCTGGTGACCTGGCGGTGGATGGCGCTGAGCTGGTTGACGATATCGATCATCGTTCTTCCGTTCCTGTTGGTCGGGGCCGTGACGCTATCAACAAAGGCTTATATAAGTCACGCCTGAACCGTTAACCGTGTCGACGGGTTCGCCCGGTGCCCGGTCACGGGCGCGATGTCCGGTTGGCTTGTCCGCGCGTACGGCCTATGGTGGGCCGATGCGCCCACTCGCCCGTCCCTTCCACGCCACCCCGGTGGCGGGTGCGGCGCTGCGCGGGGGAACCGGGAGCGCCGGTGTCGCGTGCCCGCCCACGGTGGTCCGCTGCGGGCTGCCGAGCCCGGTGCCGGCCGGTCGCGGCCCTCCCGGAGATGACCACCCAGTGGTCCACATCGGTCATCTCCCCAGGGCGAAGCGGCATACCGCTTGGCCCTTTTTCTTTTTCCCGGACACGGACGAGAGGGCATCGACATGAGCATCCAGACCCCGGACACGACCCAGCCGCAGTGGCTGACCGATCTGCGCGCCACGCTCGTCTCCCACTTCGAGGAGCAGAGCGCCAGGCTGACCCAACTGACCGCGGACACCGGAGACCCGCAGCAGGCGCACACCCAGGCGGCCCTGGTGGCGGCCACCCGGCAGAGCCTGGAGCAGATCACCGGCGCACTGCGGCGGATCGCCGAGGGGCGCTACGAGGTGTGCGAGAAGTGCGGCGGGGCGATCCCCGTCGAGCGCCTGCAGGCACTGCCGCACGCCCGGTTCTGCGTGCCGTGCCAGCAGAAGCACGGCCACTGACCGCTGCCCGCCGACGGTGGCGGGGCGTCGACGCGCCCCGCCACCCGCTCCGGGCCGTTCACCCGTGTGCCGAGGTGGGACGCCGCGACCGGAGACGTGCGGCGGTGCCGCCCGCCGCGCGGTTGCGGGCGACCACCGTCGGCCCGCTGCTGGTGACGGTCGCGTTCCAGGACTGTGTGACGCTCTGCCCGTCGGCGAAGGTCCAGACGACCGCCCAGTCCCGGATCGCCGAGGTGCCGGCGGTCACCTTCACCTCACCCTGGAAGCCGCCCTGCCGCTGCCCGACGACCGAGTACGTGGCAGCGCACCGGTTCGGCGGCGGCAGCGTGGGCGGCGGGCTGGTCGGGGGCGGGGTGGTGGGCGGAGCCGTGGTCGGCGGGGCTTCTGGCTGATCCAGTAGTCGACCGCCTCGTCGAGCGAGGCGGCGGCGCCCTCCTCGCCGTATCCGGTGGTGTCGTGCACCTCCAGGACGCAGATCAGCCGGTTCTCCTTGCACAGCGAGATCACCTGGGCCACGTCGTTCGACGGGCCCCAGCGCCTGCCGCTGCCGAGCACCACCCGG
This sequence comes from Micromonospora inyonensis, assembly GCF_900091415.1. NCBI lineage: Bacteria > Bacillati > Actinomycetota > Actinomycetes > Micromonosporales > Micromonosporaceae > Micromonospora > Micromonospora inyonensis. Next base: position 2,321,885 of record NZ_FMHU01000002.1, on the reverse strand, counting down.
ACCGTGTTCGCGCCGAGCGCCTTGACGTCGGCAAAGGAGTCGGTCCGGCCGGTGTACCAGACGTGCGGGTGGTTCACCCCGCGCATGACGAACGGTTGGCCGTTGGCCTCGACGATGGTGCCGTTCTCGACGTGCAGGCCGACGGCCGCGTGGGCGGGGGACACGAACAGCAGGACGGAGCTGACCAGCGTCAGCAACGCGGCACCGAAAAGGACGAGTGGTTTCTTCATGACCTACCTCGAAAGGGGGAGGCCCGCGACCGGGGCGATGGCCGGATCGCAGGCGTACGGGCCCGACGACCCGTTGCCCCGGACGGTCGTCGGTCAGCCCGCTGTGGGACGTCACAGGACGGCCCGGCTCGTGCAGAACGGTACGCATTGACGGTTGACGACGCACTGCGTACGCCCGGCCCGGAGCGGTACCGTGCCACGCGGGTACCGTGTCGGGAATGGACGGGCAGCAGGCCGGAACGGTGCCTTCCCACCCGCCGGGACGAGGCACCCTGGTGTTCCAGTACGCCACGGTGACAATCTTCCTGCTCGGCGCGCTCTACCCGCTGCTGGCCGCCGCGGCCGGCACCGGCGACTGGGCCGGGCTGGCGGACCCCGGCCTCAGCCGCTACGGCGATCCCAAAGAGTGGGACCCGCTGCTCGGAGGTCTCGAGGAGTCCTGGAACCCGCTCCTGTGGATCTTCGGGATCAGCAGGTTGGTCGTCATGGTCTCCGGGATCACCCTGCTGGGTGTCGTCGGCGTCGTCGCCGGGGTGGTCCGGCTCGTCGGCGGGGGAGTGGGGCGGGGCCGGTTCGTGGCGCTGCTGGTCGGCACGCTGCTCTGCGCGGCGGTCACCGTGGTCATGCTGACCCCGTACGGTGCCCAACTGCGCACCTGGCTACTCGACTAGCGACCTCCGCCCGGTGGAGCGCCACCCGCCGCACCCTGCGTGCGATGAGACGACGCTCGTCGTCGTGCGACCGGCTGTGCACGAAGTCGTCAGCTGACACGAGGACGGGTCAGGCCGAGGGTGGTGGCGGGGCGGGTGAGGTCGGCCGGCGTCGGGTCAGAGCGGAGGTCGGCCGCCAGGGCGGCGTGGGCGGCGGGCCGGAGCCGGACCTCGGCGGGGGCGATGTGGTCGGCGGTGACGAGGTCGGCCGGCGGCCCGGTGGTCGCCGAGGTCGAGGTGGGCACGGGTGATGTCGATCAGGTGGGCGGCGCGGTGTCCGGCGGGGAGCCGCTGCCAGGTGGTGCCGTAGGCGGCGTGCTGCTGCAGGGCGGCGTCGGGGCGGTCGACGTCACGGCTCGCGGCGTGCCGCCTGTGGGTCGGCGATGCCCGCCCCCACGCGCCGGATGCCCGGTCAACCCAGCGGGTCCAGCCTGACGGCCTGTTTGAGGAAGACGATGCCGTCGATCCTGCCGAGCTGGGCCGGGTCCAGCGGGAAGTAGGCGAAGTCGTGGGAGACGCGCGGGGTGGGTTCGGTGAGGGCCTGGGCCAGGCGGCGGGCGTCGACGAGGGAGTGGTCCCACGGGAGCGTGGACAGGATGCCCTCGACGGTGTCCGGGGGCGGGACGTCCTCGCCGGCCGTGCCGAGGGCTGAGGCCAGGAAGGCGTACCGGTCGCCCAAGTGGGTCGCGACGATCGCGCCCGCGCTCCACCACTCCAACTGCTGGTCGCCGAGCGCCATGAAGCTCCTGTTCCGCTGGAGGTGGAGGTTGGAGGCGTAGACCAGGGCCGGGCCGTGCGCGGCGACGGCGCGCAGGTTGGCGGCCATCATCCCGTCTCTCAGGGCCGACAGCCGGGTCCACCGTGCCGGGGACGCGTCGGCCATCCAGTAGTGGTAGCGGAGCAGGCCGATGGCGGTGCGCCCGTACAGTGCCGCCCGTTCCCGGTCCTCCGCGCTCAGCTGCGGTGCCTGCGTGTCGAGCAGCGCCACCAGGTCGTCGGCGATCAGCCGCAGCCGCTGGGCGTCGGCGGACCGGCCGATCGACCGGGACGGCTCCCAGGCCGTGGCCTCGTTCGACCACCGGTCGTCCGGGCCCAGCAGTGTGTCGAGGGTTTCGCTGGTCACCACGGTGTGGGGGAGCGGGCCGTCGAGGAGTGCGTGGAGGGCGGTGAGCGCCTGGCGCGGGCTTGCCGCCCAATACTCCAGAGGGCCGTCGAACCCGAAGAACCGTAGCTTCTCGTCATGCTTCTCGTTGTACGCCCGCATCCAGCGCACGAGGTCGCGGTTGGCCGGTGAGGCGCCGAAGCCGTGGCTGAAGCCGCGTTCCATGACGTCGTCGAGCGTGCCCGCGCCCGTCGTGAGGTAGTCGTCCACCACGAGGCCCATGAGACAGTCGCTCTCGATGGCGAACGACCGGTATCCCTCGTGCTCGACCAGATGCCGGAAGATCTCGTTGCGCAGTTCGCCCAACTCCCCCACGAAGTGCCTGGCCTCGCCCAGGCCGAGCAGCACGGGCCGAGCGGGAAGCGACCGGAGGAACGCCGAGAGGGCCGCGCCGTCGAGCGGCCGGGTCGTGTCCTTGATATCCATGCTGTAAACGCTATCGTTGAACACTCGGTGTAAACTTTTCCGGAGAATGCCGCCTCCCATCGCGATGGACCTTCAATCGGTGATGCATCCATGAGGCCAGTGGACCTGGCGCGCGAACACGGCCTGTCCACCCAGGCGATCAGGAACTACGAGGATGTCGGCATCCTGCCCACCGCCGAACGCACCGTCCACGGTTACCGCACCTACACGCCACTGCACGCCCAGGCGCTGCGCGCGTTCCTCGCCCTCGCGTCCGGGCACGGTCACCGGACGGCCACGTCGATCATGCAGGCGATCAACCGGGGCGCCACCGAGGACACGCTGCGGCTCATCGACGAGAGTCACGGCCAACTGCTCGACGACCGCCGCACCGTCCAGGCCGTCGAGGCCGCGCTCCGCGATCTGGCACCCGTGCCGCAGGAGCGCGGCGACACGTTCATCGGTCCGCTGGCCCGACGGCTCGGCCTCCGCCCGGCCACGCTGCGCAAATGGGAGAACGCCGGGCTGGTCCGGCCACGCCGCGATCCGCAGACGGGCTACCGGGTCTACGACGCGGCCGACGTCCGGGACGTCCGGCTGGCCCACCAGCTCAGGCGGGGTGGCTACCTGCTGGAGCAGATCGCCCCGCTGATCGCCGAGGTCCGCTCCGCCGGAGGCGTCGCCCCACTGGAGTCGACCCTGCGCGACTGGCAGGCCCGCCTTTCCGCCCGGGGCCGCGCCATGCTCAGGGGCGCCGCCGACCTGGACGCGTACCTCCGCGCCCGCGAACCCTGAGGCCGGATCACGGCCACCGGCGGTGCCGGAAGTGACCGCGTCGACGAGCGGGCGGACATGGGCTCCGCCCTCTGGCGATATCCACCGCAGGCGATCGGAATTCCTTCGCATCAGTCAAGTCGGCGCATGGTGAACTGACGGATAGGAATTGAACGATGGCTCTTTGTAGTGTGTGGACGGATGTGAACGCCCATGTTAAAGTCGGCCCCCGCGAGTGCCTTCGATGGGGGTGGGCGGGGATCCGATCGGACTGGCGTGCACGGGCGCCTGTTGCCGTCAACACGGGTCAACGCTGATTCGATACTGCTTGCTGGCCTGCTGTCTGCCGTCAGCCGAACGGATTCGACACGGTGTTGACCTGCGGATGATTTCCGAGGATCCGCGTTTTCAAGCTGACTTCAGCGTTATTCGGCGCGCCAATGGGCCGTGCGTCGGGGTCATTCCTCCCGTCGTGCCCTTGTCGCGTCTTCGACGCCTTCGAGATCTGATCTGAAGGGCAGAGGAATCTGATGGCATCTAATGCTCACCACGACGTGGTGGTAGTCGGGAACGGGGTCGTCGGCTCCTCCATCGCCTTCGAGCTGTCGCGCCGGGGGGCCCGCGTCGCCCGCATCGGCGAACCGAACCGGAAGTACGCGGCGTCGACGGCGTCCGGTGCCATGCTGGGCTGCTTCGGCGAGGTGACCACCGCGCTGCTGGCCACCGAACATGGCCGCGCCAAGCTGGCGGTCGACTACGAGGCGCGGGGGCTGTGGGCGGGTTGGGCCGAACTCCTGGCCGACGTCGCCGCCGACGAGCGTGCGCTGGTGACCTCGCGGGGCACCCTGGTGATGCTCAACAGCACCGGCTCCAAGGCGGTCGACACCGGCAACTTCCAGGCCATCGAGTCGACCCTGCGGACCTACGACGAGCCCTACGAGCGGGTGGACCCGCAGGACGACGCCTGGCTCGCACCGAACGACCTGCACCGGTCGCTGCTGGGGCTCTACATCCCGGGCGAGCGATCGGTCGACTCGGCGCTGCTGCTGACCAAACTCGACGCGGCGCTGCGCAACACGTCGGGGACGATCGTCGACGGACGGGCCCGCGTCCTGGTCACCCAGGGGGACCGCGTCACCGGCGTCGCCCTCGACGACGGGACGGTGGTCGGTGGCTACACGGTGATCGTCGCGGCCGGCGCGACCTCCCTCGACCTCCTCGCGACCTTCGAGGACGTCGCCCGGCGCGTCCCGCCCATGGTCAGCGGGTACGGCGTCTCGGTGGTCGTCGAGACCCCGGACGGCCGGGTGCCCGACTCCGTGCTCCGGACCCCGAACCGCTCCTTCGCCTGCGGCCTGCACTGCGTGCCCCGCGCCGACGGCAGCCTGTACATCGGCGCCACGAACATCATCTCTCCCGACCCCGGCAGTACGCGCTGCTGAGCGACGTGAAGTTCCTCATCGAGTGCGCCATGGACCAGCTGCACACCGGGCTGGAGGACGCCTCCCTGCAGAGGCTCCAGGTGGGCAACCGGCCGATCCCCGCCGACGGGTTCCCGCTCTTCGGCCGGCTCGACGGGATCGCCAACGTCTGGATGGCGACCGGCACCTACCGCGACGGCCTGCACCAGTCGCCACTGCTCGCGCAGCAGATGGCCGACATGCTCGGTGGCCGCGAGGCGCACCCGGCACTGCGGGACTTCGTGCCGGTCCGTCCACCGCTGCCGACCGGCACCCGGGAGGAGATCGTCGACACCGCGGTTGACCACATGCTGGGCACCGGGTGGGAGGCGAAGTGGACCGTCAACGGGGAGTGGCCCAGGATCCTCTCGTCGAACCTGCGTGCCACGTACCTCAGCATCGCCGAGAGCCTGCACCCGACCTTCACCCGCCGTCGGAGCTGCTGGTCGAGGTGGACGACGTGCTGGACGAGGCTCTGCACGACCCGCTGCGGCAGGGCCTGACGTCCTACTACAAGGAGTGGGAGTGAACCGGTCGGCTGGTCGCCTGACCGCCCGGGTCACACGTGCCCCGGGCGGCGTCGGGCCCTGCCGCAGTGGGATCACCCATCGCGCCAGGGCCCTCGACGTTTGACGCGGAGGTCGAACCGGCCGGACGGGTTCCGGTCAGGTCAGCGGATCCATGTAGAGCAGACGCAGGTTGTTCACCAGGGTCGCCTGGGCGATCAGGTACGCCGCCACCTGGGCCGGCGTCCAGGTCGGGTTGTTCTGGAGCACACGGGCGGCCGCGCCGGTGACGTGCGGTGCCGCCATCGACGTGCCGCTCACGACGTTCGTCATGGTGTCACCGCTGTGCCAGCTCGATCGGATGTTCACCCCGGGGGCGTAGATGTCCACGCAGTCACCCCAGTTGGAGAAGCTGGCCCGCACGTCGTTGCTCTGGAAGGCCCCGACCACGATCGCCTCGCGGACCGACTGGGGTGAGTAGTTGCAGGCGTTGGCGTTGCTGTTGCCGGCGGCGACCGCGTAGACCACTCCGTCCGCGATGGAGTTGGCCACCGCCGTGTTGAGCGAGGCGCTGAAACTGCCGCCGAGGCTGAGATTGGCCGCGGCCGGCTCGCCGGGGTCGTGGTCGGCGGTCACCCAGTCGATACCGCTGATGATTCCGGCCCACGTGCCGCTGCCGGAGCAGTTGATCACGCGTACCGGGACCAGGCGCACCTCCTTGGCCACGCCGTACGTCTTCCCGCCGACGATGCCGGCGACGTGGGTGCCGTGGCCGTTGCAGTCGTCGGCGGGCAGCGCGCCGTCGACCGCGTCGTAGCCGCCCCCGGCCCGCCAGCCGAACTCGACGTGGGTGTGCCGGAAGCCGCTGTCGATGATGTACGCGGTGGACCCGAGACCCGTGCTGGTGTAGCTGTAGGTGCCGGACAGCGTCGTGGTCCGCTGGTCGATGCGGTCGAGGTTCCACGGGGCGTTGAACTGTGTGGTCAGGATCTGCACGGTGTGGTTCTGTTCGACGAAGGCGACTGCCGGATCGGCGGCGAGGCGTCGGGCGGCCGGCTCGGACAGCCGTACCTCGAATCCGTTGAGCGCGTGGCCGTAACGGTGACCGACCGTCCCGCCGTAGCGGCCGGCGAGGTCGTCGGCCCGCTGCGCCACGGCACCGACCCGGGTGCCGGCCGGGCCGCCGACGGCGTCGTCCCGGAGAACGACGAGGTAGCTACCCGGGACGGCGGTGGCGCCGCCGGCCCGCAGGATCGCACCGCCGGCCGGTGCCGCGCTCACCGGAACAGCGGCCGTGGTGGCGACCACGGCCGAGATCGCGAGCACGCCGAGGACGCCGAGTCGGCGTCGTCGGGGGCGAAGGAGTGTCATCGATTCGGTCCTCCCTGCTCTGGCCGCCATGAACACCCAGGCGGGGGCGGGCGGTGGTGTGGACGGTACCGACGACGCTAACCAATCGATCCAGGTTAGTCGATGCTTTTGGGTGTTGCTCGCGCTGACGGAAAACTGCCGGTCAGTGCTCGGTCAGGGTGTGCACCAGTTCCGGCGACAGCGGTCGGTCGCTGTGGAGCAGTCGAACGGCGGAGGCGTCGGGGTTGTCCGCGTCGGGGCCACGCCAGACCAGCTCCAGTCCGACGCGTTCCACCGACCGCCGGGAGCGGTCGTTTCCTTCCAGCACGTAGGCGGTCAGCGGCAGGTCCGGGCGCAGGCGGTGCGCCTCGGTGATCGCCGCAGCGCTGATCTCCTGCGCGTGGCCCCGCCCCCAGAACCCGGGGAGGAGACGGAAGCCGAGGTTCCACGCGACGCCGTAGCGGACGAAGCAACCACCGATCCCGACGAAGGCGTCCCCGTCCGGCTCCGCCCGCCAGGCGGTCCAGATGCCGAGACCGTCCCGGTGCCACGCCGCGCGCCAGTTCTCGATCATCCGAGTGGTCTGTCCGGTGTCGTGGTGGCGGCTCAGGGGGTCAGGCCCCCACACCAGCGGGTCGGCGTACAGCGCGAACAGCACCGGCAGGTCCGCCGGGGTCGGCTTGCGCAGGATCAGAGGCCCGGTGGTGATGCCGTCCACGGAGCGCTCGACGTCAGACATGGGGCCATCGTGGCCCAACCTGGGTGCCCCACCAAGCCATTTGACCGGGGCCACCCGCGTAGACGCCCGGCGGCGGACCCGGGAGACGGCCGGACGTCGACGGGTGGCCGGTCGTCGGCCGCGAGGAGGAGGGGATCGAGCTGAGTCTGCTGATCATTGGGCCCGGGTTCGCGCCGTTCGAGTCCGCCTCGCAGTGCAACGACCACCCGGCGCTGAAGGTCGGGGCGCGACTCAACGCCGTGGTCGATCCGACCGACGGGCTGTACGTCATCGTTGCCTGACCCCGGAGCGCCCGATCGGGGTGGTCAGTATCCGTGGGGCGTGAGGACATCCACGAAGATCGGGTCGGGCTCCGTGCCTCCGAGCGTGATCGAGTCGTACATGACGTACCCGTAGTAGGCGTTGGCGTCGATCACCCTGTTGTTGCCCACGTAGACACCGGTGTGGTCGAGGTCGCCGCCGTACCGGATGCCGTCGTTGGGGTCCGTGTCCCAGAAGACGAGGTCGCCGGGGCGGGGATCGCTGGTGCGGCGTCCCTGGTTGATCTGCCCCTGCAACCAGTAGTTGAGCTGGAGGCCCCGGCCGGTCGCCCGGTACGTGCCGTCCCAGATGGCGTGCCGGTTGAGGCATTCGCAGTCGACCGCCGCCGTCCCACACGTCCACCCGTAGGCCAGCCGGTACGGTGTGCCCAGGTAGGCCTCGGCGGCGTCCACGACGTGGGCGCGCACACCCGCCGCCTGCGCCGGACCTGCCGGGACGAGCGTCAGCCCCGCGGCGGCCAGTATGCCGCTCACCGCCGTTGCGGCCACCCGCCGCGCCGTCCGCCGCCTGTGGGTCATTGGGTGGGAGTGGCCCGCTCGGCGTCCGCATTCACGCCGCTTCGGCTGCGACCCGCGCCCACCCTGCCCCGCCTAGCGCTTCGCCAGCTCGCTCAGCTGGTCGAAGGTCCGCACGAGCACCGCGCGCCGCTGCTCCTTGTATTCCGCGGCGGGCTCCAGATCGTCGATCGTCCGGTCCCAGACGGCCAGGTAGCTGCTCTTCCAGTCGGCAATCGTCTCCGGGGCGGGCAGGCTGGCCCCGACGTACCCCTGCGCGGCGATGAGCCCGAGCAACTCCAGATTGCAGGGCACCGCGACGCCCCAGTACTCGTCGGGCTCGATGCCGACCGGATCGCCGGACATCGCCTCGGCGATCTCGGAGATCAGCCGCCCGGTCAGGTCGGACAGATGGTCGGCGGCCGTGTCGCCGTCGAAGTTGCCGCTGCCCCAGGTGCCCATTGGTCCTCGCTCCGTCCCGTGCCCGATCGTCGGGCGGGATTGAACCAGGCGCCACCGACATCGCCGCGGGGAGCCGGCCGGTACTACGCGAACGTGTACGGCGTCAGGTACTCCGGCACCAGGATCCGGGTTCCCGGCGCGACCCTGCGCACGGCGGCGAGGAACGCGTCGAGCCGGTTCCGGTCACCCGGCGTGACCGTCGGCGGGTTCCGCAGCGCCACCTCGAAGTGGTCCCAGTGCACCGGCACCACGGTGGCCGGCCAGTCGAGCGCGGCCAGCAGACGCGGCACGTAGGCCGGGGTGACATCGGTGTTCGGCACCGCGATCATCGCGACGTCCGGGGCGATGCCGGCGAGGTTCCGCTCGACGAAGTCGCTCGCACCCATGAAGAACACCGACGGCCCGCCCCGGGGTGTCAGCAGGAACGAGAGGGTGTCCCCCTCCGGCAGGTCCTCGACCTTCTCCGGCCGGGCCGGGACGGCGACGCGGACCCCGGGAAAGGCCATCGAGTACGAGCCGTTGCGGCTGTGCAGCGACGCCACCACCTCGACGGTGTGGTCGCCGAAGTCCAGTACCTCGCCGCCCTTGACCGGGCTGAGCTGGGAGGTGGGCAGGCCGTACGCCATCCCGAGGTGGTACGCGGTGAGCGTGCCGAACATCCGGGCGCCGGAGCGACCCGCGATGTGCGGTACGTCGTTGAAGTGGTCCCAGTGCGTGTGCGTCACCAGGATCGTCCGTGGGGTGCCCGGTATGTCGGCGATGCGGGCGGTGTCGACGGTCAGCCCGGTGGCCGGGTCGAACGTCCCGTCGAACAGCCCGGTGTGGAAGCGGCTCAGGTACGGGTCCACCAGCACGGTCGTCGTACCGATGTCGATCCGCCAGCCGGAGGTCCCCAGCCAGCGGAACGACGCGCCGGAACCGGCCGACCGGCGTCGACGTGGCGTGGCGGACCCGGCGGACCCGGTCGCGACGGTGGCGACCGCCGTGGACAGTGCCGCTCCGGCGGCGGTACCGAGGAACCGGCGGCGGGCGAGTGGTGAGTCGGTCATGGCAGGCAGCCAACCACCGCCGGGCGCGACGCGTCCAAGACGACCGGGGCGCACCCGTGATAGCCGTCGGCATATCGGTCCTGCGTGCCGTAGCCCGTGGCGGTGCCGGCTGAGGCGGTGGTCACATCGCGCGCAGCGCCTCGACCGCCATCCGGGCGGCTTCCCCCATCGCGAGGTCGACGTCGATGCGCCGGGTGGTCAACCGCCGGGTCTGGGCGAACACCGCGACCGCGTACCGGCCGCCGTCCGGGTACCGCACCACGCCGGCCTCCATGTGCAGCCCCGGCAGGGTGCCGGTCTTCGCGGCCACCGGGACGTCCGGCGGGAAGCCGGACGGCAACCGTGTCCAGAACAACTGCCGCGACATCAGGTCGCGGACCATCGCGCACGCGGCGGGCGGCCCGGCTTCGTCCCGCCAGACCAGGGTCAACAACCGGGTGATCTCCCGCGCGGTGCTGGACGTGGTCTTGTCGGGGTCGAACACCCGGAGTGCTCGTATCCGGTGCTCGGGGAGCGTGGCGAAGATCCGGGCGAACTCGGCGGCGTCGCGCGCCCCGACGTCGGCGAACATGGTCTCCAGGAGTTGCCGGGGTCCGCCGATCACCCGGGTGCGGGGAAGTCCCAACTCGGCGGCGAGCAGCGGGAGCAGGTCCGGACCGACCCGACGCATGAGCAGGTCGGCGGCGGTGTTGTCGCTGACCGACATGGTGAAGTACGCCAGGTCGCGCAGGGACAGCTCCACGTCATCCGCGCAGCCGGCCGTACCCCAGCCGCCCAGCCGGTCCTCGGCGCGGACCACCACCCGCTCGGTGGGGTCCAGCTGCCCGTCCGCGGCCTGCCGCGCGAACTCCAGCACCAGGAGGATCTTGAACACGGAGGCGATCACGACCTGTTCGTCCGCGCCCACGCCGATCTCGTGGCCGGTGTCGATGTCGACCGCGTGCAGGCGCGCGTCGACCCCCACGCGTGTGAAGACGTCCCCCGGCAGCATGGTCGTCACCCTAGCTATCTTGGGTCTGGTGGATCTTCTCCGGCACCTGCGCTACTTCGTGGTGGTGGCCGAGGAGCTGCACTTCGGCCGCGCCGCCGAGCGGCTCGGCATCGCCCAGCCCCCGCTGAGTCAGGCGATCCAGCGGCTGGAGCGGGAGTTGGGCGTCGAGCTGTTCGACCGCTCCCGGCGCCGGGTCGACGTCAGCGCCGCCGGTCGGCTGCTGGTGGAGCAGGCGCGCGGGCTGCTCGCCGGCGAGGAGCGGATGCGCGCGCTCATGCGGATGGTGCACGAGGGCAGTCTGGGTGCGCTGCGCGCCGGCGTACCGCCGGAGACACCCGCAGTCGCCCTCCAGGCTCTCCTGCGACGGCTGGCCGAGCGGGTACCGGGGCTCGACGTCGACCTGCAGGAGCTGACCACGGGCGAGCAGCTACGGATGCTCGCCGATGCCCGGCTCGACATCGGGCTGCTCCACCACCCGGTCGACGTGGCGGACCTGCGGTTCGGTCCCGCCGTACGGGTGCGGCTCGGGGTGGTGCTGCCGCGTGTGTCGCCCCTGGCCCGGCTGCCCGAACTGGCTCTCGCCGACCTCGCCGGCCACGACCTCGTCCTGCCGCCTCGCGTCACCGCCCCGGGTTGGCACGACCACGTCACGGACGTGTGCCGGGAACACGGTTTCGCACCGGCCCGAATCCGGCACGCCCGCAACCCGGAGTTCCTCATCGGTCTGGTGCTCGCCGGGCGGGGCGTGGCGTTCGAACCGGAGAGCGCCGTCCGCCGGGAGCCGCGCGTGGTCTGGCGACCGGTCGCCGGTCACCCCCTGGTCCGGACCACGTCCGCCGCGTGGCCCGCGCAGTCGCCGCACCCTGCGGCGGAGCGGTTCGCCGACATCGCCGCCGACACGCTGGCCGAGGGGGCGGCCGCTCCGGCGGCGCTGCGGACGCCCGCGGTGCCGGACCCCTGGACGATCGTCTACGCCCCACGTGCCACCGGACCCTGAGCTGCGTGAGGGCCTGCGAGCGCTCCGCCGGTGTCACGGATCGCGGCGACGTATCGGCACGTCGTAGGTCGATGGCGAACCGCACGCGACTCTCACCGTCACGGCACGCGATCGCCAACGCGTCGCAGCGCTGTCGCGCGATCCAGAGCCCGCGCGGTCACGGCCTGTCCCTGGGCCAGGACCTCGTGGATGAACGGGAGCAGCCCGGTGACGAACTCGTCGTCGGTGTCGTAGAACATGACGTCATGGGTGAGCGCCGCCGGCTCGGTCATCGCCTCGCTCCACCCGACCTGCGGATCGTCGCCCGGCAGGCGCCTGTCGACATTCCTGCCCCCTCCGCTGCGGTCAACCCGCGCGCAGCGGTTGACCCAACCGGTACACCGGTCGCCCGGCGCCGTCGCGTCGATCGTGGCCACGGCCGGAAACCGGACAGTCCCACCTGGAGCGGTGGAATACGGCCGGCCGGCGCCGGTGGTCCCCACGCTCGGCAGGGCCGCCTTCGTCGCGGACCGCCCGCCGAGAAAACCTGCGTCAGGTTGCCTAGATTTCCTCGGCGGCGTGGGGTAGCCTTCTTCACGTCGAGAACAGAGAACCGTAAGGACGCAGACGAACTGCCCGGCCGTGAGGTCACGACGGGCGGCTGTGGGGGAGCCGGGACATTTCGGGCTCCAGTTCGTGTCCGCCATGCGTGTCGGGGCCATGAAGTCGCGTGGGCGCCGCCGCCGGTGGACAGCTCAGCAAGGGAAACGAAGAGGAAAGGGAGGGTTTCGCACCGTTGGATCGCCCGCTGTCAGCCGCGAATCCAGGCTGCGCGGACACCGTAGTTTCCATCGAACGAAAGGTGGTCTCCGGTCACGCTTACGCGATCCCCGCACTCGAAGCCGTCACATCCGGCCGGTGCGGATGCGACTGCCCGACACGTCTGTCGGCAGTTGGTGTTCTGACCCGTAACCCTGGGCCCCGGCGCGAAAGCGCCGGGGCCCTCGACGTGGAGGTGGCATGGGGCAACACCCCGACGACATGTTCGGCGACGAGGACTACCCCGCCTACACCATCGGCCAGGCCGCCGAGATGCTCGGCATCTCGCAGGACTTCCTACGCCGCCTGGACGAGGCGAAACTGATCGACCCGCACCGCTCCGCCGGCGGCCACCGCCGCTACTCCCGTCGTCAGCTGCGTCTGGCCGCCCGTACCCGGGAGATGGTGGACCAGGGCACCGCCCTCGATGCCGCCTGCCGGATTATCACGCTGGAGGACCGCCTCGAAGAGGCGCTGCGGCACAACGGGGAGCGGCAGGGGACGCAGCAACCCGGTTGACGCCGGCCCGGCGGCCGTGACCGGTCGGCGGCCCGCTCAGAAGGTGTGCAGTTCCAGGGAGAGCCCGTCGGATTCCCAGGCGGGGAAGAGCACCGCGACCCAGTCGTCCGCGCCGCCGGCAAGGTAACCGGGGTAGCGGCCGAGTTGGTGGCCGGTCCGTACGTCGTAGACGAACACGCACGGCCGATCGTCCTTCCGGCCGCTGACCGCCACGACGCTGTCGGTCACGATCGCCCGCCAGGCCGTCGCGCCAGCGGCCAGTACCGGGTCCGGCGCGGTCCACCGGGACGCGCCGGTGGTCATGTCGAGGAGGGCCAGTTCGCCCACGTCGGTGGCGTGCCGTATCAGCACGGACCGGTCGTTCCCGGCGATCGGCACGCCGGAGGTGGCACTCTCCCACGCTTTCCGGCCGGTCCGCAGGTCGACCAGCTGCGGCTGGCCGGACGCGGTGACCGCGACGAGCCGGGTGCCGGTCCCGATCTGATCCTGCCTGCTCCCGTCGTGTGCCAGCTGCTGGGCACAGTCGCACTTCTGGGTACGTCCGCTGAAGACCTCACCGGACCACCCTCGGGCACCGGTGGCCGCGTTGACGGTGGTGATACCGACGGTGCAGTCCGTCCCGTTCCCGCGCAGAGCGTTGTCGGTGGTCACCAGCAGGTCTCCGGCGACGAAGCTGCCCCAGGCCCGGTTCGGCAGACGCCCGGCACCGGGCCTGCCGGTGGCGACCGCGACGGTGGTGTACGCGTTGGTGGTGTCGCTCAACCACACCGCCACGTACGGCGTGGCGGGCGGGGCGTACGGCGCCTGCCCGCCGAGCGCCTCGTCGCTCACCTCGGCGGAGCGGGCGGCGGGCAGTTTCCACAGCTGCCGGCCGTCCCGAGGGTCCCGGGCGACGAGCGCACACGTTGCCCGGGACCCGGTGCCGACGCACTGTCGGAGGTAGACGGCCCGCTGGTGGACGACGACGTCCTGGGCGTCCCCGGCCCGCCAGCGGGTGGCGCCGGTGGCCGCGTCGAGCACCTCCAACTGCTTCTCCTCGTCGGCAACGACGACGATCAGAGCGCCGCCCTCAACTGGCTGCTGCGACGGCCCACGGTCTCATCGGTCGTCATCGGTGCCCGCAACGAGGCGCAGCTCCGCCAGAACCTCGGTGCCGTCGGGTGGACGTTGACCGCTGACCAGATGGCCCGGCTCGGCGCGGCGAGCGAACGGACGGCGCCCTACCCGCACTTCCCGTACCACCGTCAGGAGGGTTTCGCCCGCCTGAACCCGCCGGTCGTGCGCGGCGCGGACCGACCGGCCGCATGACCACGCCCGGGGGCCTCACGTCCCACAGAAGGTCCGGTAGGTGCCGAAGTCCGGTGGGGCCGCAGCGGCGTGGCGTTCGAGGCCGGGCCGTTCGTCGTAGGGGGCGGTCACGGCGTCCAGCAGCCGCATGAGCGGGTCGACGTCGCCGTCGGTCGCGGCGGCGAGCGCCTCCTCGACGAGGTGGTTGCGCGGGATGTAGACCGGGTTGACCCGGTCCATCCCGTCGGGGTCCGGACCGAGGGCGCGCCACCGCGTCAACCAGTCGTCGACCGCACCCGGGTCGAGGAACCGGCGGCGGGTGGGCTCGGCCTCGCCACGGGCGGCGACCGCGAGCACGCGGAAGAACGACGTGAAGTCGACCCGGCTCGCCGCCAGCAGGGCGAGCAAATCCTCGACGAGTGGCGAGACGACCGCCTGGTCGAGATCGGCGCGCAGGCCGAGCTTGGCCCGCATACCGGCTGACCAGGCCGCGTCGAACCGACGACGGAACCCGCCGAGCGACTCCACCGCCAGTGCCACCGCCCGGTCCTGGTCGTCGTGCAGGAGGGGGAGGAGGGCCTCGGCGAGCCGGGCCAGGTCCCACTCGGCCATGGCCGGCTGGTTGCCGTAGGCGTAGCGCCCGCCGTGGTCGATCGAGCTGTAGACGGTGGCCGGGTCGAAGGCATCCAGGAAGGCGCACGGCCCGTAGTCGATGGTCTCGCCCGAGATCGTCATGTTGTCGGTGTTCATGACCCCGTGGACGAACCCCACCAGCATCCACCGGGCCACCAGTGACGCCTGGGCGGCGACCACCCCCTCGAACAGGGCGAGGTAGGGGCGCTCGGCCCCGGCGGCACCCGGATGGTGGCGGGCGATCGCATGGTCGGCGAGTCGGCGCAGGAGGTCGACGTCGCCCGTGGCCCGGGCGTACTGGAAGCTCCCGACGCGCAGGTGGCTCGCGGCGACCCGGGCGAGCACGGCGCCGGGCAGCGGTGTCTCGCGGTGCACCGTGCGTCCGGTGGCCACCACGGCGAGGGACCGGGTCGTGGGGATGCGCAGGGCGTGCATGGACTGGCTGACAACGTACTCGCGGAGCATCGGGCCGACCGCGGCCAGGCCGTCGCCACCGCGTGCGAACGGTGTGCGGCCGGAGCCCTTGAGGTGCAGGTCGCGGACCCGGCCGTCCGGGTCGACGAGCTCGCCGAGCAGCAGCGCGCGACCGTCGCCGAGCCGGGGGACGTATCCGCCGAACTGGTGACCGGCGTAGGCCTGTGCCACCGGGGCCGCGCCGGTGGGGACGGCCGTGCCGATCAGCAGGCGCACGCCGTCGACGCTCCGCAGCCACCCGGGGTCGAGGCCCAGTTCGGTGGCGAGCGGCTCGTTGAGCACGAGCAGTCGCGGCTCGGGAGCCTCCTCGGCCCGCCAGGGAACCGCCATCTCCGCGAGTTCGGTGGCGAAGCGGCTGTCGAGGGTCACGGTCGGGGGCGGCGCGGTGGTCACCCGACCCAGGGTACGTCGGACGCGGACGACCAGCCGCTGCTGCCCGCCCCCGGAACGGGCCTGCTCCGACGCCCCGGCCGCCCTCGCCCCGCCCACCGCCGCACTACTAACAAACGACAGGACCGGCCGACCCGGGCGGTGGGCACGATGTACCCGAGCTGGGTCGACGAGGAGTCGGTTGGTGGCACAGGCGCAACCGGTCCGCGACGTGACGGACCCCGTGGTGGCGAGGTGACGCGACATCCCGCGCCGGCTGACGCGGACCGGCCCGTCCGCGCGAGCCGGCCCGGCCGTCGACGACCTCCGTTGTCGTGTGACGGACGCCGAGATGCCGACCGGGTGGGCCCGGCCGGGAACGAGAAAGGGCCCTGCGAGTTGAAGCAGCTGTTCGTCGATTACCGGGACGCCACAGCCGCGTGCCCGGTGGCGGTGGCCCGCTCCGGGCGGGGGGTGGACGAACTCGGCGACAGGCTCGACACCTACGGGTTCGCCGTCGCGCAGATGCCCGGCGACCTGTCACCGCAGGATGCGATCGACTTCCTCGCCGAGGCGTGGTCACTCGGCGCCCCCTACGTCCCCGCGCTGTACCGGCTGCCCGGTGCCGAGCAGTTCAACCGCCCCTACGCCGACATCCGCGCGAACGACGCCGCCGACCATCCGGGCTTCGCGGTCCGGTCCGCGCAGGAGTTCCACGTCGACGGCACCCTGGACGGCCCCGGGGCCGTACCGGTGGTGATCATGTACTGCGTCCGGCCCGCCGTGCGGGGCGGCGAGTCGCTGCTGCTCAACGCGATCGGGGTGTTCCACGCGCTCCGGGAGACCGATCCGGCGGCGGCGGCCGTGCTGACCCGGCCCACCGTGCTGCGCCGGTCGTCCACGCTGCGCGGGGTCGAGGCGTACACCGACGGACCGGCCTTCGTCGTCACCGACGACGGTGGCATCGTCAACCGGTACTCCGACGTCCCCAGCACCACCACCTGGATCGCGCCCGCCGGTGAGGAGGACGCCCTCGCCCGGGCGCTGGCCTTCATCCGACAGGAGAGCGGCAGCGACGGCCGGTACCGGGTTTCCGTCCGGCTGGCGGCCGGCGAGTGCCTCGTCGTCCGCAACGACCGGGTCTCGCACGCGCGCCAGGGCTACGAGGACACCGCCGCGCACCCCCGTCAACTGCTCCGCGCGACCTTCGGGACCAGCCCTCGATGACCGGGTCCACGATGCAGGGACAGCAGGCCGCGGCGCCGGCCGACGGCCACCGCCTCCTCGGTGGGATCGCCGACCGGCTGCGCAGGGAGGACGACGTCAACCGGCGGGTCGTCAACCTGGTGCCGAGCGAGAACCGGCTCTCCCCACTGGCGAGCCTCCCGCTGCGGTACGACTTCTACAACCGGTACTTCTTCAACGCCCGGCTCGCCGAGGAGGAGTGGAACTTCCGGGGCGGGCAGGGCGTGGGCGACGTCGAGGTCACCGTCGGCATACCCACGCTCGCCCGGCTGGCCGGTGGTGCCCTGGTCAACGTCCGGCCGGTCTCCGGCATGAGCGCGATGTTCCTCGTCCTGATGGCGTTCGGTGGCGAACCGGGCGACACGGTGGTGAGCATCGACCCGGCGGCCGGCGGGCACTACGCCACCACGTCGGTGATCCACCGGCTCGGTCGCCGGCCGGTGACCGTCGGCCAGCGGGGCGGGACGGTCGACGACGAGCGCCTGCGGGCCGTCCTGCGGGAGCACCGGCCGGCGCTGGTCTACCTGGACCTCCAGAACAGCCTGGCCGAGATCGACGTGGCCGGGGTCGTCCGGAGCGTCCGCGAGGTCAGCCCGCGTACCCGCGTCCACGCCGACGTCAGCCACACCCTCGGGCTCGTGCTGGGCGGCGCGCACCGCAACCCGCTGGACGTCGGCGCGGACACGGTGGGCGGCTCCACCGACAAGACCTTCCCCGGCCCGCAGAAGGGGGTGCTCTTCACCCGGGACCCCGAACTCGCCGACCTGATCGCCCGGACCCAGTTCGAGACGATCAGCAGCCACCACTTCGCCGAGACCCTCTCGCTCTGCCTCGCCGCCGCCGAGTTCGAGCTGTTCGGCGCGGACTACGCGGCCCAGGTGGTCGACAACGCCCGGGTGCTCGGCGCGGAACTGCTCACCCACGGCTTCGAGGTGGTCGTCGGCACGGACGACATCACCGACTGCCACCAGGTCTGGGTGGACACCGGCCCGGAGACCGACCCGATGCGCTTCGCGGCGGGCCTGGCCGCGGCCGGGGTACGGGTCAATGTCATCCCCGACCTGCCCGGCTTCGACGGCCGTCCCGCGCTCCGGCTCGGGTCGGCCGAGCTGACCTTCGAGGGCGCCCGCGCCGAGTCGATGTCCGACCTGGTGCAGATCTTCGACCTGGTCCGCCGGGGCCGGGTGGACGAGGCGGGCGCGCGCCGGGTGGCGCTGCGCGAGAACCTCGGCGAGCCGTTCTTCCTCCGCCACGACCACGCCGACGGCCATGGCCGCTGACCGGCCGGGCCGGACCGGGCCGACGCTGACGGTGATCGTTCCCTGCGCCGGGGCGGCCCGCCGGTTCGACGCGCCCTACCCCAAGGAGCTGCACCGCATCGACCACGACCAGTCGATCATCGATCATGCCCTGGCCCCGGTCCGGGACTTCGCGGCCCGGCGCGGGGCGCGGGTGCGGCTGGTGGTGGTGATCCGGCCACACAAGACGGACACCGTGGCCTACCTGGCCCGCTACGCGGACGTCCTCGAGACCGTCTTCGTCCACCAGACCGACCGGCACGGTCCCGACCTGGCGGGCGCGGTCACCGCGGCCCTGCCCCTGTGCGCCGGGGCGACGGCGGTCGTGCTGCCGGACCAGGTCGTCACCGACGACGCGCTCGCCCAACGCTTCGCCGAGGCGCACGACCTGCTGGAGCGGCACCCGTACGCGGTGCTCGCGGCGCTGATCGACGACCCGGTCCGGCTCGCCAACGACGGTGCGCTGCGACTGCGTGGCCAGGGCCCGGTCCGGCGCGTCGAGCACGCGGCGGACAAACCACGTGACCCCTCCGGTTTCAACGCCGCCTGGGCGACGGTCTTCGCGGCAGCCCACCACCGGGACGCGCTGCCCCGGATCATGGTCGGTGCGGGTGCCACCGCCCTGGTCGACGCGCCGGCCGTGCTGGTCGACGGGTTCCACAACGTCAACCGGGTGGACGACCTGTGACCGGGACGCGCAGGCGGCTGCTCCTCGACGCCGGGGACTACCCGGTGTCGCAGGCCGCCGCGTCCGGGCTGGCCGTCCGGATCGCCGAACTGGCCGAGACCCTCAGCGACGAGTTCGCGGTCACCGTCTACTCGCCGGACGTGCCCGATCCGATGCACCTCGGTGGGGCCCGGCTCGAACGACGGGCCGACCGGTGGCGGGAACTGCGGGTCGGCCGGACCGACAACTTCTTCGACCTCGGCGGGCATTCACTGCTGCTGCTCCGGGTGCACGCGCGGCTGGTCCGCGAACTGCGGCTGGACCTGCCGGTGGTCACCCTGTTCCGCTATCCCACCGTCGAGGCGATCGCCGCCCACCTGGCCGGGGAGGAGGGGCCCGCGTCCGGGCGGCCCGACCTCGGGCAGGCCCGGGTGGCCGGGCGGGACCGCCTGACCCGCGCCCGGGCACGTCGTGGCGGCACCGACGACCGAACCCAGGAAGCCGTACCGCTGGACGAGACAGGAACGCAGCCATGAACCCTGACAGCACCCTGATCGCAGTCGTCGGCATGGCCGGGCGGTTCCCGGGGGCCGCGAACCTCGACGAGTTCTGGCGCAACCTCAGCGGTGGGGAGGAGTCCATCACCCGCTTCCCGGCACGCCAGTCCGGCGGGCACACGTACACCCCGGGGCGGGGCGTCCTCGACGGGGCGGACCGCTTCGACGCGGCGTTCTTCGGCTTCACCCCGCGTGAGGCGACGATGCTGGACCCGCAGCACCGGCTGCTGCTGGAGTGCGCCTGGGAGGCACTGGAGGACGCCGGCTACGACCCGGCCCGTTGCCCCTGGCCGGTCGGCGTGTACGCCGGCAGCTCGCAGTCGTCCTACGAGCGCCACGTGCGGGAGCACCTGACCGTGGACGACTGGGCGGTGCGGCTGGCCAACTCCATGGACCTGCTGACCGCCCGGGTCGCCTACAAGCTCGCCCTGACCGGCCCGGCGGTGACCGTCCAGACCGGATGCTCCACCTCGCTGGTGGCGATCCACCTGGCGGCCCAGGCGCTGCTGGCCGGGGACTGCGAGGCGGCGCTGGCCGGCGGGGTCTCCGCGGTCGTGCCCGCCGCCCTCGTGCCGTGGAGCAAGGGCGGCCCGGTGTCCCGGGACGGGTACGTGCGCGCCTTCGACGAGGCCGGCAGCGGCTTCGTCAGCGGCGAGGGGGTCGGGGTGGTCGTGCTGCGCCGGCTGGAGGACGCGCTGCGCGACGGTGACCACGTCCACGCCGTCGTCCGGGGCTCGGCGGTCAACAACGACGGTGCCGCGAAGGTCGGTTTCACCGCGCCCGGCGTCGACGGGCAGACCGAGGTCGTCCGGGCCGCCCAGGCCGTCGCCGGGGTGAGCGCGGACTCGATCAGCCACGTGGAGGCGCACGGCACCGGCACCCCGCTGGGGGACCCGATCGAGGTGGAGGCGCTGACCAACGCGTTCCGGGGTGCCACCGACGCGCGCGGGTTCTGCCGGATCGGCTCGGTCAAGACGAACATCGGTCACGCCGACACGGCGGCCGGCGTCGCCGGCTTCATCAAGACCGTGCTCGCCCTGCGGCACCGGCGGATCCCGCCGAGCCTGCACTTCCGCGAGCCGAACCGGAAGATCGACTTCGACGCCAGCCCCTTCGTCGTGAACACCACGCTCTGCGACTGGGAGCCCCGCGCCGGGGTCCGCCGGGCGGGGATCAGCGGCATGGGCATCGGCGGGACGAACGCCCACGTGGTGGTCGAGGAGGCCCCACCGCCCGCGGAAGCGCCGACCGGCCGTCCGTGGCACCTGCTGACCGTCTCGGCCCGCACCGCCGGGGCGCTCGACACCGCCGCCGCCGGGGTGGTCCGGGCGGTGGCCACCCGCGACGGGGCCGACCTCGCCGACGCCGCCTGGCCCCTCCAGCACAGTCGCGCCGGGCATCCGTACCGCCGGTTCGTGGTGTGCGCCTCCGGCGCGCAGGCGGCGGCCCTGACCGTCCCCGGACCGGCGTCCGCCGCCGGTCGGACCGGTACGGCCGCCGGCGACGTGGTGCACCTCTTCGCCGACCGGGAGCCGGCGCACCCGCCGGTGGACGAGCTGTACGCGCACGAACCGGTGTTCCGGGCCGCGGTCGACGACTGCGTCCACGCGGCCCCCGCCGGGCTCGGCGGGGACCTGCGCGCGGCCGTGCTCCGCCGGGAACCGTCCACCGCCGGGGCCGACCCGGCGGTCGGGGCGTGCGTGACCTTCGTCGTCCAGTACGCGCTGGCCGCGCTCTGGCGGCACTGGGGGGTGGCACCCGTCGCGGTGGCCGGAGAGGGCACCGGGGCGTACACCGCCGCGTGCGTGGCCGGGGTGCTCCGCCACGACGAGGCCCTGCCGCTGGTGGCGCAGCGGGCCCGGGTCCGGCCCGACGGTGCCACCGCCCGGGAGGAGCTCGCGGCGCTCGCGCGCAGGGTGCCCGCGCGCCGGCCCGCACTGCCGTGGGTGTCCGACCTGACCGGTGGCTGGATGGACACCCGGCAGGCCGTCGACCCGGCCGGTCACTGGGTGGCGCACGCCGATGCCGCCGGCTCTGTCGACGCCGCGCTCGACACGCTGCTCGACTGGCGCGCGTTGACGCTGCTCGAGGTGGGGCGGGGCACGACCCTCACCGACCGGCTCGCCGCGCGCCCGGACGCGGTACGCCGGCACACCGTCCTGGCCACGCTGCCGACGCCGGTACACGGATCGACGTACGCCGCCGTCCTCACCACCCTCGGCCGGCTCTGGGCGGCGGGGCTGGACCCGCGCTGGCGGCTGTACGAGGGGGAGCGGCGCCACCGGGTGTCCCTGCCGACCTACCCCTTCGAACGGCGCTCCTACCTGCCGGCGCCCGCCCCGACACCGGCGCCCGCCCCGACCGGGGTCCGCCCCGCCGTGCCCACGGACACCGCTCCCGCCGTGCCGGTCGACGCCGGGACGGCCGCAGCGGCCGCCACCGCCCCGGCCGTACCCGACGAGGCGATCCTGACCACGGTGCGGGCGCTCTTCGTCGAACTCTTCGGGGTGCCCGAGGTCGGACCGGACGACAACTTCTTCGACCTGGGCGGCGACTCGCTGCTGGCGATCGAACTGGCCGCCCGGATCAACGAGACCTACGAGCTGGACCTGCCGTTGCGCAGCGTGTACGCCGCCCCCGGGGTGGCGGAGCTGGCGGGCTCGGTGCGGGCGGCGCTGGCCGCCGAGGGACGCGCGGCGGGCGACGGCGGCTGATGGCCGGCATGCGGATCCTGGTCCTGGGCGGCACCTCCTTCGTCGGTCGCGCGATCGTCGCCGACGCCCTCGCCCGGGGCCACGCCGTGACCACCCTCAACCGGGGCCGGACCGGCCCGGACACCCCCGGCGTGGAGGCGGTCCGGGGCGACCGGGGCCACGACGGTGGGCTCGGCGCGCTGCACGGGCGTTCCTTCGACGCGGTGGTCGACCCGTCCGGGCTGGTCCCGGCGGACGTCCTGCGGACCGCCCGGGTCCTGGCCCCCGGCACCGGGTTCTACGCCTTCGTCTCCAGCGTCTCGGTCTACCCGGACTGGAAGTGGGTCCCGGTGCACGAGGACTCGCCGCGCCACCCGGGCGAACCGGACGAGGAGGGCGACCCCGCCGACCACCGCCGCTACGGGGCCCGCAAGGTCGGCTGCGAGGAGGCCGTACACCTGGTCTATCCGCGGGACCGTGCGCTGATCGTCCGGCCCGGCACCATCGGCAGGGGTGGGTGGCGCGGCCCAAGGGCAAGAGGTGAAGCGGGTGCCGACGCTGTTCGGGCGTCGAGAGGGCGCACGTGGTGGTGAGGGGCGGCTACCTGCTCAAGGCCCCGGGTGTGTCCGTGGAACGGACCGGTCCTTGCTTATGCGCAGGATCAAGGGCACCGCGTCCTCCGAGTGGGCTGTTGGTGTCAGAACCTCCTGCAAGAGCAGACCACGTATCGCGGCAATGGTGACGGTGGCCAGAGTCAGCGCTTCCCTGGCGTCGAGCCCTTCGCGTTCCGCCAGCGAGGCCAGCATCTTGGTCAGGTCGTCGAGCGAGTCGATGAACTCGCGGAAGTCCTCCGGGCGGTACGCGGCCAGCCCGACGACGTGAAAGAAGCCACGGACACGCGACAACTGCTCCGGTCGAGTGTAGACCCGCCAGATCGCCACGACGAGGTCGTCGAAACTGCCTTGGTGGGCGGCCTCGAAGAGTGCCTCGTTGTCACGAGATCGCTGTGCCCTGAGCATGGCCGCCAAGACGCCCGAGAGCGACCCGAAGTGGTACCGCAGGAGGGCGTGGCTGGTCTGGGTCCTGGCGGCGATCTCGCGGAGCGACATCTCCGGTGAGGGAAGCGCCTCCTCGAAGGTGTCGAGGAGGCGGGCCAGGAGACGCTCGCGTGCGTCGCCTTTGCGTTCCGCGCTTGACAGGATCACTCCCACAGTTTATCCATTGGAAAAGAGCGACTGGCGGTGCCGTGGTGCTTCCACATGGTCTCAGTCGGCTCGCAACGACGGAGGGGACGACTCGTGGGACGTTTTCAGACAGTCGGCGCCCATGACCGGCTGACCGACACCCAGTTCACCGTGGAAGGGATCGTCGTCGCTGTTCAGGAAGCTGCGGCACGTGGCACCTGCGTGACTGTCCACGCCCACAACAACGAAGGCGTCCGGAACGCGGTCGAGGCCGGGGTTCGGGAGCGGATGACCGGGGTGCTCGCTGTCGCCACGGAGGCCGGAGTGCGGATCGGGCTGGCTTCCGATCTCATCGGCCCGGCTCAGAACCGTCGAGGCGAGGAGCTCGGATTGCGCGCGGAACTCGAGACACCGATGGAAGCTCTCGTGGCGGCCACGAACGCCACTGCCGAGATCCTCGGCCTGTCCAGCGAGGTGGGGGGCATCGCTCCCGGACGCGTGGTTGAGGACCTGCGATGAGCGCCCTGTGGCAGGGCTGCCTCGCCGACACAGACTATTTCGAGACGCGTTCCCGCAGAGGGCACGACTACGGCGTCTGGGTCACCACGCCACCGGGCTACGACCCCGCCGCGACGCGAGCGCCTGTCGTGTACGTGCTCGACGGCAACTGGGCCGTGGGCATGACGGCTCCGCTCATCGTCACCCAGCGGGACCCCATGCAGCGGATCCAGCCCTACATCCAGGTCAGCGTCGGCTACGCGGGCGAGGAAGCCCGGCACTGGGAACGGCTGCGCAACAGGGACCTCGTGCCACCCGGCGAGCCCGTCGCGAAGGAATTCGTCGATGCGGTGGAGATGGCACTCCAGAGGGGCCTGATGACACGCGAGGAAGCCGACGCCTATCTCGCCGAGCTACGCGCTCCCCGCGCCGACGCGTTCCTGAGCTTCCTTACTGCGGAACTCCACCCCCGGATCGAACACGACTACGGCACGGCCGTGAGCGGTCACGGCCTCTTCGGCTACTCCTACGGCGGCCTGTTCGGTCTCTACGCCTGGCTCACCGGAAGTGCGCTCTTCGAGAGCATCGGAGCAGGCAGTCCCGGCATTGTCAGTGAAGACAGTCAGGTCTTCGCCCAGCTCGAAAAGATGGGCGACAGCCTGCCTGCCGCCAAGCTTCACCTCACCGTCAACGACCGTGAGCTTCTCGGAGACCTGGCCGTCTACCAGAACCTCACGAAGCACACGGCCACCTTCCTGCACCGCCTGACCGCCCGCGGCGGAGCCGTCACCAGTGCGGTCCTGCGCGAAACGCACGTGACCGGCCTGCAGGCCTCGTTCCTCAGCTACCTCCGGACCTGCCGTGCTCTCTGAGAGCACGACGTGTCAGTGCCGATGTGGTCGTGATCGGGGCGGGTGTGACCGTTCGGTTCAGCTTCTCCACCGCCGATCGGACTCCGATCTACGACCGCACCGAACCCGAGGGCTACTACCTCGCGATCGGAACGAGCGACAACCAGTTCAAGAACGCGCCGGCCGTGGGGCAGATGATGACGGAGCTGATCAACCTGGAGATCGACCTGGGTGCGTTCTCCCGGAAGCGCATCCGAAACACCGCGAACTCGGGCACGGTGATGGCTGAGCCTGAACTCGGACGAGGCGTTGTGTCCGGGCGCACGTGAGGACCGGATGCAACGCCAGCCGCTGTCTCCGTCGGCACGTTGCCGAGCAGTCGTGACGCCGCGCCATGCAGCACTGTCGGCAGCTCCGGGCAGTGGCGCAGGACCGGTTCGGTGGTTACCAGCACTCTGTGCGTCGGACGCATCGCGACCACCGCCTGAAGGCCCCTACACAGGTCACGGCGTCTCGGTGTCCTTGAGGGGGCGGCGCTGCGTCCGGTCAGGGGCGAGGTTGCGGACGAGTGAACTGGATGCCCGGGTGGCGGAGGGGCAGGGGGCGCGGCGGTCCGCTGTACGGGCGGATCGGCTTGTCCGGCAAGCGGTTTTTCCTGTCGGCAACCCGATCCGAATGAGCCTGTAGGCCGACTTACCGGGTGCGGGTGGGGTGGTTAGAGTGCACATGCTTCCGCAAGGATCATGGCCTTCACGTTCTGTGAGCCGGCCTCTGTCGTAAGCCCGTGACCTCGTCGATGCCCGCAGAAAGGCCCGGACCGAGTGGTAGCTGAGATCGTGGGGCGTAAAGGGCCCCTTGCCGGTCGGCGGATTCCGGTCGGCGACACCCGGTTCACCTTCGGTCGCCTGAGCGACAACGACGTGGTGATCGCCAGCAAGGGCGTCTCCCGTTTTCACGCCGAGGTGGTGCGCGAGGAGCGCGGCTACGTGCTC
Organism: Micromonospora inyonensis; assembly: GCF_900091415.1. Classification (NCBI taxonomy): domain Bacteria; kingdom Bacillati; phylum Actinomycetota; class Actinomycetes; order Micromonosporales; family Micromonosporaceae; genus Micromonospora; species Micromonospora inyonensis. The sequence continues at coordinate 2,296,170 of NZ_FMHU01000002.1, read as the reverse complement.
TACGACCGGGGCAGCCGCAACGGCACGCTGGTCAACGGCCGGAAGGTGACCTCGCACGTCCTCCAGCACGGCGACCTGATCACGATCACCGACGAGACGTTCTGCTTCGAGGTCACGGCCGACGTGACCACGATGATCTCCGACCTGACCCTCTTCCAACCCGCCGCCGAGCCGACCGCGGTCGTCGACCCGGGCCCCGTTCTGCGGGTCACCGTCTCCGGCGGCGGACCGGTCGGGCTGAGCCTGGCCCTGCTCCTCGAACGTCTGCTGGGTCACCGGGTCGCCGTCACCGTGTACGACGGCCGCTGGATCCAGGACGGCCCGCGCATCGTGTGGAAGAACGAGGCGCAGGGCAACGTACGGCGGCAGCAGGTGGTGACCGTCCAGAGTCGCCAGTACCTCAACCTCCCCGAGGAGGTGCAGGAGCGGCTCTTCGTCCCTGGCGCGTACTCGGAGATGTGGCCGTCGGGTCCCGACTCGATCCGTGGCTACGGCCCCCGGAACATCCGGATCGCCTACATCGAGGACAGGCTCCTGGAGTTGGCGAACGAGAAGCCCGAGCGGATTCGGCTGGTGCCGACCCGGTTCGACGCCGCCGAGCAGCACGAGATCATCGCCCAGGAGCATGTGCTCGCCATCTGCGAGGGTGCGCGGTCTCGTACCCGCGAGCACTTCACCACGAAGTTCGGCGTCGCCGACAGTTCGATCTACTCCCTGGACGGCCGGCACCTCCAGGACGTCGTCCTGGGCCTGCGGGTGAAGTCCGACCTGCCGGACGCGATGAGCGTCCTGCTGACCGTGGCCCAGAACCGCTTCCTGCTCAACTCCCTGAGCGGCGAGGGCTTCCTGAACATGCGCCTCACCGACGCCGAGGCCGCCGAGGTCGTCGGGCTCGACCCGGTCCGTCGTGAGTTCAAGGACTGCATCGCCTCCCGGCCCTGCCTGATGGCCCGGGAGGACGACGGCGACTTCCAGTGCTCCACCCACGGGACGCTGTTCCTGCCCGCCCTGATCAAGGGCTCGCCGTTGTGGAAGCGGGTGACGGAGGGGTTGGCGTTCTTCGGGGTCGCGCCGGAGAACCTGAGTGCCGTCACCGCCTTCCGCCTGGACATGGTGCAGCGCCCACGCTTCACCGCCCGGCTGTACGCCCCGACGTCGACCACCCCGGGCACCTACGGCTTCCTGCTGGGGGACGCCGCCAACTCGATCCACTTCTGGCCCGGCCGTGGGCTCAACAGTGGGCTGGCGTCGGCCATCTCCCTGGCCCGGTCGCTGGCCAGCGGCTGGAACGGCAGGCCCTTCCGGGACGCCGACTTCGTCCGGCACGAGGCGGCGGTGTCGATGCTCCAGTACCGGCACAAGAGCCGGGCGTGGAACGCGATGGTGACCACCGACGAGCGGGGTGCCAACCGCGCCATCAAGGACGTCATCGCCGACGTGATCGCCGGGAGCAGCGGTGCCCCGGCGACGGACGGTCCGGACCGCGAGGCCGACATCGAGGCGCTCATGGAGCGGATGCGCGAGATCCGCGCCCGGCTGTCGTCCCGCCTCAGCGGCCTGCCCGACGACCAGGTGCTCCGGGACCACCTGCGGACGCTGAAGGGCGAGACGGTACGGACCCTGCTGGCCAGCGGAGCCTGGGACACGCTGACCGTCGGCGGGGAAGAGGTCGACATCGACATCTTCTACCGGCAGGAGCTGCCCCTACCGGCCTGATCCGGCGGGCCACGTGGGCCGCCGGATCGGCGAGCTCCTTCCACCCGCTCCGACTCAGTGACGCAGTCGTGTCGCCAGCCGGGCGCGTTCCAGGCGTAGCTGAAGGCCCAGGGGTGACGCCGTACGGCTCGACGCCCGGTGGCGGTGAGCCGGCGTGCCCCGGACCATCGCCCGGTCCGTTGCTCGGTGGAGCCGCGATCGGCGCGTACGCAGCCCGGCCCGGCTGCCACGATGGTGCGGTGGCAGCCGGGCCGGTCGCTGTCGGTTCAGCAGGCGGGTGCGCCGACGGGTCCGCGTCCGGTCCAGGCGTACCAGGGGCTAGTCTCGATCATCAGGTTCACGGCCCGTCGTAGCGGGGCGGAGTCTGTCGAGTACTGGTCCACAAGCATCCGCGTGCTTGGCAGCTTGACTCCCGGCTTCAGAAGGTCAGTCCTTATCCTGGCTCGAAGACCATCGCGGATTGATCCCCGCAGCGGGGCGCGTAGGGCATGGCTACGGAGGATTGGTCTACTGCGCGGGGTCGTGGAGGTCGGGGCGGTGCTCCTTGATCCAGCGTTCCACGTCCTCGGTACGCCAGATCCGGCCGACCGACAGCACGGCGACCGGGTCGGGGAAGATCTTCGAGTTGGTTATCTGGTAGGCGCGCGTACGGGAGACGCCCAGCATCTCCTGCACCTCCTGGCTCGCCACGAGCCGAAGCTTCCCCATGAGGTCACGTTAAGAGCGTGCGAACTGAACACCTGCTCTCTGATCGAATGCTCTGTTCAGCTGTTCCCTGGGCGAGGAGCCTGTTCAACTGTTCACCTTCTCGTTGGTCGATGAGAGAGGCAGAGAAGTGTCCAGGCGGTGGAGTGGTTCTTGCGGCCGGAGCAGGTCGTGCTCGACGTGATCGGGCAGGTGCGCCCGGAGGAGCGGGACGCCCCGACGCGGCGTCGGCGGCGGGCGGGCGCTCACGGCGTACCCGATGAATCGGCCGGGCCGGGTGATGGCGTGGGGCGGGCGGCGCGGTCCGGGGCGCGACGGACGCCGCCGGGGGAGATCAACCAGCGGGCGGGCCGCTACCGGCGGCCTGACGCGCGGTGACCAGCGGCCCGGTGGACCGGACGACCAGCGGAAGGGGAGGCGCATGACGGAGGACGGGGCGTCGACGGTGCCGCGCCGGCAACTCGGGCGGATGCTGCGGGAGCTGCGGCTCGCCGCCGGGGTGACGCTGGACGCGGCGGTGGTGGCGTTGCAGTGCAGCCGGCAGAAGGTGTGGCGGATCGAGACCGGCGGCGGCTCGTTCACGCTGCTGGAGTTCCCGTTCGTGCGCCGGGCCGTGCCGGAGCTGCCGGTCGTCCACCAGGAGTCGCTGACCGGGGCGCTCTACCTGGACCGGCCGGCGGAACTGGCCGCCTACGAGCGGGTGTGGGCGAGCCTCGACTCCCTCGCCCTGAGGCCAGAGGAGTCCCGACGGTTCATCGGCAAGATCGCCGAGCGGTTGCACCATGGGTGAGCTGGCACTACGGGGCCGCGAAGGCGCGCTGGGGTGACCGACGGGTCCTCGCTTCGGAGGAGGCCGTCCGGCGTTATGTCGTCGCCCCCTATCACCAGGAACTGGCCCGGCTGTGGGGATTGCTCAAGGCGCAGGCACAGTCCGCCGGGCACCCGCTCGGTCAGTCGGCGCACACCAATGACCTGTGGATCTGCGCCACGGCGATCCGTTACGAAGCGCCACTGCTGACCTTGAACCGTCGCCACTTCGACGGCTTTCCAGGGCTCGCCGTACTGCCATGATCCGACCGTCTGCCGCCGGTTGCGGTTCGACCGATCAGCGGTCAGAACGAGATCTCGATCAGGGGGATGTCGTCGCCGTACGGCTTTGGTTCGGCGGTCAGGATCCAGCAGTCGTGCTCGATCACGGCCAGGACGCAGGCGGCCAGATCGAAACGTCCGGTGGCGCGCTGCCAGTAGGCCAGCTCCTGCCAACTTCCGGCCACCGTCGGCAGCAGCTCGCAGGCGTCCGAGTCGAGCAGCTCGTGCAGGACCGCCCGGTCGTGTGGGTCGTCGAGCTGGGCGAGCGCCTCCGACACCGCCACCACCGGTACGCCCACCCGTGCCTGGTTCTCCACGACCTGGTGTATCGGCTCGGCGGCGTGCATGCTCCCGGCGGCGTACGCGAGCAGGGCGGAACGGTCAAGGATCAGCCGTACGCCCGGATTCGGATCGGTCACGCAGCCGACGCCCGTCGGTCGCCGGGGCTGTCGAACAGAGCCCGCGCGCCCTGCTTCGAGCGCTCACGCAGCTCGGCGCGGCGCTCGGGCGTCCACTCGGCCTCGGCCTCGGCCAGGGCGGCGGCGGCGCGGGCCTTCCCCTCGGCCGTGACGGTCATACCACGCCGAGCGAGGATCGCCCCCAGTTGCTCCAGGCGCATCCGGGCCCGAACCGCGCTCACGATGTAGGCGCTGGCGTTGGTCTCGGCTCCCAGACGTTCGGCGACGTCCGACGGCACCGAGATGGAGAGCTTGCGGACGGATGGTCCCATGCCGGTCATACCGAGGAGCCTACCGGGTAATACCGCCCTGGTCGCGGCTCTTACCGGGTGTGGTGTGAGCTGTCCCATGTCTGGGGCGGCTCGACAGTTTCGACGAGGTGCACGACGGCCGGTCTGGGCCGCGTCCACTCGACGGTCAGCCCAGATCGTGGTCGGCCGGGCTGCCGTTGAGCACCCAGGCGAGCGGCATGGTCGCCCGGTCGTACCGGTCTGCCGTCTGGCTCCCACCTGGTTGATCGTGACGTCGTCGACCACCTGGATGGTGACCGCCAGCAGCGCGGTCTGGAGCAGCAGGTTGACCAGGGGACGACGGTGGAACGACAGCCCGGCGGCGAACGCGGCCACCGCGAGGACCCACTGCGCCGGTGTGTCGTTGTCCGGCGTACCGAGGAGCAGGTACCCGACGCCGCTGAGGACGACCAGCGCCATCCGCACGAGCGACTCCCGAGCGTCGAAGAAGACCATCAGCGGGCGGTGCCAGTGTGCCGCCCGGCGCATCGTGGTTGTCATGCCGTCGAGGCTGCCGCCCCGGGCCGGCACTTTCGCCCGACCTCGGGCCCCGGTTACGGCCGATGGTCGGAGGCGGTGTCTCCTACCCGGGTAGGAGACACCGACGGCACGGCGGCGGGTACCACGGTTCCGGCGAGGACGTCGGTGGTGAGGTGGGCCCGGATGCCGGTGTGCGGGCTGCCGCCGAACCGGGCCACGACAGCGCGGACGTGCTGCTCCGCGGCGTCGGCGAGGCCGTCGTAGACGGCGACGAACACCTCCCGGGCCGGCTCCCGCAGCCAGCCGGGGGGAAGGAGCTCGACCGGGAGTCGCGGATCGAGGGTGGGGAAGCGCCGGAAGGTGTCCATGACCTCCGTACGGGCCCGCACCGCCTCCGCGCCGCTGACCTGTCCGGATCTCACCCGCGGCAGGAGTGGCCGCCAGCGCCGGAGGAAGGTCTCGTAGTGCCCGGCGATCGCCGCGATGTCCCAGGCGCCGAGGGGATCTCGGTTGGTGACGGTGTCGAGGCCGGCCTGCCGTCCCCGGAACACCGTGACGGTGCCGGTGACCTGGCCGAGTCGGGCCTGGTCCGGCGGGCTCAGGTCGTGCGGCGAGATCCACAGTCCGTCGTACAGCGGCGCGAAGCCCAGCCACCGGAGCTGTCCACGTAGGGCCCGCCGTTGGGTACCCCGCTCCTGGGGCAGCGAGAAGGCGATGAGGGTCCAGCATCCGTCCCACGGCTTCGGCGCGGCGGTGGCGGTGAGGATCCACCTGCCACCGCTGGCCAGGTCGGCGGCGGCGGACCGGCTGAGCCGGTAGAAGGTCTGCCGGCCCTGTCGGCTGCCCTCCAGCACGCCACGGCGGACCAGTCGGCTGATCGCGGCGCGGGCCCCGGTCGGGCTCACCCGGGCTTCGGCGAGCAACGCGACGATGGCCGCGGACGGCAGCCAGGCCAGGTCGCGCAGCGTGTAGTCGGCCAGCAGCGTCACCGCGAGCCCCTGCGGCGAGTTCCCGGCCTGCCGGCGGGGGAGTCGCACCGGGTGGTCACCGTCGTCGGGGAACATCTCCTCGATGTCGAAAGGGCTGCTCACAGGGGCGCTCCGGGGCCGGCTCGGGATGGGTGCCTCGACTGTAGACGGCGGCGCCGGCACCGGTCGGCCCGCACCTTCGCAGCATCGAGGCATTTCAATTGACACTTGTTGGACCGAGGGGGAGACTATTTGTCACTCGACGTGCGTGGGGCCGGTCAGGGCAACCCCAATGTCGTCGGCCAGGACGTGCCAGTGCGGGGAACCGGGTGTACCCGTGCCAGGGCGCGCGGCCGATCCCAACCTCAGAGGTAGGAATACGTGCGTACGAGAACCAGAGAACCTGGCCTACAACGCCGCCATCGGAGTCGGCGGCTCGGTCACCCTCGGTTTCCAGGCCACCCACGCCGGCAACTCGGCCGAGCCGAGCGCCTTCACCCTGAACGGCACACCCTGCGCGATCGCCTGACATCGGACGAGGCCCGAAGGAGCAGATGATGAGAACGATGGACGAGGCTCCTCCCGCCTGCACCCCGGAACGCCGCTGGCGGTCCGGACCGGCCGTCGTCGCGGCGGTCGTCGTCGCGACCGGCACGCTGGTCGCGGTGAACGCCGTCCCCGCCGACGCCGCGTCGGTGGACACCGGTGCCTGGTACGTGATGGTGAACCGCAACAGCGGCAAGGCGCTGGACGTGTACGAGCAGGCGGCCACCGACGGCGCGCGCCTCACGCAGTGGTCCCGGAACGACGGTGCCCACCAGCAGTGGAAGTTCGTGGACTCCGGGGGCGGCTACTACCGGCTCAGGGCGCGGCATTCGGGCAAGGTCCTGGACGTGGCGAACTGGTCGACGGCCAACGGCGGGACGATCCAGCAGTGGACCGACCACAACGGAGCGAACCAGCAGTGGCGACTCGTCCGCGTCGACGTGGCACCCCGCCCCCCCACCACCCCGCCTCCGGGCGGTGACGGGTGTGGCAGGGCCCCGACGCTGCGCAACGGCACGCACAGCATCACCAGCAACGGCACCACCCGGTCGTTCATCCTGCGGCTGCCCGCCACCTACGACAACAACCACCGGTAGCGGCTGATCTTCGCGTTCCACTGGCGTGGCGGGATCGCCAACGAGATCGACTCTGGTGGCACGAGTGGGCAGGCCTGGTCCTACTACGGCCAGTGGGAGCAGTCGGGCAACAACGCGATCCTGGTCGCGCCGCAGGGCCTCGGCAACGGCTGGGCCAACTCCGGTGGCGAGGACGTCACCTTCGTCGACGACATGCTCCGGCGGATCGAGAGCGACCTCTGCGTCAACCCGGCGCAGCGCTTCGCCACCGGCTTCAGTTGGGGCGGCGGCATGAGCTACGCCCTCGCCTGCGCCCGGCCGACCGTCTTCCGGGCCGTCGCGGTCATCGCCGGTGGGCAGATCAGCGGATGCAGCGGCGGCACCCAGCCCGTCGCGTACTTCGGCCTGCACGGCATCTCGGACAACGTGCTCACCATCGCCCAGGGACGCGCGCTGCGCGACACGTTCGTCCGCAACAACGGTTGTGCCCCGCAGACCCGCCCGAGCCGGCGGCCGGCAGCCGGGCGCACGTCACCACCGTCTACTCCGGCTGCCGGGCCGGGTACCCGGTGCAGTGGGCCGCGTTCGACAACGGGCACCTGCCCGGCCCGGTCGACGGGACGTACGCCGAGAGTGGCGTCACGACCTGGACCAAGGGTGAGATCTGGCGGTTCTTCGCGCAGTTCTCCTGACGTCGGCGGACGGACCGGCGGCGGTGCCGTCCTAGTCCGGGACATCCGGGCCCCGCAGGCGGATCTCCTCGATGTCCAGCGCCGCCTGGAGTTCCCGGAGCACGGTGTCGTCGATCGTGTTGGTGTCGCGCAGTCGGGTGATCTCGCGCCGCTTGAGGTCGAGCACCTCCAGCCGCAGCCGACGCTCGACCTCCCTGGTCCGCGCGGAGACGTGGCCCTCCCGCTCGGCCCGGATGTCGTCGAGGTGGGCCTGGTAGTCGGCGCGCACCCGGTCGACGACATCCGGCGCCGCGCCGAGCCGCCGCGCCACCTCGGGCAGCGCGGTGAGCCCGACCCGGGTGGCGCGGAGCCGGGCGTGGTGCACCTCGTCGGCGCGGGGCTGGTCGCCGACGAGGCCGGCCCAGCGGACCACCAGCGGCAGGGTGGTGCCCTGCACCAGCATGATCAGGACGATCGCTACCACCGTGCAGAAGATGACCAGGTCGCGTTGCCGGACCGGTTCGCCGGTGGCGGCGGCCAGCGGCACCGCGAGCGCCGCGGCCAGGGAGACCGCGCCCCGGAAACCGGCCCACCCGGCCGCCGTGCGGACCCGCCAGCCCACCTCCAGTTCGCGCTGGGAACGGCGGCGGTCCACGATCCGGAGGACGCCCGTGGCCAGATGCACCCAGGCCATCCGGGTCATGGCCACCGTGGCGGCCACCACCAGCGCGATGACCAGGGCCTGCCCGCCCGAGGTGCTGCTCTCGTCCCGCAGGGCGCGGGGGATCTGCATCCCGAGCAGCACGAACAGCCCTCCGTTGATCAGGAACGTGGTGAGGTCCCAGAAGGCGTAGGCCATCACCCGTGAGGGGGCCCGGACGATCCGGGGGCCGGCGTAGGAGAGCAGCAGGCCCGCGACGACCACGGCCAGCACCCCACTGGCGTGCACCTTCTCCGCCAGGAGGAACGCGACGAACGGGGTGAGCACGCTGAGCGCGCCCTCCCGGAGCGGGTCGTCGAGGCGTCGCCGGATCAGGACGACGACGCCGCCGACCGCCAGGCCCGCCGCGACACCGCCGAGGAACGACCCGCCGATCCGGCCGACGAGTTCCCACGCGCCGGGTACGGCACCTCCGCCGAGCAGGCCGAGCGCGACGGAGAACAGCACCAGCGCGGTGCCGTCGTTGATCAGGCTCTCCGCGCGCAGGACGGTGAGGAAACGGCGGGGCATCCGCTTGGCCAGGCCGGCGACGGCTGCGGCGTCGGTGGGCGCCAGCACCGCCCCGAGCACCCAGGCCGCCGCCGGGTCAACGCCGAGCGCCTGCGCGACCAGCGACACCGTGACCATGGTGACCCCCACCAGCACGATCGCGAGGAGCGCGATGGCGGGCAGGTTCGTCCGGATCTCGCGCAGGCTGGTGGTGAGGCTTTCCCGGTAGAGGATCGCGGGGAGGAAGAGCAGCAGCACCACGTCCGGTTCGAGCACCACGTCGGACAGGGGCGGGGCGAGGGCCAGCAGCGCGCCCATACCGATGAGCAGCACCGGCGGCGCTACCCGGTACCGCCCGCCGAGGGTGGTCCCGACCAGCACGGTGGCGCCGAGCACCCCGATCAGTACGAGACCGTCCACGTCGTCCCCTCGCCCGCCGTCCCCGCCGTCGCCACGGGCCGGTACCGCCCGTCGCCCTCGGCCGGGCCGCCGGACCCTCCCAGTGTCCGACGCGGGTCCGTCGTCGCGCCGGAAAACGGCGGACGGCGTTTCCGCACGTCGGGGCCGGCGTACCGCCGGACGACGGCGCGGTGGCCGCGCCGGCCCTGACCACCCTCGGCGCGGTCGAACCGGGGCTGCGCGGTCCGGCGGCGATGATCGCCCGTCACCAGAAGGCCCTTCGGCTGCGTCGACGAGGACGGGGCCCCGTCCGAGGAATGCTGACCCGATGTTAAGTATTGACAAACTTTGTTTCCAATCGCAGCCTGTGAGAGCGCTCTCTCAATCGTCTCCCACGTCTGAGGTGGTCCTATGAGCGTTCGACGACACCTGTTCGCCATCGTCTCCGCCCTCCTCGTCACCGTGGCGGCGACCATCTACGCGACGCCCGCGCAGGCGGTCGGGCCCGCGCTACTGCCCGTCACGGTCACCAACAGCACCGGCCGGGGTGAGGCGGTGCACCTGTACGTCATCGGCACCCAGCTCTCCAGCGGCCGGCTCGGCTACGTCACCGCGGGCGGCACGTTCGTACCGTGGACCGGCGGCCAGATCCCCCCGTCCCCGGCGCCGGACGCCTCGATCCCGGGCCCCGGCAACGGGGGCCGTACCACCATCCAGTTCCCCCGCGGCTTCTCCGGGCGGGTCTACTTCTCCTTCGGCGAGAAGCTGAAGTTCTTTCTCACCCCGGACGGCCTGGTGCAACCCGCCCCCTGGGCGGCCGGCGACGCGAACCGGGACATCCTGTTCGACTGGAGCGAGTTCACCTACAACGACGCCGGGCTCTGGTTGAACAGCTCCCAGGTGGACATGTTCGCCGTGCCGCACGCGGTCACCGTCACCGGCGCCAACGGCGTCACCAAGCGGACCGGTGACGTCGTCGCGGGTGGCCGCGCCGCCGTCATCGACGGAATCCGGGCGCAGGCCGGCTGGGGGAACTCCGTGTACACCCGGTCGGACGGCACCGTGTTGCGGGTCCTGGCCCCGGGCAGGGCCGCGGGTGCCGGCCTGTTCAGCCACACCTACCTGGACTCGTATATCGCGGCGGCGTGGAACGCCTACACCACGAAGACGTTGACCGTGGTGCCCTTCGCCGACCAGCCGACCATCCGCTACCACGGGCGGACCTCCGGCAGCACGATGACCTTCACCAACGGCGCCGGCCAGGTGGTCGCCTCCTTCCAGCGGCCCTCGTCGGCCAGCGTCTGGGGCTGCGACGGCCAGCTGCACGCCCCCAACGACCAGGTCGTCGGCCCGATCGCCCGGACGCTCTGCGCGGCTCTCAACCGGGGAACCCTCGGCACCATCGACACCCAGCCCAGCCTCAACCCGGCCGAGTTCTACCGCAGCAACCCCACCAACCAGTACGCCCGGCTGATCCACGCCAACATGGTCGACGGCAAGGCGTACGCGTTCGCCTTCGACGACGTCGGCGGCTTCGAGTCCCTGGTGCACGACGGCGACCCGCGCGCCGCCGGCCTGGTCCTCGGCCCGTTCGGCGGGGGCGGCGGCACGCCGCCCACCGGCGTGCCGCTGGTGAGCAACTGGAACAACAAGTGCATCGACGTGCCCAGCTCGAACTTCGTCGACCGCGCGCAGCTACAGATGTGGACCTGCAACGGCACCAACGCCCAGAAGTGGACGTTCAGCGGCGGGGCGGTGCGTAGCCAGAACAACAAGTGCATGGACGTCGACGGCGGCGCGACCGGCAACGGCGCGGTCATCCAGCTCTACACCTGCAACGGCACCGGCGCGCAGCAGTTCACCCTCACCGCCGCCGGTGACCTGGTCAACCTTCGTGCCAACAGGTGCGTGGACATCAAGGACTGGAACAGCGGCGACGGTGCGCGGTTGCAGCTGTGGGACTGCGCCGGCACGGCCAACCAGAAGTGGCGCACCGGCTGATCCACCGTCCGTGCCCGACCCCCCGATCCACTCCTGCCGGCGGCGGGTGGCGACCCGCCGCCGGACACCTCCGAACCCCTGCTCGAAAGGACATCGATGAAACCATTCGTCGCCCTGCTCGCGGCCGGCCTGGCGGCCGTCGGGCTGGTCGGGCCCGCCGCCGCGTCCCCCGCCGAACCGGAACCGACCGGTCGGGCCGGGGCCGCCCCGGCCGACGTGGCCAACCTGCCGCCCGGCATGGCCGAGGCGATGCGCCGGGACCTCGGCCTGACCGACCGGCAGCTCGCCGACCGGTTGCGGATCGAGGCCGCCGCCGCCCGGATCGACCAACGGCTGCGCACCGCGCTGGACGGGCGGTACGCCGGCTCCTGGCTGGCCGCCGGGAACCGGCTCACGGTGGGGGTCACCGACGACTCCGTCATGGACACCGTCCGGGCGGAAGGGGCGGAACCCCGACTCGTCCCCCGAAGCCTGGCCGCGCTCACCGCCGCCCAGACCGCCCTCGACAGGTATGCCGCCGGCCACCGCCCGACCAGCGCGGTACGGGGCTGGTACACCGACGTCACCGACAACAGTCTCGTGGTGACGGTGGCCCCCGGAGCCACGGCGTCGGCCCGTGCCTTCGTGGCGCGCAGCGGGGTGGCCGCCGACCTCGTCCGTTACGTCGTCGAACCGGAGGCGCCCCGCCCGCTGTACGACATCCGCGGTGGCGACCAGTACGTGATCAACGGCAACACGCTCTGCTCGGTGGGCTTCGCCGTCGCGGGTGGCTTCGTGACCGCCGGCCACTGCGGCGGCACCGGAAGCCCCACCCTCGGTTACAACAACGTGTCCCAGGGCACCTTCGCCGGTTCGTCGTTCCCGGGCAACGACTATGGCTGGGTCCGCACCAACAGCAGCTGGACGCCCCGGCCGTGGGTCAACAACTACGCCGGTGGCAGCGTGTCGGTCGCCGGCTCCACGGAGGCCGTGATCGGCAGTGGGGTGTGCCGTGCCGGCCGGACGACCGGCTGGCGCTGTGGCACGCTGCTCGGCCGCAACGAGACGGTCAACTATCCGCAGGGCGCGGTGTCGGGGCTGCACCGCAGCAACGCCTGCGCCGAGGGTGGCGACTCCGGCGGCGCGTGGCTCGCCGGTAACCAGGCGCAGGGCGTCACGTCCGGCGGCTCGGGCAACTGCACGACCGGCGGGACGACGTGGTTCCAGCCGGTCAACGAGATCCTCGGCGTCTACGGTCTGTCGCTGGTCACCACCGGCGGTGGGGGACCGGGCACCCGGATCATCAGCAACTGGAACAACAAGTGCATCGACGTGCCCAGTTCCAATTTCTCCGACGGCGTACCGCTCCAGACCTGGAACTGCAACGGCACGTTGGCGCAGAGCTGGACCCTCACCGGCGGCACGTTGCGTACCCAGAACAACAAGTGCATGGACGTCGCCTGGGGCTCCCGGGAGAACGGCGCGGTCATCCAGATCGCCCACTGCAGCGGCAACCCGGCCCAGCAGTTCGTCCTCTCCGGCGCCGGCGACCTGGTGAACCCGCAGGCCAACAAGTGTGTGGACATCAAGGACTGGAACAGCGGCGACGGCGCGCGGTTGCAGCTCTGGGAGTGCGCCGGCACCGCCAACCAGAAGTGGCGCACCGGCTGACCGTCGCTGGGCCCGCACCGGGTCACCTGTCGGCCGTGGACCGGCCGGGCCGTTCACAAGCGGTCCGGCCGGTCCCCGCCGTCGGTCGGTCCGGTTGCGCTGCACCGTCCGGCTCCGGGCGGGGCCGGCGTGGCCGAGGAAGCCGGCAACCGCGGCCGTCGACGCACGACCCGGCCGGGTGGGTAAGGTCCTGGCCATGGCGGGTTGGGTACGGCTTGAACTGGACGTGGAGCAGTTCGACGACGCGGAGTTCGAGCCCTACCTGCAACGGGCACGGACGTCGGGCACCAGGTTCACGACGATGGCGGAACTCGGTGACACGCCGCAGAACCGGCGCGCGCTCTACGACCTCAACAGGACGTGCTCGGCCGATATCCCGGACCGGGGAGCCTTCTACACGTACGCCGAGTACGTCACCCAGCGCATCGACGTGGCCACCTTCAACCCGGGCGGCGTCGTCCTTGCGACCCGTGACGGCGCCTGGATCGGAATGTCCGCGACCTCTCTGCATCCGGACAAGCGGTATGCGTTCTCCGAGATGACCGGTGTGCTCGCACCCCACCGTGGGCAGGGCCTGTCCCTGGCATTGAAACTACTCGCGATCCGGTTTGTCCGATCGTCGGGTTACCAACGGCTGGTGACGTTCCAACACTCCCGCAACACGTCCGCGATCGCGATGAACCGGCGACTTGGCTTCGTCGATCTGGCAGCCGAGGACCGAGCCGGCTGAGGCCGAAGTATCCGCAGTTGCGCCTCAGCACTGCCCCGGGCCGCGATCGCCTGAGGTGCGGGCGTCCCACCCGGGCACACCGGACGGGGCGCCGGTCGATCCGCGGTGCCCGGATCCAGACGGGTCGGGAGGGTGAGCACCTACGTCAGCCAATCGCGCAGTCGGACGATGTCGGCGACCTCGCTCTCCATCCGCTGCCGGTCGGCGTCGGTCAGTTCCATCGCCCGTAGCTGGGCGACCCACTCCTCGGCTCGGGCGGGCTCGTCGAGGGCGACCGCCAGTTCGGCCAGGGCCGCCAGGGCCAGGGCGCGTTCGACCGGCGGAGCCGTGTCGCGGTACCGGCGCAGCGCCAAGGTGAGCGTCCGCACCGCCGCCCGGTCGTCGTTCTTGAACTCCCGGAGGATGCGCGCGTTGTCGAGCGCCCGGGCGATGCCCTTCAGCTTCTTCGACCCGCCGTACTCCAGATCCTTCTCCTCGTCACGCTGAATGAAGATGATCGAGTTGCCGGAGGGGTCGACCAGCGTGAACCGGCTCGCGCCGGGTCGGTAGCGGGTGATGCGGGGGAGACCCCGGGCCAGCACCTTGCCGTACGCGCGGCGCATCGCCTCGGTGAACGCGGCGTGGTACGGCGCGACGGCGTCCACCATCACCAGGCATCCGCCGCCGTTCTCCCGGCTCGGGTGCACGTCCGCGGGTGCGGCCCCGTAGTGCAGCTCGAACCCGCTCCACGCGAACGCGAGGTAGAGGTAGGGGCGGGTCTGCTGGTAGGTGACCCGGAAGCCGAGCGCCTGGTAGAAGGCGAGTGTCTCCTCGGCGGACACGCAGGGCAGCAACGGCACGGTGGTCTCGTTCGGACGTATTTCGGGATCGGTCATGGCGGCCATTGTGCCGAAGTGGAGGGTCGATCCGCCCGGGGGTGATCATCGAGGTCACGGCAATGACCTGTGTGCATACGGGTGGGCGGGGTGCACCGGCGGGTGGCCCGGGGGACGGCGTCGAGAGCACGCCGTCACCCGGGCCCCCGGCGTTCGTCGTCGGGACGGGCGAGTCAGTCGAGGGTGGAGACGCCGCCGGTGGTCGGGGTGGAGATACGGCCGTTCTCCTTCGTGCGGACGTAGAACCGGTAGAAGGTGTTGGACACGAGGCCGGTGACGGTGTGGGTGTACCAGCCGGTGCCAGGGCCGGGGCCGACGTGCACGGTGCGGGACTCCGGGGTGAGCACCCAGTGCCCCTCGTCGTCCATCCGCCGGGCCATCCAGTCGTAGGTGATCGAGTAGCCCTCCTCGGCGGTGGAGAGGTCCGTGAAGCCGACCACGATCGCGTCCTGACCGTCGACCATGACGGGCGTCAGGCTGAGGTTGGCCGGCGGGGTGGGCTCCACCGTGTACGTCAGGTAGTTCAGGATGCTCGAGTACGGCGCCGCCGGCTCCGTCCCGTCGGGCACGTTGACCAGGGTGATCATCACCTGGTGGGTGCCGACGGTCGAGGGCGCGGGCACGGTGATGTCAAAGCCGACGCTGGCGCCCTGCCCGGTGTGCCACAGGTTGGCGGGGTACCCGCCAACGAACGGCCCGTCCACGTTCACCCAGATGGTGACGGGTCCACCGTTGACGTCCCGGGCCCAGCCCTGGACGCGGAAGCTGCCGTCGGCGAAGCCGTACGACTCGACCCGGCCGGTGGGCGACTTGTCGCTGCCCTCCGGCGGCGGCGGATCCTCGACCGGGTTGCAGATCGGTGGTGGCGAGGGGACGTCGCAGACAGGTTCGGCGGCGGCGGGAGTCGCGACGGCGACCGTGGCGGCCAGCACCGCACCGGCGACGACGGCGAGGAAACGTCTCATGTCCGGCAGCGAACCCGCACTGTCTGGGATCCGTCTGGGAAACCGACGTCGACAGTCGGCTACCCGACTCCGCCGTCCGGCGCCCAACCTTCCCGATCACCGACGGCGTCTCCTCTGGTCGACAGCAGACCGTCGTGATCGACCGACCCCGTGCGGGGTGGGGATGACGGCGGAGGGAGGGATGGACACCGGTGGGGGATACCGACGCAACCGACGTCGACCTGTGTGTACTCGGTCCGGTCGGGGCCGTGCGGGCCGGCCGGCCGGTCGCGCTCGGCGGTCGGCGGCAGCGGATGGTGCTGACGGCCCTGCTCGTCGCCCGGGGCCGGATGCTGCCGGTGGACCGGCTGCGGGAGCTGGTCTGGGGGGACCATGACCGGGTCGCCAGCCGCGCCACGCTCTACGGGTACGTCGCCGGCCTGCGCCGGGCGCTGGAACCGGAGCACTCGGCCCGCCGGGGCGACGTGCTCGTCCACGAGGGGACCGGCTACGCGCTCCGCCTGCCGCCGGGGCGGGTCGACGAGGACCGGTTCACCGCGCTGGTCGACCGGGGTGCGGCGCTGCTCGACCAGGGGCGGGCCGTCGAGGCGGCGGCCACCCTCGACGCCGGGCTGGCCCTCTGGCGGGGCCCGGCCTTCGCCGACCTCGGCGACGCGCCGTTCCTCCTGCCGGCGGTGGCCCGGCTGGAGGCGGCCCGCGCCACCGCCGTGGAGCTGCGGATCGCGGCCCTGCTCCAGGTGGGACGACACGCCACCCTGCTCGGTGAGCTGGAGTCGCTGGTCGCCGAGGAACCGCTACGGGAGCGGGGCTGGGAGATGCTGGCGACCGCGCTCTACCGGGCCGGCCGGCAGGGGGACGCGCTCGGCGTGCTCCGGCGGGCCCGGCGGACGCTGGCCGAGCAGCTCGGCGTGGACCCGGGGCCGGCCCTGCGGCGGCTCGAAGCCGCGATCCTCCGCCAGGACGGCACGCTCGCACCGGCCCTCGCCACCGAGCCTGTCTCCACCGGGCCGGTGCGGTACCGACCTCGCCGTCCCCCGACCTGGCGGGTCTCCCGGGTGCGTCGGCGTGCCGGCAGGTGACCACCCGCGGCCCGGCTGCTGACCGGTCAGCAGCTGCGGGTGGCGCAGCCGGTCGCGGAGGGGCTTACCAACCGGGAGGTCGCCGACCGGATGTTCCTCTCCACCCGCACCGTCGACCACCACCTGCGCAACATCTTCCACCGGCTCGGCATCCGCTCGCGCACCCAGCTGGCCCGGGTGCTCTGACGAGGCACCGGGAAGGCGTCAGCGGCGACTCACCGGTGCCTGTAGCTCGGTCACCCAGTCGTCGCGGTTCGCCGGGCACTCCAGGGTGACCTCCCGCGGGTATCCCATCGCCCGGTACCCGTTGCCGTCGATCCAGCGGGTCAGGGTCTGCGCGGTCGGGACGACCGCCTCCATCGAGCCCCGGTGCACGATCGTCGCCGCCTGGTCGATGGGTGGAAGGTCCCGTACCCGGAGGGCGCCGTCCTGGCAGGGGGCGGCAACCTCGACGGCGGCGTGCACGATGATCCGGCCGGCTCCCTGCGGTTCGTCGGTTTAGTAGGCGATTCCGGGCCCGGTGCAGGTGATGCCGGCCGCGTCGAGGCGTCGGAAGAGCTCGTCGTAGAGGGGTCCGATGACCGGGCTGATGTCCTCCGGTTGGTAGCTGGCGGCGATCGCGGTCAGTTCCGCGACCCGGACCGCCGGGACGTCCCTGATGACGATGTCGTTGGTGGGCATCTGCCCCTCGCTCTCGATCGCTCGGAGCCTCGCCTCGACCTGGACCAGCCGGGCGGCTTCGAGGTCGCCGTCACCTGGACCGGGACCCGCTCCGCCATGTTCGACTTCGGGCGGCTGCTGCGGGACCAGGACGAGGGTGACCGTCGTACGCCGGTGGTGGTGGCGGCCGGCCCGAGTTGGGACTACCAGGGGGTGTACGAGGCGCTCGGCTACCGCGTCCGGTACCACCAGCTGCGGCCGGAACGTGGGTTCGCCCCGTCCGACGACGACCTGGACGTACTGCTGGCCGAGGTCGACGCGCGACCCGACGAGCGCCTCGCCCTGATGGTCGTCAACGCCCAGCACAACCCGACGGCGGTCAACTGGGACCCGCAGTTCGTGGCGTCCTCGATCCGCAAGGCGGCCGGTCGGGGCGCCGGGATCCTCGTCGACGACGCCTACTACGCGGTGCACGACGACGAGGTCGTCCCGACCTCGGCGCTGGCGGTGCTGCTGGAACAACTGGCGGACCTGCCGGCGTCGGCGCGACAGCGGTGGCTCATGGTCCGCTCGCTCGGCAAGCAGTTCCACTGCAACGGCTGGGGGATCGGTGCCATGGTCGCCGACCCGCAGACGCTGGACCTGCTGGTGAACCGGTACTGCCTCCACAACTGTCTGATGTACGGGGGCGGCTACCAGCCGGCCATGGCGCGTTGGCTGGCGGATCCGGCGAGTGGGGAGTTCCTGGCCCGGCAGCGGGTGACGTACCGACAGCGGCGGACGGTGATCGGGGAGTTCCTCACCGGCCGGCTGGGCTATCCGACCGAGGCGGTCCACCTCGGCGAGTGCAGTTCCTACCTGATGCTGTCGGTCCCCCGGGAGTACGCCCTGCTCCCGGACGGCGTGGAGCGGTTCCGGTGGGACTGTTTCGCGGCC
The DNA here is from genome assembly GCF_900091415.1 of Micromonospora inyonensis. Classification (NCBI taxonomy): domain Bacteria; kingdom Bacillati; phylum Actinomycetota; class Actinomycetes; order Micromonosporales; family Micromonosporaceae; genus Micromonospora; species Micromonospora inyonensis. Next base: position 2,278,167 of record NZ_FMHU01000002.1, on the reverse strand, counting down.
ACCGGGGTGCTGCTGGCACCCGCCTGGCCGTGGCCCTACCCGGCGTCGGTCGACACGCCCCTTCCGTACGTGCGCATGTTCATCGGCCCGGAGACGGAACTGATCCGGACCGCGTTGACGCGCCTGGAGTCGGCCGGCTTCCACCATGACATGCCGGTCCGGCGACCGGAGTCGCGATCCGTGCCGATGGGCTAGGCGGCTCCCGCCGGTGATCGGGCGGCTCCCGGCCGGTCGGGAGCCGCCCGCGCCAGGGAGGGGACCCGGCGGCCGGGGGTCGGTCGCAGAAAACCTACGGGAGGTGGCAGCCAGTAGAATGCTTATCTACATCGATCGATATCGTGCCTACGATCACGATACTGCGCACGCATCGACATGGTTCTATCCCTAGCCGCAAGGATGAACCGTGCGACCAATCAGGTACCTCGTCACGCTCCTGGCCGCCCTCGCCACCGCCCTGACCGCCACGCTCTTCGTCGCCGCCCCCGCCCAGGCCGCTCCGCTGTTCAAGGCGCCGTACCCCTGCGGCCAGCGGTGGACCTACAGTCACCACAGCGCCGAGGTGCGCCTGGCCCTCGACTTCGTCCGCGCCGACGGGGGCAGCACCGCCGGCACCCCGGTCCTCGCCTCCGCCGCCGGCACCGCCACCCGCTACTACCAGGCCAGCGGTGCCGGCAACTACATCGTCATCGACCACGGTGGGGGCTGGAAGACGTACTACTTCCACCTCGCCGCGTTCTCCGTCGCCAGCGGCGCGTGGGTCAACCAAGGCCAGCAGATCGGCACCACCGGCAGCACCGGCAACTCCTCCGGCGCGCACATCCACTACGAGCAGCTCTACAACGGCGTCGGCCAGAACATCGTGATCAACGGGGCCTCGCTCGCGCCGTATCCCGGCTCGTACCACCAGTGCTACCTGACCAGCGACAACGGCTGCGGGGGCGGCACCGCCTTCTGGACCTGGGGTTCGGGCATCCGGGTCCGCAGCGACGTGCGACTCGCCGCGCCGGTGGTCGCCACCCTGGCCGGTCCCACGCTGGTGTACGTGCTCTGCCAGAAGCAGGGCGACACCGTCACCGCCGACGGCTACACCAACAACTGGTGGGCCCGCCTGCGCGACCAGAACGGCTACATGACCAACATCTACATCGACCACCCCGCCGCGCAGTTGCCGGGCGTGCCCGTCTGCTAGCCGCTGCGGCCGGAACCGGTCGTGTCCCGGGTGCCCTCCGGCGGACACGAGCCGCACCCACGGTCCGCGCCGGAAGCCACCCCGGCGCGGACCGCCCGCTGCCCGGGCCGACGGTGGGCCACCGTCTCGTCGCCGAGATCAGGCCCGGACGACGCCCGACGCCGACTACGGCGACGCGGGCGGCCGGCGGTCGGCGAGGCTGGCGGCGAGCAGGCCGAGCGCGAGAAGCTGGGTCATGCCGAGGGCGGTGATCAGCGCGGGAAGCGAGCGGGCGTACAACGCTCCGACCAGCACGCCACCCGCCAGCGCCGCGCCGCCCTGGACGGCGGCGAAGACGCCGTAGGCGGTGGCGCGGCGGGCGGCGGGGACGAGGTCGGCCACGAGAGCCTTGACGGTGGAGTCCTGCACGCCCACGGCGGCACCCCACAGCAGGGTTCCCGTCACGACGGCGACGAGGCTGTCGGACAGGGCCAGCGCCGGCACGGCGGCACCGAGCACGGGCAGCGCGAACAGGACCCGTGACGACCACCTGTCGTACAGCTGCCCGCTGACCAGGGCGGCGAGGGCGGCGGCGGCCATCGCGGCGGCGTACAGCAGGGGAATCCCCGCGACGGGGATCAGGCCGGTCCGGCTGGCGTGGAACGAGATGACCCCGTAGGTGACCAGCCCGGCGGTGGCGGCCCCGGCCGCCGCGGCGAACAGCAGGAAGCGGCGCGGCAGGTCGGTACCGAGCCAGCGGCTCAGCCGGGTCGGCGGAGTGCTGCCGGCGCGTGGCCGGGAGACGGTGGGCGCGGCGGGGTCGGTGTCGAAGACGGCCGGGTCGGGCACGCGCAGGCGGATCCAGAGCAGCAGACCGATGGCGAGCGCCCCGGGCACAGCGAGAACGGCCAGGGCCGGCCAGATCACGCTGGTGGTCGCCAGGACGCCCGCGACCACCAGGGGCCCGGCGAAGGCACCGACCTGGTCCAGGGCCTTGTGGACCGCGAAGCCACGACCACGACCGACGGCGCCGGCGGCCTGCGCCAACAGCGCCGACTTGGCCGGGCTGCGGACGGCCTTGCCGGCGCGTTCGGCGAGGATCAGCGCGGCGGCGACCGTCAGACCCGCCCCACCGAGAAAGGGCGCCACGGCCAGCAGGGGAACGCAGACGGCGGTCGACGCGTACCCGAGCAGCGTCAGGGACCAGTACCGGCCGGTCCGGTCGGCCAGGGGACCGGAGGCCAGCCGCAGCAGCAGCGACATCGCCTCTCCCGCGCCGGAGACCAGGCCGACGACCAGAGCCGACGCGCCCAGGGCGCCGAGCAGCGGTCCGGTGATCGACCTGGCGCCCTCGTAGACCATGTCGGCGGCCAGGCTGACCATCCCGAAACCGACCACGACCCGCCAGGCGGACCATCTGGGGTCCGCCCGCGAGGGCGACGGTGACGTGGCGGGACCGGCGGGACCGGTCGAGATCTGCGACATGTGGTCAGCCGGTGGTGTCGCGGGCCGGGACCCGACCGTCCGGTGCCGGGTCCTCGGCGCCGTGGCCGTACGGCACGTGCGGAAGTAGGTGTCTCACTCGTGTCCTCCCTGACGACCGGTGGACCGCGCGGAGGTCTACGGGAGGTCGACCGCCGACTCCCACCGCCTCGCGGGCCGGTGTCGAGCGTAGGACACCACCGTCACCAGGGGTTCTCCCGCTCCGGGGCCGGGCCGGTGGTCGGCGGGCGGAGGTGCTCGGGGAACAGGCCGAGGAGTTGGTCACGACGCATCGGCAGGTCGAGCAGGCTGAGCTTGATCTGGCTCCGCCTGGTGTACCGGCTGGTCGAGAACCGGACGACCTGGCCGGCGTCCTCGCGTAGGCAGACGGTCAGCACCCTGCCGGGGCCCAGCTCGGCAGACGGGGTGCCGTCGACGTCGACGTCGACCGGCCGGCTGTCCGGAGCGATCCGCAGCGACACGCGGTCACCGGTGCCGAGCACGACGGACCGGCCGATGCCCGCCATCGGTGCCACCGGCGTGATCACCATCGTTCGCGCCGACGGCGAGACGACCGGCCCTCCGGCGGCGTAGTTGTACGCGGTGGAGCCACTGGGCGTGGCGACGACCAGCGCGTCGCACCGGTAGTAGCCGTACTGCTCGTCGTTGACGCCGAGGTCGACCGAGACGGTGCCGGTCCGGCGCTGCTGGGCCAGCACGATGTCGTTGAAGCCGGTGCCGGTCCGTAGCGGCGGGCCCCCGGAACAGTCGGTGACGAGGCAGCTGTGGGACTCGACGGTGAAGTCGCCGTCGACCATTCGGGCCAGCGCCCGGTCCAGGGTGTCGGGAGTGATCTCGACGAGGAAGCCGAGGTTGCCGTGGTTGACACCGAGTACCGGCACCGGGCGTTCGACGACCAGTCGCATCGCTCCGAGCATCGTGCCGTCGCCGCCGAGGGCGACGACGCCGTCGACCTGGGCGACGAACCGGTGGTCGGGCACCGTCTCGATTCCCTGGCCGATCCGGTCGCGGTCCTGGTCGCGTCCGACGACCCGGACCGAGTGGGTACGGGCCCAGCCGAGGATCGTGGCGACCGATTCGCCCACCGGCCGGCTGGGGTGGATCACCAGCCCCAGCGTGGAAACCCCGGTGTCGCCGGCTGCCGGACGGCTCATCAGCTGAGCGTAGCCGGGGCCGGAGCCGCCACTTCGACCTTCGCCCGTTCCCACCCCGGTCGGTGGACCCGGCCACGGTCGCCTGCGGGCCGCGCACTACGTTGCGTCAATAATTAACATTCTTTATAGTTTGATGACGGTAGATTTCATAGTCGTTTGCGGAGGTACCTCGTGCGACTGCGCGGCAGACCGATCCTGATGGCCGGCCTCATCGCGGCGGTGGCGCTGGTGCCGCTCGCCCTGACCAACACCGCCGGTGCGGCAGCGACGCCGACCGCGAGCTTCACCAAGGTCAACGACTGGGGCTCCGGGTGGGAGGGGCGCTACACGATCACCAACTCCGGTGCCATGACGATCACCTCCTGGCGCCTGGAGTTCGACCTCCCCGCCGGCACCACCGTCGGCACCTACTGGGACGCACTGCTGACCAGCAGCGGGCAGCATCACACCTTCACCAACCGCTCCTGGAACGGCACGGTCGCCCCGGGCGCCTCGGTCACCTTCGGTTTCGTCGGCAACGGCTCCGGCACTCCGGCCCGCTGCACCCTCAACGGTCAGCCCTGTGGCGGCGGCACCACGCCGACCACTGCGCCGCCGTCCACCACCGCCCCGCCCACGACGTCGCCGCCGACCGCCAGCACACCGGTCGCGGCCAACGGCCAGCTCCGGGTCTGTGGTCGCCAGCTCTGCAACCGCAACGGCAAGGCGATCCAGCTGCGCGGCATGAGCACGCACGGCATCCAGTGGTACGCGAACTGCGCCACCCCGGCCTCGCTGGACGTGCTGGCGGGGGAGTGGAACGCCGACGTGCTGCGCATCTCGATGTACATCCAGGAGGGCGGTTACGAGACCGACCCGCGCCGCTTCACCGACATGGTGCACAACTACATCGAGCTGGCCACCGCCCGGGGCATGTACGCCATCGTCGACTGGCACATGCTCAGCCCCGGCGACCCGAACCACAACCTGACCCGGGCCCGTACCTTCTTCGCCGAGATCGCCGACCGGCACAAGGACAAGGTCAACGTGCTCTACGAGATCGCCAATGAGCCGAACGGGGTGGCGTGGAGCGCCATCAAGAGCTACGCCGACCATGTCGTCCCGGTGATCCGTAGCCGTGACCCGGAGGCCGTGGTCCTGGTCGGCACGCCGGACTGGTCCTCGCTCGGCGTCTCCGGCAGCGGCGGCGGGGTCGACACGATCGTGGCGAATCCGGTCACCGGCGGGAACCTCATGTACGTCTTCCACTTCTACGCCGCCTCGCACGGCGACGCGTACTACAACACCTTCGCCCAGGCCGCCGACCGGCTGCCGCTCTTCGTGACCGAGTTCGGCACGCAGGACTACTCCGGTGACGGCGCGAACAACTTCACCATGGCCCAGCGGTATCTCGACCTGATGGCCAGCAAGAAGATCAGCTGGGCGAACTGGAACTTCTCCGACGACTTCCGCTCCGGCGCCGTCTTCACCACCGGCACCTGCGGCACCGGCCAGTTCGGCGGTACCAGCCGCCTCAAGCCCGCCGGTGCCTGGATCCGCGACCGGATCCGCACCTCCGACGACTTCTGAGCCGATCCGTGGACCGGCTTCGAGTCGAGATGGTTGCGCGTGAGTCGATCTTGATGTTGGTGTGAGGGTGTGGCTGTGCTGCTGGTCTGCCCAGCGTTCTCGGTTCCTGGTCGTGGGGTCAGCGTGGATGGGTGTGGTGGCCGGGGGTGGTGTGCACGGGTCGAGGTGTTCAGGTGGTGAGGACGGCCGTCCAGAGGGTGAGCCAAGCCTGGGTTCGAGGCCAGTGGCTGGGTAGGTGCAGCACGGGGCGGCGTTGTGGGCGGGCGAGTCGGGCTGGGATGTTGATCAGGTGGGTGCGCAGGGTGGCGCCTCGGGCCACGGCGTAGCGGGCGGTGCCGGTGAGGGTGCCGGCGGCGCGGAGCAGGTTGTGAGTGATCGCGGCGAGGGTGGTCCAGGCGGCGTTGGCGCTGAACGAGCCGGAGGGCTGGTGTGCCCAGGGGCCGTCGATGAGGTCGGACCAGACGGTTTCGCAGATGGCGTGGTGTCGGTGGGTGATGTCGGCGTCGGCGACGGGTGCGGGGTTGTTGGTGAAGAACGGGTGGTACCGCCAGACCGGGAACAGGGGGTCCTGGGTGTTGGCGTCGGGGACACGGCGGACGATGAGCCGGCCGGTGATGCGGTGGCGGGTGTCGGCGAAGGCGGTGTAGGGCACTTCGGCGACGTGGGCGTCGGAGATCAGCTCGCCGGTGTCGGGATCGACGACCGCGCCCGGGTAGCGCACCGGCGTGTAGGCGTGGTCGCCGATGGTGGCGATCGCGGCGGCGACGGCCGGGTTGCGGGCGATGGCGAACGAGAACCGCGCTCCGGCTTTGACGACTGCGGTGATGACCTTGCCGCTGCAGGATGCGGAGTCGCCGCGTACCAGGATCTTCGCCGGGTCCGCGCCACAGGCGATGGCGGTGTTGATGCCCTCGGTGAGCATGGACGCGGCACCTTTGCCGGAGCCGGCGCGGCCGGCCCGCAACCGCACACCGGCCAGCACGGGTGCCGCCGTCGCGGTGCAGATCGTGACCGCCAGTGGGGACAGGCCCCGGCGCAGGATGGTCTTGCCCGCGATCTTCGTGTGCCCGAACGAGGCGCCCTGCTTGGCGTGCCCGTACACCGGACGCAGCAGGGAGTCGATGTCGATGAAGGTGCGGTCGTCGATGCCGTCCAGCACCGGCGTGCGCTGGGCGAGGGCGACCAGGTGCCGGCGCAGTACCGCCGACAGTTGCCGGGTATGGCCGTGGGTGAACTCCCGCAGGAAGATCCCCAACGTCGCGGCCGCGTAGACCCCGCCGAACAGTTTCTTCATCCCACCGGCCCGAATGGTGTCCAGGTCGCTGATGCTGTCCGCGCCGGCGGCCATCCCGGCGATGATCGAGGTCAGCTTCGGCGTCGGCTTCGCCGCACCGGATTTGACCCGCTCGCAGGCGAACTGGACGTGCTCGTCCAGCAACCGGGACAACCCGGCCTGCTCGGCCAACTCCAGCACGGGCACCAGCCCCGCACACGACACGAGATTGTCCTCGTCGAACACCGCGCTGTCCGCACGCCAGGCATGAGATCCTCGCACCGAGAGTGCCCTTCTGGGTTGGTGTGATCTGAGTTCTTGACAAACCCGATCATCCCAGCTCAGAGGGCACTCTCGTCACATATTCGCGCTGTTCCGGCCACAGTGGATCACCCGTCGTCCACGGATCGAGGTTTAGGACGAACGGCTCCGGTAGGGGGAGGGTAATGTGCGGTCGGGGTGGTGAACCCACTGCCACGGTTCAGTCGTGAGGTAACAGAGGGAGGTGTCGGGATGAGCACGTTGAGCGACGAGGAACTGTTGGCCGAGATGCGTGCGGCCCTGGATTTCAGGGCGAGAAGGTGGACCTCTGTCGCTGTGTCGGGGAGGACCGAGGGCACCGGCACCCGAGCTGGTTCCCGACATGAGCGGCGGTGCGCGGGGTTGATCCGCGGGGACGAGTGGCCGAGGGCTGGGGTGGTGGTCTGGGCCGCTGGGTGATTCGCATCGGGTGCCTCTGATCGGGGCGGGTGGGGAGGGGGCGTTACGCGATGGGTGAGGCCGCCGTTCCTTCCGTTGGGCTCAGTGAGTCGTCGAAGCGGGCGTTGGAGGCGTTCACCGGGATGCGGTTGCACCGGTCGAATCTGCCGGTGTTGGCGTACGACCTGAACGCGTTGGAGGTGCTGGCGGGTCGGGTGCGGACCCTGTTGGTTCCGGAGCTGATCCAGGCGATCAAGGCGGTTCGGGCGGCGGGCGAGGGTGAGGTCTTCGACCGGTTCGTGGCGCAGACGGCTCCGTTCGTGGAGTTGTTGGACGGGGTCGCCGACGTGAAGGTCGGCGTGGCTCAGGCGATGCGGGGCTTCCTGAACCAGATGGAGCTGACGGATCGTCAGGCGCTGGTCATGTTCGTCTTCATGATGACGGAGTTGGCGGTCGCGTTCGCGATGGCGTTCTTCCTGCCGGTGGAGGCGGCGGCGCACATCGTGAAGACCCGGACGATCATCCAGACGATCCTGCGGTCGTCGATGGTGCGGGCGGCGGCGAGCAGCACGGCGATCCAGATGTTGTTCATGCCGGGGTCGTCGTTGTTGGCGCAGATCAGCATGCTGGCTGATGGTCTGATGCCGGGGGTCGACTGGGCGCAGGTCGGTAAGCAGGCGTTGTACGGGTTGGCGGTGGCGGGTGTGACCACGGCGGCCGGGCCGGCGTTGGGCCGGTTCGCCGGGGTCGTGGGTGGTGCTCTGGCGAAGTTCGAAGTGTCGGATGCCACGCGTAACCTGCTGACCAGCCTGATGATGGTGCCGGTGTCGGAGATCGGCCTGGAGGTGGTCGGCGACATCGCCGCCAGCTACATCGTCGACGGGACCTACGACCCCGGTGGTCTCGGTATGGCCGTGATTTCCGGGGCGTTGTCGGGGTCGGGTGAGTTGGGCGCGTCCGGGGCCGGGGCCGCTGCGCGTCGCGTGGCTGTCGGTTTGGGGTTCAATCCGACCCGGCCCCGGTGGAACATGCCCGCCGGTACCGGTTTCACCGCCGACGGCAGGCCGGTCGCTCCGGTCACTCCGGCACCGTCCACGTATCAGCCGGAGGTCGACGATCCGGCGGGTGCGGGCTCTGGCGGGCCGGCCCCGGTGCCCGTCCCGCTGGTGTCGGCACCGGCGCTGTCGCCACCGGCGCCTGCGGCGCCTGAACCGATGCCCGTGCCGGCGTGGTCGACGCCGGCCCTGTCCGCGCCGTCGTGGTCGACGCCGGACCTGCCGGTTCCGTCGTGGTCGACGCCGGACCTGCCGGTTCCGTCGTGGTCGACGCCGGACCTGCCGGTTCCGTCGTGGTCGACGCCGGACCTGCCGGTTCCGTCGTGGTCGACGCCGGACCTGCCGGTTCCGTCGTGGTCCGTGCCGAACTTCTCGGTGCCGACGGTGCCGGTGGTGCCCGTGCCGGAGTGGGTAGCGGTCGCCGGCGCGCCGGTGGTGGAGCAGTGGCAGCGGTTCCAGCGGGAACTGGTGGATCACTACGGTGGGCTGCTCGCCGGGACGGGGCAGGCGCGGCAGTTCCTGGCCGCGCTTCCCGTGCCGGTCGAGCAGGTCTTCACCGAGTGGGCCGCCACCCGGCAGAACGACCCGGCCGTTCCCGCTTTCCTGTCCCGGATCGGCCTACCCGCCACCGCTCTCACCGGCCAGTATCTGACCGGTGTCCGGGACCAGGCCGTCGCCCGGATCACCGAAGCCCTCGCACAGTCGGTCACCACCGGTGGGCCGATCCCGGCGGCGGTACGCCCGGAGCAGGTCGTCGCCGCGTTGCCGGCGGAGTTCGACCGGCAGGCGCTGCGCGCGGCCGTGCATCTGGCCGCCCAGCACCACATCGACCAGTACCTCACCACCGGCACACCGGCGACCGCCACCCTGCCAGACGGCGTCGTCCGACCAGGGAGCGCTTACGTGCCGGGGGACGCTTACGTGCCGGGGGCCCCTGGTCTGCCGGGAGGCGCCGCCCTGCCGACAGCCGTCGGCACGTCAGGGAGCGCTGGCGTGCCGGGAGGATCCGGGACGGCGGCGGTCCCGTCGGACGCCGTGCGCGCGGCGGTCGTCCGTGACGTGCGGGCCCAAGTGGACGGGAGCCTCGACGCGATCCTCGGCCCCACCCCACCACTCACCGCACCCCTCACCGTGTCGCCCAGCGTTTTGCCGGCTGCGGCGACCAGCCCGGGTGCCGCGCAGGTCAACGCTGTGGCGGACGTGGTCCGGCAGGTGGTCACCGACCTGCCCGCCCGCTTCACGGCCGCGACCGTCCCCGACAGCACTGGACCGGACACCACCCCGTCCCCAGTGGACACCCCGGCAAGCCGGCGCACCGACGTGCCGGTGACTCCCGAGCAGCACACCCCAGCGGCGGCCAGCCTGGCGCAGACCCAGTTCACCGCCCTGGCCGACCAGTACGGCGTCGAGCCTGCCCGCCACGACGCCCTCGCCAGGTCCTTCCAACGGGACTGGGTCGACGGATACCACCAGGTACTCGCCCAGGCCACCGGCAGCGCCACGCCCGCCACCCCCCATACGCCGGGCACTTCGGGTATGCCCAGCACGCCGGGCGCGCCGGATGCGGCCGGGGGCCGCAGTACGGTGCCGGGGGGCGTTGCCCCCCGCACCGACGGCACGCTGATCCACGACAACGCCAGCGACCGGACGTCGGTCAGTGACATGTCCGTCTCCAGCGACGACATTAGTGACGACTGGACGGTGCGGTTGTGGTCTCTGTCCGGTGGTGCTGGCGGGCCGGCGGGATTGCCCGAGGTGCCGGATGGGCCGGTTGATGCGGGGAATGACTCCGAGGCGGGCGGGTCGGATTCTTCGGCGGATGTGGCTGGTGAGGCGGGACGCGGGGGCGTGCTGCTGCCGAGTCAGCTGTCGGAGGATGACGTGTCGGCCCGGTTCGGGTGGCTGGGCAGTGTGAATCCGGGTCGTGGTGACGACCCGGACAGTCCGGGTTCGCGGTGGCGGGATTCGGCGACGAACTGTGTGTTGGCGGTGATCGGTACTGACATGTCGTTGGCGGACGGGGTGGTGTGGCAGGTGCCGCCGGAGGTGCCGTCGCCGGTGGTGTGGTTGCAGCGGTACGCGGAGGGTCGGCCGTTGGTGGATGTGGCTGACTACGACGCGGTGGTGGAGGTGATGGCCGGGGCGGAGCCGGGTGCCCGGGGTGTGCTGGTGATGACCGGTGAGGGCGACAGGGTTTCCCATGCCGTGAACGTGGTGCGTACCGATGACGGGAGGGTGGTGTTCCTCGACGGTCAGTGGGGCGGGCTGGCTCGGGGGCCGGTCGAGCCTGGCCGGTTGCGGTTCGTGGCGACCACCGACGGTGTGGGCACCCCACGCCCGCCGTCGAGGGTGGCAGACGACCCGACCACCACCGTCCCGGAAGAAGCAGATTTGGCCGGGATGGACCGGAGGGCGCCGGAGGAGGAGTTCCGGACGGGGTCTGATTCCCCTGCCGTGGGTTCGGATGTCGATTCGGAGGAGAGGTTGTTTGCGTCGAGGCCGGCGTCCTCGTTGGGTATTCCGGACGTGGGGGAGTCGTACGGTCCTTTGTATGCGCCGCCGGCGGGTGTGGGGGACGACGCGACTGCGGTTGTTCCGGGCTATTCGGAGGAGGAGTTGTTTGCGTCGAGGCCGGCGTCCTCGTTGGGTGTTCCGGACGTGGCGAGCTTGCTCGGGCCGTATCTGTCCCAGGTGTCTGGCGACCCTACCGGTCTGTCCCAGCCTTTTGGCGACGCTACGGGGGCGGCGGGGTGGTCGGTGGTGCCGGGTGACGGGTGGGTGGTGGTGCATCCCGACGGTGTGGGCGCTGGGGTTGACGTGGAGCGTCTTGCTGTGGTGGCCCGGGAGCAGGCGGTGACGGATGCCGCGGCGTGGGCGGCGCGGACGGGGCAGGATCGGCCTGCGGGTGATGCGGTCTCGCGGGTGGTGTTGGTGTACGAGGACCCTGGGCCTGAGGGTGTGCTGGATCTGGTCGGGAGCTTGCTTCTTGGTGATCTGAGGTCAGACGTGGAGGTGCCGGAGGCGGCGGTGGTCGAGCTGTCGCCGTACGGTGCTGACCCGTTTGGTGTTCCTGAGGTGCAGCCGGGAACGTTGGTCGCGGTCGCGGAGTTGCGGGCGGCGTTCAACCAGTCGGGGGCGGTGGCGGCCCGTTGGCAGTATGTGGCGGATTCGGGGGCGGAGGCGGGGGTTGTTCCGCCGGGTCTGCGCGCTGTCGATTTCTCGGGTCGGGAGACGTTCCCGGCGTTGTCCTGGGAGGTCCAGGCGCATCCGATCAACGAGGAAGCTGATCTTGAGTATCGGCGGCGTCGGGCGGATGCTCAATTGCCCGTGAACCATGGGCCGTACCTCCTGTCTTTTGATTGGGATTGGGCGCGGTTGGGGCAGCGGGCGTTCTCGTATTTCCGGGATTGGGTGTTCCTTCCGGATGTGCCGTCGGAGCGTGGTTTGCGGGTGACGCAGTTGCGGCCGGCGGGGTTGCTCGCCGGGGAGGTCGCGGCGGCGAGTGCGGGGGAGAGTCTGGCGGTGGTGCCGGATGTGGGACGGGGGTGGGTGCCGGATGGTGCGCGGGTGTTGGTGGTGGGTGTGCCGGGCCCGCGTCCGGTGCATCCCGGGGCGGTCCTGTCGTCGATCCTCGACGTCTTCCTGAATGGTGCGTTGCCACCGGCGGCGTCGGGGTTGCGGGAGCCGGTGTACGTGGTGGTGCACGGGTTTGGTGGGTGGACGTCGACGGTGGTGTTGACGCATGTGGCTGAGGATGACCTGTGGCCGGTGCGGATGGGTGAGCTGGCCATCGGCGAGCCGGCGGTTGGCGGCCTTCGGGAGCCGCGGGATCAGATCGAGGCCGAGGAGTGGGCTCGTGTGCGGGCGGAGTTGGCGGGGATCGCGGAGGCGGTGGAAGGGCCGGGTGGGGCGGCTCGGAGTTGGGTGGCCCGGCGCGAGGAGTTGAGGGCGGCGCTTCCCGATGTGACGGTGACTGATCCGGCGGTGGGGGCGCAGGAGCATCGCCGGGTGGGTGAGCGGGTGGATCAGTTGGTGGCGTTGGGCGAGCGGCTGGTCGGGCACACGCGTGGGTGGGCGGGCGTGGCGGGGCGGGTGCCGGAGGTGTCCGATCGGTGGCGCGCGGAGCTGTTCTCCGCGGTGAGCGCGTTCGGCCTGGCGCGGCAGTGGTTGGAGGAGCAGATCTCGTCGTTGCCGGTGGGCCCGGCGGCGCTGCCGGGTCGGGCCGGGGATGGTGCGACCGCCTTCGGTGGGAGGCCCACCGAGTCCGACGGCCAAGCGGTGGCGGCCAGGTCGGCTGAGCAGGCGGTGTCCGTTTCCGACGGTGGGGTCGCTGCTGTGCGTGCGGATCTGATCCGACGGTGGCAGGCTCTTGCCGACGGCCACGCGAGGCGGATGGACGCCGCTGACTGGCAGTCGCAGCGGATGGCCGCCCCCGGTCAAGGCGACAGCCCGGCGCGGTCCGCCCTGGCGGGGGTGTCCGACCGGTACCTCCAGGAGATGCAGGGTCTCAGCCGTGCGCGTATGCCACGGACCGTGGACGCCTACGTCGATTCGTTGCCCGCGACCGAACTCGGGGGGTTGGGGGACCGGCTCGGCCAGGTCGAGACAGCGGCCGCGGAGTTGGACCGGCACCTCGAACAGGCGCGAGCTGCTGCTGGCACCCCACAGATTTCCGTTGTGTCGGATGAGCGGGGTCCGCTGACCGGCCACGACGGCCCGGTGTGGGCGGTGACGTCGTGGCTGGGGGAGTCGGGCCCACGGGTGGCCTCCGCCAGCGACGACGGGACGGTGCGGATCTGGGACGTGGCCAGCGGTCAGCGGCTCGTGACGTTCGAGGGCCACGACGGCCCGGTGTCGGCGGTGGCGTCGTGGCAGGCGGGGGCGGAGCGGCTGGTGGCCTCCGCCGGCAATGACGGGATGGTGCTGATCTGGGACGCGGCCAGCGGTGTGGAGCGGCAGAGGTTGGAGGGCCACGACGGCTCGGTGTCGGCGGTGGCGTCGTGGCAGGCGGGGCCGGACCGCCTGGTGGCCTCCGCCAGCATGGACGGGTCGGTGCTGATCTGGGACGCGGCCAGCGGTGTGGAGCGGAGGTTGGACGGCCACGAGGGCGCGGTGTTGGCGGTGACGTCGTTGCAGGGGGCGTCGGGCCCGCTGCTGGTCTCTGCCGACAGCGACGGGCTGGTGCTGATCTGGGACGCGAACGGTGGTGTGGAGACCGGCAGGTTCACCGGCCACGACGGCCCGGTGTTCGCGTTGACGTCGTGGCCGTCGGAGTCGGGCCCGCTGGTGGCCTCCGCCAGCGCGGACGGGACGGTGCGGATCTGGAACGCGGACAGCGGCGCGTTGCTGTGGACCTTGGGGGCCACTGACGGCACGGAGTGGGCGGCGGTGACGTCGTGGCCGGCGGGGACGGGTCGGCTGGTGGCCGCGGCCAGCGTGGACGGGACGGTACGGATCTGGAACGCGGACGGTGAGTTGATCGAGACGGTGGAAGCCCCCGCCCCGTTGCTGGCGCTGACGTCGTGGCCGGCAGGGCCGGGCCGGTGGGGGATGGCCGGCGGCGACGCGGACTCGATGGTGCAGTTGTGGTCCCTGTCCGGTGGTGCTGGCGGGCCGGCGGGGTTGCCCGAGGTGCCGGATGGGTTGGTTGATGGGGGGAACGGCTCCGATTCGGGTGGGTCGGATTCTTCGGCGGATGTGGCTGGTGAGGCGGGACGCGGGGGTGTGCTGCTGCCGAGTCAGCTGTCGGAGGATGACGTGTCGGCCCGGTTCGGGTGGCTGGGGAGTGTGAATCCGGGTCGTGGTGACGATCCGGACAGTCCGGGTTCGCGGTGGCGGGATTCGGCCACGAACTGTGTGTTGGCGACGATCGGTACTGACATGTCGTTGGCGGACGGGGTGGTGTGGCAGGTGCCGCCGGAGGTGCCGTCGCCGGTGGTGTGGTTGCAGCGGTATGCGGGTCGGCCGTTGGTGGATGTGGCTGATTACGACGCGGTGGTGGAGGTGATGGCCGGGGCGGAGCCGGGTGCCCGGGGTGTGCTGGTGACGACGGGTGTGGGCGACGAGGTTTCCCATGCCGTGAACGTGGTGCGTACCGATGACGGGAGGGTGGTGTTCCTCGACGGTCAGCGGGGTGGGCTGGCTCGGGGGCCGGTGGAGCCTGGCCGGTTGCGGTTCGTGGCGACCACCGACGGTGTGGGCACCCCACGCCCGCCGTCGAGGGTGGCAGACGACACGACCGTGACCGTCCCGGAAGAAGCAGATCTGGCCGGGATGGACGGGGTTGCCCGGCCCCCGTCGGAGGCGGTTTCGGTTCCTGTGCCGTTGCCGTCCCTGCCGGCTGGGGTGCTGCGGTCGGACGTGTGGGATCGGTTGTTCGCGCAGTTCCTCGACAGGGTGGGGGCTGGGGTTGCGGTGTCGCTGGGGGAGCGGACGCCGGACGCCGTGCGCGACCTTCTGCGCGACTCGTTCGACTACCTCGTCGACAGAACGGACGTTCTCGACGGGGGAAGGGCCGGTCTGTCCCCGGAGGACAGGGCGTTGGTGCGGCAGGCCCTGGATGCGCGGGGGACGTCGGTTCCCCGTCTCACGGGGGCGCTGCCGCATCTGCTGTCCGAGGCGTTCGCTGTCAACGTCACCGTGGCCCCGGCCGAGTCGGGACCTCATGAGAACGGCGGTGTCGCACCCTGGCATGACCGGACTGTCGCACTGGACCTTCCCGTCGCCCACCTGTCCGTCGTGCCGGATGGGCGGGGTCCGCTGATCCACCGCTACGACGCGTCGGCGGTGGCGTCGTGGCAGGCGGAGTCGGGCCCGCGGGTGGCCTCCGTGGACGGGGTCGGGGCGGTGCGGATCTGGGACGTGGACCGTGATGTGGTGCTCCAGACGTTGGCGGGCCGCCACTACGGGGTGTTGACGTCGTGGCAGGGCAGGTTGGGCCAGCAGTTGATGGCTTCCGCTGGCAGGGACGGGGCGGTGCTGGTTTGGGATGTGGACCGCGGTGTGGTGCTCCAGAGGTTGACCGGCCACACCGGCGAGGTGGTGGCGTTGACGTCGTGGCCGGCGGGGGCGGGCCGGCGGTTGGCCTCCGCCGGCTACGACGGGACGGTGCTGGTCTGGGACGTGGACAACGGTGTGGAAGTCCGGAGGTTGACCGGCGACCCCGGACCGATGGCGTTGACGTCGTGGCCGGACGAGTTTGGCGGGGTGCTGGCCTCCGCTGGCGGGGTCGGGGCGGTGCTGGTCTGGGACGTGGACCGCGGTGTGGAAGTCCGGAGGTTGACCGGCCACACCGGCGTGGTGTTGGCGGTGACGTCGTGGCAGGAGGGGGCGGGCCGGCGGGTGGCCTCCGGCGGCTCGGGCGGGACGGTCCGGATCTGGGACGTGGACCGCGGTGTGGTGCTCCAGACGTTGGAGGGTCACGACGGCTTGGTGAACGAGTTGACGTCGTGGCAGGACGAGTCGGGCTGGCGGCTGTTGGCTGCTGCCGACGTGGCCGGGACGGTGCGGATCTGGGACGTGGACCGCGGTGTGCTGCTTCAGACGTTGGAGGGCCACGACGGCGTGGAGGCGTTGACGTTGTTGCCGGAGGGGCCGGGCCGGTGGCTGTTGGCCGTCGGCCAGAGGCGGATGGTGCGGTTGTGGTCCCTGTCGGACAGTGCCCCGGAACGGTTCCGGACAGTGCCGGGTCGTGGGTCGGTGGTGGTGTATCCGGAGGGCGTGAGCGCCGGGATCGATGTGGAGCGTCTCGCTGTGGTGGCGCGGGAGCAGGCAGTGACGGATGCCGAGGCGTGGGCGGCGAGGACGGGGCAGGATCGGCCTGCGGATGATGCGGTCTGGCGGGTGGTGCTGGCGTTCGAGGACCGTGGGCATGAGGACGTGCTGGCTCTGGCGAAGCGGTTGATTGACGGTGAGTTGGGCGTGGAGGTGCCGAAGGAGGCGGTGATCGAGCTGTCGCCGTACGGTGCTGACCCGTCTGTTGTTCCTGGGGTGGAGTCACGGACGTTGGTCGAGGTCGCGGCGTTGCGGGCAGCGCGTGACGAGTCGGGGGCGGTGGCGATCCTCGGGCGGCATGTGGCGGACGTGGGCGCGGGGGTGGTTCCGGACGGTGTGGTCATTGTCGATTTCTCGGGTCGGGAGACGTTCCCGGCGTTGTTGTGGGAGGTCCAGGCGCATCCGATCAACGAGGACGCTGATCTTGATTATCGGGGCCGGCGGAGGCTGGATGGATTGCCCGTTAACCATGGGCCGTACCTCCTGTCTTTTGATGTGGATTGGTGGCGGTTCGAGCAGCTGGCGTTCTCGCATTTCCGGGATTGGGTGTTCCTTCCGAGAGTGCCGTCGGAGCGTGGTTTGCGGGTGACGCAGTTGCGGCAGGCGGAGTTGCTTGCGCCGGAGATTCTGAATGTGGCTCTGGGGGCGAAGAATCTGCCGATGCCGGATGTGGGGCCGGTGGGGTGGGTGCCGGATGGTGCGCGGGTGGTGGTGGTAGGTGTGCCGGGGCCGCGTCCGGGCGACCCGAAGGCGGTCGTGCCGTCGATGTTCGACTTCCTGAATGGGGCGTTGCCGCCGGCGGCGTCGGGGTTGCGGGAGCCGGTGTATGTGGTGGTGCACGGGTTCGGTGGGTGGACGTCGACGGTGGTGTTGACGCATGTGGCCGAGGATGACCTGTGGCCGGTGCGGATGGGTGAGCTGGTCCCGGGCGGACCGGTGGGTGGGGGCCTTCGGGCGGCGCGGGATCTGGCCGAGGCGGAGGGGTGGACCCGCGTGTTGGCCGAGGTGGAGCGGATCGCGGCGGCGGTGGGGGCGGCGGCTCCGGGGCGGGTCGGTTGGGCCGGGGAGTTGAGGGCGGCGCTTCCCGACGTGGTGGGTGATCCGGCGGCTGTGGACGGGCAGCGTCGGATGGGTGAGCGGGTGGACCAGTTGGTGGCGTTGGGTGAGCGGCTGGTCGGGCTTACGCGCGGGTGGACGGGTGAGGGTGCGCTCCCGGTGGGGACGGATCGGCCTGATCTGCGGTTGGAGAGGTGGGCCGGCCAGGAGCGCAACCGGCGGCTGGCGGCGGCGGGGGCGCGGGTTTACGGGGTGGTGGCCGAGGAGGTGACGGACCGGGTCGAGGAGGAGATCGACCGGGTGTGGGACGCGGTGGCGACACCGGGGGAGAAGGTGCCGGAGGCCGTTCGGTACGTGTTGGAGGCGGTGTATCTGGGTGCCTGGGCCTTCTATACGGCACCGGGCCGGCCGGTGGTGATCGACAGACCTGAAGACCCGGACGAGGACCTGCCGGAGGGGGTCCAGAGAGAAGATGGCCAGTGGATTGTCGATCCGTCCGCTGTGCTAGGTCTCGGGTTGGCGAAGTTCGACGAGTTCCTGGCGGATCATGGCCAGGACGTGGCGATGTTGTGGTCGGCGGACGGTGCGGTAGCGCAGGTTTCCGAGCTGCGGGCGGCCCTTGGGGTGTCACCGCCGGTGCCCCACGTGCGTGTGGTGGGGCGGGTGCCGGAGGTGTCCGAGCAGTGGCGGGCGGAGTTGTTCTCCGCGGTCAGCGCGTTCGGTCTGGCGCGGCAGTGGTTGGAGGAGCAGGTCTCGTCGTTGCCGGCGGCGGCGGTGCCGGGGCAGGCCGGGGACGGTGCAGCCGGGTCGGGTGAGCAGGCGGTGCCCGTTTCCGACGACGGGGTCGCCACTGCGCGGGCGGATCTGATCGGGCGGTGGCGAGATCTTGCCGACGGCCACGCGAGGCGGATGGACGCCGCTGACGGAGCGTTACGGCGGATCGATGCCGCTGACCGGGCGATTCGGCTGATGACCGACTTCGGTCAGGACCACAGCGGGACGCGGTCCGCCCTGGCGCGGGAGCGGTCCGCCCTGGCGGGGCTGTCCGACCGGTACCTCCAGGAGATGCAGGGTCTCAGCCGGGCGCGGATGCACCGCACCGTGGACGCCTACGTGGAATCGTTGCCCCCGGGCGAGCTCGGGGGGCTGGGGGACCGGGTCGGTCAGGTCGAGACAGCGGCCGCAGAGCTGGACCAGCACCTCGGACAGGCGCCTGACCCATCTTCGGTGGACGTGGTCGACGGTGTGGAGCTCCGGACGTTGGAGGGTCACACCGGCGCGGTGTGGGCGGTGACGTCGTGGCCGGGGGAGCCGGGCCCACGGGTGGCCTCCGCCAGCGACGACGGAACGGTACGGATCTGGGACGCGCTCACCGGTGCGCCGCTCCGGACGTTGCGGGGCCACACCGACGGGGTGGTGGCGGTGGAGTCGTGGCAGGCGGGGCCGGACCGGCGTTTGGCCACCGCCGACATGCAAGGGGCGGTGTTCGTCTGGGACGCGGTCACCGGTGCGCGGCTCCTGACGTTGCGGGGCCACATCGGCCCGGTGTGGGCGGTGACGTCGTGGCCGGGGGAGCCGGGCCCACGGGTGGCCTCCGCCAGCGACGACGGGACGGTGTTCGTCTGGGACGCGGTCACCGGTGCGCGGCTCCTGACGTTGGGGGGCCACACCGGCGGTGTCGGGGCGGTGGCGTCGTGGCAGGCGGGGGCGGACCGGCGGTTGGCCTCCGCCGACTGGGCGGACGGGACGGTGTTCGTCTGGGACGTGGCCAGCGGTGCGCGGCTCCTGACGTTGCGGGGCCACACCGGCGGTGTGGTGGCACTGGCGTCGTGGC
Organism: Micromonospora inyonensis; assembly: GCF_900091415.1. Classification (NCBI taxonomy): domain Bacteria; kingdom Bacillati; phylum Actinomycetota; class Actinomycetes; order Micromonosporales; family Micromonosporaceae; genus Micromonospora; species Micromonospora inyonensis. Next base: position 2,259,083 of record NZ_FMHU01000002.1, on the reverse strand, counting down.
AGGCGGGGCCGGACCGGCGGTTGGCTTCCGCCAGTTGGGACGGGACGGTGCGGGTCTGGGACGCGGTCACCGGTGCGCCGCTCCTCACGTTGCGGGGCCACGCCGGCGCTGTGGTGGCACTGGCGTCGTGGCAGGCGGGGTCGGAGCGGCGGTTGGCCTCTGCCAGTGAGGACGGGACGGTGCGGGTCTGGAACGTGGTCACCGGTGCGCCCCTCCTGACGTTGGAGGGCCACACCGGCGGGGCGGTGGCCGTGACGTCGTGGCAGGCGGGGTCGGAGCGGCGGTTGACCACCGCCGATGCGCACGGAACGGTGCGGGTCTGGAACGCGGACAGCGGTGCGCTGCTCCGGACGTTGGAGGGCCACACCGGCAGGGTGCGGACGGTGACGTCGTTGCAGGGCGAGTCGGGCCGACGGGCGGTGGTCTCCGCCGGTGACGACCACACGGTGCGGTTGTGGTCCCTGCCCGATGATGCTGGCGGGCCGGCGGGGTTGCCCGGCGTGCCGGATGGGCCGGTTGATGGGGGGAACGGCTCCGATTCGGGTGGGTCGGATTCTTCGGCGGATGTGGCTGGTGAGGCGGGACGCGGGGGTGTGCTGCTGCCGAGTCAGCTGTCGGAGGATGACGTGTCGGCCCGGTTCGGGTGGCTGGGGAGTGTGAATCCGGGTCGTGGTGACGATCCGGACAGTCCGGGTTCGCGGTGGCGGGATTCGGCGACGAACTGTGTGTTGGCGGTGATCGGTACTGACATGTCGTTGGCGGACGGGGTGGTGTGGCAGGTGCCGCCGGAGGTGCCGTCGCCGGTGGTGTGGTTGCAGCGGTACGCGGAGGGTCGGCCGTTGGTGGATGTGGCTGACTACGACGCGGTGGTGGAGGTGATGGCCGGGGCGGAGCCTGGTGCCCGGGGTGTGCTGGTGATGACCGGTGAGGGCGACAGGGTTTCGCATGCGGTGAACGTGGTGCGTACCGATGGTGGGAAGGTGGTGTTCCTCGACGGTCAGCGGGGTGGGTTGGCTCGGGGGCCGGTGGAGCCTGGCCGGTTGCGGTTCGTGGCGACCACCGACGGTGTGGGTGTCCCGCGCCCGCCGGCGGGGGTGGCAGACGACCCGACCACCACCGTCCCGGAAGAAGCGGATCTGGCCGGGATGGACCGGACGGCGCGGACCACGCCGACGTCGCCCCCGCCGGTCGAGCCGGACCCTTCGGCTTTTCCGTGGTGGGACGACCCGCTGGCCGGATTCGATATGACGACACCGGCGGCCGGCTCGGGATCGCCCGTCGAGGTCGTGCTCGACGAAGTCACCGAGGAGATCGTTCCGGAAGAAGAGGATCTGGCCGGGATGGACGGGGCGGCGCGGACCACGTCGACGTCGCCCCCGCCGGTCGAGCCGGACCCTTCGGCTTTTCCGTGGTGGGACGACCCGCTGGCCGGATTCGATATGACGACACCGGCGGCCGGCTCGGGATCGCCCGTCGAGGTCGTGCTCGACGAAGTCACCGAGGAGATCGTTCCGGAAGAAGAGGATCTGGCCGGGATGGATGGGGGTGCCCGGCCCCCGTCGGAGTCCGTTTCGGTTTCTGTGCCGTTGCCGTCCCTGCCGGCTGGGCTGCTGCGGTCGGACGTGTGGGATCGGTTGTTCGCGCAGTTCCTCGACAGGGTGGGGGCTGGGGTTGCGGTGTCGCTGGGGGAGCGGACGCCGGACGCCGTCCGCGACCTTCTGCGCGATTCGTTCGACTACCTCGTCGACAGAACGGACGTTCTCGACGGGGGAAGGGCCGGTCTGTCCCCGGAGGACAGGGCGTTGGTGCGGCAGGCCCTGGATGCGCGGGGGACGTCGGTTCCCCGTCTCACGGGGGCGCTGCCGCATCTGCTGTCCGAGGCGTTCGCTGTCAACGTCACCGTGGCCCCGGCCGAGTCGGGACCTCATGAGAACGGCGGTGTCGCACCCTGGCATGACCGGACTGTCGCACTGGACCTTCCCGTCGCCCACCTGTCCGTCGTGCCGGATAGGCGGGGTCCGCTGAGAAACCCCCACGATGTGTTGGCGGTGGCGTCGTGGCAGGCGGAGTCGGGTCCGCGGGTGGTCACCGCCGGCAGGGGCGGGACGGTGGTGATCTGGGACGTGGACCGTGGTGTGTGGCTCCGGACGTTGCCTGGCCACAACGGCGGGGTGCGGGCGTTGACGTTGTGGCAGGAGGGGGCGGGCTGGCGGGTGGCCGCCGCGAGCATGGACGGGGATGTGCTGATCTGGGACGTGGACCGTGGTGTGTGGCTCCGGACGTTGACCGACCCCGTCGGCCCGGTGTGGGCGCTGACGTCGTGGCAGGACCCGGGCCGGCGGCTGTTGGCCACCGCTGGCTTCGTCGACCAGACGGTGCGGATCTGGGACGTGGACCGCCGCGTGGTGATTCAGACGTTGGAGGGCCACACCCGCCCGGTGACGGCGTTGACGTCGTGGCAGGGCGAGTCGGGCCGGCTGGTGGCCTCTGCGAGTCTGGACGGGACGGTGCGGATCTGGCATCCGGGCGACGGTGTGTTGATGCGGACGTTGGAGGGCCATACCCACCGGGTGTCGGCGGTGACGTCGTGGCAGGAGGGGGCGGGCCGGCGGCTGGCCTCCGCGGACGTGGCCGGGACGGTGCTGATCTGGGACGTGGACGAGGGTGTAGTGCTCCGGACGTTGACCAGCCACACCGGCCCGGTGCGGGCGTTGACGTCGTGGCAGGGGGAGTGGGGCCAGCTGCTGGCTTCCGCCAGCATGGACGGGGCGGTGCGGATCTGGGACGCGGCCGGTGGTGTGTTGCTCCGGACGTTGGCCGGCCACGACCGCGGGGTGCGGGCGTTGACGTCGTGGCCGGAGGGGCCGGGCCGGCGGCTGTTGGCCGCCGCCGGCGGGGACCGGGCGGTGCGGTTGTGGTCCCTGTCGGATGACGCTGTCGGGTCGGTGGGGTTGTCGGTGGTGTCGGGGGAGCGGTTCCGGACGGAGTCGGGTCGTGGGTGGGTGGTGGTGTATCCGGAGGGTGTGGGCGCTGGGGTTGATGTGGAGCGTCTTGCTGCGGTGGCGCGGGAGCAGGCGGTGACGGATGCGGAGGCGTGGGCGGCGAGGGCGGGGCAGGATCGGCCTGCGGGTGATGCGGTGTGGCGGGTGGTGGTGGCGTTCGAGGACCGTGGGCATGAGGGTGTGCTGGGTCTGGTGGGGCGGTTGCTTGATGGTGGGTTGGGGGTAACGGTGCCGGAGGCGGCGGTGATCGAGTTGTCGCCGTACGGTGCTGACCCGTCTGTTGTTCCTGGGGTGGAGTCACGGACGTTGGTCGAGGTCGCGGCGTTGCGGGCGTCGCGTGGCCAGTCGGGGGCGGTGGCGGTCCTCGGGCGGTATGTGGCGGGCGCGGGCGCGGGGGCGGTTCCGGACGGTGTGGTCGCTGTCGATTTCTCGGGTCGGGAGACGTTCCCGGCGTTGTTGCGGGAGTTCCAGGCGCATCCGATCAATGAGGACGCTGATCTTGCTTATCGGGGCCGTCGGAGGCTGGCTGGATTGCCCGTTGACCATGGGCCGTACCTCCTGTCTTTTGATGTGGATTGGTGGCGGTGGAATCAGCTGGCGTTCTCGCATTTCCGGGATTGGGTGTTCCTTCCGAGAGTGCGGTCGGAGCGTGGTTTGCGGGTGACGCAGTTGCGGCAGGCGGAGTTGCTCGCGGACGAGATCGCGGTGGCGGCTCTGGGGGAGAGTCTGGCGGCGGGGGTGCCGGATGTGGGGCCGGCGTGGGTGCCGGATGGTGCGCGGGTGTTGGTGGTGGGTGTGCCGGGGCCGCGTCCGGGCGACCCGAAGGCGGTCGTGCCGTCGATGTTCGACTTCCTGAATGGGGCGTTGCCGCCGGCGGCGTCGGGGTTGCGGGAGCCGGTGTATGTGGTGGTGCACGGGTTCGGTGGGTGGGTGTCGACGGTGGTGTTGACGCATACGGCTGAGGATGACCTGTGGCCGGTGCGGATGGATGAGTTGGCCGTCGGTGATCCGGTGGGTGGGGGCCTTCGGCCGGCGCGGGATCTGGTCGAGGCGGAGGGGTGGACCCGCGTGTTGGCCGAGATGGAGGAGATCGCGGAGGCGGTGAGGGCGCCGGGTGGGGCGGCGGCTCGGGGTCGGGTGGGTTGGGCCGGGGAGTTGAAGGCGGCGCTTCCCGATGTGGTGGGTGATCCGGCGGTGGGGGTGGACGGGCAGCGTCGGATGGGTGAGCGGGTGGACCAGTTGGTGGCGTTGGGTGAGCGGCTGGTCGGGCTTACGCGCGGGTGGACGGGTGAGGGTGCGCTCCCGGTGGGGACGGATCGGCCTGATCTGCGGTTGGAGAGGTGGGCCGGCCAGGAGCGCAACCGGCGGCTGGCGGCGGCGGGGGCGCGGGTTGACGGGGTGGTGGCCGAGGAGGTGCAAGACCGGATCGTCGCCGAAATTGAGCGGGTGTGGGACGCGGTGGCGACACCGGAAGAGGAGGTGCCGGAGGCCGTCCAGTACGTGTTGGAGGCGGTGTATCTGGGTGCCTGGGCCTTCTACACGGCACCGGGCCGGCCGGTGGTGATCGACAGACCTGAAGACCCGGACGAGAACCTGCCAGAGGGGGTCCAGAGAGAAGGTAGTCGGCGGATTGTCGATCCGTCCGCTGTGCTGGGTCTCGGGTTGGCGAAGTTCGACGAGTTCCTGGCGGATCATGGCCAGGACGTGGCGTTGTTGTGGTCGGCGGACGGTGCGGCAGCGCAGGTTTCCGAGCTGCGGGCGGCCCTTGGGGTGTCACCGCCGGTGCCCCACGTGCGTGTGGTGGGGCGGGTGCCGGAGGTGTCCGAGCAGTGGCGGGCGGAGTTGTTCTCCGCGGTGAGCGCGTTCGGGTTGGCGCGGCAGTGGTTGGAGGAGCGGGTCTCGTCGCTGCCGGTTCAGGCGGCGGTGGTGCCGGGGCAGGCTGGGGATGGTGCGGTCGGGTCGGGTGAGCAGACGGTGCCCGTTTCCGACGCCGAGGTCGCTGCTGCGCGTGCGGATCTGACCCGACGGTGGGAGACCCTCGTCGGGGACCACGAGACGCGTATGGACAGGTTGCAAGCCGCTGAGGAAGCGTTGCGGCGTTTGACCGCCTTCGGTCAGGACAACAGCCAGGCGCGGTCCGTCCTGGCGGGGCTGTCCGACCCGTACCTCGGGGCGATGCAGGGTCTCAGCCGTGCGCGGATGCCGCGCACCGTGGACGCCTACGTCGAATTGTTGCCCGCGAGAGAGCTTGGGGGGCTGGGGGTCCGGCTCGGCGAGGTTGAGGCAGCGGCCGCGGAGCTGGACCAACACCTCGAACAGGCGCGAATCGATGCTGACACATCAGCGGCGGACGTGGTCGATGGTGTGGAGCGCCGGACGTTGGCGGGCCACACCGACGAGGTGGTGGCGGTGACGTCGTGGCAGGGGGCGGCGGGCCCGCGGGTGGCCTCCGCCAGCGACGACGGGTCGGTGTTGATCTGGGACGCGGTCAGCGGTGAGCGGCTCCTGACGTTGGAGGGCCACACCGACGGGGCGTGGGCGGTGACGTCGTGGCAGGCGGGGTCGGACTGGCGGTTGGCCTCCGGCAGCGGGGACGGGACGGTGCGGATTTGGGACGCGGCCACCGGTGTGGAGCTCCGGAGGCTGAGGGGCCACACCAGGGCGGTGTCGGCGGTGACGTCGTGGCAGGCGGGGTCGGACTGGCGGGTGGCGTCCGCCAGCTGGGACGGGACGGTGCGGGTCTGGAACGCGGTCACCGGTGAGCGGCTCCTGACGTTGCGGGGCCACATCGGCGCTGCGGTGGCGGTGATGTCGTGGCAGGCGGGGTCGGACCGGCTGTTGGCCTCCGCCGGGGGCTGGGACGGGTCGGTGTTGATCTGGAACGCGGTCACCGGTGAGCGGCTCCTGACGTTGGAGGGCCACACCAACAGGGTGGTGGCGTTGGCGTCGTGGCAGGCGGGGTCGGACTGGCGGGTGGCGTCCGCCAGCGACGACGGGTCGGTGCGGGTCTGGGACGCGGTCACCGGTGAGCGGCTCCTGACGTTGGAGGGCCACACCGGCGGTGTGGGGGCGTTGGCGTCGTGGCAGGGCGAGTCGGGCGGGCGGTTGGCCTCCGCCAGCAGGGACGGGACGGTGCGGGTCTGGGACGCGACCAGTGGTGAGCGGCTCCTGACGTTGGAGGGCCACACCGGCGGGGCGGTGGCGTTGGCGTCGTGGCAGGCGGGGTCGGACTGGCGGGTGGCGTCCGCCAGCGACGACGGGTCGGTGCGGGTCTGGGACGCGGTCACCGGTGAGGAGCTCCTGACGTTGGAGGGCCACACCGGCGGTGTGGGGGCGTTGACGTCGTTGCAGGGCGAGTCGGGCCGGCGGGTGGTGGTCTCCGCCGGCGACGACCAGACGGTGCGGTTGTGGTCCCTGCCCGATGGTGCTGCCGGGCCGGCGGGGTTGCCCGACGTGCCGGATGGGCCGGTTGACGCGGGAAATGACGCCGAACCCGTGATCGCGAACAGCGGTGTGGAGCTGCGGACGTTGGAGGGCCACGACGGCGTGGTGTGGGCGGTGACGTCGTGGCAGGGGGCGGCGGGCCCGCGGGTGGCCTCCGCCAGCGAGGACGGGACGGTGCGGATCTGGGACGCGGCCAGAGGTGAGCGGCTCTGGACGTTGGAGGGCCACACCAACGCGGTGGTGGCGGTGACGTCGTGGCAGGCGGGGTCGGACTGGCGGTTGGCCTCCGCCGGGGTGGACGGGACGGTGCGGATCTGGGACGCGGCCACCGGTGTGGGGCTCTGGACGTTGGCGGGTCACACCGGCGTGGTGAGGGCGGTGACGTCGTGGCAGGCGGGGTCGGACTGGCTGTTGGCCTCCGCCAGCTGGGACGGGACGGTGCGGATCTGGAACGTGGCCACCGGTGTGGAGCTCCGGACGTTGAGGGGCCACGCCGGCCAGGTGTCAGCGGTGACGTCGTGGCAGGCGGGGTCGGACCTGCGGTTGGCGTCCGCCGGCGCGGACCGGACGGTGCGGATCTGGGACGCGGCCACCGGTGTGGAGCTGCGGACGTTGGAGGGCCACACCAACGCGGTGGCGGCGTTGGCGTCGTGGCAGGCGGGGTCGGACTGGCGGTTGGCCTCCGCCGGGGTGGACGGGACGGTGCGGATCTGGGACGCGGCCACCGGTGTGGAGCTGCGGACGTTGGAGGGCCACGCCGGCCCGGTGACGGCGGTGGCGTCGTGGCGGGTGGGGTCGGACTGGCGGTTGGCCTCCGCTGGCGGGGACGGGACGGTGATGATCTGGGACGCGGACAGCGGTGAGCGGCTCCGGACGTTGGAGGGCCACACCAACGCGGTGCTGGCGTTGACGTTGTGGCAGGACGAGTCGGGGTGGCAGGGCGAGTCGGGCCGGCGGGTGGTGGTCTCCGCCGGCTGGGACCGGACGGTGCGGTTGTGGTCCCTGTCCGATGGTGCTGCCGGGCCGGCGGGGTTGCCCGAGGTACCGGATGGGCCGGTTGCCGCGGGACATGACGCCGAACCGGGCGGGAGATAGCCGACATTGATGAGTGACAAATTCGAGCATTCCTGTCGGCTGCTGGCCGGCATCGTGGAACCAGAACGAGTGTTATGCGTCGGTATCAGGCGTCCTGTCGGTGAACCTGGTAGTAGCCGAGTCCGACCTGGTGATGCAGCGGCGGATCACCAACCAGTGTCCGTCCCCGTCGACCGTGCCGGGCAGAGGCCACAGCCCGTCGTACAGTCATGGCCCTCTGGCGCCGTCGCCGCAACTGCGGCGCTTCCAGGCCAGGGGCGGCGCGGCGGCTGCGCGCCCAGCCGGGGGTGACCGTGGTCGACCTGGACGGCGCGTACGCCGTCTTCGACCTGGCCGCCGGCGTCGACGACCAGTCGGTGCTGCGCGCGGTAGTCGATCGTGGGCCGGTGCGCGCGTTCCGTCCCCCCCGTTACCCTTTTGATCGTCCCCAGCCGGGGACTCCTCGGTCGCCCGGCCCGGTATGACTTACTGCCCCTGTCGTTGATGATCCGGGGGGTGTTGTCGCCGGGTCGGGTGGCGTCGGCGGACCGCTGATAGGGACACGGCCACCCCGTGCGGGGTAGGTCTCTTCGTAACGTGGCTGCCGGCAGTCCGACGCCCTGACTGTGGCCGGGGAACCCACGCGACGAGGTGTGGAGGCGGGTCTGGTGCACGGCGGATACGGCGTCTTCCTCGGCTTGGACGTCGGTAAGGAAGGCCATCACGCGGTCGGGTTGACCCCGGACGGCAGACGGCTGCACGACGCGCCGCTGCCGAACACCGAGACCCGGCTGCGGCACCTGTTCGACAAACTCGGCCGTCACGGCGCGGTTCTGGTGGTGGTCGACCAGCCTGCCTCGATCGGCGCCCTGCCCGTCGCGGTGGCACGGGCGTGCGGTCATCAGGTGGCCTACCTACCCGGCCTGGCGATGCGCCGCATCGCCGACCTGCACCCCGGCAACGCGAAGACCGACGCCCGAGACGCCTACGTCATCGCTGATGCCGCCCGCACTCTGCCTCACACGTTGCGGCGGGTCGACACCGGCGACGAGACCCTGGCCGAGCTGGAAGTCCTCGTCGGCTTCGACGACGACCTCGCCGGCGAAGCCACCCGCATCTCGAACCGGATCCGGGGACTGCTCACCCAGATCCACCCCGCTCTGGAACGCGTCCTCGGCCCGAAGGTACAGCACAAGGCCGTCCTGGAACTGCTGTCCCGCTGCGGCGGACCAGCAGGTCTGCGCAAGGCCGGCCGCCGCAAACTGCTCTCCATCGCCACCGTCCACGCGCCCCGCATGGGCGAACGTCTCGTCGAGCAGATCATGACCGCCCTCGACGAGCAGACCGTCACCGTCCCCGGCACCCAAGCAGCCGAGGCGATCCTGCCCCGCCTCGCCGACAGCCTCCGCGACACCCTGCGGCAACGCGACCAGGTCGCCGGCGAGGTTGAAAGGATGCTCGATGCGCACCCTCTCGCCTCGGTCCTGACCTCGATGCCCGGCATCGGCGTCAGGACCGCAGCCCGGATCCTGCTCGAAGTCGGCGACGGCACCGCCTTCGCCACCCCCGGCCACCTCGCCGCCTACGCCGGCCTCGCCCCCGTCACCCGACGATCCGGCAGCAGCATCCGCGGTGAGCACCCACCCCGAGGCGGCAACAAACAGCTCAAACGCGCGTTCTTCCTCGCCGCGTTCGCCGCCCTCGCCGACCCCACCAGCAGGGCCTACTACGACCGCAAACGAGCCGAAGGCAAACGCCACAACGCCGCCCTCATCTGCCTCGCCCGACGCCGCTGCGACGTCCTCTACGCCATGCTCCGCGACAAGATCCCCTACCAACCCCGCCCGACCACGCCGATCGCTGCTTGACGAAACCCATAGGGACACCCCCCGGATCTCCCGGGCCGCGACGAGGCGGACGGCGTCGTGCGTGGTTATCGGGCGAGCTCGCGGAAGATCTCGGCCAGGGAGGGGTAAGGCAAGCTGCGGGACAAGGCGTTCATCTGGAGCACGGTCATTTTCCTGTCCGCGCGGGCGACGTCGACGCGGCGGTAGTCGACGGCCCACGGATGCTGGCGATGGACGAGGAACCGTCCGAGGTGGTCGACGTGCTCAGCGCGCGCCCGACCGTCGAGCTGCTCGACCCGAACGCCGTCGACCCGGCGCTCGCCTTCCTCATCCCGTACGCCTTCGCGTCCGTCTTCTTCGTCACGTCCCTGACGTTCGGACTCCAGATCGCGCAGAGCGTCACCGAGGAGAAGCAGACCTGGATCGTGAGAATCCTGGTAGCGGCGGTGCCGGTCCGGGCGCTGCTGGCCAGCAAGGTGGTCGGCGGGGCGGTCCTGGCCTTCGGGCAGATCGCACTGATCGCGGTCGGCGCGTACGTCGGGGCGTCGGTCGCCAGCGCGCCGGGCGACGTGCGCTGTTCCTGTCGCTGGCGGTCCTCGCGGTCACCGCGGTGGCGATGGTGTTCGTCGGCGCCCGGATCTACGAGGGGTCGCTGCTCAAGACCAGCGGCCGGACCCGCTTCGCGACCGGGAGGCCGCCCGCCTGTCCGACTGAGACACGTGCCGGCCCCGCCCGGGGGAGTCCCCCGGCGGGGCCGGGCGCGATCCGGTCAGCCAGCCGTGGCGGGGTCGCGGCGGCGCAGCAGGTAGGTGTCCATGATCCAGCCCTTGCGCTCGCGTGCCGCCCGCCGCGTCTCGACGATCTCCTGCGCCACCTCGGCCAGCGGCCCGGCGACCAGGATCTCGTCGGCGGTGCCGAGGTACGCCCCCCAGTAGATGTCGAGGTTCTCGTCGACGTGGCGGGTGAACGTGCAGTGCGCGTCGAGCATCACCACGATGTCGTCGACGTCCGGCGGCAGGCGATCGGCGATCCGCCGGCCGGTGGTCACCAGGAACGGGCGGCCGACCCGGTTCAGCCCGATCCGGTGCCGGGCGGCCAGCGTCGACACGCTGCTCACCCCCGGGATCACCACGTGGTCGACGTCGAGCTTCCCCCGGGCCTCGATCTCCTCGACCACGGCGAGGGTGCTGTCGTAGAGGGCCGGGTCGCCCCAGACGAGGAACGCCCCGGTGCCGCCGTCGGCGAGGTTCTCGGCCATCGCGGCCTCCAGCAGGTCGGCCCGGTCCCGCCGCCAGTCGTCCACCGCCCGGACGTACCCCTCGGCGGTGCGGTCCCGATCCGGGTCGCGGACCTCCACCACCCGGTGGTCGTCCCGGGCGAAGCGGCGCATCAGCTCCTGTCGCAGGGCGATGAGGTCCTGCTTCTCCACGCCCTTGTCGAGCACGAAGAAGACATCCGTCCGGCCGAGGGCCTCCGCCGCCGCCAGGGTGAGCTGGCCCGGGTCGCCCGCGCCGATACCGATGATCAGGATTGTCCGCACGGCGCTCAGTGTGCCCCAGGGCGGCGACGCTTCGCCGCCCGGTCCCGGTCGGGGGAGTAGAGGTAGCTGTCCGGGAAGGCGTCCGCGGCCAGCACCTGACCGACGATGATCACGGCGGTCCGGCGTACCCCGGCCTGCTCGACGGCGTCGGCGATGTCGGCCAGGGTGCCGCGCAGGATCACCTCGTTCGGGCGGCTGGCGTTGGCCACCACCGCGACCGGGCAGTCCTCGCCGTAGTGCACGGCGAGCTGGGCGGCCAGCTCCCGGGTCCGGGCGACCGCCAGGTGCAGCACCAGGGTGGCCCGGCTGCGACCGAGTTCGGCGAGATCCTCCCCGGCCGGCATCGGCGTGGAGCGGGCCTGGGTGCGGGTGAGGATCACCGTCTGCCCGACCGTCGGCACGGTCAGCTCGCGGCCCAGCGACGCCGCCGCGGCCGCGTACGACGGGACGCCCGGCACGATCTCGTAGGGCACGCCGGCCGCGTCGAGCCGGCGGACCTGCTCGGCGACGGCGCTGAACACCGCCGGATCGCCGGAGCAGAGGCGGGCGACGTCCTCCCCGGCGGCGTGCGCGGAGGTCATCTGCGCGACGATCTCGTCCAGGTTCAGGTCGGCGGTGTCGACCAGCCGCGCCCCGGGCGGGCAGACGGCGAGCAGGTCGTCCGGGACCAGGCTGCCCGCGTAGAGGCAGACCCGGGCGCGGGCCAGGATCCGCTGCCCCCGGACGGTGATCAGGTCGGCGGCGCCCGGTCCGGCGCCGATGAAGTACACGGTCACGGTCGTACCACCGCCCACTGCACCAACGGCCGGGCCGGTTTCCAGCCGGTGAAGCCACCCAGCGGCGCGGCCCGATCCACCGCCAGACGGGTCAGGTCGCCACCGAGGCGGGCGGCCCGTTCGCCGAGTTCGCGCTCACCCTCCAACGTGACCGCGTGGGCGACCAGCCGGCCACCGGGACGCAGCGCGTCCCACACCACGTCGAAGAGCCCGGGAACGCTGAGCCCACCGCCGACGAAGACCGCGTCCGGGGTGGGCAGGTCGGCCAGCGCCTCCGGTGCCCGTCCCTGCACGATCCGCAGGTGCGGCACCCCGAGCGTGCGGGCGTTCCCGGCGATCCGTGCGGCCCGCTCCGGGCGGATCTCCACCGCGATCGCGGCCGAGGCCGGGTCGGCGCGCAGCCATTCGACGCCGATGCTGCCGCACCCGGCCCCGACGTCCCACAGCAGCTCACCGCCGGTGGGGGCGAGACGGGACAGGGCCAGCGCGCGGGCCTCCCGCTTGGTCAGCGCCCCGTCGTGGTCGAAGGCGTCGTCGGGCAGCCCCGGCACCGTCGACAGTGGCCGGGTCCCGTCGGCGGCGACCACCCGGACGGCGACCACGTTGAGCGGGTCGCCGGGCGGTGCCGTCCACTCCCCGGCCGTACCGGTGACCCGCTCCTCCCGGTCGGCGCCCAGCGCGGCCAGGACGGTCAGTTCGCTGGGCCCGTAACCCGCGTCGGCCAGCGTTGCGGCCAGTGCGGCGGGGGTGTGCGCGTCGGTGCTGAGCACCAGCAGCAGCCGGCCGGGGACGAGGTCGCGCCGGACCCGGTCCAGGTCCCGGGCGACGGCGCTGTGCACGGTGACCCGCTCCACCGGCCAGCCCATCCGGGCGCAGGCCAGCGAGATCGCCGACGGGTGCGGCACGGTGTGCACCCGGTCCGGCCCGAGCAACCCCACCAGGTGGGTGCCGATGCCGTACCACATCGGGTCACCGCTGGCCAGGACGCAGATCCGCCGGTCGGCGTGGGCGGCGAGCAGGCCGGGCAGGGCGGGCAGCAGAGGCGTCGGCCAGGGCACCCGCTCGGCCCGGACCGATTCGGGCAGCAGGTCGAGGTGGCGTCGGCCGCCGACGACGACCTGGGCGTCCGTCACCGCCCGCCGGCCGGCCGCGCCGAGGCCGACCCAGCCGTCGGCGCCGACGCCGACCACGGTGACCGGGTCCAGGGTTGTCGAGAGGCTCACGCGGTCGAACGGTAGCCGAGGATGATCGGCACCTGTCGTGGCGGGGGTGGATGTGACATCATCTGCGGCGACGGCGCGGTGAGGAACACCGGTGGGTCGGCCCGGAGAGGTCGACGAGCCCGGGGCGGTCCCGCCACTGTGATCCGTCCGGCGGTGCCGCCGGGCGGAGAGCCAGACACTCGTCTCGCCGTCGCGTGCTGCCGGCGGACGCTCCTCCGGTGGCGCGGTCGTTGACCGGTCGCGGGCGAGGAGACCCGTGCGAGGTGAAAGGTGTGACCGTGCGGTCGTACCCCTTTTCCGCCGTCGTCGGGATGGACGACATGGCGTTGGCCCTCAGTCTCTGCGCCGTCTCACCCGGGATCGGCGGGGTGCTGGTGCGTGGCGAGAAGGGCACCGCCAAGTCCACCGCGGTCCGGGCGTTGACCGCGCTGCTGCCCCCGGTCGAGGTCGTGGAGGGTTGCCGGTTCTCCTGCGACCCGACGGCGGTCGACCCGCGCTGCCCGGACGGCCCGCACCCCGAGCCGGTGGCCTCCCGGGTGCGTCCCGCCCGCCTGGTGGAGCTGCCGGTGGGGGCCAGCGAGGACCGGGTCCTCGGCGCGCTGCACCTGGAGCGCGCCCTCAGCGAGGGCGTCACCGCCTACGACCCGGGCCTGCTGGCCGGCGCGCACCGGGGCCTGCTCTACGTCGACGAGGTCAACCTGCTGCACGACCACCTGGTCGACGTGCTGCTCGACGCGGCGGCCATGGGTCGGGCCACCGTGGAGCGGGAGGGCGTGTCGGTGACGCACGCCGCCCGGTTCGTCCTGGTCGGCACGATGAACCCCGAGGAGGGGGAACTGCGGCCGCAGCTGCTGGACCGGTTCGGCCTGACCGTCGAGGTCGCCGCCAGCCGGGACCCGCAGGTGCGGGCCGAGGTGATGCGCCGCCGGCTGGACTACGAGGCCGACCCGGAGGGGTTCGCCGCCCGCTACGCCGACGCCGACGCCGCCCTCGGTGACCGGGTCGCCCAGGCGCGCGCCCTGCTGCCGAAGATCCGCCTCGACGACGACACGGTGCTGCGTATCGCCGCGCTCTGCGCCGCCGCCGAGGTCGACGGGATGCGCGCCGACCTGGTCATCGCACGTACCGCCATGGCCCACGCGGCGTGGTGCGGGCGCACCCACGTGCAGGTGGGCGACGTGCGGGTCGCGGCGCGGCTGGCGCTGCCGCACCGACGCCGCCGCAACCCCTTCGACCCGCCGCAACAGGACCAGGCCGAACTCGAGCGGGCGCTCAGCGAGGCCGGTCTCGACGAGCCACCCCCGCCACCGGAGGACCCGGAACCGCCGCAGGGCCCGGACGGTCCCGACGGCCCGCAGGGCCCGGACGGTCCCGACGGCCCCGACGACCCGGGCGGCCCCGGGGGAGCAGGTGGACCCGAGGGCCCGGCCAGCGGGGACGAGTCGCCTCCGGACGGGCAGCGGCCCGCCGGGGAACCGTCGGCACCGGCCGGCTCCGGGCCGGCCACCCCGACGCCGGTGCCGGCGGGCGCACCCTTCCGCGCCCGGCTGCTGACCGTGGCCGGCACCGGTGCCGGCACCGCCGGCCGGCGCTCCGCCGCCGTCACCTCCGTCGGCCGGACCGTGGGCACGGCGCGGCCCACCGGCCCCGCCTCCGGCCGTCCCCACCTGGTGGCCACCCTGCGGGCCGCCGCGCCCCACCAGCGGATCCGGGGCCGGCGTGGCCCCGGCATCCTGGTCCGTCCGGGGGACGTCCGCCTGCCGGTACGCCAGGGGCGGGAGAGCAACCTGATCCTGTTCTGCGTGGACGCCTCCGGCTCGATGGGGGCCCGGCAGCGCATCGGCGCGGTCAAGGCGGCGGTGCTGTCCCTGCTGCTCGACGCCTACCAGCGGCGGGACAAGGTGGGCCTGGTCACCTTCCGGGCCGCCGACGCGGAACTGACCCTGCCGCCGACGTCCAGCGTGGACGTCGCCGCCGCCCGGCTGGAGGCCCTGCCGACCGGCGGACGGACCCCGCTGGCGGAGGGGCTGCTGCGCGCCCGCGAGGTGCTGCGCGTCGAGGCGATCCGGGACCCGCGTCGCCGTCCGCTGCTCGTCGTGGTCACCGACGGGCGGGCCACCGCCGGGCCGGAGGCACTGCCACGTGCCCTGCGCAGCGCCCGCCTGCTGGCCACCGACGGCGTGCCCGCCGTGGTGGTCGACTGCGAACAGGGACGGATCCGGATGCGCCTGGCCGCCGAACTCGCCGCGAGCCTGGCCGGTGAACACCTGCCGTTGGCCGACGTCGCCGCGCCCACCCTCACCCAGGCGGTGCGCTCCCGCACCGCCGTCCGACACGGAAGCGGGGCAGCCTGATGCCACAGGGACAACCGGTCGCCGTTCCCGACGACGGCCTCACCACCCGGCAACGGCGCAACCGGCCGCTGCTGATCGTCCACACCGGTCAGATGAAGGGCAAGTCCACCGCCGCGTTCGGCCTGGCCCTGCGCGGCTGGAACCAGGGCTGGTCGATCGCCGTCTTCCAGTTCGTCAAGAGTGCCAAGTGGACGGTGGGGGAGGAGAACGCCCTCACCACGCTCGGCCGGGTGCACGAGGAGACCGGCCAGGGTGGCCCGGTCAGCTGGTACAAGATGGGCGCCGGCTGGAGTTGGAGCCGTACCCAGGGCACCGAAGCGGACCACGCCGCCCAGGCCGCCGAGGGCTGGGCGGAGATCAAGCGCCGGATCGCCGCCGACGAGCACGACCTGTACGTGCTCGACGAGTTCACCTACCCGATGAAGTGGGGCTGGGTCGACGTCGACGACGTGGTGGCCACCCTCCGGGACCGCCCCGGCCGGCAGCACGTCGTGATCACCGGGCGCGACGCGGACCCGCGCCTCGTCGACGCCGCCGACCTGGTGACCGAGATGACCAAGATCAAGCACCCGATGGACGCCGGCCAGAAGGGCCAGCGGGGGATCGAATGGTGACCGCTCCGCCCCGGATCCTGGTCGCCGCGCCGGCCTCCGGGCAGGGCAAGACCACCGTCGCCACCGGCCTGATGGCGGCCCTGCGGCAGCGTGGCCTGACCGTCAGCGGCCACAAGGTGGGCCCCGACTACATCGACCCCAGTTACCACGAACTCGCCACCGGTCGCCGGGGCCGCAACCTCGACCCCTTCCTCCAGGGCGAGCAGCGCGTCGTGCCGCTCCTGCTGCACGGGGCCACCGTGGGCACGCCCGCCGACGTCGCCGTGATCGAGGGCGTGATGGGCCTGCTCGACGGGGCCGTCGGCCGGGCCGGCTTCGCCAGCACCGCCCACGTCGCCCGGCTCACCCGCACCCCGGTGCTGCTGGTGGTCGACGTGTCCGGCACGTCCCGCAGCATCGCCGCGCTGGTGCACGGCTTCGCCACCTTCGACCCGCAGCTCACCGTCGCCGGGGTCGTCCTGAACAAGGTCGGCTCCGCCACCCACGAGGCGGAGATCCGGGAGGCGCTCGTCTCCACCGGCGTGCCGGTGCTCGGCGCGCTGCGCCGGGACGCGTCGCTGGACACCCCCAGCCGGCACCTCGGGCTGGTCCCGGTCGCCGAACGGGCCGCCGCGGCCCGCCGTACCGTCGACGCGCTCGCCGCCCACGTCGCCGCCGGGGTCGACCTCGACGCGGTGCTCGCCCTCGCCCGCCGCGCGCCCGCCCTCACCGGCCCGGCCTGGGATCCGGTCGCCGAACTCGGCGGGTTCACCGCCGACGCCACCGTCGCGGTCGCGTCCGGGGCGGCGTTCACCTTCCGGTACGCCGAGACCGACGAACTGCTCAGCGCCGCCGGCCTGCGCCTGGCCACCGTCGACCCGCTGCGCGACGAGACGCTGCCCGCCGACTGCGCCGGCCTCTACCTGGGCGGTGGCTTCCCCGAGGTGTACGCGGCAGACCTCTCCGCCAACCGACCGATGCGCGAGGTGGTGGCCGCGCACGCCGCCGCCGGCCTGCCCGTGGTGGCCGAGTGCGCCGGCCTGCTCTACCTCGCCCGGGACCTCGACGGCGCGCCCATGGCCGGGGTGCTCGACGCCACCGCCCGGATGACCGACCGGCTCGTCCTCGGCTACCGGGAGGCCCGCGCGGTCACCGCCAGCGTGCTGACCGACGCCGACGACCTGGTCACCGGGCACGAGTTCCACCGCACCCGGGTCGACCCGGTCGGCGAGCCGACCCACGCCTGGCGGTTCCGGCCCCGGCCGTCCGTGGCGCACGGCACCACCAGCCACGCCGTGGACGGCTTCGTCGCCGGACCCGCCGCCACCGTGCACGCCTCCTACCTGCACGTGCACTGGGCCGGGCACCCCCGCCTGGCCGCCGGATTCGCCGCCGCAGCACACGGGCACCGCAGCGGCACGACTATCTCCGTCCCGCGCCGCTCCGAGGAGGACACCGTGGACCCGACGCCCACGCCGGCGGTGCCGCCGTCCCATGCGGACGGCCCGGTCACCGGCCGGGTGACCCTGGTGGGAGCCGGCCCCGGCGACCCGGACCTGATGACCCGGCGCGGACTCGACCGGCTCGCCGAGGCCGACGTCGTGGTCGCCGACCGGCTGGTGCCGCACGCGCTGCTGCGCGAACTGCGGCCCGGGGTGCGGGTGATCGACGTGTCCAAGGTGCCCCGGGGGGCGTTCGTCCCCCAGGAGCGGATCAACGAGATCCTCGTGGCGGAGGCCCGCGCCGGCCACCGGGTGGTCCGACTCAAGGGGGGCGACTCCTTCGTCTTCGGCCGGGGCATGGAGGAGGTCCAGGCCTGCCAGGCGGCGGGCGTCCCGGTCGAGGTGGTGCCCGGCATCTCCAGCTCGATCTCCGTACCGGAGCTGGCGGGGGTGCCGGTCACCCACCGGGGGCTGACCCAGGGCTTCACCGTCGTCTCGGCCCACCTGCCCCCGGGCGATCCGGGCAGCACCGTCGACTGGGCCGGGGTGGCCCGCGCCAACACCACGATCGTGCTGCTGATGGCGGTGCAGACCCTCCCCGACGTCACCGCCGCGCTGATCGGTCACGGCATGGACCCGGCGACCCCGGCGGCCAGCATCGAGAACGGCGGTACCGAGGCGCAACGGGTGCTCACCGGCCGGCTGGACGACATCGCCGACGTCGCCGCCGCGCACGGGCTGCGTCCACCGGCCATCACGGTGATCGGCGAGGTCGCCGCGTTCGCCCGTACCACGCACGCCTCGCCGTCGGCCGCCGTCTGACCCCTCCTTCCCATGGGGGTCGGCGTTCAGCTCTCCTCAGCTCCGCCTGAGGTCGAAGGCCGTCTCCGCCAGTCGGAGACGGCCTTCTTCGGCTGGGCCAGGCAGGGCCACCGGGCCGCCACCGGCCTGGTCGTCGAGGACGTCGCTAGACCGTCGCCAGGATCATCGCCAGCTCCGCTGGACGCGTGATCATCGGCCAGTGGCCGGAGTCGATGTCGACCAGGTCGACCTGCTTCGCCCGGGCCAGCTCGGGCACCTCTCCGGCGGCGATCCACTCGCGTGCCTGGGTCGGCGTGAACTCGGGGCACACCACCACGACGGGTACGTCGAACCGCCGCTCGTCGGTCAGCTGCACGAGGCCCCTGGCCACGCCCTCGGGGACCGGGATCGCCGCCGCCGTGAACGCCTGCCGCGCCGGCTCGTCCAGGTCCGCCGCGTCCGCTCCGTCGAACGGCTCCCAGCCGGGGAACGGCATGACGCCGTCGACGATCGGGAAGAAGTCCGCGTACGGCTGCCCGTTGCCCGACGGGAACCCGCCGATCAGCACCACCCTGGCCACGCGTCCGGGCCGCGCGTCGGCTGCCAACCAGGCCAGCGTGCAGACGGCGGAGTGCCCCACCACCACCGACCCGCCGGGCGCCGCGTCCACGGCGGCGAGCACCGCGGCCACCTGGTCGGCGAGTGTCGCCGAGGTGTTGCCGTCGCCCTGGCCCGGCAGGGTCACCGGTACCGCGTGACGGCCCCGTTTCGTCAGCTCGGCCGCGACACCGGTCCACGCCGAGCCGTCCAGCCACAGGCCACCCACGAGCACGATCTGTTCTTCGGTCATGCGACCAACCTAGACGAGTAGTTCCGAAACCCGGTCAGTGGTCGTAAGCGATCAGTGACCGGGTGACGGGGGCGCCGGTCTTGTTGTTGTGCCAGATCGCGGCGGCCATGGCGAGCAGGCGTTGGGCGACACGGACAGCAACACCGGCGAAGGTCCGTCCGCCGTGTTGTTCCAGGTCAAGCTGACCCTTGAGGGTGTCGTTGACCGACTCGATCAGTTGTCGGACCTTCTTGAGCATCGGCTCGCCGTAGCGGGCCTTCTCCCGCTTGCGCGACGGGCGCAGCAGTTCGATGCCCTGCTCGGCCAACTGTCGCTCGAACGGCTTGGAGGCGAAGCCCTTGTCGCTGATCAGCAGGATCCCGTCGTGCTCGGCGACCACGCCGGCCTCGACGTCCAGCATCGCGGCGAGGACCTCGCGTTCGCCGATCTTCGGGTTGGCCAGGGCCCACAGGATCGGCATGCCGGTCGGGGTGCACACCAGGTAGAGCCGCAGGCCCCAGAAGAAGCGGGAGTGTGAGGCGCAGTAGCCGTATCCGGCCCAGCCGGCCAGGTCGGAGCGTTGCACGGTGGGGCGGGACATACCGCAGGGTATCGGCGTGGAGTCGACGATCCAGTGGTTGTCGAACCAGAAGTCACTGTCGCGGGCCAGGTCCCGGATCGCCTTCTTGATCAGTGGGAGGGCGGCGCGGAGCCGTTTGTTGTAGCCCGATCGCTGCGGCAGGTAGGGGAACATGCCGGCCAGGTGGATACGGGCGTAGCGGATCCAGTGGGCCTCCGAACGGGCACCGAGCAGGACCTGCGCCACGGCCAGGCAGACCAGCTCGGAGTCGGTGAGCAGCGGTGGCCGGCCTCGCCACCGGGGCGTCCGGATGGTGTCGTCGATCTTCACGTAGAGTGCGGTCAAGAGGGTGTCCAAATCTTGCGTCACAACACGATCTTGGACGCCCTCTCTTCATGCCCAGACATCGACCCCTGACATCGGAACTACTCGTCTAGAACCGATTCCGGACGATCTGCTTCCGGTACCCTGTTCCTCGTGCCGACTGGTTCGAGCCCGACCGCCCGTGCCCTGCGCACGTTCGAGATCCTGCAGGCCCGTCCCGGCACGACCGCCGACCAGCTCGCCTCGTCCCTGGGCGTGACGGAACGGGCAGCGCGGCGCTACGTCGGCATCCTCCGCGAGGCCGGCATCCCGGTCGAGTCGGCTCGCGGCCCGTACGGGGGCTACCGGCTGGGCCGTGGCACCCGGCTGCCGCCGGTCGTCTTCACCGAGGAGCAGGCGCTCGGCCTGGTCATGGCCGTGCTCGACGGGCAACCGGCCGCGATCGACGCCGACGACCTGGTCGGCTCGGCGCTCAGCAAGGTCATCCGGGCCCTCCCCGAGAGCATCGGACGGCAGGCGGCGGCGCTGCGGGCCCACGCCTCGCCCGCCCCGGACCGGCAGTCCGCCCGCCCCGACCCCGCCGTCATGAGCGCGCTGGTCGCCGCCGTCGCCGACCGGCGTCGTGTGGTGGTCACCTACCGGAGTGAGAGCGGCGAGGAACGGGACGCCGAGGTCGACCCGTGGGCGGTCGTGGTGAGGTACGGGCGCTGGTACCTGCTGTGCCATTCGCACCGCGCGGAGGCGGTCCGCACCTACCGGGTCGACCGGATCCGCGCCACGCGACGTACCCCGCACGACTTCACACCGCCCGGCGACCTGGACCCGGTCGCCGCGCTCGAGGAGAACCTGGGCACCGGCTGGACGTACCCCACCCGCGTGGTGTTCGACGCGCCACGGGAGGAAGTGGCGCCGTGGATCCGCCCGCCGATGGGCCGCCTCAAGCCGGACGGCGACCGGTGCGTCCTGGTCGGCAGCACCCGCAATCCCGCGATGTACGCGCAGGAGTGGCTCGCCACCGTCCCGTTCGATTTCGTCGTGGAGGAGGGCGCCGAACTACGCGCCGCCGTGGCCACGGTCGCGGCCCGCTTCAACGCGGCACTTTCACCTTCATCGGAAACACGGTCGCGAGGACGAGGCTGATTTCCAGGCTGTCGGCTCCGGTCGCCGTGTCTGCTCCCGCCACAGGCAGGCGGCAACAGCCTGGACACTCTGAGGAGTTCGCGGTGAGTTGCCGGCCGGGCCCACCACGCCGCCAGGTGGTCGGGATCGGCGTCGGTTACGTGGTTCCTTTCCCGCGGTTCGTCGTCACCCTCGTGGTGGCCCGAGCGTGACCGCGCGGTTCCTGGCTTCCCGCCAGGGTGGCATGTCGTCGAGGTCCTCGCCCTCCTCGGCCCTGACCCACCAGCCGGTGTCGTCGACGTAGTGCTCGAACCACGCCGCCAGACTGGGTGAGTCGATCCACCAGGCGGCATCGGGATTCCCGGGGTTGGGTTCGAAGAGCAGAACCGTCCCCTGGTCGCTTCGGCAGTCGACGCACGCGTACATGCCGCAACCCCAGGTGAGGATCGGCAGAACGCCTTCCGGCCACGCCCACTCCGTGCCGGCGCGTCCGGCTCGAACGTCGAGGTAGCACTCGACCGCCTGCTCGGAGGTCGGTCCGTCCGTCAGGCTGAGGAGCTGGTAGTCGGGACCGAAGCCACCGTTCGCGAGGTCTCGGTAGATCGCCGCCAGCAGAGGGTGCAGCCCGAACCCCAGTCGCTTCTCGGCGCTGTCGATCGTGCTCTGGGGAAGCGGCGCCGGCAGGCCGGCGGCAAGCGGCATCATGGGCTCATCCTCCCGGGCCCGCCGGGCGATGCGCGCCAGAAGGTCGGTGTGGTCCGTCACGGGAAGCGATCATGCCGTAGGGGGACGTCAGTGTCGGGTAAGCCAGGTGTCAAGGGTGAGCGCACCTCGCCGGTGTCGGGGTTAGGCTGCTCCAGCCGCAGCGTGTGCCCGGTGAGGTCCGCGCGGACGGGTAGCGGGATCGCGCCGCCTCCGGCGTAGAGGCTCGGGCGCGGACGCCCCCGCAACTGATCAGGAGTCGAGAAGCGCCGGCCCCCGAGCCGCACGTAGCGTGACCGTGAACGACCTGACGATTCACGCGAGCTGGTTGGATCGAGCCAGGCGACGCCGACGGAAGACCGCAACAGTTGGAGACACGATGAGCACCGCCACCAGGACGGACACGCAGTTGCCCACGCCGCACGTTGCCGACAGTCACGATCTCATCCGCGTGCAGGGTGCGCGCGTGAACAACCTCAAGGACGTCAGCGTCGAGATCCCGAAGCGCCGGCTGACGGTCTTCACCGGCGTCTCCGGCTCGGGCAAGAGCTCGCTGGTCTTCGGCACGATCGCCGCCGAGTCGCAGCGGATGATCAACGAGACCTACAGCGCCTTCGTGCAGGGCTTCATGCCGACGCTGGCCCGGCCGGAGGTCGACCTGCTGGAGGGGCTGACGACGGCGATCATCGTCGACCAGGAGCGGCTGGGCGCGAACCCACGCTCCACGGTCGGGACGGTGACCGACGCCAACGCGATGCTGCGCATCCTCTTCAGCCGGCTCGGGCAGCCGCACATCGGTTCGCCCCAGGCGTACTCCTTCAACGTCCCCTCGGTGCGGGCCAGCGGTGCGATCACGATCGAACGCGGTGCCACCAGGACGGTGAAGCAGACCTTCACCCAGATCGGCGGGATGTGTCCGCGCTGCGAGGGCATGGGCCGGGTGACCGACTTCGACCTGTCCGCGCTCTACGACGACAGCAAGTCGCTCAACGAGGGTGCGATCACGGTCCCCGGCTACAGCGTCGACGGCTGGTACGGCCGCATCTTCAGCGGCTGCGGTTTCTTCGACCCGGACAAGCCGATCCGCAGGTTCACCAAGGCCGAGCTGCACGACCTGCTCCACAAGGAGCCGACCAAGATCAAGGTCGACAATATCAACCTGACGTACGAGGGCCTGATCCCGAAGATCCAGAAGTCGTTCCTCGCGAAGGACCGGGAGGCGATGCAGCCGCACATCCGGGCGTTCGTGGACCGGGCGGTCACCTTCACCACCTGTCCCGAGTGCGGCGGCACCCGTCTCAGCGAGGCGGCCCGGTCGTCGCGGATCAACGGTGTCAACATCGCCGACGTCTGCGCGATGCAGATCAGCGACCTCGCCGGGTGGGTGCGGGGCCTCGACGAGCCGTCGGTGGCACCGCTGCTCGTCACGCTGCGGCGGACCCTCGACTCGTTCGTGGAGATCGGGCTGGGCTACCTCTCGCTCGACCGGTCGTCGGGCACGCTGTCGGGCGGCGAGGCGCAGCGCGTGAAGCTCATCCGCCACCTCGGCTCCGCGCTCACCGACGTCACCTACGTCTTCGACGAGCCCACCATCGGCCTGCACCCCCACGACATCCAGCGGATGAACGAACTGCTGCTACGGCTGCGGGACAAGGGCAACACGGTGCTCGTCGTGGAGCACAAGCCGGAGACGATCGTGATCGCCGACCACGTCGTCGACCTCGGCCCCGGCGCCGGTACGGCGGGCGGCGCGGTCTGCTTCGAGGGCACCGTCGAGGGACTGCGGGCCAGCGACACCCTCACCGGCCGCCATCTCGACGACCGGGCCGCCCTGAAGACGACGGTGCGGACGCCCACCGGCGTGCTGGAGATCCGCGGCGCGAACGCGCACAACCTGCGCGACGTCGACGTCGACATCCCGCTCGGGATGCTCGTCGTCGTCACCGGTGTCGCCGGTTCCGGCAAGAGTTCGCTCGTGCAGGGGTCGATCCCGGCCGGCGCGGGGGTGGTGTCCATCGACCAGGGCGCGATCCGTGGCTCCCGCCGGAGCAACCCGGCGACGTACACCGGGCTGCTCGACCCGATCCGCAAGGCGTTCGCGAAGGCCAACGGCGTGAAGCCGGCGCTGTTCAGCGCCAACTCCGAGGGCGCCTGCCCCACCTGCAACGGTGCCGGTGTCATCTACACGGACCTGGCGATGATGGCCGGTGTCGCCACCACCTGCGAGGAGTGCGAGGGGAAGCGGTTCCAGGCGGCGGTGCTGGAGTTCCACCTCGGCGGCCGTGACATCAGCGAGGTGCTCGCGATGTCGGTGACCGAGGCCGAGGAGTTCTTCGGTGCCGGCGAGGCGCGTACGCCGGCCGCCCACGCCATCCTCGCCCGGCTCGCCGACGTGGGGCTCGGCTACCTCAGCCTCGGCCAGCCGCTCACCACCCTCTCCGGCGGCGAGCGGCAGCGGCTCAAGCTCGCCACCCACCTGGGCGAGAAGGGCGGCGTCTACGTCCTGGACGAGCCGACCACCGGCCTCCACCTCGCCGACGTCGAGCATCTGCTCGGCCTGCTCGACCGACTCGTCGACGCCGGCAAGTCGGTCATCGTCATCGAGCACCACCAGGCGGTCATGGCGCACGCCGACTGGATCATCGACCTCGGCCCCGGCGCGGGCCACGACGGTGGCCGGATCGTCTTCGAGGGTCCGCCCGCCGACCTCGTCGCCGCCCGCTCCACCCTCACCGGCGAGCACCTCGCGGCCTACGTCGGCGGCTGACCGGACACCGCCCGGTTCTTCCGCGCGGCGGCCTACCGGTCGGTCGGGGTGGGGTGAACCGGTACGGCTGCCAGCCAGGTGCTGGACGCCCAGCGGGCCCGGGGAGCGAAGATCGCCGAGGTACGGGCCGTCGAGAGTGGGGAGCCGCCGGCCTTCACGGTCGCGAACGCCCAGGGCGGTACCTCTCGGACAGCCCGGTGCAGGGGCGGAGTACCGAGCGGCGTGGTTCCTCGACGCCGCCGGTGTGCCGGTGACGCGGAGCATGACGCTGGTCAGGGCGCCGACGACTGGCCCGACACCTGGCCGCAGGGCTGGCCCTCGTGGCGCGCGATGAACCTGCCCCGCAGGCACAGTTGATCCCGCTCCGGTGCGTTCGTCGGCGCGGGTCAGCCGGCGTAGCGTTCGGCGACCGTGGCGAAGGCGGCCTTGGGTTCCCAGGGCAGGTCGGGGTAGGTGTCGCCGCTGCGGCCGTCCAGCACCCTGACGATTCCGAGGCTGGCAAGGTCGAGGTCGTCGCGGGGATCGCCGTCGGGGCGGTGGGGCAGGCTTTCGAGCGCGAAGAGGAACACGAAGGCGCTGTCGACGCCCTCGCTGTCGAAGATGTCGAGCAGTTCGCCGAGGTACGCCGCCTGGCCGGCCTCGTCCCGCTCGTAGTGCCCGTCCAGTCGCAGTGGATCGCCGGTGGCCTCGTCGTACTCGAGGATCTCCATGCTGCGTGGTGCGACGTCGCCGGCCCCGCGCCAGGTCGCGGTGCCGAAACCGGTGACGGCGACCGGTCGGGATCGGGCGACGAGACCGCGCACCCCGTCTCGGAACCGGTCGGCGACCTCCGCCGACCGGATGAGTTCGAGGGTCACGAAGTCGAACAGGTTCCAGTCGACACCCTCGAACGGTATGGCGGCGTAGGCGACCTTTCCGTGGAATCGTTCGCGGACGGCTGCCACGGCGGTGCGGAGGAACCCGCCCAGACGGGAGCGGACCTCGGCGATCCGCTCGATGCGGCCGTCCGGGTCGCCCAACAGGCGGCTGAGGCGTTCGTCGATACGGTCGCCGTCGACGAATCCCCGGTTCATGATGCTCAGCTCGACGCCGGTGACGAACACGACCTCGGCCCCCGCCGTACGTAGTCGCTCGGCACGCTCGGCGCAGTCGAGGAACAGGGCGAGGGCCTGGTCGGTCGACAGGTCCAGCGGGTACGGCGAGAACCAGATCTCCAGTCCGAGGTCGGCGGCGGCACGGGCGGCGATCTCCAGGCGCTGCGGGTCCCCACCGATGATCTGGACGCCGTTGCAGTTCAGGTCGTCGCGGATGATCGCCAGCTCCCGTCGAACCCGTTCGGGGTCGAAGCGCTCCACCGAGTTGCGGCCGTCACGCACGAAGCCGGTGTCGTAGGTCATCCCCTTGACGCGCATGTCGTGGGTCCTTCCGGTCGGGGGCAGGTAGGCGGGAACGCTACCAAATCTCTGCGTGCACGCAAATTTGCGTCTCCGCATGAAGTGTGTGATGGTGAGGGCATGACAGCGGGTCGGCCCACGTTGCGGGAACGGAAGAAGCAGGCCACCAGGGAGGCGCTCCGGGCGGCAGCGCTGCGCCTCGCGCTGGAGCGCGGGCCGGAGAACGTCCGTGTCGACGACATCGCCGAGGCCGCAGGCGTGTCCCCGAGGACGTACAACAACTACTTCTCCAGCCGCGAGCAGGCGATCATCGCGGCGGTCACCGCGGAGCGCGCGTCACACGTCGCGGCAGCCGTGCTCGGCCGCCCCGCCGGTGTCAGCCTCGCCGACGCCGTCGTCGACGCCGTCGTCGGGCAGTACACCGACCCGGGGGACCATGCGCGTGACGCGCTGCTGATGATCACGAGCAGTTCCGCTCTGCGTGCCTGCTACGTCGACACCGTCACCGCGATCGAGGGACCGCTCGCCGAAGCCATCACCGGACGCTGCCCGGCCGTGGACCGCCTGACCGCCCAGGTGCTGTCCGCCAGCGTCGGCGCGGCCGCCAGGGTCGCGCTCCGGCAGTGGTTGCAGTCCGCGAACGTGACGCCGTCGATGCCCGGGTTCGTCGTGCCGTCCGGGTCCCTGCCGGACCTTGTGCGGACCGCGTTGCTGCCGCTCGCACCGGCGCTCGACGCAGTGGCGACAGGCTCAGGCCCCGGCGTCGGGGAGACGACCGAGCCACGACGACGGCCGAGGGCCTGACCTCCAGCGAGTCAGAGGGCGGTGAGCAGCGCGTCGAGCGGCCGGGGCAGGGCATCCCGGCCGACTGCCGCCTCGACGAGCAGCCGTGCGTAACGCAGCTTGCGGCGCGAGCCGCTGCCCAGGAACCGCCGCATCTGCGCTTCCGGCCGCCGGCCACGCCAGGCCGGCTGGTTCTGCATCGAGCGGAACGACCCGAGGTCGCCCTGCGACTCGAAGAGCGCTTCGACCTCCACGGTGCCCACGGCGCGGATCAGCTCGTCCTCCAGATCGTCGACGCAGACGTGGAACCCGTGGGCTTCCAGGTCGGTGCGGGCGGGGGGCGAACCGGTCCGGGCGGCGAGGCCGCGCCGGAACAGCTCCTCCTCACGAAGGTCGCACAGGCCCGCGAGTCGCACCTGCAGGGGCTCCAGCATGGTCAGGAAACGGCCGATGGCGTGCGCCCCGCCGATCGGCACGACCACGATCCGCTCCGCCCCGAGGTCCCGGCCCCGGCCCACGGCGGCGGTCTCCACCGCGATCTGGTCGCTGATGCCCTCGACGAGCACCACGGCCAAGGCGTCGTCGACCTTCGCCAGGGCGAGGGCCGTCGCCAGGATCGTGGCGTCGGGGCCACTGATGTCGGGGTAGCTCACGCGGGGCGTCGTCGGACGGTCTGCCGTCCGGCGCAGGTGTCGGCTCGGCGGATCATGGCCATGGCAGCAATCATCGGCGACCAGCGGGTCTGCCGGCCAGGGAATGTGGCTCCGTCCTTCGACCGGCCGGCACGGCAGGTTGTGTCGTGGTGCGGGATGCTGCTCGTCCGGGCCGCGCGGTAGCCGGGGAGGGCTTCCCATACCGGCCGGCGCGCAGGTTGATCACAATCGGAGTCGCGTACGACCACGATGGAAGGACACGAGTGAAGCGCCGACTCCTGCACACCATGACGGCCCTGACCGTCGTTCTCGCCGGCTCGGCCGTGGCGGCCGCACCGGCCTCGGCGAGCGACGCGCCCGGCACCGTCTGCATCCTGAAGGAGAACACCTGGCTGCGTACCGCGCCGCACGGCACGGTGCTGCTCACCCTGACGGCCGGGCGCGGGTTCCGCTACCACGGCCAGGGCTGGTCCGACGGCACCGACTGGATCTACGGCCATGGCGCCGAGTACCCGTCGGTCGACGGCTGGGTTCCGGCCGGCAACACCACCTGCTGAGCGTGATGCCGGGGACGGCCGCAGTCCTCTGCGGTCGTCCCCGGCACCCGTCGTCACCTGCGGTGCTGGGTCGCCGTCACGCCCCGGACGGGACGGCGACACAGGTCAGTTCCCGTCCTCCAGGTCGCCCTCGACCTCCAGGTACGCCTGGCGCAGCGCGTCCATCAGCTCCGGGTCCGGCTTGGACCACAGCCCCCGGTCGGCGGCCTCGGTGAGCCGCTCGACGATGCCGCGCAGCGCCCACGGGTTCGACCGGCGCAGGAAGCGCTGGTTCTCCGGGTCCAGGACGTAGCTCTGGGCGAGCTGCTCGTACATCCAGTCGGTGACCACTCCGGCGGTCGCGTCGTAGCCGAAGAGGTAGTCCACGGTCGCGGCCATCTCGAACGCGCCCTTGTACCCGTGCCGGCGCATCGCCGCCATCCAGCGCGGGTTGACCACCCGGGCCCGGAACACCCGCGCGGTCTCCTCGGTCAGCGACCGGGTCCGCACCGCGTCCGGCGTGGTGCTGTCGCCGATGTACGCCCGCGGCGCCTGGCCGGTCAGCGCTCGTACCGTGGCGATCATGCCGCCGTGGTACTGGAAATAGTCGTCGGAGTCGGCGATGTCGTGCTCGCGGGTGTCGGTGTTCTTCGCCGCCACCGCGATCCGCCGGTACGCCGACTCCATGTCCTGCCGGGCCGGCCGGCCTTCCAGGCCGCGACCGTAGGCGAAGCCACCCCAGACGGTGTACACCTCGGCCAGGTCGGCGTCGTCGCGCCAGTTGCCGCTGTCGATCAGCGGCAGCAGCCCCGCCCCGTACGCGCCCGGCTGGGAGCCGAAGATGCGGGTGGTGGCCCGCCGCTCGTCGCCGTGTTCCCCGAGGTCGGCGCGGGCGTGCGCGGCGAGGTAGTTCTCCTCCTCCGGCTCGTCGAGCGCGGCGACCGCCCGGATCGCGTCGTCGAGCAGGAGCACCACGTGCGGGAAGGCGTCCCGGAAGAACCCGCTGATCCGCACGGTCACGTCGATGCGCGGGCGGCCCAGGTCAGCGAGCGGGACGACCTCGAAGCCGGTGACCCGCCGGGACATCTCGTCCCAGGTCGGCTGCACGCCGATCAGCGCCAGCACCTCGGCGATGTCGTCACCGGCGGTGCGCATCGCCGAGGTGCCCCACACCGACAGCCCGACCGACCGGGGCCACTCGCCGGTGTCCCGGCGGTACCGCTCGGCCAGCGAGGTGGCCATCGCCTGCCCGGTCTCCCAGGCCAGCCGGCTCGGGATCGCCTTCGGGTCGACGGTGTAGAAGTTGCGGCCGGTCGGCAGCACGTTGACCAGGCCACGCAGCGGGGAGCCGCTCGGCCCGGCCGGGACGTACCCGCCGTCGAGGGCGTGCAGCACCGCGTCGATCTCGCCGGTGGTGCCCGCCAGCCGGGGCGCGACCTCGGTGGCGGCGAACGTCAGCACCGTCCGGACGGCGTCGGCGTGCGGAGCGTCGTCGCCGAGCACCTCGGTGCAGACCCCGGCTACGGCCTCCGCCGCCCAGCCGTGCCGCTCCATCGCCTCGGCGAGCCGCCGCGCGACCGCCTCGACCCGGTCCACCTCGGCGGTCTGCTCCGCCGCCGTCTCGTCCAGCCCGAGCGCGGTCCGCAGCCCCGGCACCGCGCCGACCTGCCCGCCGAAGACCTGCCGGGCACGCAGGATCGCCAGGATCAGGTTGACCCGCGCCTCACCGGTCGGCGCCTGCCCGAGCACGTGCAGGCCGTCGCGGATCTGGGCGTCCTTGATCTCGCAGAGCCAGCCGTCGACGTGCAGCAGGAACTCGTCGAACTCGGCGTCGTGCGGGCGCTGCTCCAGCCCGAGGTCGTGGTCGAGGCGGGCGGCCTGGATGAGCGTCCAGATCTGCTGGCGGATCGCCGGCAGCTTCGCCGGGTCCATGGTGGAGATGTTCGCGTACTCGTCGAGCAGCTGCTCCAGTCGGGCGATGTCGCCGTAGCTCTCCGCCCGGGCCATCGGCGGGACGAGGTGGTCGACGATGGTGGCGTGCGCCCGGCGCTTCGCCTGCGCGCCCTCGCCCGGGTCGTTGACCAGGAACGGGTAGATCAGCGGCAGGTCGCCGAGGACCGCGTCCGGGCCACAGGAGGCGGAGAGGCCGACGTTCTTGCCGGGCAGCCACTCCAGCGAGCCGTGCTTGCCCAGGTGCACCACGGCGTGCGCGCCGAACTCCTCGTCCAGCCAGCGGTAGGCGGCCAGGTAGTGGTGCGTGGGCGGCAGGTCCGGGTCGTGGTAGATCGCCACCGGGTTCTCGCCGAACCCGCGCGGCGGCTGGATCATCAGCAGCACGTTCCCGGCGCGCAGGCCGGCCAGCACGATGTCCCCGTCGGCGTTGCCCGACCGGTCGACGAACAGCTCGCCCGGGGCCGGACCCCAGTGCTCGGTCATCGCCTCCCGCAGGTCGTCGGGGAGCGCGTCGAACCAGCGGCGGTAGATGGCCGCCGGCACCCGCACCGGGTTGCCGGCCAGCTTCTCCTCGGTGAGCCACTCCGGATCCTGCCCGCCGGCGGCGATCAGGGCGTGGATGAAGCGGTCCCCGTCGGCGTCGTCGCCGTCCCCGCCGGGCACCAGGCCGGGCAGGGCGTCCGGACCGTCGACCGGGCCGACGTCGTAGCCGGCGTCCCGCAGCTCCCGCAGCAGACGGACCGCGCTGGCCGGGGTGTCCAGGCCGACCGCGTTGCCGACCCGCGCGTGCTTGGTCGGGTACGCCGAGAGCACCACCGCGATCCGCCGCTGCGCCGGGGGAACGTGCCGCAGCCGGGCGTGCCGCACGGCGATGCCGGCCACCCGTCGGGCCCGCTCCGGGTCGGCCACGTAGTGCGGCAGCCCGTCGGCGTCGGTCTCCTTGAACGAGAACGGCACGGTGATCACGCGCCCGTCGAACTCCGGCACCGCGACCTGGGTGGCGGCGTCCAGCGGGCTCAACCCGTCGTCGTTCTCCGCCCACGTCCGCCGGTCGCTGGTCAGCGCGAGCGCCTGGAGGATCGGCACGTCCAACGCGGCCAGCGCGCCCACGTCCCAGGCGTCGTCGTCGCCACCGGCGGACGCCTCCGCCGGCCGGGTGCCACCGGCGGCGAGCACGGTGACCAGCAGCGCGTCCGCCCGGCCGAGGGTGCGCAGCAGCTCGACGGCGGCGGTACGCAGGCTCGCGCAGTACACCGGCAACGGCACCCCGCCGGCGTCCTCGATCGCCGCGCAGAGCCCTTCGACGAAGGCAGTGTTCCCGCTGAGCTGGTGTGCCCGGTAGAAGAGGACCGCCACGGTCGGCCCGTCGACCTGCCGGCCCGTCCGCTCCAGCAGTCCCCAGGTGGGCTGCTCGGCCGGTGGCGCGAAGCCCTGCCCGGTGAGCAGCACCGTGTCGCTGAGGAAGGCATGCAGCTCGCGGAGATTGTCCGGCCCGCCCTGGGCGAGGTAGGCGTGCGCCTCGGTGGCGATGCCCCGGGGCACGGTGGAGCGCGCCATCAGGTCCGCGTCGGGCAGCGCCTCGCCGCCGAGCGCCACGACCGGGACGTTCCCGGCGAGCAGGGTGTCCAGGCCCTGCTGCCACATCCGGTAACCGCCGAGGATCCGGACGACCACCAGGTCGACGCCGTCGAGCAGGGTGGTCAGCTCGGCCGGATCGTCGCCGAGCCGGGCCGGGTTGGCCAGGCGGTAGTCCGCCGCACTGGCCCGCGCGCTCAGCAGGTCGGTGTCCGAGGTGGACAAGAGCAGGATCATGACGTAACTCGGCCAGGCATGGCTGACTCCTCCCCGGGTCCGCGCCCGTGGTCGTCGCTCGCGGCCAGCCGAAGTGTCTGGCTCCCGGCCCGGCGGGACGCCGACCCGGTGACAGTGGCGGGACCGCCCCGGACTCGCACCGGGTTCCTCCGCGCCGACCGCGTGATGCTGATCTCGGCGCGGATCCGCGCCCAGAGCCACGACTCTACGATGACGAGGTGCCCGATGTCTCCTCCCCGTCCCGTCGTCCCGCCGACGACCGCTGCCCGGGAGCGCTCCGCGCCCACCAGGCCGCCGACGGGGCACTGGTCCGCGTGCGGATCCCGGGAGGTCGGCTCGGCCCCGCGCAGTTGCGGTGTCTGGCCACGGCGGCGCGCCGCGACGGCGACGGCACGCTGGAGCTGACCTCCCGGGGCAACGTGCAGGTGCGGGGCATCACCGACCCGGCCGGCGTCGACCGCATCGCGTCCGCTCTGGTCGGGGTGGGCCTGTTGCCCAGCGCCACCCACGAGCGGGTCCGCAACATCGTCGCCTCGCCGTTGAGCGGCCTGGACACCACCGGCCGCGCCGATGTACGCCCGCTGGTGGGCGCGGTGGACGCCGCGCTCTGCGCCGCCGGAGACCTCGCCGGACTCAGTGGCCGGTTCCTGATCGCCCTCGACGACGGCCGGGGCGACCTCACCGGCCTCGGCGCGGACCTCTGCTGGACGGCCGGAACCGGCGCGCTCCTGGTCAGCGGCACCGACGTCGGCATCCGGGTGACCACCGACGTGCCCGCCGCGATCGTCACCGCCGCCCGGGTGTTCCTGCGGCTCTGCGCCGGACGCACCGGGCTGTGGCGGATCGCCGACCTGCCGGACGCCCCGGCCGCGATCGCCGCCGCGCTGGACGGTCCGCAGGCCACGCCGGTGGAGCCACCCCGTGGCGTCCCGCCCACGGTCGGTGTCCACCCCGGGGGTTTCACGGTCGTCGCCGCGCCGCTCGGCCGGCTCACCGCCGACCAGGCCGACACGCTCGCCGCCGTCGCGTCCACGCTGGTGGTGACCCCCTGGCGCACCGTGGTCGTCACGTCCGCCGAGCCCACGGCGGTGTCCACGCTGGCCGCCGCCGGGCTCGTCGTCGACCCGACCTCGCCGTGGGTCGGGGTGACCTCCTGCACCGGCCGGCCGGGCTGTGAGAAGTCCCTGGCCGACGTCCGGGCCGACGCCACCGCCGCCCTGGCCGCCGCCGGCCCCCGTACCCCGGAGGCGCTGCCGCTGCACTGGGCCGGCTGTGACCGGTGCTGCGGACGGCCGGCGGGCCCGGCGGCTCTGGCGGTGGCCACCGGCTCGGGATACCGTGTCGCGGGCCCGGCAGGGGAACCCCACGGGCCGATCGGCGTCCGACTGGCACAGGCACGGGGAGCACAGTGAGCTACGACTACGTCCGCGAGGGCGCCGAGATCTACCGGCGGTCCTTCGCCACCATCCGGGCCGAGGCCGACCTGTCCCAGCTGCCCGGTGACGTCGCCCAGGTCGTCGTCCGGATGATCCACGCCTGCGGCATGGTCGACCTCGTCGACGACGTGGCGGCCCATCCGGACGTGGTCTCCGCCGGCCGAGCCGCCCTGGCGGCCGGCGCGCCGATCCTCTGCGACGCGGCCATGGTCGCCGCCGGGGTCACCCGGGCCCGGCTGCCGGTCGACAACGACGTGGTCTGCACCCTGCGCGACCCGGCGGTCCCGGAGCTGGCGAAGCGGCTCGGCACCACCCGCAGCGCCGCCGCCATGGAGCTGTGGCGGGACCGGCTCGACGGCGCGGTCGTCGCCATCGGCAACGCCCCCACGTCGCTGTTCCGGCTGCTGGAGATGATCGACGAGGGCGCGCCCCGGCCCGCCGCGATCATCGGGGTGCCGGTCGGCTTCATCGGGGCCGTCGAGTCCAAGCAGGCCCTGGCGGCACACCCGGGGGGATCCCGTACCTGGTCGTGCACGGTCGCAGGGGCGGCAGCGCGGTCACCGCCGCGGCTGTCAACGGCATCGCTAACGAGGTGGAGTGAACGTGTCCCCAACCGGAAGGCTCTACGGCGTCGGTGTCGGCCCCGGTGACCCCGAGCTGCTGACCGTCAAGGCGGCCCGGCTGATCGCCGAGGCCGACGTGGTCGCCTACTACTCCGCCCGGCACGGCCGCAGCATCGCCCGCTCGATCGCCGAGGGCCTGCTGCGCGAGCACCACGTGGAGGAACCGCTGGTCTACCCGGTGACCACCGAGGACACCGACGACCCGGGCGGCTACGAGGGTGTCATCCGGCAGTTCTACGACGACAGCGCCGAACGGCTCGCCGTCCACCTCGCCGCCGGGCGCACCGTCGTGGTCCTCTGCGCCGGTGACCCGATGTTCTACGGCTCCTACATGTACCTGCACGAGCGCCTCGCCCACCGGTTCCCGGCCGAGGTGGTGCCGGGCGTGACCTCGGTCAGCGCCGCGTCGGCCGTCCTCGGTCGCCCCCTGGTGGAACGGGACGAGGTGCTGACCATCCTGCCCGGCACCCTGTCGGCGGAGGAGCTGTCCCGCCGGCTCGCCGACACCGATGCCGCCGCCGTGCTCAAGCTCGGCCGCACCTTCGACAACGTCCGCGCCGCCCTCGACGACGCCGGCCGCCTGCCGGAGACCTGGTACGTCGAGCGGGCCACCTCGTCCCGCAGCCGGCACGCCCCGCTGGCGGACGTCCCCGCCGACGAGGTGCCGTACTTCTCGCTGGCGATGCTGCCCAGCCCCACCAGCGCGGCGGCCCGCGACGACCTGCCCGCCCCGGCCCCGACCACCGGCCGGGGTGAGGTCACCGTGGTCGGCCTCGGCCCGGCCGGACCCCGCTGGCTCACCCCGGAGGTGGCCCGGGCGCTGCGCGAGGCCGAACACCTCGTCGGCTACGGCCCGTACGTCGACCGGGTGCCGGCCCGCCCCGGACAGCAGCGGCACACCTCCGGCAACCAGGTGGAGACCGAACGGGCCGCGCACGCCCTCGAACTGGCGCTCGACGGCGCCCGGGTGGTGGTCGTCTCCTCCGGCGACCCGGGCGTCTTCGCGATGGCCAGCGCCGTCTACGAGGTGGCCACCGGCCAGCCCCGGTTCGCCGGGGTGCCGGTGCGGGTCCTGCCCGGCCTGACCGCCGCCCAGGCCGCCGCGAGCCGCATCGGCGCGCCGCTCGGGCACGACTTCGCGGTGATGTCCCTCTCCGACCGGCTGAAGCCGTGGCCGGTGATCGAGTCCCGCCTCGCCGCCGCCTCGGCGGCGGACCTGGTGCTCGCCCTCTACAACCCGGCCTCGGCGAGCCGCCGCTGGCAGGTGGGCGCGGCCAAGGACGTCCTGCTTCGGCACCGCGACCCGAAGACCCCGGTGGTCGTCGCCCGGGACGTGGGCCGTCCGGGCGAGAAGATCACCGTGGTGTCCCTCGGTGACCTCGACCCGGAGACGGTCGACATGAAGTGCCTGCTGATCATCGGCTCGTCCACCACCCAGGTCAGCACCCGGGGCGACGACTCGGTGGTGGTCTGGACGCCGCGCACCTACCCGGCCTGACCCGGCGACCCGGCCCGGGTGGACGCCCCTCGGCGACCACCCGGGCCGGGTCGCATGTTCTGGGCCGGCAGCCCGCCCACCCACACGCGACCACGGCGTAGTCGTCGAGCTGATCTCGATGTACGTGGCACCTGTGAGACGTAGCCCCGGCGTGGGGGACCATCCCGTGCGGGCGGTCGGGTTGGCCCCGCGGTGCACGATGGTCTGGTGGGCGACGGAGTGCGGCTGCGACGGGACACGGCGAAGATGCGCGGGAACTACTTCTGGTCGTTCTACATCGAACCTGCGCCCACGCCTCCCGAACCACCTCCGCGGAGCACCCCCACGTGCGTGGGGAGGACGCAGCCCTCCGCAGGTTCTGCTGCCCCTGCACTGGAGCACCCCCACGTGCGTGGGGAGGACTGGAAGCAGTAGTCAGCGACCTGGAGCGCCATCGGAGCACCCCCACGTGCGTGGGGAGGACCAGGTCCGGGCGGGTGCAGATAGACACCGTCTCGGAGCACCCCCACGTGCGTGGGGAGGACTTCAGCCCATCGCTGTTCGACTCGCTGAACGGCGGAGCACCCCCACGTGCGTGGGGAGGACGCCCGGCAGGCCGGCGGGAACATTGACGTCACCGGAGCACCCCCACGTGCGTGGGGAGGACTTCGGGGCGGACGCCCGGACCGGCTGCGCCGCCGGAGCACCCCCACGTGCGTGGGGAGGACAGCGCCCGCCCGCCGGGCGGCGGCGGCGGCAGCGGAGCACCCCCACGTGCGTGGGGAGGACACCGCCGTGCTCGCCCTGGCGGTCGCGTTCGGCGGAGCACCCCCACGTGCGTGGGGAGGACCCGTATTCGGTGGTCCACGGGAACGGCTCGCGCGGAGCACCCCCACGTGCGTGGGGAGGACACCAGCCGGGCGTACGAATAAGCGATGATCGGCGGAGCACCCCCACGTGCGTGGGGAGGACCACGGCGCGCGTCACCACATCCAGGTGGGTGGTGGAGCACCCCCACGTGCGTGGGGAGGACACCGAACCGACGACCTCGGCCCGGACCGGGCGCGGAGCACCCCCACGTGCGTGGGGAGGACCGCCCAGCGGGCGCCGACATCCACTGGTGCGGCGGAGCACCCCCACGTGCGTGGGGAGGACGGGACGTCGTTCACGACCAGCTCAAGGTCCGGCGGAGCACCCCCACGTGCGTGGGGAGGACTCGTGACGGGCAGCCTGGACGGCCTGCCGTACCGGAGCACCCCCACGTGCGTGGGGAGGACGGTGAGGTCACCCGCCGGTCCAGGGCTGGCGTCGGAGCACCCCCACGTGCGTGGGGAGGACTCGGTCGGCTCAGTGCCGCCGGCTGACCACGCCGGAGCACCCCCACGTGCGTGGGGAGGACTTGATGGTGGTGCCGAGACTCGACGCCGCCGCCGGAGCACCCCCACGTGCGTGGGGAGGACACTTCGCGACCTGCGCTTTTATCTGGCCGGTGCCTGGTTTTTGGTTGGGTGATTGGAGATGTCGTACGGCTGTGGTTGCATGCGGTGCCCTTGTGAGTGGCATGTGGACGGAGGACGGCGGGTTGAGTTCCGATCAGGAACAGGTCGATGCGGGGATCTGGGGGAAGTCTAAGAGGTCGCGCGGAATGGTGGGTTGATCGGCGCGCCTGAACGGATGCAGGCACAGAACTGGTGATCATGAAGTTGCTGACGCTCCGTGATCACGGGAGGTTCTGTGCCTGCCATCCCAGCATGGCTGATCGAGCCGTTGTGGGTCCAGTTCGCCGCGCTGCTCCCCGATCGGCCGACCTACCAACCGACACATCCGCTGGGCTGTCACCGCAAGCGGATCGATGACCGCATCGTGTTCGACAAGCTGGTCCAGGTGTTGCGGTTCGGCTGCGCCTACGAGGCGATCGCCGATGCCACCTGTTCGGCCACCACGATCCGCGGCCGCCGTGACGAGTGGATAGAGCTTGGGGTGTTCGCCCAGCTCAAACAGATCGCCCTGGACGCCTACGACCGGCTCGTCGGCCTGGTCCTCGACGACATCGCCGTGGACGGCTGCATCACCAAGGCTCCCGGCGGCGGCGAGGCCGCCGGACGCTCACCGGTCGACCGGGGCAAGCAGGGCATGAAACGCTCGTTGATGGTCGACGGCTACGGCATCCCCCTCGGCCGGGTCCTGGCCGGCGCGAACCGACACGACTCACCCCTGCTCGGCCCCACCCTCGACCACCTCGACGACCTCGGCCCACTACCCCAGGCCATCACGGTGCACCTCGACGCCGGATACGACTCCCAGGTCACCCGCGCCCTGCTGGCCGAGCGCGGCCTGACCGGTGAGATCGCCCACAAGGGCGACAAGGCGCCCATCCAGGCGAGCCAACGGTGGCACGTCGAACGGACGAACAGCTGGCACAACGCGTTCAACCGGCTGCAACGCTGCTACGAACGAACAGAGAAGGTCATCGACGCCTTCTTCGACCTCGCCGACGCGATCATCACCGTCCGCAGCCTCATCCGGCGTGCATGGACCCTCTACCGGTGGAACAACCGACCCGCCCGCCGCCGATGATCAACAACCATTCCGCGCGACCTCTCAGTCGTGGGGTAACGGGGGTGTGATGGGATGAGCGCGTTGAGTGATGAGGAGCTGTTGGTCGAGGTGTGTGCGGCCTTGGATTTCAGGGCGAGGCGGTGGGCGTCTGTCGTTGTGTCGGGGTGAACACCGCGGCCATCGGTTCCGAGCTGGTTTGCGGACATGAGTGGCGGTGCGCGGGGCTGCTCCGCGTGGGAACGAGATGGCCGACGGCCGAGGCGGTGGTGCGCTGCTGGGTGATTGGCATTGAGTGCCCCTGGTGGGGGTGGGGAGGGGGCGTTGGCGGTGGCTGAGGCTGCTGTTCCTTCCGTGGGTCTCAGTGAGTCGTCGAAGCAGGCCCTGGAGGCGTTCACCGGGATGCGGTTGCACCGGTCGGATCTGCCGGTGTTGGCGTACGACCTGAACGCGTTGGAGGTGCTGGCGGATCGGGTGCGGACCCTGTTGGTTCCGGAGCTGATCCAGGCGATCAAGGCGGTTCGGGCGGCGGGGGAGGGTGAGGTCTTCGACCGGTTCGTGGCGCAGACGGCTCCGTTCGTGGAGTTGTTGGACCGGGTCGCGGATCTGAAGGTGAACGTGGCTCAGGCGATGCGGGGCTTCCTGAACCAGATGGAGCTGACGGATCGTCAGGCGCTGGTCATGTTCATCTTCATGATGACGGAGTTGGCGGTCGCGTTCGCGATGGCGTTCTTCCTGCCGGTGGAGGCGGCGGCGCACATCGTGAAGACCCGGACGATCATCCAGACGATCCTGCGGTCGTCGATGGTGCGGGCGGCGGCGAGCAGCACGGCGATCCAGATGTTGTTCATGCCGGGGTCGTCGTTGTTGGCGCAGATCAGCATGTTGGCTGATGGTCTGGTGCCGGGGGTCGACTGGGCGCAGGTCGGTAAGCAGGCGTTGTACGGGTTGGCGGTGGCGGGTGTCACCACGGCGGCCGGGCCGGCGTTGGCCCGCTTTGCCGGTGCGGTGGGTGGTGGTCTGGGGCACCTCGGGGTGTCGGGTTCCACGCGTGACCTGTTGACCAGTCTGTTGATGGTGCCGGTGTCGGAGGTCGGCATGGAGGTGGTCGGCGACGCCGCCGCCAGCTACATGGTCGACGGGACCTACGACCCTAGTGGTCTCGCTCTGGCCGCGGCGTCCGGGGCGGTGTCGGCGGGAAATGAGCTGGCCGGGACCGCGGCCGGGGCCGCTGCGCGTCGTGTGGCGGTCGGTTTGGGGTTCAATCCGACCCGGCCCCGGTGGAACATGCCCGGTGGCACCGGTTTTACCGCGGACGGTAGGCCGGTCGCGCCGGTGCCGCCGCCCATCCCGGTCACTGCGGACCCGTCCGCGTATCAGCCGGAGGTCGGCGATCCGGCGGGTGCGGGCTCCGGCGGGCAGGCCCCGGTGCCTGTCCCGCCGGTGCCGGTACCGGCCCTGTCGGCGCCGGACCTGTCCGCGCCGGCGTGGTCGGTGCCGGCGTGGTCGGCACCGGACCTGTCCGCGCCGTCGTGGTCGGTGCCGGACCTGCCGGTTCCGTCGTGGTCCGTGCCGAGCTTCTCGGTGCCGACGGTGCCGGTGGTGCCGGTGCCGGAGTGGGTCGCGGCCGCTGGTGCGCTGGTGGTGGAGCGGTGGCAGCGGTTCCAGCGGGAACTGGTGGAGCACTATGGTGGACTGCTGGCCGGGATGGGGCAGGCGCGGCAGTTCCTGGCCGCGCTTCCCGTGTCGGTTGAGCGGGTGTTCGCCGGGTGGGTCGACGCCCGGCGGGGTGATCGGGCTGTTGCGGCTTTCCTGTCCGCTGTCGCGCTTCCTGTGCCGGTTGAGGGGGTGTTCGCCGGGTGGGTCGATGCCCGGCGGGGTGATCGGGCTGTTGCGGCTTTCCTGTCCGCTGCCGCGTTGACCGAGGGGTTTCTGACGGGTGTCCGGCAGCGGGCGGTGGCCCGGGTGGTCGAGGCGTTGGCGTTCTCCGGTGGGCGGATCCCGGCCGAGGTGCGGGCGCGGCAGGTGATCGCCGGGCTGCCGGCGGAGTTCGACCGGCAGGCGCTGCGCTCGCTCGCGCACCTGGCCGTTCAACACCACATCGACCAGTACCTCGCCGCCGGCCTACCCACAGGCGCTGGCACGCCGACAGGCCCCGGCACGCCGCCAGGCGCTGGCGTGCCGCCAGGCCCCGGCACGCCGCCAGGCCCCGGCACGCCGCCAGGCCCCGGCACGCCGCCAGGCCCCGGCACGCCGCCAGGCCCCGGCACGCCGCCAGGCCCCGGCACGCCGCCAGGCCCCGGCACGCCGCCAGGCCCCGGCACGCCGCCAGGCACCGGCGTGTCGCGGGGGGCTGGTGTGTCGGGGGGCGGTGGGGCGGTGGTGTCGTCCGCTGGTGTGCTCAGGGTGGTCGAGGGCGGCGTGTGGGGCCAGGTGGATCGAGGGGTCGATGTGATCTTCGGTGCCCCTGCCGTGTTGCCGGGTGTGGTGGCCGGTCCCGACGCCGGGCAGGTCAGTGCTGTGGCGGGGGTGGTCCGGCAGGCGGTTACCGACCTGTCCGCGCGTTTCTCGGGCGTGGTCGTCCCCGGTGTCACCGCGGCGGCCGCCGGTGTGGCTACCGTCGATATGGGGGAAGGCGGGCGTGTCGGCGGGCCGGCGGTGCCGGTGATGTCCGAGCGGCACACCGCGGCGGCGGCTGGTCTGGCGCAGGCCCAGTTCACCGTGTTGGCCCGCCGCTACGGTGTCGATCTGGCCGGTCATGCGGCGTTGGTCGCCTCGTTCCAGCGGGAGTGGGTGGACGGGTACCACAGGGTGCTCGCCTCGGCCGGCGGGAGCGTGACGTTCGGGACGGTGGATGTGGTCGGGGTCCTCGGTACGGTGCCGGGTGGTGTCGGCTCCCGTGTCGGTGGCATGTCGATCGTCGACGTCGTCAGCGTCGGTGATACGGCGTCGGTCGGTGACGTGTCTGCCGCGAGCGGTGCGGTGTTCAGCCCTGATCTCGGCTTCCGGGACACGGATTCGACCGGTTTCGGGGATACGGGTGCGATCAGTGGTGTGTCGGTGCTGGACGAATCGGTCAGTGCCGGCTCTGGCGGTTTCGGCGAGCCGGCCGTCGCGGCGACCGGGCCGGCCGCGCAACGAATCCACGAGCTCGCCAGTGGCGGTTACGGCCGTGCCAGCGAGGTTCAGCTGCGCCGGCTCGCTGCGGACCTCGGTATCCAGGCGGCGTCGCCGGACGGGGTCCTGCCGCGGCTGTTCGAGGTGTCCAGGGATGT
This sequence comes from Micromonospora inyonensis, assembly GCF_900091415.1. Classification (NCBI taxonomy): domain Bacteria; kingdom Bacillati; phylum Actinomycetota; class Actinomycetes; order Micromonosporales; family Micromonosporaceae; genus Micromonospora; species Micromonospora inyonensis. Next base: position 2,218,168 of record NZ_FMHU01000002.1, on the reverse strand, counting down.
CGTCATGGCGGACACGGTCAGCGGTGTGTACTTCGCCGACCCGGTGGTGGCGGATCTGGACGCGGCGGCGGATCGCACGGCGGCGCAGGCGCTGCCGTCGGTGGAGGGATGGTTCACCATCGCCGGGCACCGGAACCTGGCCGAGCGGCTGGCCGACGATCCGGTGCGTCAGGCCTTGTTCCTCCGGATGCTCACCGCCTCGCCCGCCTGGCAACACGCTGTCGCGCAGGCGCGGCAGCGTGGCGGCGACGCACCCGATATCTTGCTGGTCTGGTGTGACGCGGCATGGCAGGGACCGGGACAGGCCACCTCCTTCGGTGAATGGTTGCGCACCCGGCTGCGCGCCCGGCGGCTGATGTCGTCCACGCACGAGGTGGACCAGATGCCCGGCGAGTTGCGGCCACACGGGGACGAGCCGGTGCGGTCGGTGTTGTTCTCGGATGGTTCGGTGGAGTTGTTCGGGCCGGATCTGGTGGAGGCGGTACGGACCGCGGACATCGTCGAGAACGGTCAGGAACCCGGCGTGCGCTGGCCGGATCAGGAGGACTTCGCCGCCGCTGGCGGTCGGCACCGGTGGGCCGGCTCCGCCTCAGGCGGGCAGTCGCCCGATCCAGCGGAAGGCGGCGACCCGTCTGGTCCTGGCCCGGTGTCCGCTGCCCAGTGGGTGTGGGGCCCGTCGCGGGATCCAGGGGCGCAGTTGCCGGTGCCGGGCCCTGCCCTCGGACCGGACCACCCGCAGGGTGAGGACCTGTCCTGGCTGGACCACTGGGATACGCTGCCGATGTCCGGGCCTGCACCTGCCCCGCCGGCGGGCACGGGCCTGCCCGGGCTACCCGGGCCGCTGGACGACCCGGACGCCCCCACCGCGTCGTCCTGGCCAGCGGGGTGGGCGGAACCGGGGTGGCCGGTACCCGGCATGGGCGTGACCGACGGGCACGGTGCTGCGATGTTCGACCAGCCGGGCATCGACGATCAGGCCAGCGACGGCGGGAACCTCGGCGACTGGGCCGGCGAGGGCGGGAACCTCGGCGACTGGGCCACCTACCAGGGGCCGGACATGGACTGGCAGCCATCCCTCGCGCCCTCCCCGGCGGTGGCCCGCACCGACGCCGGCACTGTCCACGCCGGCGACACCCTCCATCACCCGGCCGACGAGCCACCCACCACGCCCGCCTCGCCGCACCCCGACCAACCCCAACCCCAACCCCAGCCCGCTGCGGGCAGCCGGCGGGTGCGCGACCCGGGCGAGGCCCGGGCGCTGTTCGACCAGCACGCCGGCCACATCGCCACCACAACACGGCAGCCGGAACAGCTGCGGCAGTTGTGGAACGCCCTGATCGACCGTATGGACGACAACGGGATCATCACCGCCAGCCTGTCAGACCTCGCCGAGGCGACATCCACACCGCAGCGGACGGTGCGTGACCGGATCGGGGTATTGCGCGACCGTGGTCTGCTGCAGCGGGTCCAGGGAGGTCGCGGTCGCGTGGCGGCGCGGTACGGGGTGAGCGATCCGGGTCAGCCCCGGCAAGCACCACTGCCGGCCCCTCCCGAGGGCAGCCAGTGGGTGCGCGACCCGGGCGGGGCCCGGGCGCTGTTCGACCAGCACGCCGGCCACATCGCCACCACAACACGGCAGCGGGAACAGCTGCGGCAGTTGTGGAACGCCCTGATCGACCGGATGGACGACAACGGGATCATCACCGCCAGCGAGCCAGACCTCGCCGAGGCGACATTCACACTGCGGCAGACGGTGCATGACCGGATCGGGGTATTGCGCGACCGTGGTCTGCTGCAGCGGGTCCAGGAAGGTCGCGGTGGCGTGGCGGCGCGGTACGGGGTGAGCGATCCGGGTCAGCCCCGGCAAGCACCACTGCCGGCCCCTCCCGAAGGCAGCCAGTGGCTGCGCGACCCGGGCGAGGCCCGGGCGCTGTTCGACCAGCACGCCGACCACATCGCCACCACAACACCGCAGCGGGAACAGCTGCGGCAGTTGTGGAACGCCCTGATCGACCGTATGGACGACAACGGGATCATCACCGCCAGCGAGCCAGCCCTCGCCGAGGCGACATCCACACCGAAGACGACGGTGCATGACCGGATCGGGGCATTGCGCGACCGTGGTCTGCTGCAGCGGGTCCAGGAAGCACACGGTGGCGGGGCGGCGCGGTACGGGGTGAGCGATCCGGGTCAGCCCCGGCAAGCACCACTGCCGGGCCCTGCCCTCGGACCGGACCGCCCGCAGGGTGAGGACCTGTCCTGGCTGGACCACGGGGCTACGGTGCCGATGCCCGGGCCGACACCTGCCCCGCCGGCGGGCACGGCTCTGCCAGGGCTGCCCGGGCCGTTGGACGACCCGGACGCCCCCACCGCGTCGTCCTGGCCGGCGGGGTGGGCGCAACCGGGGTGGCCGGTACCCGGCATGGGCGTGACCGACGGGCGCGGTGCGGCGATCTCCACCGACTTCGACCAGCCGCGCATCGACGATCAGGCCAGCGAGGGCGGGAACCTCGGCGACTGGGCCACCTACCAGGGGCCGGACATGGACTGGCAGCCATACCTCGCGCCCTCTCCAGCGGTGGCCCGCACCGACGCCGGCACTGTCCACGCCGGCGACACCCTCCATCACCCGGCCGACGAGCCACCCACCACGCCCGCCTCGCCGCACCCCGACCAACCCCAACCCCAACCCCAGCCCGCTGCGGGCAGCCGGCGGGTGCGCGACCCGGGCGAGGCCCGGGCGCTGTTCGACCAGCACGCCGACCACATCGCCACCACAACACGGCAGCGGGAACAGCTGCGGCAGTTGTGGAACGCCCTGATCGACCGTATGGACGACAACGGGATCATCACCGCCAGCGAGTCAGACCTCGCCGAGGCGACATCCACACTGCAGCGGACGGTGCGTGACCGGATCGGGGTATTGCGCGACCGTGGTCTGCTGCAGCGGGTCCAGGGAGGTCGCGGTCGCGGGGCGGCGCGGTACGGGGTGAGCGATCCGGGTCAGCCCCGGCAAGCACCACTGCCGGCCCCTCCCGAAGGCAGCCAGTGGCTGCGCGACCCGGGCGGGGCCCGGGCGCTGTTCGACCAGCACGCCGACCACATCGCCACCACAACACGGCAGCGGGAACAGCTGCGGCAGTTGTGGAACGCCCTGATCGACCGGATGGACGACAACGGGATCATCACCGCCAGACTGTCAGACCTCGCCGAGGCGACATCCACATCGCAGCCGACGGTGCGTGACCGGATCGGGGTATTGCGCGACCGTGGTCTGCTGCAGCGGGTCCAGGGAGGTCGCGGTCGCGGGGCGGCGCGGTACGGGGTGAGCGATCCGGGTCCGCCCCGGCAAGCACCACTGCCGGGCCCTGCCCTCGGACCGGACCGCCCGCAGGAGGACCTGTCCTGGCTGGACCACGGGGCTACGGTGCCGATGCCCGGGCCGGCACCTGCCTCGCCAGCGGGCACGGGCCTGCCTGGGCTGCCAGGGCTGCCAGGGCTGCCCGGGCCGTTCGACCCGGACGCCCCCACCGCGTCGTCCTGGCCGGCGGGGTGGGCGGAACCGGGGTGGCCGGTACCCGGCATGGGCGTGACCGACGGGCACGGTGCGGCGATGTCCACCGACTTCGACCAGCCGGGCATCGACGATCAGGCCAGCGACGGCGGGAACCTCGGCGACTGGGCCGGCGACGGCGGGAACCTCGGCGACTGGGCCACCTACCAGGGGCCGGACATGGACTGGCAGCCATCCCTCGCGTCCTGGCCGGCGGTGGCCCGCACCGACGCCGGCACTGTCCACGCCGGCGACACCCTCCATCACCCGGCCGGCGAGCCACCCACCACGCCCGCCTCGCCGCACCCCGACCAACCCCAGCCCGCTGCGGGCAGCCGGCGGGTGCGCGACCCGGGCGAGGCCCGGGCGCTGTTCGACCAGCACGCCGGCCACATCGCCACCACAACACGGCAGCCGGAACAGCTGCGGCAGTTGTGGAACGCCCTGATCGACCGGATGGACGACAACGGGATCATCACCGCCAGCCTGTCAGACCTCGCCGAGGCGACATTCACACTGCGGCAGACGGTGCATGCCCGGATCAGGGTATTGCGCGGCAGTGCTCTGCTGCAGCTGGTCCAGGAAGGTCGCGGTGGCGGGGCGGCGCGGTACGGGGTGAGCGATCCGGGTCAGCCCCGGCAAGCACCACTGCCGGCCCCTCCCGAGGGCAGCCGATGGCTGCGCGACCCGGGCGGGGCCCGGGCGCTGTTCGACCAGCACGCCGGCCACATCGCCCCCACAACACGGCAGCGGGAACAGCTGCGGCAGTTGTGGAACGCCCTGATCGACCGGATGGACGACGACGGGATCATCACAGCCAGCGAGTCAGCCCTCGCCGAGGCGACATTCACACTGCAGCGGACGGTGCATGCCCGGATCGGGGTATTGCGCGACCGTGGTCTGCTGCAGCTGGTGCAGGAAGGTCGCGGTGGCGGGGCGGCGCGGTACGGGGTGAGCGATCCGGGTCAGCCCCGGCAAGCACCACTGCCGGCCCCTCCCGAAGGCAGCCGATGGCTGCGCGACCCGGGCGGGGCCCGGGCGCTGTTCGACCAGCACGCCGGCCACATCGCCACCACAACACGGCAGCGGGAACCGCTGCGGCAGTTGTGGAACGCCCTGATCGACCGGATGGACGACAACGGGATCATCACCGCCAGCGGGTCAGACCTCGCCGAGGCGACATCCGCACCGCAGTCGACGGTGCATGCCCGGATCGGGGTATTGCGCGACCGTGGTCTGCTGCAGCGGGTCCAGGAAGCACACGGTGGCGGGGCGGCGCGGTACGGGGTGAGCGATCCGGGTCAGCCCCGGCAAGCACCGCTGCCGGGCCCTGCCCTCGGACCGGACCGCCCGCAGGGTGAGGACCTGTCCTGGCTGGACCACGGGGCTACGGTGCCGATGTCCGGGCCTGCACCTGCCTCGCCGGCGGGTACGGGTCTGCCAGGGCTGCCCGGGCCGTTGGACGACCCGGACGCCCCCACCGCGTCGTCCTGGCCGGCGGGGTGGGCGCAACCGGGGTGGCCGGTACCCGGCATGGGCGTGACCGACGGGCACGGTGCGGCGATGTCCACCGACTTCGACCAGCCGGGCATCGACGATCAGGCCAGCGACGGCGGGAACCTCGGCGACTGGGCCAGCGAGGGCGGGAACCTCGGCGACTGGGCCACCTACGAGGTGGACCCAGCCCGTTCGCTCGATGTGGACCCGGCCGATCTGCTCTATCTGCTTGAGGCCGTGGGCACGGAACCCGACCCCGCGCCGCAACCGATGGATCCGCCCCGGCCGCAGGCCCCGCCCGGCCCGACATCATGGTCGCCGCCCAACGGCGACCAGCCCAGCCAGTCCCCAGGAACTCAGTCGTTCCCGCCCGGACCGGGCATGCAGGATCCGGCACCTCAGTCGCCGATGCCCGGGCCGGCACCTGCCCCGCCGGCGGGCACGGGCATGCCAGCGCTGCCCGGGCCGTTGGACAACCCGGACGCCCCCACCGCGTCGTCCTGGCCGGCGGGGTGGGCGGAACCGGGGTGGCCGGTACCCGGCATGGGCGTGACCGACGGGCACGGTGCGGCGATCTCCACCGACTTCGACCAGCCGGGCATCGACGATCAGGCCAGCGACGGCGGGAACCTCGGCGACTGGGCCACCTACGAGGTGGACCCAGCCGGTTCGCTCGATGTGGACCCGGCCGATCTGCTCTATCCGTTTACGGCCGTGGGCACGGAACCCGACCCCGAGCCGCAACCGATGGATCCGCCCCGGCCGCAGGCCCCGCCCGGCCCGACATCGTGGTCGCAGCCCAGCGGCGACTAGCCCAGCCAGTCCCCCGGGACTCAGTAGTTCCCGCCGGGACCGGGCGTGCAGGACTCGGCACCTCAGATCGCGCGGCCTGCCGGTCCGGGCGGCTGACCGCCCCGGCGGGCCTGTCCGCGTGGACAGCTCCGAGACCAGATCCAGTACATGCTTCTGGCAATCGGCCAGGGTCGCCCCGGCTGCGTTTGCCGAAAGGGCCTCGCCGTAGTTTCCGGACCGAAAACAACGCCAGCCCTGATCGCGGCCCCGTACGAACGCCAGGGAACTTGGATATCCATCACGTCCTTGACCAGCGTTGGTGTTGTTTTCGGTCCGGAAACTACCGGCGGGCCCCATCGCCAAACTCCTCGGCGTCTCCCGCACCACCCTCTACAAGGCCCTGCCCGACCTCACCCCACCCCAGCCCGCCAACCGACCCACCCCGCAACTCCCGACCCCGCCCACCACCGACCAGCGACCAGATGCTCACCTCCACACCCCGGCCTCTCGCATACTGCGGTAGTGGCGTGGAACGGGAGGAGCGTTCGATCGGGTCTCCGTGGCGCCCGTTGGCGGGGGCGGTCAGAGCGACTGTTTGTACAGGTGCCACCACTGCGCGGCGGGTATGCCGGCGTCGGCGAGGTGGTCCAAGCCGTCGAGGCCGTTGACCGGTAGGACCTCCATCAGTTCCTCGTGGAAGAGGAAGAAGTTGCCCTGCAGCGCGTCGCAGTGCTGGCAGCCGTTGGACGGAGCGCCCCACGGGCACCAGGCGCAGTTGCGGCCTCGACCAACCGCTGCGGTCCCCTGCTGCTTGCCCGACGACCACGATCTGCGCACTGGTTCTCGCCAGGGGCCTGGTTGGTACCTGTTTCGCAAGGGTCGGCAACCTGGCGCGTGGTTCGGTGCGTAGGTGAGGGGGCGGGCAGAGGGAGGACCGGGTTGGAGACGGATGCGTAGCGCGGCGGAGGAGGAGATCAGCGAGTTCGTGCGGGCCCGTTACGCCCGGCTGTCGCGGCTTGCTTATCTGCTTTGTGGCGATCATGGCAAGGCCGAGGACCTAGTGCAGACGACACTGACGAAGGTCGCTCTGGTGTGGCATCGCTTGGACGAGAACGTCGATCACTACACCCACCGAGTGTTAACCAATACCTACATCAGCGCGCGGCGGCGGCGTTCGTGGTTCGAGCGGCCGGTAGCGCATACGCGGGAGTGGGCAGGCCGTGATGAGTTCGCCTCGGTCGACGACCGGGATCTGCTGCGGCGTGCATTGGCCCGGCTGCCGTCCCGGCAGCGGGCGGCGGTGGTGCTGCGGCACTACGAGGACTTGAGCGAGGAGCAGACCGCAGCGGTTCTGGGTTGCGCGGTGGGCACGGTGAAGAGCTTGACGTCGCGAGGCCTGCGGTCACTGCGTGCTGATCTGGATGCCGGTCGGCTGCCAACAGCGGCTGGTCGAGGAAGGGATGGTTCGTGAGCATCGATCGGGAGTTGCGGAATCGGTTGATCGATCTAGCCGACGAGGTGCGAGTGCCGGCGACACCTGACATGGCCGTCCATCGCCGGGTCAGGGCGGTGCGCCGCCGCCGTACGGCGCTCGCGGGATCGGCTCTGCTGACCGTCGCGGTGGTGGCGACCTCCATGGTCCTCGCGGGTGTGGTGATGCCCCGGGGTGGAGACCTGACGGCGGCGCCAGGTGACGGCCCGTTCTTGGCGTGGAACCGCGTGGGTGATGCTCCCGAGTCCATGGTCGATGACGCCAAACGGGCGTGGGACCAGGCGCGGCCTGGCAATGTGACCGGTGCTCATACCGAAGTGCGGGCGCTGTTGACGGCGGAGGATCCGCACCTGGGACGGGTGGTCGTACTACAGGCCTACGACGGTGCGGGCCAACCCCGGATCGGGTTCTTCGTGGCGTCTTCAACCGCAGGGCCGGAGATGCGGCTGCTGGCCGATCGGCCAGCGCCTGTTCCGGAGCAGACGCGGGTGGTCAGTCTGGTCAGCCCACGCGCGCCTGCGGGTAGTTTTACCGATTCCTACTGGAGCGGCTACGCGATCGCGGTGGCGATGCCGGGGGTCACCCGGTTGCAGATCACGAGCACGAGTATCGACGACGAGATGGTCGAAGGGGGCGGTGCTCCCACCGGCCGATACCTCATTCGGCGGTTGCCGCAGTCATCGACCGCTCTGACCGTGCGCGTCAAGGGCTTTGCCGGCGGTGAGTCGGTCTTTGACAGCCCCGCGCAGGGTGGCGCTGTCGGCGACGCGGAGTACCTGCCCGCGATCGTGACTGAGCGCAGGGCGGACCATCTGACGGTGTCGGTGGCCGAGGCGGGCCGCGTTCGTACTGGGCAGCTCGTCGCCGTTGCCCACGGCCTCGTCGGCCAGGTGGCGCAGGTTGACCCGGCTGGCCGGGAGGCGCGGGTGCAGCTGCTCAACGCAGCGGGGTTCGAGATTCCCGCCTACACCGATATCAGCAACCAGCCCGGCGTCCTGCGCCAACGCGGCGGTCTCGTCTTCGGTGACCTGGCCCCCACCTCCGAGGTCAACGAGGGCAACCGGCTCCTGGTGGCCGATCCCGCTCAACACGATCCACTCGCCGGAGCCATCACCGCTGCCCACGCGGCCAAAACCCGCACCAGTGGTCAGGTCACGGTTCCAGCCCGCCCGGCTGTCTCCATCGACGGGCTGCGGGAGGTCTTCATCAGCGTGCCCGCCCTCTCTCCGCCTGCCTGACCCTCGACCAACAGAGGCGGGACGCCATCACCGGCGTCCCGCCTCGTCTGTTGTGGGCTCAGATCAGCTCAGCTGTTGGTCGCGGTTCCACTGCCGTGCGCGTAGGCGCCGTTGCCCGCACTACCGAAGCCGAACCAGAAGTAGTAGGTCCGATTGTTCGTCACCGGCGTCCAGCAGTAGTGGTAGGTCTGGCCGTCGTAGGGCCACGGCACCGGCGAACCGATCTGGATGTCCGAACCGAGGCTGATGTCCTCGTACAGCTTCACCGTCAGCGTGTTCGCGTACGGACTGCCGGAGGTCAGATCGACCGCGAGCCACGTGCACACCTTACCGTTCGTCGTGGTGAACCGCCGCGACTCGAGTCCCCATGAGACGTCGAACGTGTAGTTGAACGGCAAGGAATCGACGAAGGGGCCGACCTGACCAGTCGTGGCGCCCTCGCCGAAGTAGTACGTCGGCCCGTCCACCTTCGGCACCTGCCCAGGCTGCACCAGCGTCGGACGCACCTCGCCGGAACCCGAGTCAGCCGGTGCCGCACTGGCCGGCGAAACGAACGACAGCGTTCCGAACGTCGCGGCCAACACCAGCACCGCCAGCTTCCGCATTCCCACCTTCGCTACTTTGTGCAACCTCCTCGTTACTCAGAGACATGAGCCGTAAGTATGTCTGACCTGCCATCAATAATCAAGTCCGTCAATATTTGGTTTGATGTGGCCATCTGATTGCGTTTGTTAAGCCCTTGCTGAGGGATCAGCGCTTCCGTTCCCAACCGTCGGCGATGAGCTGTGCCACGTGGAGGTACTGGCCACACGACCGCTCGGCACCCCCAAATCAACTACTTAGCGCGTTGACCTTGCAACCCTGGGTGCGACGTTCGTATGGTGCCGGTCGTGGCGCTCATCTATGCGTTTCAGGACAAGGACGGCACCTGGCACGGCGACCCCGACAGGACCCACCGTGGCATGGGACCGGCGACGTACGCGGCGTTGACGTTCCATCCCGGACCGGACGACCCGGGGGCCGACAGCCGCTTCGCCGGACAGACGCTGCGCGTCGCGGTGGCCAGCATCCACGAGCGGGTGGCCGGCGACGTCGCGTACCGGCTCGACGACGGCACGGTCCACTACGCCACCTACGACGTCGACGAGCTGCTGTTCGGCGTCGACCTCCACCAGTCGCCCATCAGCTCCTGGCCGCCGGCCGCACCGTACGACCCGGCCCCGGCCAGGCCCGCCACAACGACGCCAGCACCGGTGGCGAATCCGGTGCCGGTGGTGCTGTCGTGGGATGTCAGCGACGCCGGCCTGCACTACACGCTGACCCTCACCGCCGGCATGGACGGCCCGACCGTCGAGGTAGTCGGCGCCGACGACGCCGGCCAGCTCATCGCCCACCTCGCCGGGCACCTGCCCGGCGGTGACCTGTCCCTGGTGGCCCGGTTGTTCCTCGCCGCCGCGACCAACCCCGGCGCGTCCGCCCGGGTCCCCTCACCCCGGCGTCCCCGGGCCTGGTCAGAGCAGGAAACCGCGTACGTGGCCAGCCGCCACCACGACGGAGTCGACCCCGAGACCATCGCCGCCGAACTGGACCGCACCGCCAACAGCATCCGCTACAAGCTGCACGCCCTGGGCCTGGGGCCGTGGCCCGGCCCGAACAGCAGCCGCCCGCCCGCCGCCCCGCCCCACACGCCGGCGTACACGATGGAAGACCTGCGCAAGGTCCACCCCAACTCCCACAAGCCGTGGGAACCCGAAGACGACGAACGGCTCGCCCAACGCGCCGCGCAGGGCGCGAGCATCCCCGACTTGATGGCCGAGTTCGGACGCAACCACGGCGCGATCACCTCCCGCCTGGCACGGGTGCGCCCACCAGGCGCGCCCAGCCCGCCAGCACTCGCTCCCTAACAACTCCTAACTCTTCGAGCGTTGGAGTCGTCGGCGCCAGCAGATGATGGCGCAGGCGAGGGTGAGGAACGCCTGAGTTAGCGGCTGGGTTCCTCGCCTCTGGAGGCTCCGCGGCTCGACTTCGGTGGCGTCGACTCGGCGTCGCGTACCGCCGGCTGCCGGGGTAGGGACTGACGGGTGCTGGTCGGGAAGGCCTGCGCGGCCGCCGTGATCCCGGGAGAGACGTCGACGATCTGAGGCAGCGGAGTCTGCGGGTCGGTGAGGGGTGCCGCGAGCCGGACGATGTTCCGGAGTTCTCCGTACCACTCGGGGCCCATCTCGTCGGTGAGCTGCTTGACTGTGGCCGCGAACTTCTTGGTCTCCTCCGGGGTCCATGGTCGCTGGCGCTCAGCGTCGATGGCCGCGGCGGTGCCGGCCGGCCAGCGCCAGGCGCCGGTGGCGTCGAGATAGTTGATGTGCAGCTGGTGGTTGCCGCGCCGGTAGACGGTGGCGACGTCGACCACCCGCGCCCGGTCGATAGCCTCGGCGGCCTGGCGGACCCCCTGGTAGGAGGCGTCGTGGTTGTCCCGAGCGGTCAACCTGCCGTGGCCGAGCTTCTGGACCTGGTCGTGATAGCGGTGGACGATGCCGAGTCGGCTGAGCGGCTCGGGCACCGCCATGATCGCGGCCTCCACCCGGTAGCCTGCCGCGCGGAACATCGCTGCGGGTTCCAGGAAGTCTCCGGGGTCCCGCATCGTCGTCTCGATGATCGTGTCGACTCGCCGGTCGATGAGGTACTGCTCGGCGGCGGCCATCCACCGGCGTCCATCCATGCTGGTGTACGGCGCGGCGTTGCGGTCGTCCTCGCGCAGCAGCCTGCTGTACTCAGGGTGGTAGGGCTTGTAGAAGTCGGAGTTGACCACGATCGCGCCGCCGCGCTGATCGAGTTCGCGCTTGACCGACTCGGTGGTCATGGTCTTGCCCGCGCCGGGCTGCCCGGCGACGAAGACGACCACCGGCTGGTCTTGGGAGACCCCGTGGGCGAGTTCCTCCGGCGCGATCTCCTCGCGGAAGATCTGCTGCGACTGTTCCTCGGGAAGCAGGTAGCGTCTCGGGTCGATCGGCATCAGGCAGCGCGCCGACCGAGTTGCTCTGCCAGGTTCCGGTAGTGCTGCGTGGCGTCGGCGATCGCTTGGTGGTCGGTCGGTCGCAGCTCGTTACGTGCGGCGATGCACTGCTTCCGTAGGTTGATCAGCTCTGCTACCGCGGCGTCGTTGTCCTGCTGCCGAGCGGTGGCGATGAGCGGGGTGATGGCGGCGACCGCCTGGCTGACCGCCTCGATAGCGACCTCGTAGGAAACGGACTCGGTCGAGTCCCACTCGAACTGGCCCAGGTTGGCCAGCACGGACTGTTCGGTCACGGCTCGTACCTCCTAGTCACTCAGGGTCAGAATATCGGAGGTGATCAAGGTGTAGCGGGTGCGGGTGATGCTGCGGAATCAGAGGCTATCGGCGTCGGGAAGCTGCGCGAGCACCTCCGGTGGCGCCGGCTCGACGGGTAGCGGCCGGGGTTCGGTGTGCTTGTCAGGGCTGCACCTGCTGAACGGCCCGTACTCGGCGGCCAGCGCGGCGAGGTGGGGGTCGAGGTGGTCGCGCCACCAGATGCTCATGCCGGTGCCCGCTGGGACCCCCACGGCCGCACCGACTGGACCCTCACCCCCGACGACGCCCCGCCGGAGCCGACTCCATGACCCTGCCGCAGCCTGGACCGGCCGGTGACCCGGTTGCCGACCTCAACGCCCTGCTGGGCCAGCTCGCCGGTGACCCGGACGTGACGCCGCCGGCCGCCACACCGCCAGCCGGCGACGACGCCGCACCGGAGCCGGCCTACCGCAACGTCGAGGCGTTCGTCGCCGACTACCTCGCCCACGTCGTCGAGCGGCGCCTCGCCTCCGGACCCACCAGCGGGGTGAACTGGTGCCCCCGCTGGTGGGCGCACCCCGAGGCGATCTCCCGCCTGTACGCGCTGTGGCGAGCCTGGGAAACGCTGCGGGTCAGCGACCCCCAGGATCGAGGCGCGGATCGCCTCGGCGTGCGGCCCGTCTTGCCAGGGTGCGGTGCGGGCGAGCGCGGGTGGGGCGCCGGAGGCGTAGACGACCATCCGGCCTCGGGGTAGGGCGTGTAGGTCGGAGACGTCGAGGATGCGTTGGCGGCGGGTGGCGTGGGAGACGGACCGTTGGCCCCATCCGGATCCGCTGCTGCTGGTGGAGCGGGTGGTGACGTCGTGCTCGCCGATGAGTTTGGAGAGTTCTTCGAGCCAGTCGGGGTCGGCGACGCCGCCGCCGTAGGTGCGGACGTTCGCCGCGGACCAGAGTTTGCGCATGCCTTCGCGTCCCCATACGTCGACGCCTTGGGGGTAGGACTGCAGGATCGTGATGATGGGCAGGCCGTGGGAGCCGTAGTAGGAGTAGAGGTTGGGCAGCTGTCGGAGGCGGCAGATGTTGGCGGCTTCGTCGAGGATGCTCAGCAGCGGCGGGTCGAGGCGCCGGCCGGGGCAGGTGCGGGCGCGTAGCTCGCCGGCGTGTAGGACGGCGTCGGTGAGGGCGGCGACCAGTGGGGCGGGGGAGCCGGGGCCGCCCTGGGAGAGCAGGTAGAGCACGTCGGTGCTGGCCGCGAACGCGGCCGGGTCGATCTCGAGGACCCCGCCGCGCGTGGGTGGGGTGACCCAGGCGGTGACGGCGGGTTCGGTGAGGCACGTGAGCATTTTTTGGGCGCCGGCGTAGATGCCGCCGCGGGTCTTGTCGGGCATGTTGACCACCCCGGACACCGCGTCGGCGGGCAGGTCGAAGCCGTGTTCGCGCAGCAGCATTGCGGGTTCGTCGTCTCGGGGGCTGACGGCCCACCGGTACGCGGCGAGGATGTCGCGGCCGGACACGGCGGCCGCGAGGAGCAGGTTTGCCACCAGCTCTTCGGAGCTGGGGTCGAAGAAGGCGTCGCGGCTGACGCCGGGTTCGCGTTCGGCGGAGGCGAAGTGTTCGGCGAGGCGGCGGGCGTCGGTGATGGTGGCGACTGCGCGCAGGGGGTTCCACCACATGCCCTGCTTGGGTCCGAGGATGTGCTGCGGGTCGAACGCCCAGACGGTGCCGCGGGCGGCGCGGATGTCGCGGGTGGCGTCGACGATGTCGCCTTTGACGCTGGTGACCAGGGTCGGGCCGGGGGCGGCGACGATGGCGGGGATCGCCCGGCAGGTGGTCTTGCCGGTTCGTGGGCCCCAGATGTCGACGGCCATGTCCTCCCAGGACTGGCGCAGCGGCATGCCGCCGGCGACGGTGTGGGCGATCAGCACGCCGAGCTGGTCGGGGTCGGGCCGGTCGACGTCGGCGAGGCTGGGCCGTAGCCGCCGGCCGCTGTCGGCGACGCCCTTCGGGCCCAGGTGCGCCAGGTCGGCGCGGCTGGCCATGCGTCGGGCGGCCGAGTCGACGCGGGTGCGCCGCCGACGAGCCCACCGCCAGGCGGTGACCCCGCCGACGGCCAGCAAGACCAGGACGGTCACCTCGGCGACGGCGATGAGGGTGCAGGTGGTGGTCCAGGTGATGTCACCGCGCAGCACCGCGGCGGCGACCTGGATCGGTCCGCCGCCGGTGTATCCGGGCGGGCGGGCCAGCACGACGGGCAGCCACGCGCCGCTGGCGAGGACCAGGACCGCGGCGGCGATACCACCGGCGATCAGGCCCGCGTCGCCGTGGCCGCCGCGCGGCCCGGCGGGCCGGCTCACGTCATCGTCCAGCGGAAGTCGGTGTTGCCGAGCCGCATCTCCGTCTCGGTGGGTTCCAGGTGCACCGGGATACCCGGCCGTGACCCGACCTTGATCAGGAAGTTTCCGCGACCGACGGTGCCGCTGCCCTCGGCGGCCGTCCACGACGGCGGCGCCGACCAGGACAGCACCTCGCGCCGCTCGGCCTGCGACAGCGGCCGAACCCGGGAGACCGCGTCGAGTTCCTGCTCGGAGCAGGGACCGATCATCAGCACCGCGGAGCGTTCGGCGAAGCCGCGGGCCTTGGCCCGGTCGTGGGCGGTGGGCAGCGCCTCCAGGTCGGCCAGGCTGTGGGTGATGAAGGCGGTGCCGGTGCCCTTCTGCCGGTTGAGCCGGGTGAGTCCGTCGGCGCGGTCGACCAGGCCGTGGCCGACGCGCAGCGCCCGCCACAACTCATCCAAGACCGTGAAGAAGGTGCGGGCCGGGGCCAGGCCGAGGTCGGCCATCAGGTGCGCGGCCTCCACCTGGGCGAAGCCGTAGGACCAGGTCGACAGCAGGGTGGCGGCGGTGCGCAGCTCGTCGGTGTCGTCGATGCTGGAGATGTCGACGCACACGGCCGGGGTGTCGAGGCGGATCGGCGTGGTGGTCTGCCCCTCGAAGGTCGTGCCGAGCGGGCCGTGCAGCAGCGCCAGCAGGGTGCGGTGCAAGCCGGCGACGTCCTCACGGAACCGGGGGACGTCCCCGTCTTCCTGCCACAGCGTGACCGCGCGGACCTCGGCCGGGGCGTCGCGGATGACGCGCAGGACGTCGGAGAGCACCGGTGGGGTGTCGGTCTCCCGCTCGGCGAGGTAGCGCAGCGCGGCGGCGAGGACGGTGGTCTCGTCGGAGGTGACAGGCCCGCGCCGCACGAGGGTGGACAGGGCGACGAGCATGTTGAGCCGCCGGTCGGTGACTGCGGCGCGCACGACGGCGCCGGTGCGCTCGTCAACGCGGTCGAGGACCTGCCGCCACGGGCCCGCATCGAGGGGGTTGATGCGGTCCAGGCCGGGCCCGATGCGCAGCACCTGCCCGCCGAGGGCGCGGACCAGTTCGGGCGTAGTCGGGTTTGAGGTCGCCGAGGATCAGCGGGGTGACGCCCTGGGCGGTGAGGCCGAGGACCATCCGCCGTACCGCCGTGGATTTGCCCATGCCGGGTTCGCCCTCGATCCACACCGACGGGTTGTTGATCAGCCGGGCGCGGGTGTACCAGGAGATCGGGTCGAAGCAGACCGCCGAGCCGGTGTAGAGGTGCCGGCCGACCGGTACGCCGATCATCGGCGTCGACGCGCCGGTGCCGAACGGGTACAGGCCGCACACCTGCCGGTCATCGCCGCTGTCCTAGAAGGGGATCGTGGCGTGGGTGGGCAGGACCACGCCGGCGGGCAGGCCGGCGGCGAACCCGGCGGCCTGGCAGCCGTACATCGGCCGGATCGTCAGGCGGGCCTCGCCGGCGCGGGCCCGGATGATGCCGGTGGCCTCGTCGAGCTGGGTGTCGTCGGCGACGGTGGCGGTGACCAGCACGGTGAAGCGGACGACGCCGGCGCCGGTGGCCTCTTCCTGGGCGGCCTGGTCTGCGGCGGCCAGGTCGGTGAGGACCCGGGCGCTGGGCCGCGGCTTCTTGGCGGCCATGAACCGAGCGTCGCGCTTGTCGGCCTCCACGAGCCGCGCCGCGTCGGCGGGGGAGTACGGCCGGTAGACCATGGTGACCCGCTTGCGCAGCAGTTGCGGGTCCGGGTCGGTGAGCCGGGCGAACAGCCGCGAGTACACCACCCCACGGGGGGCCTCGACCATGCACCAGGTGCGCGACACCCCGGAGTCATGCCGGTAGGAGTCCCAGCTTTCCCGGGTGGCCACCGGCCCGGGCTGCGTCCAGTCGGGGGTGAGCTGCGGGTCGCGGGCGAGGTCCAGGGCGGCGTCCGGGTCGTAGGCGGCGCGCACCACCGCGGCGAGGCTGCGGGCGGACATCGGCACGATGCCGGCGCCGGTGGCGCCGGTCAGCCCGGCGTGCAGGTGCGGCAGCCGGGCGGCGACCTCCCGGCAGACGTCCTCGTGCGACATCGACCGGCCGGGCGGGGCGGTGTAGGTCAGCGACACGCGGGTGTCGACGGCCGCCGACCCGGCCGGATATGAGCGTACGACGTCGTCGAGGACCTGCAGGGCCAGCGACGGGGCGTCGGGTCGAGACGTGGCGGTGACCTCGGCGGCCAGGCGGGTGCCCGGGTCCGGGGTGGTCTCGACGGTGACCTGTGCCTGCACGAGCTGCGGCTCACGCGACAGGGCCGCCAGCCAGGACGCCAGGTGCCCGACGCGGGCGTCGATGACGGCCTGGTCGACCAGGTCCATGCCCTCGGGCGCGCACCGCAGGGTGACGGTGTAGTGCCGGCTCTGCGGCACCACGACGACCGCGACGAGCCCGGACCGTCCGGTCTCCACCTCGTACACCTCGGAGCGGGCCAGCACCCCGGGCAGCTGGTGCGCGGCGGTGACCCGGGACGCCACCCCGGACACGTACACGTGGTGGCGGCGGGCCCGCGCCAGCCACCACGCGATCGTCGACGAGGCGGGGATGACTGTTCGCACGCGGGGCGCCACAACGCGGCTGCCGTGGAGTTCGGTGGAGATGGTGACGGCGGTGAAGATCGGCAACGACTGGAAGAATCCGATGTTGGAGATCCGGGTGGCGCCTGGTGTGCGGATCAGGAGGCGCTTCGGCCTTAAGCACGAGGGCCGGCGGGTGTACGGCCTGCTGTTTCTGGAGAACTTCACTGTTCCGCCCGAGCAGGTGGTCGCCGTTGTGGACAAGTACAGCGGTGGCAAGGTCGACGCGCAGGACTACCTCAACATTCGGGCGGGCAAGCGGGCGGTCGCCCAATGGTTGATCGAACAGCAGCGCACCCGTGACCGGTCCGACGACGAAACGGGCGAGGACGAATAGCCCTCAGACGTCGTGACTGAATCAACTGACAAACGCTTGTCGACTCCTGCCGACCTCTCTGTGGCAGCTCAGGTATACGACACGCCGAGCGGATCACACCTCAGCCAGCCACGAAGCCTCGGTCACCCAACGGGCAGGTGCCGGTCCAGCCAGCGCACGGCGTCGTCGACGGTGGTCACCGTAGCGGGCGGGGTGGCCGGCGCGGGCCGGTCGATCATCAGCACCGGTAGGCCCAGGTGCCGGGCGGCGGTCAGCTTCGCCTCGGTGAGCGCGCCACCGCTGTCCTTGGTGACGACCACGTCGATGCGGTGCTCGCGGATCAGGGCGGTCTCCCCGTCGACGGTGTAGGGGCCACGACTGCGCAGCAGCCGTACGTGCGCCGGCACCGGCTCGTCCGGGGCGTCCACCACCCGGGCGAGGAACCACAGGTCGGCCAGGGGAGCGAACGCGGCCAGGCTCTGCCGGCCGGTGGTCAGCAGCACCCGCCACCCCAACGTGGGCAGTGCCGCGACGGCGGCGGGCAGGTTCGGCACCCGGTGCCAGCGGTCGCCGGGCTGGGCCGTCCAGCCCGGACGCTCCAGCCGCAGGTGTGGCACGCCCGCCGTGGCGGCCGCCTCGATGCCGGAGACCCGCATCCGGGCCGCGTACGGGTGGGTGGCGTCGACCACCGCGTCGATCCGGTGCTCTTCCAGCCAGGCGGCCAGGCCGGCCGCGCCGCCGAAACCGCCGATGCGCACCTCACCGACCGGCAGCCGGGGCTCGGCCACCCGCCCGGCCAGCGAGGAGACGACCGCGACGTCCGGCCGGGTGGTCACCGCCGCCGCGAGGGCGCGGGCTTCGGCCGTCCCGCCGAGGATCAGCAGCAGCCGCCCCGGGACGCGGCGCGCTTCACGGCGGTCGGGGACCGTCGGGTCGGGATTGTCGTCGCGGGTCATACGGCCCCTTCTTCGGTGGTCGCCAGTAGGGCCGCCAGTTCGGCGGCGGAGCGGGGGCGGGCCCGGGACAGGTGGGGCAACCGGTCGATCAGCCGGTGCACCAGGGGAGCCCAGGCGGGTGTCAGCCGCGCCGCCGCGAGCAGATCCGGGTCGGCCAGCGCCTCGGTGGTCGGCACCCGGCGCACCCCGCCGCCGGCCACGACCACCACCTCGTCCGCCCACCGGAACGCGAGGTCGACGTCGTGGGTGGAGACCAGGATGGTGGTCCCGGCGGCGTGCAGGTCGTCGAGGGTACGCAGCAGCGCCTCCACGCCGGCCGGATCGAGTCCGGCGGTCGGCTCGTCGAGGATCAGCAGCTCCGGCCGGAGCGCCACCGCCCCGGCGATGGCGACCCGCTTGCGTTGGCCGTACGACAGCAGATGGGTGGGACGGTCGGCCAGCGCGGTGACCTGCAACGCGGCCAGTGCCTCGTCGCAGCGTTGCCGCACCTGCCCGGGGTCCAGGCCGAGGTTCACCGGCCCGAACGAGACGTCCTGGCGGACGCTGGCGGAGAACAACTGGTCGTCGGGGTCCTGGAGCACCAGCTGCACCCGCTGCCGCAGCTCCAGCAGGCCCGAGCGGGTGCGGCGCACGAGGCTGCCGGCCACCTCGATCCGCCCGGCGTCCGGGGCGAGCGCGCCGACCGCGAGTCGGAACAGGGTGGTCTTCCCGCCGCCGTTGGGCCCCACCACGGCCAGCCGCTGGCCGGGCAGGACGGCCAGCTCGACACCGGTGAACACGGGCTGGCGGGGCTGGTAGGCGAAGTCCACCCCGGACATCCGCAGCAGCGGTTCGGTCATCGCCACCGTCCACCCGAGAGGACCGTCAGCGTGACGATCGCCGTCAGCAGTGCGACGGTCGCGACCACGAAGGGCGGGGAGAGCCGTCGGACCTCCACCTGCACCGCCAGCGAGCCGGTGTAGCCCCGTACCGCCAGGCCCTCCTCGAGCCGGCGGGCCCGGGTGAAGGCCCGGACGAAGATCGCCCCGGCCTGCCCGGCCAGGGACCGGTACGTCGTGCGCCAGGTCCGGTAGCCCAACCGCGCCGCCTGCGCCTCCCGTACCGCACGCACGCTGTCGACCAGCAGGAACAGCATCCGGTACGTCAGCGCGGCGACCTCGGTCACCGCCGACGGCACGCCGAGCCGGACCAGCCTCGGCAGGACGTCGGAGAGGGGAGTGGTGGCACTGAACAGCAGCAGGCACAGCAGGGCCGCCGCCGCCCGGCCGGTGGTCGTCACGGCCACCCCGACCCCGGCCGGGTTCCAGCCGAGCCGGGTCGGGGAGTGCACGGAGACCAGCAGGGGCAGCGCGGAGGTGGCGATGAACAGCGCCGGCATCCGGGCCGCCCGCAACAGCACCGGCACGGGCACCCGGGCCGGACCGACGAGCAGCAGCGCGGCGGCGCTGCCCGCCAACGCGGCTCCCGGCCAGGTGGGCAGGATCACCGCGCAGCCCAGCAGGCCCAGCGCCAGCAGTGCCTTCTCGCCCGGGTGCCGTAGCCGCCAGGGACCGGTGTGCGCGGCGACGTCGAGGGCGAACACTAGTCGGCGGAGGCGTTGGTGTCGCGCAGCCGCTGCCGGGTGCGGGCGACCCCGAAGTAGTAGCCGAGGAAGCCGGCGCCCACCGCCGCCTGGAGGGCGAACAGGCCCGACTCGATCTCGGCGGAGGGCGGCTCGTAGATGGCGGAGAACCACGGCTCGTAGTCCGGGTGGTCGGTGACGATCGCCTCCTCCGCCTGGGCGTCGGCGCCCGCGAACGGCTCCTCGGCCGATCCGCCGAGCCCGAGCAGCAGCGGGGCCGCGGCCAGCGCGATCACCACCAGCAGCAGGAACAGGTTGACCCGTCCGAAGCGCTTCACGCCGCTACCTCCTGGGGCTCGCGCAGCACGCCGAGGCGCCGCAGCTCGTCTCCGCTGACCCGGGTGAGCAGCCGTACCACCAGCACCGACAGCAGTCCCTCGCTGATCGCGAGGGGAATCTGGGTGACAGCGAAGATCCCGGCGAACTTCGCCACCGCGCCGGGGAAACCGGACGCCGGGTCGGGGAACGCCCACGCGAGCTGCACGCTCGTGACGCAGTAGGTCGCCAGGCCGCCCAGCGCGGCGGCCAGGAAGACCGCCACGTCGAGCCCGCCGCCGAGGCGGCGGGTCAGCACATAGACGCCGTAGGCCACCCAGGGGCCGACGACGGCCATCGAGAAGACGTTGGCACCGAGGGTGCTCAGCCCGCCGTGGGCCAGCAGGACCGCCTGGAACAGCAGCACGAGGCCACCGAGGACGCTCATCACCGGGGGCCGGAACAGCACCGTGCCGAGGCCGGTGCCGGTGGGGTGGGACGAGGATCCGGTCACCGACGGGATCTTGAGGGCCGACAGCGCGAAGGTGAAGGCACCCGCCGCTCCCAGCAGCAACTTGGATTCGGGGTCCTGCCGGACCTGCCGGACCAGAGCCCGGCTGCCGTGGACGACGAAGGGTGCGGACGCTGCGAACCATGCCGCTGCCTGCACCGGGGGTAGGTACCCCTCGGCGATGTGCATCGAAGACCTTCCTCTCCAGCACCTCGTGGACGAGATCCGTGCATCAAGGCCGGTCTCCTGGCTCCCGGATCGATGCTTCCCCCGGCCTTCCCAGGCCGTCGGCCTAGTGGCGCAAGTCGGAGGTCACTCCCCGGTCACAGTGGCGAGGGCCGCGCCGGTCTTCCACCGGCTTCCCGAGCACCTTGACGGCGAGAGGCTATCGACCCGCCACCCGGCGGGGCAAGCGGCCCGTCCCTCCGTGGCCGCTGTTGCACATCATTGGCAACTGCGTAAGGATGGCCTCTGCGGTGCGTCGGCCACCGCGGCACGTCGTCGACCAGGAAAGAGGAGCCCCTTGGGGTCTGCGCGAATGGTGACGATGGTCGCCACCGGTCTTCTCGCCCTGTCCGCCTGTTCGACCCCGACAGCCACCTCCACGGCCGCTGGTGCCGACACCCTCGTGGTGGCGACGGCGGGCGAGCCGGACACGCTGAACCCGGTGCTGAACTACGGCGTCGACGGCGGTTCGCTCATCTTCGACGGCCTCGTCGCCCGCGACGCCCGCAACCAGCTCGTGCCGGCCCTGGCCCGGGATCTGCCGACCGTGTCGGCCGACGGGAGAACGGTCACGGCGAAGCTGCGCGACGGGGTGGTCTTCCACGACGGCAGTCCGCTGACCGCGCAGGACGTCGCCTTCACCTACCGGGCGGTGCTGGACCCGAAGGTCGACTCGACGCTCCGGTCCGACCTGGACATGCTCGCCTCCGTGGCCGCACCCGACCCGTCGACCGTGGTCTTCACCCTCCGGTACGCCTACGCGCCGTTCCTCCAGCGCCTCGCGCTCGGCATCGTGCCGGCGAAGGCCCTCGCCGGGCAGGACGTCAACAAGGCCGCGTTCAACCGCAGGCCGGTGGGCACCGGCCCGTACCGGGTCACCTCCTGGACCCCGGGCGACCGGCTGGTGCTCGCCGCCAACGAGCGGTACTGGGGCGGCCGACCGGCCAACTCCGGGGTGGTGGTGGCCTTCGTCCCCGACGACAACGTCCGCGCCCAGCGGACGCGGGCAGGGGAGTTCGACGTCGCCGAGCTGGCCCCGAAACTGGCGGTCGGTTTCGACGGGCGGGCCGGCTACCAGGTGCAGCGGGTTCCCACCGCCGACTACCGGGGCGTCATGCTGCCGATGGGCGGGCCGGTCACCGGAGACCCGGCCGTGCGGAAGGCGCTGCACGCGGCGGTCGACCGTTCGGCGATGGTGGCCGGTGTGCTCGGCGGGGCCGGGGAACCGGCGTTCGGGCCGATCCCGCCGACGTCGGAGTTCGCCGAGCCGTCCATCGCCGGCAAACCGGCCGCCGACCCGGCCGCCGCCACCGCCGCCCTCGACGCGGCCGGCTGGAAGCCCGGCCCGGACGGCGTCCGCGTCAAGGACGGCCGCCAGGCGGCGTTCTCCCTGATGTACCCGGCCGCCGACAGCCTGCGCAAGGAACTCGCCCTGGCGGTGACCGCCGACGCGCGGAAGGTCGGCATCAGGATCACTCCCGAGGGGCTCACCTGGGACGCGATCACCCCCCGGATGGGGACCGACGCGCTGGTCATGGGGTTCGGCACACCGTACGACCCGGACTTCGTCTCCTTCAAGCTGTTCACGTCGACCTTCGCCGGCCAGGGCTTCTTCAACCCCGGCTCCTACCGTTCCCCGGTGGTCGACCGGGCGCTGCGCGACGCCCGCGCCAACGCCGAACCGGCCGCCCGCCGGGCCGCGTACGCGACGTTCCAGAAGCAACTCGCCACCGATCTGCCCTGGGTGTTCCTGACCTATCTCCAGCACACCTACGTGGTGCGCGACGGTGTCAGCGGGGTGACCCCCCGGGTGGAGCCGCACGAGCACGACGTGGCCAACAGCCTCTGGTGGAACATCCACACCTGGACGAGGACATCGTGACCGCGCCCGCTCCGGCGAAGGCCCCGACCGCTCGGCGTCCCCGCCGGCTGGCGGGCGCCGGTGCGGTCGTCCGCCGCCGGTTGCTGGTGGCCGTGCCGATCCTCGCCGTCACCAGCGTCGGCATGTTCGCGCTCGGCGCGGCCTCGCCGATCGACCCCGCGCAGCAGTACGCCGGTGCCGCCGCCTTCACCGCGAGCGAGGAGAACCTCGCCCAGATCCGGGCCAACTGGGGCGTCGACGACCCGCTGCCGGTGCAGTACGCCCGCTGGGTGGGCAACCTGCTCCGGGGCGACCTGGGCTGGTCGACCAGCCGGCACGAGCCGGTCGCGTCGGTGCTCGCCGCCCGCGCCGGATGGACCCTCCTGCTGGTTGCCCTCGCCCTCGCCCTGGTCCTGGTGGCGAGCCTGGTGCTGGGCACCCTTGCCGCATACCGGCGCGGTGGGTGGTTCGACCGTGCCCTGCGGGCCACCGCCTACGCCGTGCAGTCGATGCCGGTCTTCTGGATCGGGTTGGCCGCGATCGCCGTGTTCGCCCTCACCCTCGGCTGGCTGCCCGCCGGTGGCCTCACCGACGTCGCGGCCACCGGCACCGATCCCGCCGACGTGGCCCATCACCTGGTCCTGCCGGTGACGGTGCTGGCGCTGTCGCAGGCCCCGTGGTTCGTCCTGTTCATCCGCGACGCGGTCGCCGACAGCCTCCGCGACGACCACGTGCTCGCCGCCCGGGCCCGGGGCCTGCCCGGCCGGACGGTGCTCTTCGGCCACGCGCTGCGTACCGCGTTGCTGCCGTTCCTGACGCTGGTCGGCACCCACCTGCCCGAGATCGTCGGCGGTGCCGTCCTGGTGGAGACGGTGTTCTCCCTGCCCGGCCTGGGCGCGGTCACCGTGCAGGGCGCGCTGGGCAGCGATTTCCCGCTGCTGGCCGCGATCACCCTGGCCACCACCGTCGTGGTGCTGGCCGCGAACCTGGCCACCGACCTCGCCTACGCCGCCGCCGACCCCCGGGTGCGCCTCGATGACTGACCTCGCGCCGCGGATCCGCGCCGTCCGCGTCCGGCGACCGGGACACCCCGGACGCGGTGGCGTGCTCGTCGCCGCCGCCATCCTGGCCGTCGCGGTCGTCGCCTGCCTGCTCGCTCCCGTCCTCTGGCCGCTGGACGAGAGCGCGGTGGACCTCGCCCGCACCCGGCTCGCCCCCTCTCCCGCGCACCCGGCCGGCACCGACGACCTGGGCCGCGACGTGCTCCACCGCAGTCTCTACGGCCTGCGCGTGTCACTGCTCGTCGGAGCGGTGGCCGCGCTGGTCGCCGCCGTCATCGGCGGTTTCGTCGGCGCGGTCGCCGGCAGCCTCGGCGGCTGGGTCGACCGGGTGCTGATGCGGACCGTCGACACCATCGCCGCGCTGCCGCACCTGCTGCTGGGCATCTTCATCGTGGCGATGCTGCGTCCCAGCCTCGGCGCGGTGATCCTGTCCATCGGACTGACGCACTGGCTCTCCACCGCCCGTATCGTCCGCTCCGAACTGCTCAGCCTGCGGAACCGCCCGTTCGTCGACGCCGCCGTCGCCGGTGGTGCCAGCCGGACCCGGGTGCTCACCCGGCACCTGCTGCCGCACGTGCTGCCCCGCCTGGCGTTGGCCACCACGCTGATGGTGCCGCACGCCGTCTGGCACGAGACCGCCCTGTCCTTCCTCGGTCTCGGCCTGCCCCCGCACCTGGCCTCCCTCGGCAACATGATCAACGACGGGCAGCGGTCCCTGCTCACCGGCGCCTGGTGGGCCAGCCTGGTCCCCGGACTGCTGCTGGTCGTCGTCACACTGGCCCTGGCCACCCTCACCGGCCGGTGGCGCGACCGCCTCGACCCCCGCGTACGAGCGGAGCTGAACCTGTGACCGCCACCCGTGCCGCACCCGCCACGACCCGCACCCGCACCCGCACCGACGATCCCGCCCTGCTGGAGGTCGACGGGCTGACCGTCCGCTTCCGGCTCCGGGACGCCGTGGTGCAGGCCGTCACCGACCTGCACCTGACTGTCCACCCGGGGGAACTGCTCGCCGTGGTGGGGGAGTCCGGCTGCGGCAAGTCCGTGCTGGCCCACGCCCTGCTGGGCCTGCTCCCCGGAAACGCCACGGTCACCGGGCGGGCCCGGCTCCGCCCGCCCGGCGGGGACGTGGTCGACCTGGTCGGCTGCGGCGAGCGCCACCTCGCCCGGACCGTACGGGGGCGGGCCGTCGGCCTCGTGCCGCAGAGCCCCGCCACCGCGCTCACCCCGGTACGCACCGGCCGGCACCTGCTGGTGGAGACCCTGCGGGCACACGGTCACACCCGGCGCGACGCGCCCGTCGCCGCCGACCGGGTCGCCGTCGACGTCGGGCTGCTCCCCGACGACCTCGACCGCTATCCGCACGAACTCTCCGGCGGCATGGCCCAACGCCTGGCCACCGCGCTCGCGCTCGCCCCCGACCCGCCGCTGCTGCTGGCCGACGAGCCCACCACCGGCCTGGACCGCCCGTTGGTCGACCACACCCTCGACCTGCTGCGCCGACGCTGCGACAGCGGCGCGGCGGTGCTGCTCATCACCCACGACCTCGCCGCCGCCCGCCGTGTCGCCGACACCGTCGCCGTCATGTACGCCAGCCGCATCGTCGAGCACCGGCCCACCGAGGCGCTCTTCGCCGCCCCGGCCCACCCGTACACCGCCGGCCTCCTGGACGCCCTGCCCGACCGCGCGTTCCGCCCGGTTCCCGGCCACCCGCCGATGCTCACCGACCTCCCGGCCGGCTGTGCGTTCGCCCCGCGTTGCGGTCGTGCCACCGACGGCTGTGCCACCCTGCCCGCCGCCGCGACGGTGGGCGACTCCGGTCGGCTCTCCTGTCACCACCCGCTGCCCGCCGGAGCGGTCGCATGACCCCCGCCGGGCTCGCCGCCTGCCAGGTCACCGTTTCCTACGGCCGCCAGCGCGTCCTCGACCGGGTCGACCTGCACGTCGCCCCCGGGGAGACGGTCGGGCTGCGTGGCCCCTCCGGGAGCGGCAAGTCCACCCTGGCCCGGGTCCTCGCCCTGCTGCACGCCCCCGATGCCGGGCACGTCAGCCTCGACGGGCAGCCCGTCGCCGGGGCCCGGCACCGGTTGCCGGCCGCCGTCCGTACCCGGGTCGCGGTTCTCTTCCAGAGCCCCCGCGCCGCGACGGACCCCCGGCTGAGTCTCACCGACATCATCGCCGAGCCACTGCGCGCCACCGGCACCCCGCCGGAGCGGGCCCGGGACCGCGCGGTGGAGCTGGCCGACATGGTAGGGCTCACGCCGGACCTGCTGACCCGCCGCCCGCACGCGGTCAGCGACGGACAGCTGCAACGCGCCTGCCTCGCGCGGGCCCTCGTGCACCAGCCGGGTTACCTGATCTGCGACGAGGCCACCGCGATGCTCGACGCGTCCACCCAGGCCCACCTCGCCGGGGTGGTCACCGCGCACCAGCGGCAGCACGGCACCGGCGTCCTGGTCATCACCCACGATCCGGCCCTGATGGCCCGCTGGGCCACCCGCGTGGTCGACCTGCCCGCCTCGGACGGCATCCGGTCGGCGACCGGCTCGGTGCACTGACCTGGTAGGCGGCCACCCGCTACAGTGGACCGGCCCCGCAGCGCCGTCGGTCTCCGTCGAGGCGTGCGCGTTGCCGGGGCGGCGGTCGTGCAAGGACGGTGATGGCGATCCTCCTGGCCCTGGTGGTGCTCGCGGTCGTGGCGTTCCTGCTCGCCATGATGATGGGCATCTGGGAACTGGCCACCTGGCTGGTTCAGCTACCGTTCCTCCGTCGGGCGGAACGCCGTTGGCACGCGATCCCGCACGACCGGTGGATCACCGTGGCGACGATTCCCCTGGCCACCGTCTACGGCGGGATCCTGCTCTCGTACGGGGTCAATCTGCTCAGCGACGCCGACGGTGGACGGACCCTGCTCGGCGCGGTCATGGTGGCCTTCGGGATCGGCGTGACCGGCTGGTACCTGTCCCGCCATGCCGCCGGCGCCTACCAGCGCCCCGCACCGCAAATCCGCAACCGGCAGGTGATCGCCGCGGCCGCGACGGCGCTCGCCCACCGCCCGCCGCCGGACCTGCGGTCCCTCGAGGCGCACCGGGTGGCCCTGCTCCGGGTCAACCGGTTCGGTGAGCGCCTCGCCACCGCCACCGACGGTGGCTGGCGCGACGCCTGGCGGCGGGAGCGTCGGTGGCTGGCTGTCCTGGCCGTCGTGGTGGCCGCAGCTCCGCTCCCCACGCTGGCGGTGAGCGTCTGGCGCCTGGCCACCCGGCCTCCGACAGCGGGCCGCCTCGGGGCCGTCGCCATGCTGGTCGGGACCGTGGTGGTCGTGCTCCTCGCGATGGGCAGCCGCCGCTACCGCCTCCGACGGGAACGGCGTCTGCTCGGCCGGGAGTTGCCGCAGGCGAGCGCCGACCTGCTGGGCCGGATGTTCGACCCGACCAGGGGCGAGCGGGTGCCCGCCCCGGTGCTCGCCGAGATCGCCGAAACACTGCGCCGGGTGTACGGCCACGGTTCCCGGCCGGACCCCACCGCCGCTGACCGTGGGGACGGCCGGCACGCCGGTCCCGTCCGGTGATCCGTATCCATCGATGTAGATAAATACCGTAGGCCGGTCGGGTGCTGAAGGGAAGCTTCGTGCAGATGGCGGTGAGCACGACGCCCGGGATGGGCGGTCGGAGGGGCGGTTCAGTCTCGCAGGGCGGGGTCCGCCGCCGCCCGCGCCAGGAGCTCCTGGATCATCAGCCCCCGGTGCACGTCCAGCGGGTGCGGCCGGCCGGCCCGGACGGCGGCGGCGAACTCGGCGCGGACGACCGGCCAGCACTCGTCGTGGTCCATGCCGGCGGTGTCGTACGCCAGCCGGCCCGCCGGCCCGAAGAGTTCCACCGTGGTCGTCACCCGGGGCAGGGCGACGCTGCCGGAGAGCGACGCCTGGCTCACCGCGCCACCGCGGTGCGTACAGGTCAGTTCCGTCCACCGGGACCGGCACCCGGCGGCGCGGACCTCGACGATCGGACCGAGCGTGGCGTCGAGCAGGTCGAGCAGGTGCGGGCCCAGGTCGAACAGGGCCCCGTGGGTGAGCCGCCAGCCGGTGGCGAACTCTCCGCCGAGGAAGCCGCCGTGCAGGTAGCAGGCCCGCCCGCCGTCGGCGTCGAAACCGCCGGCCGCGGCGAGGAACGCGCGCGTACGGGCGTGGTAGCGCTTGGTGAAGACCACCTGGGAGACCACACCGGACTCGCCGACCACGTCGGCCAGTCGCCGGGCGGCGTCCAGGTCGAGGGCGATCGGCTTCTCCAGCAGCACCGCCCGGCCGGCGCGGGCCGCCTGCACGGCGAGGGCCGCCTGGATGTCCGGCGGCACGGCGAAGGCCACCGCCTCGCACTCCCCGAGCAGGTCGGCGAAGGTCGGCGCGGCGGGCACGCCGTGCGCCGCGGCCAGTGCCCCGGCGGCGTCGCCGCGTCGGGACCAGACGCCGCTGAGGACGGTCTCCGGGCCGGCCGCGAGCATCGGCGCGTGCATCCGCGCCGCCCACGTCCCGGCGCCGACGAGTCCGACCCGGACGGGAGGTGTGGTCATCGGCCGTTCCTCGCGTCGGGAGCGTCGCTCAGTTGTCGGTTCACGGCCTCCGGGGCGTACACGCTGTCGACCACCATGGCGTGCGCGCCGACGATCCCGGCCCGCTCGCCCAGCCGGCTGGTGGTCACCGTGAGGCGCTGCGTGGCGCGGGGCAGCGCGCGCTGGTACAGCAGTTCGCGCACGCCGGTGACGAAGTGCGTCTCGGCGAGGTCCCCGGCGATCACCAGCACCCCCGGGTTCAGCAGGCACACCACGGTCGCCAGCACCTCGCCCACCCGCTGGCCGGCGGTACGGGCCAGCCGCCGCGCCTCCGGGTCACCGGCGGTGACCCGGGCGAGGAACTCCCGGCTGGACGCGGTGGGCGTGCCCGCCGCGCTGAGCTGCTGGGCCAGCGCGCCGCCGCTGGCGACGGCGGCGAGGCAGCCGTACGAGCCGCACATGCACCGGAACGTGTCGTACCCGTGCAGCCGGATGTGGCCGAGGTCGCCCGCCCCGCCGTCGATGCCCCGGTACACCGCGCCGTTGACCACCACACCGGCGCCGATCCCGGTCGCCACCTTGATCAGCACCATGGCCGGGCAGTCCGGGTGGACCGCGACCTGCTCGCCGAGCGCCATCAGGTTGGCGTCGTTGTCCACCAGCACCGGCACCGCCCAGCGGCGGCGCTGGTGCTCGACGATCGGGTAGTCGTCCCAGCCCGGCATGATCGGCGGCTGGCGTACCCGGCCGGTGGAGAAGTCCACCGGGCCGGGTACGCCGAGACCGACGCCGCGTACCTCGTCGGGGCGACGCCCGGCGATCGTCAGCAGCTTGTCGTGCCGGTCGCCGATCCACTCCAGGACGGCCTGCGGCCCGTCGGCGATGCGCGGGTTGACCCGCTCCTCGGCCAGGGACCGTCCGGCGAGGTCGAGCACGGCGAGGTGGGCGTAGGTGGCCCCGAGGTCGGCCACCAGGACCACGCCGTGCTGGTCGTTGAACTCCAGCAGGATCGAGGGCCGGCCGCCGCTGGACTCGTCGACCCCGGTCTCCCGTAGGTATCCGCCCTGGATGAGCCGGTCGAGCCGTTGACCCACGGTCGACCGCGACAGGCCGGTCACCCGTTGCAGCTCGCCACGGGTCCGGGCCCGTCCGGACCTGATCAGTGCCAACAGGTCACCGGCGGACGTGCCTGGCATCTCCGACCGTGCCTCCTAACCCTTGTCCGCCCCGCTGGTGAGCCCCTCGGTGAGCATGCGCTCGGCCGCGAAGAAGAGTGCCACGATCGGCAGGGTCAGGACCACGGACCCGGCCATCAGGACGGTCTTGGACACCTCGATGCCGCCGGAGAGCTGGGCGAGGCCCAGCGAGACCGTCCAGCTCTCCCGCTTCTCGGCGAGGAACAGCAGGGCGAAGAGGAACTCGTTCCAGGCGATCATGAAGATGTAGAGGGCGTTGGCCATGATGGCCGGTGCCGCCAACGGCAGCACCACCCGCCGGATGGTCTGGAAGCGGCTCGCGCCGTCCATCGCGGCGGCCTCCTCCAGGCTGTCCGGGATGGTGCTGAAGTAGCTGCGCAGCATGTAGATCGAGACGGGGATCGTCTGCGCGATGTACACCAGCACCAGCCCGCCGAGCGAGCCGCGCAGCCCGAGCCGGGTGAAGAGCACGAAGAGCGGGATCGCCAGCAAAATGCTGGGGAACAGGTACACCGACAGGAACAGCGCGCTGACCTGCCGCCGGCCGACGAAGCGCAGCCGGCTCACCGCGTAGGAGCCGGGGATGGCCACCAGCAGCGTCACCGCGACCGTGGCCAGGGAGACCAGGGCGGAGTTGCCGAGCAGGGCGAGGAAGCCCTGCCCGCCGCCGGAGACCGACCGCAGCACGGCGCGGTAGGTGTCGACGGTCAGCTCCTGCCCCGACACCCACAGCTTGCCGGGGTCGAGGATGACCCGGTCGATCGGGCGCAGGGAGAGCAGGACCATGTAGTAGAAGGGAAAGACGGTCACCAGGACCAGGCCCACGATGACCACCCGGCGCAGGAACCCGAAGATCCGGGTCTCCAGGACGTCGCGGTTCACCGTTCCCCCTCCTCGATGCGCGGCGCGAAGAACCTCAGGTACACCGCGAGCAGCACGACCAGGACGGCCGCGATGACCAGGGCCTGGGCCGCAGCGGCGCCGATGTCGAAGCGGGCGGTCAGGAACTCGTAGACCCGCACGCTGACCACGTCGGTGCCGGCCCCGCCTCCGGTGAGCAGGTAGACGTCGTCGAACTTGGTGAACGTCATGATGAAACGCAGCACGCAGAGCAGCGCGATGACCGGGCCGAGCTGCGGCAGCAGCACGTACCGGAAGCGCTGGCTGGGCGTCGCGCCGTCGATCCGGGCGGCCTCCTCCAGCTCGGGCGGCACCGCCTGCAACCGGGCGAGCAGGAAGAGGAAGGCGAACGGGAAGTAGCGCCAACCCTCGAAGACGATCACCGTCAGCAGGGCGGTCGGGACGCCGACGCCGAACAACTCCGACTCCCGCTGGCTGAGGAAGGCCACCGGCTGGTCCCAGCCGAGGAAGCGGGTGCCCCACTCGTTGACGATGCCGAACTGCGGGCTGAGCATGACCTCCCAGACGAAGGTCACCGCGACGACCGGCGCGACGTAGGGCAGCAGCATCGCGGCCCGGGCCACCGTGCGTCCCCGTGACGGCCGGCGCAGGGCGAGCGCCGCGACCAGTCCCAGCAGGATGGAGAGGCCGGTCGCGCCGATGGTGAACGCCAGCGTGGTGCCCAGCGAGCGCCAGAACCCCGGCGAGTCCAGCACGGTGGCGAAGTTGCGCAGGCTGTACTCACCGAAGATGCCCGCCCGCCGGATGTTGATCAGACGGATCTGCTGGAACGCCAGCATGACGGTCCAGAGGATCGGCACCACGACGACGACCAGGACCACGATCAGCGTGGGGGTCAGGAACGCGAGTCCGGTGCGGTTCTCCCGCTGTTTGAGGGTCGGACCGGGCCGACGGCGCTTCTCGCGCGGCGTCGCCGGCCCGGCGGACTTGAGGGTCGTCATCGCTACTTCAGCGACGTCTTGATCGATTCCACCGCGTCGGCCGCCTGCTTGCAGGCCCCGGCGGCGTCGACCTGGCCGGTGGCGAGAGCGTTGATCGCCTTCGGCACGGGCAGCTCACCGAGGGTCGCGCCGACCAGCTTGCCCTGCCCCTGGGTGATGCCCCACCGGCGGATGGTGTCCGGGCTGGTCCGCAGCGCCTCCATGACGTCGGCGGGGTAGATCTCGCCGAGCGGCTTCTTGGTGTCCACCCCGGCGGTGAGGCCGTTCCACGCCTCGGTGAACTTCTGCGGGCTGTCCTTCGTGCCGGTCCGCGCCGGCATCTTGCCCTCGGGAGCGACGCCCAGCCAGTCGGCGTAGCCCTCGTCCATCATGAACGCGACGAAGTCCTTGGCGGACTCGGACGCGCCGTCCGTGATCGACCAGGAGGTGATCTCGCCGAAGCCCGCCGGCTCGGTGCCGCTGGGGCCCTTGACCGCGGTGACGAACCCGCTGTTCTTGGCGAGGAAGGCCGGGTCTGCTTGGCACTGCGGGCAGTTGGGTTTGGCGTCGTCGCGCAGGCCGGCCATCTCGTCGAGGATGAACGACGACCAGACGACCATCGCCGCCTTGCCGGCGAAGTACGTGGCCCGGGTGGAGTCGACGTCCTGCGCACCCTGCACGGAGTACTTGCGCGCCAGGTCACCGTAGAGCCCGAAGGTCTCGGTGCAGGGCTTCGAGTCGAGGGTCACCGTGCCCTTGTCGTCCACCAGCTCGCAGCCGTTGCCCAGGCCGAGGAACTCCACCGACTGTGCGGTGAACGCGTCGTTGGCGACGGTGGCCAGGGTGATGCCCGCCGTACCGCCGGTGTCGAGCTTCTGCGCGGCCCGCGCGATGGCCTCGTACGAGTCCGGTGCCGGCAGGCCGGCGGCGGCGAAGAGGTCCTTGCGGTAGACCAGCAGCTGCGCCCACGCGTCGGACGGGACGGCGAGCTGCTTGCCGTCGTTGCGGGTCAGGTCGAGGGCCCGGTCGGAGAACGTGTCCGCCCCGAGGTCGTTGACCACGCTCTCGGCGGCGGCGGTGTCCAGGATGTCGTTGGCCGACAGCTGCCACACGGCGGACAGCGGCAGCGCGCCGACCACGTCGGGCAGGTCGCCCGCGGCGGCGGCGGACGTGATGA
This sequence comes from Micromonospora inyonensis, assembly GCF_900091415.1. Taxonomy (NCBI): domain Bacteria; kingdom Bacillati; phylum Actinomycetota; class Actinomycetes; order Micromonosporales; family Micromonosporaceae; genus Micromonospora; species Micromonospora inyonensis. The sequence continues at coordinate 2,185,758 of NZ_FMHU01000002.1, read as the reverse complement.
GCTGGGTGAACTGATTCTCGTCCGTGGCCACGATCTTGACCTTGACACCGCTCCTGGCGGTGAACCGGTCGGCCACGGCCTGGGCGGCCTGGACGCGGTCGGTCTGGTTCTCCAGGCTCCACACGGTCAGCGTTCCGTCGTCGGCCGGGTCGTCCGAGGCGCAGGCGGTCAGGGCGAACGTGCCCGTCAGGACCGTCACCAGCAGCGCGCTGGCGACGGGGGAACGCCGTACGGACGGGGGTGATTTTCTTCGCATCGTTGCTCCTATGCACGAGCGAGGGCGGTCGATGGAATCACAGCAAGACTTTTGACGGAACACAAGACAAAACCCTTATACACTTTGGACCAAAGTTCCACTATCGTCGCCGCACCACGGCAAACATGGAGGCGTCAGTGGAAGTCGTCGTGCAGTTCTCCGCGCCGCGACGGGTCGAGGTGGTGTCCCGTGAGGCGACGCCACTGCCGCCCGGGCACGTGCGGGTCCGTACCCGTTACTCCGGCATCTCGGCCGGCACCGAGCTGACCGCCTACCGCGGCACGAACCCCTACCTGACCCGGATCTGGGACCCGCAGCGACGGCTGTTCACCGAGGGCACCGGGGGTCTGGAGTACCCGGTCGCCGGCTGGGGCTACTCCGAGGTCGGCCAGGTCGTCGAGATCGGCGACGACGCACCCGCCGGGACGCCCGAGATCGGGACGTACGTCTGGGGCATCTGGGGCCACCGCAGCGAGGCGGTCCTGCCCGCCGAGCGGATCGTCGGGCACGAGGTGCCGGCCGGCGTGGACCCGGTCGCGGCCTCGTTCGCCCGGGTCGGCGCCATCGCCCTCAACGCCGTGCTCGCCGCGGACATCCACCTCGGCGAGACCGTAGCCGTCTTCGGGCAGGGCGTGCTCGGCCTGCTCACCACCCGGCTCGCGGTCCTCAACGGCGCCACCGTCGTCGCCGTCGACGCGCTGCCGGCCCGCCGGGAGTTCGCGCTGGCCTTCGGCGCGGACGTCGCCCTGGCCCCCGAGGGGGCCGCGGAGGAGATCCGTACCCGCACCGGTGGCCTCGGTGCCGACGCGGCGGTCGACATCAGCGGCTCCTACCGGGCCCTGCACGAGGCGACCAGGTCCGTCACCGTCGGCGGACGCGTCGTCGCCTCCGGCTTCTACCAGGGCGACGGCCTCGGGCTGCGCCTCGGCGAGGAGTTCCACCACAACCGCGTGCAGCTCGTCTGCTCGCAGATCGGCGGCGTGCCCCCGCACCTCGCCCCCCGCTGGAGCCAGGACCGCCTGCAACACGTCTTCCTGAGCCAGCTCGCCGCCAAGACCGTCGACGTGGGCACGCTGGTCAGCCACGTCATCCCGGCGGACCGTGCCGCCGAAGCCTACGACCTGCTCGACCAGCGTCCAGCCGAGGCGCTGCAAGTCATGTTGGAGTTCTGATGTCCCACCCCACCACGTCCGCGCCCCGCACCGACCCGACGGCGGCGAACGTCGCGCCCGCGCTCCGCATCGCCTGCCAGGAACAGCTGCTCCCCGGGGACACCCTCGAACAGAAGTGGGAGTTCGCCCTCGCCGCCGGCTACGACGCGATCGAACTGCGCGGCAAGGCCGGGTTCGCGTTCCGCGAGCGGCTGCCGGACCTGCGCCGGGCCCTCGCCAACGGTGTCGTGATGCCGACCGTCTGCGTCGACATGCTGCACTTCTTCGGTGCCTTCGACCCCGACCTGCGCCGCGACGCCATCGACCAGCTCAAGTCCCAGCTGTCCGTGATCGCCGAGATCGGCGGGCGGGGGGCGATGACCCCCGCGTCGTACGGGATGTTCTCCCGGCGGCTGCCCCCGTTCGAGCCGCCCCGCAGCGAGGCCGCCGACCGGGAGGTGCTCGTCGAGGGACTGGTCGACCTCGGCACGCATGCCGCGACCGAGGGCGTCGAGCTGTACCTCGAACCGCTCAACCGGTACGAGGACCACATGGTCAACCGCCTCGACCAGGCGGTCGACCTGGTCAAGGCGGCCGGCATCGACGCGGTCCGGGTGGTCGCCGACACGTACCACATGAACATCGAGGAGGACGACCCCGCCGCCGCGGTGCGGGCCGCCGGCCCCTACCTCGGGCACGTGCAGGTCAGCGACTCCAACCGGTTCCAGCCCGGCGCCGGCCACCTCGACTGGCCCGCGGTGCTGGGCGCCCTCGACGCCGTCGGTTACCAGGGCTACCTGGCGGTCGAGTGCCGCCTCCGCGGGGAGCCGGAGGCGGCGGTCGCCTCCGTCCCGTCCTTCCTGCGCAGGCAACGGTGAACGCCGCCCTCGACCGCGCCGCGGTGGACGTGCTCCTGGCCAACTGGACGGGTGCCTACACGGTGCCCTCGCGGGCCCTCTACCCGCACCAGTGGAGCTGGGACTCGGCGTTCGTCGCGATCGGGCTTCGGCACCTGTCGGTGCGCCGCGCCCAGCGCGAACTGGAGAGTCTCTTCGGCGCGCAGTGGGCCGACGGGCGGGTGCCGCACATCGTCTTCGACCGGGCCGCCCCGCCGGAGGGCTACTTCCCCGGGCCGGAGTTCTGGCGCTCCGCCGCCCACCCGGCGAGCCCGGCGGTGGCCACCTCCGGGCTCGTCCAACCGCCGGTGCACGCGCTCGCCGCCTGGCTGACCTTCCGCGCCGACCCGGCGCAGGCCCGGCGGCGTGGCTTCCTGCCCCGGCTGTACCCGAAGCTGGTGGCCTGGCACCGCTACCTCGCGACCCGTCGGGGCGTGGACGACCTCGTCGCGATCGTCCACCCCTGGGAGTCGGGCATGGACAACAGCCCGGCCTGGGACGACGCGTTGGGCCGGGTGGAGCCGACCCCGGCCGACGCGTTCCGCCGCCGTGACCTGCACCACGTGCAGGCCGCGCAACGTCCGACCGACACCGACTACGGTCGCTACGTCCGGCTGGCCGCCGACTACCGGGACTCCGGCTACGCCGACCACCTCGCCGACGCGCAGTTCGTGCTCCTCGATCCCATGGTCAACGCCCTGTACGCCGCGTCGGAGTCCGCCCTCGCGGACATTGCCGCCGAGATCGGCGCGGACCCCCGGCCGCACCGCGAGGCCGCGGCCCGCACCGGTGCGGCCCTCGTCGCCCGGCTCCTCGCCGACGAGTTCTGCCACGCCTGGGACGTGCACGAGCGCCGGCTGGACCGGCAGCGCACGGTTGCCGGCCTCACCCCGCTGGTCGTGGCGGACCTGCCGGTCGCTCCGGCACTGGTGAAGTCCGCGCTGGGCGAGCACTTCCGGCTCGGGCGGACCGCCCTGCCGCCCAGCTACGACCTGACCGGCCCGGCCTTCGACCCGGACCGCTACTGGCGTGGCCCCGGCTGGTTCAACACCACCTGGCTGATCTGGTACGGCCTGACCCTGCACGGCGAACTCGGCCACGCCGACCGGCTGCGCGACGCCACGCTCACCGCCGTCCGGCAGGCCGGTTTCCGGGAGTACGTCCACCCCTTCAGTGGCGAGGGACGGGGGGCGACCGACTTCAGTTGGACCGCGGCCGTCGTCCTGGACCTGCTGCGGACGGCGCCGTGACGCCCCGGGAACTGCTCGGTGAGGGCACCCTGCTGCGGACCGACCCCGCCGGGGACGTTCCCGACACCGGCACGTACGGGCTCTTCCTCGACGACACCCGGCACCTGTCCCACTGGGAACTCACCGTCGACGGCACCCGGCCCCGGCTGCTCACCGGCGACGGCGACGAACTGGTGCTCACGCCGTGGACCCGGCGGGGAGCCGACCCGTCCTGCACGGTCTTCCGCCGCCAGACCGTCCGCTACGGCCGGCTGACCGAACGGGACCGGCTGGGCTGGCTGGTGTACCGCACGGACGGCGCCGGCCTGGTCCACCAGTGCTGGAAGGACTCCGCCCGGGGCATCTGCTTCCGCTCCGGGGAGCCCGCCGGGGGCCGGCTGGCCGTGGCCGAGGTGCAGGCGTACGCGTACGCCGCCCTGCGCGGCACGGCCGGGATCGCCCGCCGGGTCTGGGGCGACCACGCCTACGCCGACCGTCTCGACCGGACGGCCACCGACCTGCGGGCCCGCTTCGTCCGGGAATTCTGGCTCGACCGGGACGACTTCGTGGCGCTCGCCCTCACCGAGGACGGCCGGCAGGTCGATGCGCTCGCCTCCAACGCCGGCCACGTGCTCTGGACCGGGCTGCTCGACGACGACCGCGCGACCCGGGTCGGTCGCCGGCTGGCCGGGCCGGACTTCTTCAGCGGCTGGGGCATCCGGACCGTCGCCGCCGGCCAGCCCGCCTACCACCCGGTCTCCTACCACACCGGTGGTGTCTGGCCGCACGACACGGCGATCGTGGTCGCCGGACTGGCCCGCCACGGCCTCCACGCCGAGGCGGAGACGATCGCCCGGGGCCTGCTCGCCGCCGCCGCGCACCAGCGGTACCGGTTGCCCGAGGTGTTCGCCGGGTTCGGCCGCGACGAGCATCCCGTGCCGGTGCCGTACCCGCACTCCTGCTCGATCCAGGCCTGGGCGGCGGCGGCCCCGCTGCTGCTGCGCCGCACCCTGCACACGACCCAGCCGGAGGACCCCACGCCTACGGCTTGAGCACCACCTTGACGCAGTCCTCCTGCTTGTTCTTGAAGATGTCGTAGCCGTGCGGGGTGTCGTCGAGGCGCATGGTGTGGGTGATGACGAAGCTCGGATCGATCTCGCCCCGGCGGATCCGTTCCAGCAGGGGCCGCATGTGCCGCTGCACGTGGGCCTGGCCGGACCGCATGGTCAGGGAGCGGTTCATGAACGAGCCCATCGGGAACTTGTCGACGAACCCGCCGTAGCCCCCGACCACCGAGACGGTGCCGCCGTTGCGGCAGCTGAGCACCGCCTCCCGAAGGGCGGGCGGGCGGTCCGTCTCCAGCTTCACGGCCTGCTTGGCCCGGTCGTAGGCGTGCAGCGCGGCCGAGGCGTGGTGCCCCTCCATGCCGACCGCCTCGATGCAGGCGTCCGGCCCGCGTCCCGCCGTCATGTCCCGCAGGGCCTCCAGGACGTCGGTCTCCTCGTAGTTGATGGTCTCCGCGCCGGTGTGCTCCTCGGCCATCCGCAGGCGGCTGGGGAACCGGTCGATGACGACCACCCGTTCCGCGCCGAGCAGGAACGCGCTGAGGGCGGCGAACTGTCCGACCGGGCCGGCACCCCACACGGCGACGGTGTCGCCGGGGGTGATGTCGCACCACTCGGCGGCCTGGTAGCCGGTGGGGAGCACGTCGGACAGGAAGAGCGACTTCTCGTCGGGCAGGTCGTCGTCGACCTTGAGGGCGCCGACGTCGGCGAACGGGACGCGGACGTACTCGGCCTGCCCGCCGGCGTAGCCACCGAGCAGGTGCGAGTAGCCGAAGATCCCGGCGGGGGAGTGGCCCATCGCCATCTCGGCGACGGGCGCGTTCGGGTTGGAGTTCTCGCACACCGAGTAGAGGCCGCACCGGCAGGAGAAACAGTCCCCACAGGAGATGGGGAACGCCACCACGACCCGGTCGCCGACCCGCAGACCGTCGCGCACGCCCGGCCCCAGTTCGACGACCTCGCCCATGAACTCGTGTCCCAGGACGTCGCCCTTCTTCATCGCCGGCACGTAGCCGTCCAGCAGGTGCAGGTCGGAGCCGCAGATCGCCGACGAGGTGACCCGCACGACGGCGTCACGCGGGTTCAGGATCTGCGGGTCCGGGACGTCCTTGACCGCCACCCGGTTGGGGGCGATCCAGCAGTTCGCTCTCATCGGTTGTCCTGTCTCTCGGCTCCGGGTCAGCGCAGTCGCATCGGCTGTGCCGCGCGCTGCTTCACCTGCTGCTGGAGGCTGGTTCCCTGCGGCACGGCGTCCGAGCGGGCGATCTCGCCCGTCTCGATCACCTGCTTGAACCGGCGCAGGTCGTCGCTGGTCTGCTGCTGCGGGTTCTCGCCGAACACCCGGGCGGCCAGCCGGCCGAGCCGCCCGCCGGGTGAGGCGTACTCGAACTCGACCCACACCTCCGTGCCACGCCCGTCGCCGACCGGGACGAAGCGCACGGAGCCGGCGTTGGGCACCCGGGTCCGCCCGACCGAGTGCCAGGTGATCAGCTCGTTGGGCAGGTCGGACATGATCTCCGCGTCCCATCCGACGGTCCGACCGGCGGGCGCCTTCGCCTCCCAGCGGGACCGCCGGGGGCCGGTGACCCGCACCGACCGCAGGTGGTACATGAACCGGGGCAGGTTCTCGAAGTCGTGCCAGAACCGGTAGGCCTCCTCCGGGCTGCGGTTGACCGTCACCGACGCCTCCACCCGGGTGCCGCCAGGCAGCCGCCGCCCCCGGGACGCCCGCACCGCCGTGGCGAGGTCCACCGCGGTGATCGCGGCGACCGCCCAGGTCGTGGCCGCCACCCGTCGACGTCGCTGGCCCCGGCGTCGCCGCAGGGCGCTGCCGCAGACGGCGAGGTCCACCAGGTCACCGGCGACCCTGGTCCACATCGCCCAGCCGGTCCTCCTCGGGACCAGCAGGGCCGCCGCGTGGCCCAGTTCGCGCAGTCCCACGATCCGCAGCACGGCCGGCGCGCTGGCGGAGTCGTCGACGCCGCAGAGGCGGCTGATGTCGGACGGGGCACGCAGGGCCGCCGCCCCGAGGCCGAGACTCAGCCACCCGAGGGCCCGGGCGGTGCCCTCGGCGCCACGGCCCCGCCGGGCCTGCGCGATGCCCAGCGCATCGGTCACCGACCGTACGCCCATGGTGTTGGCGCGGTTCCTGGCCATCTGGCACCCCCGTTCGACCCGCCTGCCGTGAGCCCCGGTCTTCCCGGAAGGAGGCCGCTCACACCTCGGCTCGTGGACGTGGGTCAGCGTCCGGCGATGTCGATCACCACGGCCTTGGGTTCGGTGAAGAAGTCCCGGCTGAACAGGCCGCCCTCCCGGCCCACCCCGGAGGCGCCGACACCGCCGAAGGGCGCCCGCAGGTCCCGGACGAAGAAGCAGTTGACCCAGACCGTGCCGGCGCGCAGCCGCGCGGCGACCCGGTGGGCCCGGGACAGGTCGGTGGTGTACCCCGTGGCGCTGAGGCCGAACGGCGTGTCAGCAGCAGTTCCACGGTGCCGGGGCGGATCGCCGAGACCCCGCGGGCCAGGGAGTTGGCTCGGATCAGCATCGAGGCCCGGGCGACCTCGGCGCGGCCGTCGGGCCCACCCCGTTCAGGTGGTACAGGACCAGGTTGCGTTGCAGGTCCCAGGCTTTCTCCGGCGCGATCTGCCGTACGCAGCTGTCCCCGAACCCGGTGGTGACCCCGTAGATCGGAATCCGCTGCGCCAGCAGTTCGTGCTTGAGGTCGAGGGAGGACTTCATGGCGTCGGCCGCCCCGTCGCTCAGGCGCAGGGCGACCTGCTCGGCCGGCCGGGCGACGGACACCACCTCCTCGATGGTCAGCGAACGGCCGTCGAGCACCAGATCGGCGCTCGGCATGGATCGGTTCATCGGGTGCTCCTTGCGGGGGGACCGGACGGGGAATGGCGGAATCGCGATCGCGGGGTGCCGGAAAGGGGGGGCGCCGGGAGGCCGGGAAGCGATCAGGTGATCGACGTCGGTCCCCGTAGTCTGCGCGCTCCGGGGGGGTCCTGTCTTCCGGCCCAGGTCCGGTTTTCGCCCCGGTCCCCGGTCCGGCCCGAGCACCGGTGACCGGACCATGGTCGGGGTCGTCCCGGTGGCGCGGGGTCGGTGAAGAAATTCAGAAAAGCTGATGCCGGGCGGTGGCAAGTCTTAATTTCCGCCGTTGGATGGATTCCCGGGACCTGTGTAGGCTCATCGGTGTCCACAGATACGCCGCAGTTTGCCGGAACGGAGGGTCTGGTGGGCACTGGTCTCGCAGAATCCGTGGCGCCGGTCGGTGGCGCGTCGGACCAGATTCGCATCCTGATCGGCGGCAACCATCCGATATTCCGCTCCGGCCTCGGGCTCATGCTCGGGGAACTGTCCCCGGCGTTCACGATCGTGGGCGAGGTGGCCGAGGCCGCAGCGGTGGCCGACACGGCCCGGCAACAGGCGGCGGACGTCGTCGTCTACGACGAGGACAGCCTGGGGTCCCCGGCGGTGCTGGCTTCCGTCGGGCAGCTCACCGGGCAGCGGTCCGCGCGGGCGGTCGTGCTGCTCGGCCTCGACGCCGGGGACTCCTGGCGGGAGCACCTGCGGGCCGGGGCCCGGGGACTGCTCTTCCGCGACGGTGACGCCGACGAGCTCGGTTTCGCGGTGCGGTCGGTGGCCGCGGGCGGTGTCCACCTCACGCCCCGCCTGGCCGGGGTGATCGTGCGGCCCCTGGTCCGACCGGCGGGCACCGGCGGGCCGGCCGGACGGCAGGTGGGCCGGGGCGACCCGCTCACCCTCCGGCAGGCGGAGATCCTCGACCTGATGCTCACCGGAGTGTCCAACGCGGAGATCGCCGCCGAGTTGTCGCTCAGCGAGAAGACCGTGAAGTTCACGTGTCGAACATTCTCGGAAAGCTGAACCTCAAGAACCGGACCCAGGTGTTGGCGCACCTGATGGGTGGGCAGCGGGTCGTCGGCGGTCGCGGTCCGGAGAAGGGGTGACGCATGGGCGGTGCCCAGCGGACCGGAGGGCCACCGACCGGGGTGGGTGTTGCGGACTGGAACCGTCGGATCCGGTCAGCCGGCACCGGCGACAACTGCTGGGGAACAACAATAATCCGTAGTCAGTCTTCGATGAATTATCCGTCCCCGGGTCGACTCGAATAGGATTTCGCTCTCGGCGTATGACCAAGGTTGACCGTCTCCGGCAATGTCGACTACGGTCGGTCGTGATCGGTAAACGTACGAGTCGGTCCGGCGGATTGTCCGGCGACTCGGTGGCCCGTCCCGACACGGGCCGGTCGACCTCCCCAGACGCGAAGGGTTCTGCGCGTGGATCATTCGACGACCCCCGGCGATTCCGCGACCGACGGGGGATCCGCAGGTACCGGCAAGGACCCGGGGGAGGCCTGACCGTCCACTCCCGATCCCGCCCCCCGGCGGCCCGGTCCGCCGGGGGCCGAACCACCCGCGACGACGAGGAGTCACGATGACCGTTCCGTCCCGGGCCTCCGTCAGCACGGAAGCGGGCTACCGGCCCACCCTCGTCGAGCCGGGGCTGGTCCAACTGGCCAACAACGAGGTGCCCGACGGGCCGTTGCCCAGCGCGGTACGCGCCCTCGCGGCGGCGGCCACGGGCGTCAACCGCTACCCGGACCCGGCCGCCGCCGGGCTGGCCGACCGGATCGCCGAGCACCTCGCGGTCGACCCCGAGCGCGTCGTCGTCGGGGACGGATCGGTCAGCGTCTGCCAGCAGGTCCTCCAGGCGCTCTGCGGACCGGGCGACGAGGTCGTGGTCGGCGCGCCGTCGTTCGAGCTGTACCCGGTGCTGAGCCGGGCTGTCGGTGCCGTGCCGAGGCCGGTCGCGGTGACCCGGGAGCACGCCCTCGACCTCGACGCGATGGCCGCCGCCGTCACCCCGGCCACCCAGGTGCTCTTCCTGTGCAATCCGAACAACCCGACCGGCACCGCCGTCGACCGGGCCCGCCTGGACCGTTTCCTCGACCGGGTGCCCGGCCGCGTCCTCGTGGTGCTCGACGAGGCGTACCGCGACTTCGTCGACGACCCCCGGGTGCCCGACGGTGTCGTCACGGGCCGCTCGCGGGACAACGTCGCGGTCCTGCGCACGTTCTCCAAGGGGTACGGCCTGGCCGGGCTCCGGGTGGGCTACGGGGTGTTCCCGGTGCTCGTCGCCGACGCGGTCCGCCGGCTCGCGCTGCCGTACGCGGTGAACGCGCTCGCCCAGACCGCCGCCGTCGCCTCGCTCGACGCCGGGGCCGAGTTGCGTGACCGGTGTGGACGGATCGGGCGGGAACGGGACCGCATGCGCACGGAACTGCGTCGGGCCGGGTTCGCCGTCCCGCCGAGCCAGGCCAACTTCCTGTGGCTGCCGGTCGGCGACCGGGCCGAGGCGCTGGCCGCGCACTGCCGGCGGCACGGGGTGCTGGTCCGCGCCTTCCCGGGGGCGGGAGTGCGGGTCAGCGTCGGCACGCCGGCCGAGAACGACGCCTTCCTGCGGCTGGTCCGCGCGCCGGAGGGCACGCGGACCGAGCCGGCGGGCACCTGACGAGCACGTCCAGGGGCGCGGGGCGGCTCAGCCGGCCGCCGTGGGCGTGGGGTGGAGCGTCACGGGTGGGTGCCCATCTGGTTCGCCTCACCATCCCAGATGCCGTACTCCCGCTCGGCCGGGGGCAGGTCGTAGAAGCAGACACTGTCGACCTGGCCGCCGCGACGTCGACCCGGTCCCGTTCCACGGCGAGCCGCTGTTCGGTCAGCTCGGCCACGGCGGCGTGGAAGCCGACGGCACCTGGGTCAGCGACGCCTTCGTGTGGAGCGGCCTGAACGGCCCGATCAACGGCTGGTGCTGACGCCACCGGCCGGTATGTCGGGTGGTCATACGCGGGGTCACCGACCGGCCCCCGCGTATGACCACCGACGGCCCGGGACAGCGACGACTCCTGCCCGGCCGCCCGGTTTGAGGTGATCCGGCGTCCGCTGGCGGGCGGACCTGAGCACCCCTACTCATTCGCCCGCCAGCGGCGTTCGGCAAGCTCGACGCATGACCGACCCCACGTCACCCCTCGACCGGCCCCGGGGACGGGTGGGCATCACCGCGGTCGGTGCCAGCCTGCCGGACGAGGTCGTGCCCACCGCCGAACTCCAGCGCCGGATCGCCGGGGCGAGCGGCCTGGCCCTGCCGGCCGGGCTGCTGTCCCGGATGACCGGGATCGGATCCCGCCGGATCGCCGCCGACGACGAGTACGCCTCCACGCTCGCCGTCCGCGCCGCCCGGGCGGCGCTCGCCGCCGCCGGTCGGGAGCCGGAGGAGGTGGACCTGCTGCTGTTCGCCTCCGCCAGCCGGGACCTGGTCGAGCCGGCCACCGCCCACATCGTGCAGGCCGAACTGGGCGGCCACGCCCACGCCCTGGACGTCACCAACGCCTGCAACAGCTTCCTCAACGGCATCGACCTGGCGCGCTCCAGCATCCTCGCCGGCCGCGCCCGCCGGGCCCTGGTGGTGACCGGGGAGACGCCGACCCGGGCGATGCGGACCCGGATCACCGACCTCGACGAGGCCCGCCGCGCCTTCGCCGGCTACACCTTCGGCGACGCGGGCGCCGCCGTGCTGGTGGAGCCGGTGGACCGGGGCGGGATCCTCGACGTCGACACCGAGACCTGGTCCGAGTACTGGACGGTGGGCGGCATCCCCGGCGGTGGCTCCCGGCACCCGCGTGGTGACGAGCACACCTACTTCACCGGCGACGGGCGGACCCTGCGGGACGTCTTCGAGAAGATCGGCCCGGACATCCTGCACCGGGTCCGGCACCGCACCGGCCTCGACTGGGCCGACTACGCCCGGGTGCTGGTCCACCAGGTGACCCTGCCCTACCTCGACCGGTTCGTCGAGGTGACCGGCGTGCCGAAGGACAAGCTGGAGGTCACCGTCGCCGAGCTGGGCAACCTGGCCAGCGCCACGCTCGGTGTCCAGCTGGCCCGGGTCGAGGCCGGACTGCGCCCGGGGGAGCGGGTGCTGTTCATCGGCCTCGGCGGCGGGGTCAGCCTGATGACCATGGTGTGGGAGAAGTCGTGAGCGCGCTCTGGGTGGTGGTGCCCGCCTACGACGAGGTCACCCGGATCGGTGCCACCCTGGACGCGCTGGCCGGGCAGACCGACCGGGACTTCACCCTGCTCGTGGTGGACAACGCCTCCACCGACGGGACCGCCGACGTGGTCCGCCGGTTCGCGGCCCGGTCCCCGGTGCCGACGCTGCTCGTCGAGGAGCGGCAGAAGGGTGTCGGCGCGGCCGTGGACACCGGCTTCCGGCACGCCATTGCCCACGGGGCCACCCTGCTGGCCCGGACCGACGCCGACTGCCTTCCGCACGCCGGCTGGGTGGCCGCCGCCCGGCGGACCCTGACCGGCGGCGCGGACATGGCCTGCGGTCGGATCGTGGCCCGCCGCGACGAGCACGGCCCGCTCGGCCGGGCCGGGTTCCGTTGCGTGGTCGCCGTCGCCGCCACCTTCGGACGGTTGCGTCCCGCCCACCGGGGCTCCACCTACCGGGCCCCGTACCGGATGCACGCGGGCAACAACATGGCCATCACGGCGACGACCTACCTCGCCGCCGGCGGGATGCCCCGCCGGCCGTCCCCGACCGACCGGGAGTTCCTCAACCGGGTGCGCCGGGTCACCGACGCGATCGTCCACGACCGGACGATGGTGGTGGAGAACTCCACCCGGCGGCTGCGTGCGTACGGGCTGCTCCGGAGCGCGGCCTGGTATCTGGACCGGGGCAGCGGCCGGCTCTCCCCGGACCCCCGCTGACCCCCGTCACCCCTGCCCACCGGGAGAACCCGTGCTCGACGAACTGGCCGCCGCGCTCCGCCACCACCCGGACCGGCCGGCGGTGCTCACCGCCGGGGCGTCCGGCCGGCCCCGCGTCCACGTCACCCGGGGCGACCTGGCCGACCTCGCCGACGGGTACGCCGCCGCGCTGCACCACCACGGGTTGACCGTCGGGGACACCCTCGGGGTGGCGGTCCGCCCCGGCCCCCGGTCGCTGGCGGTCCTGCTCGCCGCGCACCGGCTCGGACTGCGGGTGGCGGTGCTCGATCCCAGCGCCGGGCCGGAGGTGCTCACCGCGCGGCTGGCCCTGGCCCGCCCGGCCCTGGTGGTCGCCGACGCCGCCGCCCAGGCGGTCGCCGGCTGGGCCCGACCGCTGGCCGGTCGCGCCCGGTTGGCACTGCCCCGGCTGGCCGACCTCGGCCCGGTCCGCACGGTCGGTCGGCGACTGCCCGGCTGCGCCCCGTCGCTGCGCCCCCGCCCGGGGCCGGCTCCCGAGCGCGGGGGCGACGACGGTGACGCGGTGGTCATCTTCACCTCCGGCACGACCAGCTGTCCCCGGGCCGTGGTGCACCGCCGTTCCGGTCTGGACGCCGGCATGCGTGCCGTCGCCGACCTGGTCGCGCCCCGGCCGGAGCAGCCGGTGCTCGGCGGCACCTTCTTCGTCCTGGTGCCCGCCCTGGCCGGCGGCGCTCCGGTCGCCCTGCCGGCCCGGTCGCCCCGGCGGCTCGCCCGCCAGTTGGCCCGGCTGCGTCCGCAGGCCAGCTACCTCACCCCGCCGCAGGTGCGGGCCCTGCTGGCCCAGGGGCCCCGGCTCACCGGCCGGTTCTACAGCGGCTCCGCGCCGGTGAGCGCCACCCTGCTCGACCGGGTCCGGCGGGCCGGCGCGGACCAGGCGTGGGGGGTGTACGCGCTGACCGAACTCTTCCCGGCCGCCGCGGTCGAGGCGGGCGAGAAGGCCGCCTTCACCGGTGCCGGCGACCTCGTCGGGGCACCGCTGCCGGGCGTACGGACCCGGATCGGGACGGACGGACGGCTGCTGCTCGCCGGTCCGGGGCAGGCACACCGGTACCTCGGCGAGCCGCCGGCCGACTGGGTGGACACCGGCGACGTCGCCCGGCTGGACGGGGAGCGAATCGTCCTGGCCGGCCGGAGCAAGGACATGATCCTGCGCCGCGCGGTCAACATCTACCCCGGGCTGTACGAGCCGGCGCTGCACGTGCCCGGGGTCGACCTGGCGGTGCTGGTCGGCGTACCGGCCGGGGACGGTGACGAACGACTGGTGGCCGTGGTCGAACCGGAACCGGGCGTCGACCCGGACCGGCTGCGCCGCTTGCTCGACCCGGTGCTGGCCCGGATGGGCGCGGCCCGCCCCGACACGCTGGTCGTCGCGCCGGTGCCGACCTCCGGCCGGTCCCGCAAACCGGACCGGGTCGCCGCTGCGGCGTTGGCCGCGGCGCGTCTGGCCGAACCCGTTCCGACCGGACGGTACCGTCGTGGCTGACCGGCGCCACCGCACGCCGGCCCGGGGACGTCGCCGGGACCGCCGTGTCTACCTGCGCCGCTACCCGGTGCTGTTCACCCTGCTCGCCGCGACCCGCCGCTGGCCGGCGTTGCGGCTCGGGCGGACCGTGCTGGTGCACGACCCGGACGGCTACGTCGAGGCGTTGACCCGGGTTCCGCTGGACCGGCTCGCCACCGGCACCGTCGGCGGGACCGCCCGTCGGCTCGGCACCGACGGTCTCCTCTTCGACCAGGAGGGCGTCGGGCACCGGCAGACCCGCCGCTCGCTCGCCGACCGGCTCGGTCCGGCCGGTGTCGCCGAACTGCGTCCGGTCTGGACGGCGGTGCTGCGGCAACGCCTGGCCCCGCTGCGCGGCGGCGCGGCGGTGGACCTGGTGCCGGTGGTGGCCGAGCTGGCCGGGGCGACCACGGCGGCGCTGCTCGGGGTGGATGTCGATCCGGTCGCCCTGGCCGCCGCCGCCCGGCACGCCGCCGCCACGGCCGCGGCCGAGCAGCTACCCGGCCCACGCCGGCCCGGACGCGCCCGCGTCGCCCATCGCGCCGTCACCGACCTGGCCGAGCTGCTCGGCCTGCCCACGCAGCGGGCCGCGCTGGCCGGGATGCTGGCCGTCGCGGCGGTCAACACCACCGTGGCCGGCATCCCCCGGGCGGTGGCCTGGTGCGCCGACGACCGGCTGTGGGATGCCGCCGGGGACGCCGCCACCCGCGACACCCTCGTCGACGAGCTGTTGCGGGTCACCGCGCCGAGTCCGCTACTGCCCCGGGTGGCCGCCGGTGCCGGCACGGTGGCCGGGTGCCCGGTCCGACCCGGGGACCGGCTGCTGCTGGTCGCCCGGCACGCCGCCGGGGCGCACCGGTCCGGGCCGGACCGTGCCGTGCCCGCGCCGACGCGGACCGCGCGGTTGGTCTTCGGTGCGGGGGCGCACTCCTGTCCCGGTGCCCGGCTGGCCCGGGCACAACTCGTCGACGTGCTCGCCGCCCTGGCGCCGTACCGGCCGGTGGTGGTCTCGGCCCGCGCCGACGGGCGGGCGGCGCTGCCCGGCTGGGCCCGTCTGGTGGTCAGGGCCGGCCGGTGAGCCTCTCCGGCGTGCGGGTGGCGGTCACCGGGGCGAGCGGATTCTGCGGCGCCGCGGTGGCCCGGGCCGCCGCGGCGGCCGGAGCCCGGGTGCGGTGCCTCGGCCGGCGTCCGGGGCCGGTGGGCCGGCACGTGCCGTGGGACGCCGCCCACGAGACCCCCGACCTGGCCGGGGTCGACCTGGTGGTGCACCTCGCCGCGGCGGTCGGTGACCCGGTGCCGGGCCGGGCGGCCGAGCGCGTCTACCGGGCGGTCAACGTGGACGGCACGGCCCGGCTGATCGACGCCGCCGGTGACCGCCCGCTGGTCTGGGTGAGCAGCGCCAGCGTGTACCGGCCAGGAGGAGCGGGGCCGGTCCGCGAGGACCATCCGGTCGACGGGCAGCTCACCGCGTACGGGCGTACCAAGGCTGCCGGGGAACGGCTCGCCCTGGCGGCCGGGGCGGTGGTGTTGCGTCCCCGGGCGGTCTACGGGCCGGGCGACCCGCACCTGCTGCCCCGGCTCCTCGCCGCCCGTCGCGGGCGGTGGCTGCCGGTGCCCGGCCCGGACGTGTTGCTGAGTCTCACCGCCGTGGAGAACCTCGCGGACGCCTGCCTGGCCGCGTCCGCCTGGCCGGCAGGGGCGTACAACGTCGCCGACGACCGGCCGTACTCGCGCGACGCGGTCCTGCGTGGGGTGCTCGCGGCGATCGGCAGCCCGGCGCGGTTGGCGCACCTGCCGGCGTCCGTGGCGACCGCCGCCGCGTCCCTGGCGACCGGCGTGGCCCGATTGACCCGTCGCCCGCCGGTGCTTACCCGGTACGCCGTCGACCAGCTGGCCCGGGGCGTGGTCCTCGACACCGGGCGGGCCCGCGCCCGGGGGTACCGGCCGAGCCGGTCCTTCGACGACTACCTGGCCCGGCTCGGCCGGTGACTCGGCGGCACGGTCCGCGTCGAGTGCGAGTCGGGTGGTGACACCCACTACTTCCTCACCGCCGGGCACTGCACCGACATCACCGGAACCTGGTACGCCGACTCCGGGCAGAGCGCCCTGCTCGGAACCGGTGGGACCGGCAGCTTCCCCGGCGACGACTACGGCATCGTGCGGCACAGTGACGCGTCGCCACGGACGGCGGGCATCGTGACACACGACCGTCGCGCCCGTGGGTAGACTCCGCGTCTCGACAGGACGACAATGCGCCGGTATCACGGGGCACGACGTGGCGGCGAGGGAACGGGGTGGTCACCAGGTGAGCAATCTGCCGGCGGTCGCGGCCGACATGGCCTCCACCGCCATGACCGAAGTGCGTAGCGCGCAAGCCCCCGGCTTCAGCCGTGGGGTTAGCGCATCGACTGAAACGGTAGTGTGCTAGTATTTCAGTATGTCGAGTCGAGTGGTGAAGCGGGCGTACAGGTTCCGCTTCTACCCCACCGACCAGCAGCGGGAGCTGCTGAACCGGACGTTCGGCTGCGTGCGCTACGTCTACAACCGGGCGCTGGCCGAGCGGTCCCGCGCCTGGACACAGGAACAGCGGCGGGTCACGTTCGCCGAAACCTGCCGGATGCTCACCGTATGGAAGAACGAGCCCGACACGGCTTGGCTGTACGAGGTGTCGAACGTGGCACTTCAGCAGTCGTTGCAGCACCTTCAGCAGGCGTACGTGAACTTCTGGGCGAAGCGGGCGACGTATCCGACGTTCACGTCCAAGCGCACGTCGAAGGCGTCAGCCACGTTCACCACGTCAGGGTTCTCGTTCCGCGACGGGCAGATCACACTGGCGAAGACGGACGTCCCGCTGGACATCGTGTGGTCCCGGCCCCTGCCCGAGGGCGCTCAACCGTCCACGGTCACGGTGTCCCGCGACGCGGCGAACCGCTGGCACATCTCGATCCTGGTGGAAGAGACCATCGTGGCTCTGCCGCCGGCAACCCGGGCGGTCGGGATCGACGCTGGGATCACCTCGCTGGTCACCCTTTCCACCGGGGAGAAGGTCACCAATCCGCGGCACGAGCAGCGGGATCGGGAGCGGCTGGCCGTGGCGCAGCGGCGGTTGGCCCGCACGGCGAAGGGCTCCAACAATCGGGCCAAGGCGCGGCTCAAGGTGGCCCGGGTGCACGCCCGGATCGCCGACCGGCGGCGGGATCACCTGCACAAGCTGTCCACGAGGATCATCCGCGAGAACCAAACGGTGGTCATCGAGGACCTGTCGGTCCGCAACATGGTCCGCAATCACAGCCTTGCCCGAGCGATCTCGGACGCGGCGTGGTCGCAGTTGCGGCGACAGTTGGAGTACAAGGCCGACTGGTACGGACGCACGGTCATCGCGATCGACCGGTTCTATCCGAGCAGCAAGACGTGCTCGGCGTGCGGCGTGGTTGTGGAGAAGCTGCCGTTGAGCGTCCGGGGGTGGGTGTGTCGCTGCGGCGCGACCCACGACCGGGATGTGAATGCGGCGAAGGCGATTTTGGCGGCGGGGCTCGCCGTGTCAGCCTGCGGAGATGGTGTGAGACCGTCCCGCGTCTAGCGCGGGAAGGCGACCGTCGATGAAACAGGAAGATCCAACCGTGAGGTTGGAATCCCCCGGCTTTAGAGGTCGCGCGGAATGGTTGTTGATCATCGGCGGCGGGCGGGTCGGTTGTTCCACCGGTAGAGGGTCCATGCACGCCGGATGAGGCTGCGGACGGTGATGATCGCGTCGGCGAGGTCGAAGAAGGCGTCGATGACCTTCTCTGTTCGTTCGTAGCAGCGTTGCAGCCGGTTGAACGCGTTGTGCCAGCTGTTCGTCCGTTCGACGTGCCACCGTTGGCTCGCCTGGATGGGCGCCTTGTCGCCCTTGTGGGCGATCTCACCGGTCAGGCCGCGCTCGGCCAGCAGGGCGCGGGTGACCTGGGAGTCGTATCCGGCGTCGAGGTGCACCGTGATGGCCTGGGGTAGTGGGCCGAGGTCGTCGAGGTGGTCGAGGGTGGGGCCGAGCAGGGGTGAGTCGTGTCGGTTCGCGCCGGCCAGGACCCGGCCGAGGGGGATGCCGTAGCCGTCGACCATCAACGAGCGTTTCATGCCCTGCTTGCCCCGGTCGACCGGTGAGCGTCCGGCGGCCTCGCCGCCGCCGGGAGCCTTGGTGATGCAGCCGTCCACGGCGATGTCGTCGAGGACCAGGCCGACGAGCCGGTCGTAGGCGTCCAGGGCGATCTGTTTGAGCTGGGCGAACACCCCAAGCTCTATCCACTCGTCACGGCGGCCGCGGATCGTGGTGGCCGAACAGGTGGCATCGGCGATCGCCTCGTAGGCGCAGCCGAACCGCAACACCTGGACCAGCTTGTCGAACACGATGCGGTCATCGATCCGCTTGCGGTGACAGCCCAGCGGATGTGTCGGTTGGTAGGTCGGCCGATCGGGGAGCAGCGCGGCGAACTGGACCCACAACGGCTCGATCAGCCATGCTGGGATGGCAGGCACAGAACCTCCCGTGATCACGGAGCGTCAGCAACTTCATGATCACCAGTTCTGTGCCTGCATCCGTTCAGGCGCGCCGATCAACCCACCATTCCGCGCGACCTCTTAGCCGTGGGGAGGATGTCAAGATGCTCACCGCTGACGGTCGCTGCCTCTGGTCCAACCCGGCCGCCCGCCGTCTGGGGGTACGGCTCCACGACCTGCCGCTGGCCGAGGTCGGGGCGGACGGCCCACCGGTCGAGGTGCCCTGGCCGCAGCCGGACGGGGCCACCCGCTGGCTGGAGGTGCGCTGCCACCGCGTCGACCACGACGGGCAGCCCGTGAGCCTCTACGAGTGGCGCGACGTCAGCGCCGAACGCCGGGAGCGCGAGGCGGGCCGTAACTACCGGTGGCGCCTGGCCCACATCGAGCAGCTCGCCAAGGTGGGCACCTGGGAGTGGGACATCGCCTCCGACTCGGTCGTCTGGTCCGACGTGCTGCTGCAGATGTTCGGCTACCCGCCGGGCACCGAACTGGACTACCCGTCGTACCGGCAGTTGCTGCACCCCGAGGACGTCGGTCTGATCGAGCAGACCCTGGCGACGGCGCTGCGCGACGGCGGGCCCTTCTCCTACACCCACCGCATGTACCTCGCCGACCACACCACCCTGCGCGTCTTCGAGTGCTACGGCGAGGTCTTCCCCGACGCCTCCGGGGCCCCGCTCCGCGTCCTCGGCACCGCCCACGACATCACCGACATGCGACGGGTCCAGGACGAGCTGACCCGCCTGGCCGAGCGCGACCCGTTGACCGACCTGCCCAACCGGCGGGCGCTGCTGGCCCGCCTCGACAATCTGCTCGCCCGGGACGGCGGCCCGCCGGGGGCCCTGCTGCTGATCGACATCGACAACTTCAAGGACATCAACGACGTCCACGGGCACGGTGTCGGCGACGACGTGCTGCGGGTGCTCGCCCGGCTGCTCGTGCGGCACCTGCCCGTCGGCACGGTACTGGGTCGCCTGGGCGGCGACGAGTTCGCCGTCGTCCTGCCCGACACGGCGGCCGGTGACGCCCTCACCGTCGCCGAGACCCTCTGCGACGTCGCCGCGCGGACGCCCGTACCGCTGGCCGGGGCGGGGCTGCGGGTCACCCTCAGCGTCGGGGCCGCCTCGCTGGAGCCCGGCGACACCCGGGACGCGGCGCTCGCCCACGCCGACCTCGCGCTGTACGAGGCGAAGAACGCCGGGCGCAACCGGGCCCGGCTCTACCTGCCCGAGCACTACCGGCACGCGGTGCAGCGGGTCAACGTGGTGACGCGGGTGCGCAGCGCCCTCGACCAGCAGCGGATGCAGCTCGACGCCCAGCCGATCATCGACCTGCTCACCGGCGAGGTGATCAGCCACGAACTGCTCATCCGGCTCCGCGACGGACGGCAGCCACCGCTGACCCCCGGCGACTTCCTGCCCACCGTGGAACGCGACGACCTCATCGGTGACCTCGACCGGTGGGTGGTCACCACGGCTACCTCGGCATTGGCCGACCCCGCCGTCTCGGCCGCCGGCATGCGCTTCGACGTGAACATCTCCGCCCGGTCGATGGAGTCGCCCGGGTTCGGCGACTGGGTGGTGGAGCGGCTGCGCGCGGTCGGTGTCGACGCCGACCGCCTGGGCCTGGAGGTGACCGAGACCGCCGCGATCACCAACGTGGCAGCGGTCCGCAACCTCGCCGGCACCCTGCGCGACGCCGGTTGCCGGCTGAGCCTGGACGACTTCGGAGCCGGGTTCGGTTCCTTCGCGTACCTCAAGCACCTGCCGTTCAGCACGGTGAAGATCGCCGGTGACTTCGTCCGCCACGCCGACCGGGGCGGTGCCGACCCGGTGCTCATCGACGCCGTGGTGCGGGCCGCGCACGGGCTGGGCATGCGGACGGTCGCCGAGTCGGTGGAGCACGCCGGACTGGTGCCCGCGCTGCGCCAGCTCGGGGTCGACTCCGGGCAGGGCTTCCACCTGGGCCGTCCGGTCCCGCTGGACCTCCTGCTCGACCGGGTCCGTGACGAGCGGCATACCCCCACGGCCGTGGACGTCGTGGTACGACATCCCGACCACTGATTCCCTATCGAGGATCGGTTGTCAAGACGGCGGGTTGCTTGACGGTCCGTGACGGTGTCGCGGAGGATTCGGGTGGGGAAGGTCGCCTCGTTCGTACGCTTCGAGCGTCTTTTCGATCATGTCCCGTGAGGACTTGGTGAGGGGCCTTCCCCGCCCTGCGCTTGTTGCTGCGCCGCCTGCGGCGGATCTCCTCGGTCACGGTCCACTGCTGCGCGATGATCTGTTTCGCCTGCTGTGGGGTGACCGGGGTGCCGTCGACGTCGCAGATGACATACGGCATGCGGCGGCGCATCACGGTCCAGAGCCGTTCGGCGAGCCGGGCCGCGACCACACAGCTGGCCTTGAGGTGTTCGGCACCGCGTTCGACCATCTGCTGGTGGTAGACGCGCGCGAGCTGCGGGTCCTGCTTGCGGGCCCAGTCCGCGGCCCGGATCAGAGTGGCCCGGGCCAGCCGGGAGCCGGCCTTGGACATCGGCTGGCCCTTGCGGTCGGTGTCACCGGTCTCTGACGCGCGCGGCGCCAGCCCCAAGTAGGACTTGAAGTGCGCCGCGGTGGGGAACCGGGCGGCGTCACCGATGACCGCGGTCATCGCCGGTCCGCCGACCTCGGCCAGGCCGGGCAGGCTACGGGCCAGTTGCATCGGGTCGACCCACCGGTAGCAGGTCTCCCGCTCGGCCGCGTGCGCGGCCAGCTCGGTGGCGATGGCGCGTAGTAGCCGGACCTCGGTGGCGATCTCGGCGGCCAGGTCGGTGAACGCGACCGCCGGGTGATCACCGTAGAGGTCGACCGCCGCTTGGGCGGCGGCCAGCCACTGCTCGGCGCGTGCCGCTCCTTGGTGGTTGTGGGAGGCCTTGACGATCAGCGCGGTCAGCCGGGCCCGGCCCAGCCGCAGCAGGGCACGCGGGTCGGCGTAGCGTTCCAGCACCGCCAGATCGGCCTTGCCCAGATCACCGGTCAGCGGGGTGCACGGCATGACCTGCCGGACCAGATCCTTGATCCGCACCTTGTGCTCGGATGCGGCCATGGTCAGCCGGTCACACGCGCGCACCCGCCGGTCCAACGCCGCCGCGGCCGCGCCCGGCAGTTCGAGGGGCCGTAGCCCGTCCGGGTCGATCAACGGCAGGCGGGCCAGGGTATCCGCGTCGATGCCGTTGGACTTCGCATGCCGCGACAGGAACCGGCGCAGATCCGCCGCCTTCGCACTCGACACCCGGAACACCAGATGCCCCCGAGCGGTGAAGAACACCGCGATCGGCAGCCACGCCGGCCCGGTCGGCTCGATCACCACCTCCAACCGCGTCCCCGTCGCAGCGCCGGCCAACGCCGCGGACTCGATCGCGGTCAGGCTCTCCACCGTCGGCTCGCACCGCCGCCGGCACACCTCCCGTCCGGCCTCGTCACGCACCCGTACCGTGTGCGCCGACGCGATCCCCAAATCGATACCGACCAACCTGCGCTGCACTTACCGCCTCCCAGGCACATAGACCATCTACCTGCTCCGGCGATCCGCGCAGGTCAACACCGCACGACAGCCACGGTCCCAAGGAGGCAGAGCCCTCCGACGACGGCTCCCACTCATGTGCTGCAACCGGGCCCGGCCTCGCAGGGCCGGCCCACTTCCCTCATCCGGGGCATCCGTGGCCAGACCAGCGGTGGCAATCAGCGGTACGAGGCTCTCCCTCAGACCCCAACTCGTCGCCACCCACCGGACCAACCGGGATGCTCATGCAATCCCAGGACCACCGGGCTGATCAAGCACCGGAGTTCCTTACATGACCACACCGTCTGATCGGGAGACCCAGGTGAGCACATCCACCACCCCGGCGGTACCGGACCGTGTCGAACTCGTCACCACCGACGTCGACGCCGTCCGTCCCTTCTACACCGACCTGCTCGGTTGGACGTACGCCGACACCGCCGCGCTCGCCGACGGCCTACCCGCCGCGGAACTGCGCGCCGGCCCCGCGCCGGCCCGCTGGTGGACCGTCTTCGCCGCCGACGACCCCGCAACGGTCCGGGCCGCGGCGACCAGCGCCGGAGCCCGCCTGCACGGCGACGACGTTCACGACCCCCTCGGTGGCTGCTTCCGGTTGGGCTCCGGTGCGACCGCCGTGGCCCCCGGGCCGGGCCGACCCTGCTGGTACGAGTACATGACGGTCGCCCCCGGCGACGCCGACCGGTTCCACGCCGACGGTCTGGGGCTGCGCGCCACCGTACCGCCCGGTGCGCCCGACGACTCGTACGTGCTGCTCACCGGCGACGGCCGTCCGGTCGCCGGCCGGCTGGCGCTGCCCGCGCCGCTGGCCACCGTGCTGCCCACCGGCTGGATGGTCTACTTCGCGGTGTCCGATCCGGACGACGTCGCCGAACGGGCGCCCCGACTCGGCGGGCGACTCCTGGCGCCACCCCGCGACGTCCCGACCGGGCGGGTCGCCGCGCTCGCCGACCCGGCCGGCGCGGTGTTCACCGTCCTCCGCCCGGCTGCGCCGGCTCTCCGGTGACCGGGAGGAGAGACCGGCGACGGAGGCAGGGGAAACGGTCCACGGGGGCGGGACAGGATGAGAGTGATCGCCGAGGCCGGTCGGCACCGCGTCGACGCCGGTGCCACGTACGTGGAGCACCTACGGGTGCCCCACCTCAGCCTCGGCACGTAGGCGGTCGACGTCGGCCCCGGCAGCGTGGTGTTCGTCCCGGCGGGGGAGAAGCACCGGTTCGAGGAGGTCACCGAGGAACTCACCGCCCTCGTGGCCTTCGGACCCGGGCAAGGGGACGGCGGCAGCCCGGTGACCCCGGGCGGCTCCCGTTCGTCGCCGATCCGGTGATCCGGGCGGTCGGGGTGCGCCGCGTGGGCTCCAACAATCGGGCCAAGGCGCGGCTCAAGGTGGCCCGGGTGCACGCCCGGATCGCCGACCGGCGGCGGGATCACCTGCACAAGCTGTCCACGAGGATCATCCGCGAGAACCAAACGGTGGTCATCGAGGACCTGTCGGTCCGCAACATGGTCCGCAATCACAGCCTTGCCCGAGCGATCTCGGACGCGGCGTGGTCGGAGTTGCGGCGACAGTTGGAGCCGGCCGTCCGCGATCATCGCGGTGCGGGTGACCCGGCGGGTACGAGGACCTCGGTGCCGGACCAGTCGACGTACTCCTCGGTGACGGGCCGGTAGGGCTCGTCGTCCTCGTCGAGGGTGGTGAACGCCGCGTAGAAACGGCCGAACCCGTAGCCGCCGGCGGCGAGGGTGGTCAGCGCCCACGGCCGTAGCCCGGGGGCCAGCCGCTCCGGCCCGCGCCGGTCCACCGCCACCTGGACGACCCCGAGCAGGTCGTACGACTGGTCGAAGGTGCCCGCGTCGACCACCCGACACAGCGAGAACGCGTACCGCTCCTCCTGCTCCTGGTACACCAACCGCCCCTGAAGCTCCACGTGATCACTCCCTGAAGTGCTTTGGATGCCCGACGACTTACTGAGGATGCATGGTGTCGCGTTTGATATCAAGGGTGGCGGGGTGGATACTTCATGCGATCGGTCGAGCGTAGGAGGACTCATGTCCGTTGCTTCCCCGGAACCGTCCAATGCGGGTCGAGGGCTCGCGCAGCTCGCGTCCTCACCAGTGGTGCAGGCATGGGAGCTGGGTCTACGGCTGCGCCAGCGGCGCGAGGAGGTCGGCCTCACGGCAGCGGCGGCCGGTCGCGCCATCGGCATCATCCAGGCGTACGTCTCCGGTGTGGAGAGCGGGCGGGTCAAGCTGCCCGCCAAGCGGTTGGCGCAGATCGTCGCCGCGTACGAGTTCGAGCCCGACGAGGCGGCCGAGCTGGAGGAGCTGCGGGCCGGTGCGGCCCGGCGTGGTTGGTGGCAGGAGTACGCACAGCTCTTTCCGGCGGAGTTCCTGCGCTTCCTCGGCTACGAGGCCGGCGCCGAGCATATCCGCAGCTATCACCCTGAAGTAATCATCGGGCTGTTGCAGACCGAGGAGTACGCCCGTGCGGTGATCCGGGGCGGCACCACCACGATCCGGCTGACCGAGGTGGACCGGCGCGTTGCCGTGCGACTGGCGCGACAGGAGCGACTGGACGGTGAGCACCCGCTGCGACTCAGCGTCCTGCTCGGAGAGGGAGCGCTACGTCAACAGGTCGGTGGGCCGGTGGTGATGCGCGCCCAGCTCGACCACCTCGTCCGGCTGGCCACCGAGCGGCCCGAGCAGATCGAGATCCGGGTGCTGCCGTTCAGCGTCGGAGCCCACCCCGCGTTCGGCGGCCCGTTCCAGGTGTTGTCCTTCCCGTCACCCCGGCTGCCCGACCTGGTCTGGCAGGAGATCCTGACCTCCATCGACATCATCGACCAGTCTCTCCGCGTGAACGACTACGTGGTGACCTTCGCCGAGACCCGTGAACTCGCGTTAGGCTCGGACGACTCGCTCGACCTGATCCGCCGGATCGCCAAGGAGATGTGACGTGAGCACCCCCACCGAGGGCCCCGACCGGGGCTGGTTCAAGTCTTCCCGAAGCGCTGACAACGCCAACTGCGTCGAGGTGCGGTTCATCAGCGACGAGGTGGGCGTCCGTGACTCCAAGGACCCCACCGGCCCGACCCTCGCTTTCGCTGTCGAGGCGTGGAGCGATTTCCTGCACACGCTCAGGCGGGCGTGATCCCTCGCACCTGGCCCTGTCGCTGCCCGGCACCCTTCATGAGAGCCGGGCAGCGGACAGGAAAGCCGGGCCACTGAGTTGTCGGGGGAGTTGCTGGTCACGGCGGGTTGCACGTTGGGTGGGGTCGGCGAGTCAACTGTGGTTGCTCTGCCCTTGCGGTGCGTCTCACGCGCGGCCTGCCCTGACAGATGTCCCTCATGACAAGTTGCGTGACCTAGGGCGAGTTCTATCGCCTTTTGCGCTACCTCTTCGTTCGGGAACGCCTGTAGGGCCGCGTCGAACTTGGAGAGATCCTGCTGTACCGCCGCGTGGATCGCGTTACGCGTGAGCGGTTCGACCTTGCTACTGATCTTCATGCTTACTTCTCTCCTCGTCCACCTTCTTCTTCAAGGCCCTCAGCGCGCCGGTAGCCGCTCCGATTGCGAGGAAAGTCCCCACGAGAGGCTTCGCAGTGACCGGCATCACCTCGGAAACGGTAGCCCACGCGGCAGAACCAGCCGCCGCGCCGAACCCAATCGCCAACCTGGTCCGCGCCGCAGGCCGGGAGCAGGGCGACCACCTCGGCGGTGCCGAAGGTCTCCCGTACCCGGTCGACCAGGTGGTCGGCGAGGGCGGGACGCCGCCCCCACCGCAGCGACCGGTAGACCAGGTGACGCAGGTCGGCCGGCGCGTCGTGCGTCAGGTGACGCAGGTCGTCGGCGGAGAGCCAGCCGGCGCGGACCGCGGCCTTCACCGCGACCGCGCGGATCGTCCGCTGCGGGTCGGCGGTCATCGTCCGTACCGTCTCCCGGTCGCCGACGACCTTGGCGGCGGTGAGCGCCAGGAACCGCGGCCCCGCGCGCAGATCGGTCAGGACGTCGGGCAGGTCGCCGGTGGCCGCGAGTTCCCGCGCCCGGCGGGCCAGGGTCGCCATCCGTTCCGGGTACGGCAGGACGTCCAGTTCACCGAGGAGGCGCCTCGTCGATCTCCGCATGGCGCTCATTGTGTCCGGCGCCGGACCGGGCCGCCGAACGGTTTCCGGCCGGCTCCGAGCGGTCGGCCGCACCCGTCCCGGACCGGGGCCGGGCCATCCGGGCCGTCCGGGCCAACTGGTCGGCCCGGCGGCTCAGTGACTCCACCCGCTGGATCAATCCAACCAGGTCGGTGTCGTCCCGGTCGCGCCCCGGCGTCACCGTGTCGAGCAGGTCGGTGTAGTCGCTGACCAGTGCCGGATAGTCGCGGACGAACGCCTTGTGGTCGGCGTCGCCGGCGATGGCCGTCGGCTTCATCCGGGCGTACCGCTGGTCGAGGTCGATGACCTGCTGCGCCAGGACGGCGGTGGCCGCGCTCAACGCGCTGCGGCGGTCGGCGTGGGCGTCGCGCAGACGACGGCGGTCGGCGGCGAGCCGGCCGGCCCGCAGGCCCGTCGCGTAGACCAGCGCCGAGCCGACGAGGACGGCCAGCACGGCCGCCACCGCGACCAGGTAGCGGGGCAGGGACGGGCTGATGGTCCGGGTGCCGTCCGGCACGGTGCCCGCCTTCACCAGCCGGTCGTAGTTGACCGTGACCACCTTCAGCGCCTCCAACGGGCGGTCGACGAAGCCGTCGATGCCGTTGCTGATGGTCATCTCCGCCACGAAGGCCCGGCCGAAGTTCCCGTCGTCGCGTCCGGGCAGCAGCGCACAACCGTAGGTGTCGTACTCGTCGTCCTCGCGGCTGAGCACCAGCACCACCGTGCCGTCGGCGGCCCGTTCGACGTTCTGACAGCCCTCCCGCAGGTCCGCCCCCGGCTCCAGCAGCAGCACGACCAGCCGGCGGTTGCCGATGATCCGTTCCGCCGCCGCCTCGTCCAGGTCGACGCCGGGGGCGACGTGGACCGAGGAGGAGCGCACGTCGCGGGCGACCGGACCGTCGGTGATCCCGCCCGTCCACAGCGCCCAGCCGGCCAACGCCAGGCAGGCCAGTACGCCCAGACCGAACGGGGCGCCGAGGAACCGCGCCACCCGGGCGGTCAGCGGCTCCCGTGCCCTCTGCGGGTCCTGCCGCCCCGGGGCCGTCCGCTCGGCGTCGCGTCGCTTCGGGTCGCGTGCCTGCTCCGGCCCGGTCACGACAGCCTCTCCCGCAGGTAGAACGTCGGCCGGTAACCGGCGACGCCCATGGTGCGGGCGGTGTCGTCCAGTTCTGCCTCGGCGTCGGTGAGCAGGGCCCGGACGTGCGGGTCGGGCAGTCCCTCGTCCAGCGCGGCCCGGGCCGCCTGGAGCTTCGCCACGCCCCGGGTCAGCCCGGGGTCGCTGCGCCGGTCGGTCAACAGGGACATCTCCACGGCCAACGCGGTCAGTCCGGCCAGTCGGGCCGTCGTCCCCGGCCCCCGCACCGCGCCGGCCCGGCCGACCCCGCGCCACAGCGACCGCGTGGACAGGGCGAGGAACACCACGACACAGCCGGCGAAGAGCCAGGGCAGCGCCGGCAGCGCCACCCGCAGGGGATCCACCGGCCGGTACGGCAGGGGCCGTTCGAACAACCCCGCGTACCGCACGTCGGTCACCCGGGCCAGGTAGGCGTTGAGCACGTTGTCCTGCGGATACTCGTAACGGCTGAGCCGGTCGCCGAACTGGCCGTAGAAGCTCGCCCCGGTCACCTCGGCGAACTCCTCGCCGTGCGGCCCGTGGTACTCGATCCACGCGCCGTAGAGCACCACGACCGGCCGGCCCGGGAAGACCCGGGCCAGCGTGGGCCCGTACCGGGGGACGGGCTCGCCCCGCGGTTGCCGGGGAAGCGCGACGTACAGCGCGTCGCCGTCGGGGAAGGCGCTGGCCGCCGTCCTGGCCGGCACGGCGGTCAGCGTCGCGCCGTCCGCCACGTGTCGCCCGGTGGCGCGCAGGTCGGCGGTGACCGTGGCGAGTTCGGCCGCGCCCGGCTCACGCCACCGCAACCCGTCGTGGTCCGGCGGTGTGGGTGCGTCCCCGAGCGCGGCGATCAGCGTCACCAGCAGGCCGGTCACGTCCCCGGTGGCGAACTGGGCCCGCCAGCTGGGCAGCGTGTCGGCGGTGGCCTGGTAGATGCCCCCGCTGACCTGGAGACCGATCACCCGGACCGTGGCGTCCTCCACATCCCGGATCCGGTCCCGTTCGGCCTCGTCGAGGCCGGGCGGCGCGACGAGGATGCGGACGTCCCGGCCGCCGATCGCCTCGCGGACCCGCTGCTCGTCCCAGGACGCCACCGAACCGGGGAGCCGCACCACCGGCGCGGCGGCGACCATGGCGTCCATAACGGCCACCGACGGCACCGTCGTGTCGGTCAACTCGCCGGCCGACCCCTCCGGCACGGCGGCCGAGGCGGGGGATCGGCCGTAGCTGACGTCGATGCTCTGCCGCTGGGCGACCAGGAAGACCACCAGCACCAGCACGGCCAGCCCGAGAGCCACCCAGCGAACCGCTTCGAGGCGGCGGCGCAGCGTCCGTTCAGTCATCGTGACCCGCCCGCCACAACCGGTCGGCCTGTTCGGCGTACCCGGCCGCGAGCCGGGCCGCGTCCGGGCCACCGCCCTCGGCGGCGATCAGCTCGGCGCGGCTCATCAGCTGCTCCGCCTCGACCACCCGGTGCGGAGCCGCGTCCCGGCTGACCGCCGCACTGTCGATCGCCGCCCGCGCCGCCGACCAGGCGACCCGGCGGTCCCGTTCCCGTGTGTGCAAGCGGGGTACCAGCGTGGCCGCGACACCCGCCGCGACCAGCAGCACGCCGCCGGTCAGCCAGATCAGCCACATGACCAGCCCACTCCCGGGTCAGCTCGCAGGCGAAAGGGGACACCGGACGAGTGTGGCTGATCGAGGCAAGCAGATCGGCGATGGACGCAGCGCGCCGGCGCGGTCACCCTGCGGGATGGATCGCGCCTGTCCTGACGGGGGTGAACGCCACCTCCGCGAGGAACGGACGTCAGGCGTGCGGGCGGTGCCGGTCAGTGGGACACGGCGGCACCGCAGTCGGCGCAGCGTTCCCGATCGGACCAGTCGATCCGGTCGAGGAGCGCGGGGGTCACCGGCTCCTGCCCGAACTCCTGCCGCAGCGCCATCCGGAACGTCCAGAGCGACTCGGCGAAGGGGTGGTAGGCGGCGTGGTACTCCGGGCCGGAGAGGACGGCGCCCGTCCTGATCGCGTCCCGGATCGCGACGAGCCGCAGGAACGCGGCCTCACCGGCGGTCACCACCGGCACGGTCGCGGAGACGAGCAACTGCTCGCGGGCGACGTACAGCGCGGCGTCGTGGACCGCCCGGTTGGCCGCGTCGTACCGGTGCTCGGGTGGGAGGTCGGCGCTGGCCACCCGGCGGAGGGCACCGTGCGTGGCGTCCAGGGCGAGCATGAAGGCGACCCCGCTGGCCAGGCCCGGTGGCAGCGGCACCGACGTCGGCAGGACGGCCTCGACGCCGGGCCGGTCCCGTGCCGTCCCACCCTCCGCGTGGCCGGGCCGCGTCCGGCCGGACGGCAACCGGTCCGCCCCGGCGGGTGGTACCGCCGGGGACGCGTGTCGCGCGAGAGCGGCCAGCACACCGCCGGTCGCCAGGGCCTGGTCGCAGCGCAGGGCCAACGCGAGGTTGCCCGGCGCCCGGCCGGTCTCCACCTTGCTGAGGTATCCCCGGCTGTAGTTGACCCGCTTCGCCAGGTCGGCCAGGGACAGCTTCGCGGCCTGCCGGTGGCGGCGCAGGCACTCCCCGAGGCTCTCGGGGCGGCCCGTGCCGTCGTGCGGCGGTTCGGTCACCGCCACGGTCGCCGGTCCGGGCCCGAGCGGAGACGGACGACGGCGGCCCACCGGGCGGCTGCGGGGCGACGCATGGCCCGACCGTACCAACGACACCGGTACGCGGCATCCGGCGTACGACCCGGACGGATGCCCGATCGTCCACAGCGGACGCCGGGCACCCGGGCCGTCACTAGCAGCGGGGGGTGGAGACCTGGTTCGCGACCAGCGAGGAGTGGATGTAACCCGTGGTCGGGCTGTTCACCTTTAACCACCGGTTGGAGGCGTAGTTCGAGCTGGGCGGGTAGACCCACTGGGCGTCGGTGTAGCAGACCATGGTGACCCCGGTGCCGTTGCCGTAGTAGCCGTTGGAGGTGCAGCCGGTGTTGGGGCAGCTGCGGATGTTCGCGCCGCCGGAGTTGGAGCTGATGTAGGGGCCGGCGGCGGAGGCCGGGGTGCCGGTCAGCAGGAGGGCGCCGGCGGTTCCGGTGGCCAGCGCGATCCGGACGAGGTGACGGGTGGTGCGGTTCTCGGGCATGGGTTTCTCCTTGCCGTGGTGGGGGATCCCGACGCGGGCGTCCACCCGCGTCGCCGGAGCCCGGTGGATCGGGCGTCCGATCTGGTGGTTACCAGCATTGAGCAGCGCGGATGCTTCGGGTAGGTGTTTCCTGTTGCGTGCCTCCACAGGAGACAGCGCCGCGACCCGGCCGGTACGCCCCACGACAGCCGTTCCGCCCGCCGTGACGGTCACGCAAAGTTACCCCCCGGCTTCCGCTGGCCACGACTGGTCCTTTTCGGCAGACTGTTGCGGATCCGCATGATCGACGGCCGTCAGTGGCCGTCCCTGATGTCGATACGGGGTGGAACACGTGGAATCTCTCCGCCGCACCGCAGCCGCACGCCGGCCGGCACCCGCCGGGCGGCACGCCTGATGCCGGAGACCCGTACCCCCCGACACCTGGTGCTGTTCCGGCTGCTCGTCGTCGGCACCTCGGTCTCGGCGTTCGGCAGCTACCTCAACATGGTGGCGCTCAACCTCTTCGTCTACCAGGCCACCGGCAGCGCCCTGCAGACCGGCGCCTTCATGGCCCTGCGACTGGCCGCCGGCTTCCTCGCCGGCCTGACCGGGGGCACCGTCGCGTCCCGACTGCCGCGTCGCCCGGTGATGGTCGCCTGCGACCTGCCCCAGGCCGCCGCGCTCGTCGCGCTGGCGGTCAGCCCCGCCTCGGTCCGCCTGGGCCTGCTCCCGGTCGTCGCGGTGGCCGGCGGGCTGCTCGGCACCACCTCCTCGGTGCTGCTGCGCAGCAGCGTCCCCGACCTGGTCCCCGGTCCCGACCGGGTCACCGCCAACGGACTGCTGGTCACCGGCCGGGCCGTCGCGATGACGCTCGGCTTCGCCGCCGGTGGCCTGCTGGTCGGCTGGCTGGGCTACCGGGCGGCGTTCCTGGTGGACGCGGGGACGTTCCTCTTCTCCGGCCTGCTGCTGGCCGCGCTGCCGTTGCCGTTCCCGAACCACCGGACCCGCCCGGCCGGGTCGGTGACCGACGCCGCCGACCGGTCGGGCGAGCCGGTGACCGACGCCGCCGACCGCCCGGACGGCCGGCGGCGACGCCGGCTGGCGCTCGCCGCGCTGTTGGCCGCGCCGGCCGTCCTGGTCATCGTGGTGGTCCGTGCCGCCGACGCGCTCGGGTCCGCCTCCCACAACGTCGGCCTGCCGATCTACGCGACCCAGGTGCGACCGGAGGATCCGGCTGCCTTCGTGGGCAACTTCTTCGCCGTCTGGGCCGTCGGCCTGCTCACCGCCCACCAGCTGGTCAAGCGGCTCAACCGGCGGGGACCGGGGCTGGACGACCCGCGCCGCAGCGAACTGGCCTTCATCGTCGGCACCTGCGTGATGTCGACCGCCTTCGTCGCGGCCTTCGTCGACCTGCCCGGCTACTGGGTGTTCGCGGTGGCGCTGGTCGCCGGCGCCGCCGACGGCTTCACCGAGATCAGCTACACCACCCGGCTCCAGGCCGAACCCGACCCGCGGCGTGGGTACTTCTTCGGCGCGACCGCGATGGCCGAGAACGGGGGACTGGGCGTGGGCATGCTGCTCGCCGCCGGCCTGCTCGAACTGTGGCGACCGCTGCCGGTGGCGGCGGCCATGCACGGCACCGTGGTCGCCCTGGCCGTCGCGGTCGCCCTGGCCGGCGCGCTTCGCCACCGCGCCCGTCCCACCGCCACGAACGGCGGCACCGTGCCCGTGGCCACCGGCCCGACCGTCGCCGTGACGAACCCGGTCGAGGAGAGTGGACGATGACCGTGGACGACCTGATCGGGGCCCTGACCGGCCGCGCCGAGATCGTCGATGCCGCCGTGCTCGACCGGACCGCTCACGACGGACGCGTCCGGCGGATCGCCTACGTGGTGCCCGCCGCCACGGTGCCCCCGCTCCGGGCCCGGCGGGCCGCCGAGGCGGTCGCCGTGGCCCGGCGGGAGCGGGCCGCACCGCCGGTGACCGTGGCCGTGGTCTCCGGCATCCCCCGCACCGCCGACGGCACCCCGGACGGGGCCGCGCTGGCGGCGCTGCCGGTCGCCGGCACCGTCGGGGCCCCGGTCCGGCCGGCGGCGGCGACGGCGGAGCGGCGACACCTGGCCGACCTGATCGACCTCCCCGCCCGGTGGGCGACGACGCCCACCGCGTCCCACGCCACCGCACCGGACACCCCGCCACCACCGGACGGACCACCGGCCGTCGCCGAGGGCCCGGCGACCATCGCCCACCCCGACGACCCGGAGACGCTGCCCGAGGCCCTGGTCCGGGTCGCGGAACAGTGGCCCACCCGGGGCCTGCGGGTCGTCGAGGAGGACGGCACCCGGTTGCTGCCGTACCCCGACCTGCTCGCCGCCGCCCGACGGACGCTGACCGGCCTGCGCGCCGCCGGCCTGGCCGCCGGCGACCCGGTGATCCTGCACATGCCCTCCCTGCTCGACCACTGCGTCGCGCTCTGGGCCTGCCTGATCGGCGGCCTGCACGCCGTGGCGGTCGCCCAGGCCCCCGGCTACACCGACCGCAACGCCACGTTGGACAAGCTGGAGCACGCCTGGCGCGGCCTGGACCGGCCCCCGGTGCTCTCCGGGGACGGCACCGTGGCCGCGCTGACGCGGTACGCCGACCGGCACGGCCTGGACGGGATGCGGGTGCTCGACGTCGCCGACTGCCGCGACCATCCGCCCGCCGCCGACCTGCACCGGCCGGAACCGCGGGACGTGGCGATGCTCCAACTCTCCTCCGGCAGCACCAGCCGGTCGAAGGTCATCCCGATGACCCACCGGGGCATCGTCGACTACGCCCGGGGCGCCCGGCAGGTCGGCCGGATGCGCGCCGGGGACGAGGTGCTCAACTGGCTGCCGCTGGACCACGTGGCCGGGATCGTCATGATGCACATCGGCCCGGTCGTGCTCGGCTGCGGCACCACCCACGTCGCCACCGCCCTGGTGCTCGCCGACCCGCTGCTCTGGCTCGACCTGCTGGAGCGCCACCGGATCCAGCACAGCTGGTCACCGAACTTCGGGTACAAGCTCGTCTCCGAGGCGCTGCGGACGCGGCCGGAGAGCACCTGGGACCTGCGGCACGTCCGGAGCCTGGTCAACGCCGGTGAGCAGTGCACCGTACCGGTGGCCCGGCAGTTCCTGGCCGACGTGCGCGGCTTCGGCATCGAACCGGACGCCCTGCTGCTGGCCTGGGGAATGGCCGAGACCTGTACGGCGATCAGCTACCAGCCGGCCGTCGCCTCGGCGGTACAGCACGTGGAACTCGCCGCCGACGGCATCCGGGTGACCCTGCGCGACGCCCCGGGTCCCGGCGTCACCGGCTTCCTCAGCATGGGCCCCGCCGCCCCCGGCGCGCAGTTCCGGATCACCGCCCCGGACGGCACCACCGCCCTGCCGGACCGGCACATCGGCCGGCTCCAGGTCCGGTCGGTGCGGGTCACCCCGGGCTACCTCGGCAACGACGAGGCCAACCGGGCGGCCTTCCCCGACGGCGACTGGTTCGACACCGGCGACCTCGCCTTCCTGGCCGACGGCCGGCTGACCATCACCGGGCGCGGTAAAGAGGTCATCATCGTCAACGGCGTTCACTACTTCTGCCACGACATCGAGGACGTGGTGGGCGACGTCGACGGTGTCGCGGCGAGCTTCGTCGCGGCGGTCGGCGCGCCGGACGCCGACGGCACCGAGCAGATCGTGGTGCTCCTCGTCGCCGAGGGCGAACCGGACACGGCCCTGCTGACCCGGGTCCGCCGCCGCCTGGCCGACCGGATGCAGATCGCCACCGCCCGCCTGGTCCCCGTCGAGCGCGACCGGTTCGAGAAGACCACCAGCGGCAAGATCCAGCGCAGCAGCATGCGGGCCCGCCTGCTCGACGGCGGGTACGCCGCCGCGGAACGCCGTGCCGACCTGCTGGAGGCGGGCCCGGACACCATCCCCGACTGCCTGCACCGCCCGGCCTGGGCACCCCGGACGATGAGCGTCGACCCGCCACCCGGACCGGTGCTCGTGGTCACCGACCGGCTCGGACTCGCCACGGCGCTGCGCGACGCGCTGCCCGACGTCGTGCTCGTCGACGGCCTGACCGCCGCCGGGGACGGCGCGCCGACGGGCCCGCCGGAGGCGGACGGCGGCCCCGCCAGTCTGCGCGACGCGCTCGTCGCACCGGACCGGACGCCCGCGCTGGTCGTCTTCGCCCCCAGCTACCTGCCGGCCCCCGACCCGGACGACGCGGCGGCCGTCGACGCCGCCGTCGAGACCTGCGGCACCCACCTTCTGCACCTGATCCGGACGCTTGCCGAGGTCGGCTGGACGGGCACCCTGCTGACCGTCAGCCGGGGCCTGTACCGCATCCGGGGCGACGAACCGGGCTGCTATCCGGCCGCGCTCACGGCCAGCCTCGGCGAGACCTTCGGCGTCGAGCACCCCGACGTCCGCACCTGGCACCTCGACCTGCCCGGCCCGGACGTGACCGCCGACGCCGCCGTCCTCGCGGCGGCGACCGGTTGGCGGCACCGGGAGAACGTCGTGGCCTGGCGGGACGGCCCGCTTGTCCGCACCCTGCACCGGGTCGACGCTCCCGACGTCACCACCGGTGACGGGCCGGTGGTCCCGCCGGGCACCCGCTGGCTCGTCACCGGCGGCCTCGGCGGAGTGTCCCGGGCCGTGCTGGGCCGGCTCGCCGCCGACCTCGACCTGCACCTGCTCGTGGTCGGCCGGAAGCCGGCGGCGCAGGTCTCCGCCGCCGTGGCGGACCTCGCGGGCGGCACGGGACGGGTGCGCTACGACGTTGCCGACGTCACCGACGGTGCTGCCCTGCGGGCCGCGGTCGACGTCGCCGAGCGGGAGTGGCAGGCGCCGTTGGACGGGGTGCTGCACCTCGCCGGTGACTACCACCAGGCCCCGCTGACCGAGATCGATCCCCGCCGGTGGCGTGCCGGCGCGGCGGCCAAGGTGGACGGTTCGGTACAGGTGGCCCGCCTGCTGCGGCACCGGCCGGGGGCCCGTCTGGTGGCGTTCTCGTCCCTGCTGGCGCTGGTGCCGGTGGTCGGCACGGGCGGCTACGCGGCCGGCAACGCCTTCCTCGAGGCGCTCTGCGCGCACCTGGGCACCGAACGGCCCGTGCAGTGCGTGAGCTGGGGAATGTGGCGCGGCGTCGGGATGAGCGCCACCCGGGGCGGCGTCGAGCAGGCCACCCGCCGCCATCTGCGGACCCTCTCCGCCACCGAGGGACTCGCGCTGACCCGGGTGGCGCTGCGCCTGCCGCCGGGGCACCTCCTCGCCGGCATCGACCCGGACGCGCCGCGCGTCCGGCACCTGGTGCGACCCGTCCGGCCGTTGGAGGCGGTCACCGCGCCGGATCCGGTGGACGGGTCGGGGACCCCCGCACCGGCCCCGGTGGACGTGTTCGGGACTCCGGCGCTGGTGGCGCCGGACGACCCGCAAGCGCCGGCGGCAGCGGCCGGTGACCCGGAGAGCCGGCCGCTGCCGGAGGCCCGGTCCGCGGCGGCCACCCCCGCCGCACCGTCACCGCCGCCCGTCCCGGCCCGACCCTCCGCGCCGGCCCCGGCGGCGTCGTCCGAACCCCAGCCCCGGTCGGCTCCGGCCTCCGGCGCACCGGCCCGGGACCCGCTGACCGTGGCCCGCACCGTCCGGGAGGTGCTGCGCCAGGCGTTGCCCGCCGGAATCGAGGACCGTACGGCGTTCCACGACGCCGGCCTCGACTCGGTACGCCTGCTGCGCCTGCACACCCTGCTGCAACAGGCACTGGACACGCGCTTCCCGCAGACCGCCCTGTTCACCCACGGCACACCGGCCGCGCTGGTGGCGTACCTGGTGGACCTGCTGGCCGGATCGGCGGCCCCGACCGGCGGCGCCACCGGCGCACGGGCCCCGGGCGACGGGCGGATCGCGATCGTCGGCATGGCGTTGCGTCTGCCCGGCGCCGACACCGCCGACCGGTACTGGCGCAACCTGCTCGCCGGGCAGGTCGACGTGCGCCGGTTCGACCGCGCCGAACTGCTCGCCGCCGGCTGGCCCGCCGCCCTCGTCGACGACGGGGAGTTCGTCCCGGTCAGCGGCGCGCTCGACGACATCGAGAGCTTCGACGCCGAGGCGTTCGGCATCGCCCCGCGCGAGGCGACGCTGACCGACCCGCAGCAGCGGATCTTCCTCGAGGTCTGCCAGGAGGCGCTGGAGGACGCCGGGTACGCCGGCACGCGACGACGGGTCGGGGTCTTCGCCGGCTCCGGCATGCACCTCTACTCGCTCCGCTCCTACCTGCTGGAACAGCTCGCCGGCACGGACCCGGTCGCCCACCTCACCGCGTTGCAGGTGACCATCGGCAACCAGCCCGACTTCCTGGCCACCCGGGTGGCGTACCGGCTGGGGCTGACCGGGCCGGCGCTGAGCGTGCAGACGGCCTGCTCCACCTCGCTGGTCGCGGTGCACCTGGCCGTACGGTCGCTGCTGGCCGGGGAGTCCGACCTGGCGCTGGCCGGCGCGGCCGCGCTGCATGTGCCCCGGGTGGCCGGCTACCGGCACGCGGAGGGGTCGATCCTCTCCCGCACCGGCGTCTGCCGGGCCTTCGACGCCGACGCCGACGGCACGGTCGGGGGCAACGGGGTCGCGGCCGTCCTGCTCAAGCGCCTCGACGACGCGATCGCCGACGGCGACACCGTGCACGCGGTGATCCTCGGCTCGGCGGTCAACAACGACGGGGCCGCCAAGAGCGGCTACACCGCGCCCACGGCCGACGGTCACGCCGGGGTGATCCGGGACGCCCTGGCCGTGGCGGGCGTGCCCGCCGCGTCGATCGGCTACCTGGAGACCCACGGCACCGGCACCCGGATCGGCGACCCGATCGAGGTGGCGGCCCTGCGGACGGTCTTCGCCGACCGTCCCGCCCCGCTGCCGCTCGGCGCGGTGAAGGCGAACATCGGCCACCTGGACACCGCCGCCGGCATGGCCGGGCTGATCAAGGCGGCGCTGGCGGTCCGGCACGGTCGGATCCCACCGGTGGCCAACCTGCGCCGCCCCAACCCCGAACTCCGCCTGGCCGACGGGCCGTTCCAGCTGCCCACGTCCGTCCAGCCGTGGCCGGTGCCCGGCCCGCGCCGGGCCGGGGTCTCGTCCCTCGGTGTCGGCGGCACCAACGCCCACGTGGTGGTGGAGGAGCCCCCGGCCGCCCCCGCGCCGTCGACCGTCCCCGGTCCCGCCGCGCCCACCGTCGTGCCACTGACCGCGCAGACACCCGCCGCGCTGGCCGCGCTGGCCGAGCGGATGGCCGACCGGCTCGCCACCGACCCGCCGCGCCCCGAGGACGTGCTGGTCACGCTCGGCGCGGGCCGGCAGCGACGACGTCACCGGCTGGTGGCCTGGGCGGCCGGCCCGGCCGAGGCGGCGGCGGTGCTGCGGAGCCGGCCGGACGAGGCGGGCAGCCCGGCCGCCCCGGTCGCGGGCGTGGTCCCCGACGGTGGACCCGGGCCGGTCGTCCTCGCCTGCACCGGGCAGGGGGTCGACCTGCGTGCGGCGGCGGTCGGACTGCTGGCCTACGAGCCGGCCCGTGAGGTGCTGGAGACCTGCGCCGCCCGGTACCGGCAGGACTGGGGCATCGACCTGCTGGCGGCGCTGCGTGGCGCGACGCACGAGTGGAGCACCGCCACCGTGCAGCCGGCCCTGTTCGCCCTCCAGGTGGCGCAGGCCCGACTGCTGGAGTCGGTCGGCGTCCGCCCCGACGTCGTGATCGGACAGAGCGCGGGGGAGTACGCCGCACTCTGCCTGGCCGGTGCGCTCTCCGTCGAGGACGGCCTGCACCTCGCGGCCGTGCGCGGCGAGCTGATCCAGCGCGGTACGCCACCGGGCGCGGCGCTCGCCGTCCTGGCCGACGAGGCCGAACTGGAACCGTTGCTGCGCCGGGCACCCGAGGTCGAGCTGACCGTGTCCAACGGGCCGCGCCGGCACGTGGTGGCCGGACCGCCCTCGGCCGTGCGCCACTTCGGGCGGCAGCTCGACGACGCCGGCCTCCGGCACCGACCGCTGCCGACCGACCGGGCGTTCCACTCCGCGTTCCTGGAACCGGTCCTCGACGATCTCGCGGCGCACGCCGCCACCCTCGACTGGCGACCGCTGCGGATCCCGCTCGTCACCGGGCTCGGCGGCGCACGCCTGGCCCCCGGAACGCTGCCGGACGCCACGCACGTCCGGCGCCACACCCGCGAGCGGTCGGACTTCGGCGCGGGTGTCGCGGGACTGGTCGCCGACGGCTGCACCACGTTCGTGGAGCTGGGTCCGGAGGCGCTGCTGGCCATGCTCGGCCGGCAGTGGCCGCAGACCCGGTGGATCCCCGTGCAGCGGGGCCGCACCGACCGGGCCGCCGAGGTGCTGGCCGCGTTGGCCGAGTTGTTCTGCCGGGGCGTCGAGGTCGACTGGGCGGCGCTGGCGCCGACCGGCCGCCGGGTGCCCCTGCCCACGTACCCGTTCCAGCGGACCCGGCACTGGGCCGCCGTCCCCCGCCCGGTGCCGTCCGCCCCGTCCGACCCCCCGGTCCCAGGAGGTCCCGTCATGTCCCCGGCCGCCACCCCGGCTTCCGCCACCCCGCTCGTCCTGCGCCGGGTGCGGGAGCTGACCGCCGAGCAGCTCGGCACCGACGTCGACCGGGTACCGGAGGAGACGCCCTTCTTCGACCTCGGTGCCGACTCGCTGTTGATGATCAACCTGCTGCGGGAGCTGGAGACGACCTTCGGTATCCGGGTCCCGATGCGGGAACTGTTCGAGGAACTCGACAGCCCGAGCCGCCTGACGGCGGCGATCGTCGAGCGGGCGGCACCGGAGCGGCTCGCCGCGCTGGGCGCGCCGGTCGCCGCCGCGCTGCCCGCTGCCGACGGGATGCCCGCCGAGGTCGCTGCGCCGACCGTCGCGGTGGCCGGTGGTGCCGCCCCGGGGACGGCCGTTCCGTCCGGTGCGGGGACCGTCCCCGACCGCGCCGCCGTGCCTCTCGCGCCCGCCGTGCCTTTCGCGCCCGCCGTCGTGCCGCCCGGGCCCGCCGCGCCGGTGGGGGCGCCGGCGTTGTCCGGCGTGGTGCCGCCCGTGCTCGGCGAGGTGCCGGAGGGGTCCACCGGAGCCCCGGCCACCGGTCCGGGGTCGGCGGCCCTTCCGGTACCCCCGTCGACCGGTGCCCCGGTGGCCGGGGATCCCGTCGCCGGTGAGCTGCTCCGGGGTCAACTCGCGTTGATGGGGCAGTTCACCGACCTGATGGCCCGCCAACTCTCCGCGCTGGCCGCCGTCCCGCCGCCCGCCCCCGCGCCCGACCCGTCGGTGCCCGCCGCGCCGGCCGTGCCCGCGTCGGTGGTACCCGCGCCGGCCGTGCCCGGGGGTGTCGGGTCGGCGTCCGGGGGCAGCTCCGCGCCGGCTTCCTCGGCCCGGACCGACCCGGCGACGGTGCCGGCCCAGGTCGGCCCCCGGCCCACCCGGGTCGGCGCCGGGCTGGGAGGTGGCCGCCTCGACCCTCGTCAGCAGGAGCACTTCGCCGACCTGGTCCGTCGCTACACCGCGCGGACCCCGACCTCCAAGGCGCTGGCCCAGCGGCACCGGCGGCGGCTGGCCGACAGCCGGGCCGTCGTCGGTTTCCGCCGCGCCACCAAGGAACTGCTCTACCCGCTGGCCGCGCGACGAGCCCGGGGCGCCCACCTGGAGGACGTCGACGGCAACAGCTACGTCGACATCACCATGGGCTTCGGGGCCCTGCTCTTCGGTCACGAGCCGGACTTCCTCACCCGGGCGATCGCCGAGCACCTCGACGGCGGGCTGCGGCTCGGTCCCCGGGGGGAGGAGACCGGTGAGGCGGCCGAACTGCTCTGCGAGCTGACCGGCATGGACCGGGCCGCCTTCGCCACCACCGGCACCGAGGCCAACTCGGCGGCCTTCCGGCTGGCCCGTGCGTACACCGGTCGGCCGCTGATCGTCATGTTCACCGGGTCGTACCACGGCCACATCGACCCGGTGCTGGGCCGTGGGGTGCGCGACGGCGACGCCTGGCGCACCGTGCCGGTCTCGGCCGGCATCCCGGACTCGGCGGTCACCGACGTCCTGGTCTTGCCGTACGACGACCCGCAGAGCCTGGCGGCGATCGAGCGGTCCGCCGACCGGATCGCCGCCGTGGTCGTCGAACCGGTGCAGAGCCGGCACCCGGACCGCCAGCCGGCGGAGTTCCTCCACGCGCTGCGCGCCGCCTGCGACCGGCACGGCATGGTCCTGCTCTTCGACGAGATGCTCACCGGCTTCCGTCCGCACCCGCAGGGCGCGCAGGGCGTCTTCGGCGTCCGCGCCGACCTCGCCACGTACGGCAAGGTGATCGGTGGCGGGTATCCGGTCGGCGCGGTGGCCGGCCGCGCGGACATCATGGACTGGGTCGACGGCGGCTTCTGGCGCTACGGCGACGACAGCTACCCGCCGCAGGACACCACCTTCTTCGGTGGCACGTACATCCAGCATCCGCTCTCGATGGTGGCGGCCCGGGCGGTGCTCACCGAACTGCGCGACCGGGGTCCGGCGCTCCAGGACGGGCTGAACCGCCGCACCGAGCGGCTCGCCGACGCCGTGAACACGTTCTGCGCCGAGGAGGGCTTCCCGCTGCGGGTGCACCGCTTCGGGTCGCTGTTCCGCTTCGCCTCCGAGGTCAACCTGGATCTGCTCTTCCACCACCTGGTGCTGGCCGGTGTGCACGTCTGGGAGTGGCGCAACTTCTTCCTCTCCGACGCGCACACCGACGCCGACGTCGACCGGATCGTCGAGGCCGTCCGGGACAGCCTGCTCGCCCTGCGCGCCGGGGGATTCCTGCCCGGCCCGCCGTCCGTTCCTGCCGTGCCGTCCGTTCCCGCCGTGCCGTCCGTTCCTGCCGTGCCGTCCGTTCCCGCCGTGCCGTCCGCGCCTGGCGCGGCGGTCGCCAACGGGCGGGGACCGGCCGTCGTGCCGTCCCCGGTGCGTGCACGGGCGGCGGCGCGGGTCGACGTCAGCCTGTACTTCTTCGGCGACTACCCGCAGGAGAACGTCCAGGACCGCTACGACGCCGTACTCGACGCGGCGACCTTCGCCGACACCCACGGCCTGTACGCGGTGTGGCTGCCCGAGCGGCACTTCGACTCGTTCGGCGGCATCTTCCCCAACCCGTCGGTGCTGGCCGCCGCCGTCGCCGCGCGTACCAGCCGGGTCCGCATCCACGCGGGATGCGCCGTCCTCCCGCTGCACGACCCGATCCGGGTCGCCGAGGAGTGGTCGGTGGTGGACAACCTGTCGCGCGGGCGGGTGGGCATCGGCTGCGCCAGCGGCTGGCACGCCCGCGACTTCGTGCTCGCCCCGCAGACGTACGGACGGCACCGGGAGGCGATGTACGAGTCCCTCGACCAGATCCGCCGGCTCTGGCAGGGCCAGGCGGTCACCCGTACCGCGGGCAACGGCGAACCGGTCGAGGTGCGGCTCTTCCCGCCCCCCGTCCAGCCGATGCCGCCCCTGTTCACCGCCGTGGTGGGCAACCCGGACAGCTACCGCCGGGCGGCGGCGGCCGACCTCGGGATCATCACCAACCTGATGTCCCAGGACGTGGCGCAACTGGCCGCCAACATCGCCCTCTACCGGGCGACCCGAGCCGAGCACGGCCTGGACCCGGACGCCGGGCGGATCGTCCTGCTGCTGCACACCTACCTCGGCGAGGACGGCGACCGGGCCCGCGAGGAGGCGTTCGGCCCGTTCTGCGACTACCTCCGGTCGTCGCTGGCCCTCTTCGGTCAGGTGACCAACAGCCTCGGTGTCACCATCGACCTGGACTCGACCACCCCGGAGGACGTCGACTACCTGCTCCGCCGCGCCTACGCCCGGTACACCGCCGACCGGGCGCTGATCGGCAGCCCGGAGGAGGCCCGGTCGCTGGTGGAACGCCTCACCGCGCTGGGCGTGGACGAGATCGGCTGCTTCGTCGACTTCGGTCTCTCCCCGGGCCGGATGCTGGCCGGTCTGCCCGGTGTCGAGCGGCTGCACACGCTCCTGAACGGTCCGGCGGGACCGGAGCCGACCCCCTGGTCGGGGGCGCCCGACGGGCCGGCGGCGGAGCGCACGGTCGACCGGCCGGCGGAGGAGACCAGCCCGCTGACCGAGGCGCAGCGCGAGATCTGGTTCGCCGAGCGGGTCCTGCCCGGTCGCCCCACCTACACGGAGTCCCTGGTGGTCCGCCTGG
Source organism: Micromonospora inyonensis (assembly GCF_900091415.1). Taxonomy (NCBI): domain Bacteria; kingdom Bacillati; phylum Actinomycetota; class Actinomycetes; order Micromonosporales; family Micromonosporaceae; genus Micromonospora; species Micromonospora inyonensis. The sequence goes on along the minus strand of NZ_FMHU01000002.1, from coordinate 2,143,113 downwards.
ACGGTCCGCTCGACGTGCCCGCCCTGCGCGACGCCCTGACCCTCGTCGTCCGACGACACCCGGCGCTGCGGTCCACGGTCCGGGAGGTCGACGGCGAGCCGCGCCTGGTGCCGCGTTCGCCCGGCCCGGTAGAACTGCCGGTGCACGAGGCGACCGGCCGGGACGTGGCCGGCCTCGCCGAGCAGATCGCCGAGGAGGAGACCCGGCACCGGTTCGACCTGGCCGGTGGCCCGCTGTTCGCGCCCCGGCTGGTCCGGGTGGACGAGGGGCTGCACCTGCTCGTGTTCCGTATGCACCACCTGGTCATCGACACCCTCTCGGCCCAGGTGCTGGCCCGGGAGGTGGCCGCCGGCTACCGTGCGGCGCTGGCCGGCCGGCCCGCCGAGCTACCCGCACCCCCGCCGTGGCCGATCCCCACGGAGGAACCCGCGCCGGAGGTGGTCGACGCGCAGGCGGCGTACTGGCGGGACCGGCTCGGGTCACGTCCGTCCGGGCTCGGGCTGCCGACCGACCGTCGGCGTCCGGACGTCCCCAGCGGTGCCGGCGCGGTCGCCGGCGTCGAACTCGACGCCCAGCTCGCCCGGGCGGTGCGGGACGCCGGCCGACGGCACCGGGCCACCCCGTTCATGGTGCTGCTGGCCGGTTTCGCGGCGGTCCTCGCCGACGACGGCCGTCAGCCCGACGTGCTGCTCGGCACCCCGGTCGCGCACCGCCCCGCCGCTGCGCAGGAGGCCGTCGGACTGTTCGTCACCACGCTGCCGCTGCGTCTGTCGGTGGCCCCCGGGGCGAGTTTCGCCGACGTCGTCCGGGCGGCCCGGACCGCGTTGCTCGACGCGCACGACCACCGTGACGTGCCGGCCGGCCGCATCGCGCGGGCCCTGGGCGTGGAACCCGAGGCCGGTCGACACCCGCTGTTCGACGTCGTCATCGAGTACGACAACCAGCCGGCCTTCGCGTTCGACCTGCCCGACGTCCGGTCCACTCTGCTCGACGCGGCCGTCCGCCGGGCGCCGTTCGATCTCACCCTCTTCGTCACCGACCTCGGGGACACGCTGCGCTGCCAGCTCAACTACGCCACCGACCTGTTCGACCCCGGCACCGCGCAACGTCTCCTCGACCGGCTGGTGGCGGTGCTGCGGGCCGGCACGCATCGTCCGGACGAACCGTTCGCCGCGCTGGTCCATCCCACCGGCGGGGACGCCGATCCCGCCGGGTCGAACGGGCGGACGCATCACGGGGACGCCGATCCCGCCGGGTCGAACGGGCGGACGCATCACGGGGACGCCGATCCCGCCGGGTCGAACGGGCGGACGCATCACGGGGACGCCGATCCCGCCGGGTCGAACGGGCGGACGCGCCGAGGGCCGGTCGACCCGGCCGAGGGCGCCCTGCCCGATCCGGCCTGGCAGGACGGCGGCCCGCCACCCCCCGGCGCCGACACGCCGCTACCCGCCCTGCTGCGTCCCGACCGGGCCACCGTGGTCGGTCCGGACGGGCGGTTGACCGGGTCGCAGCTGTGCCGCCGGGCGGAGGCGGTGACCGCGGCGCTGCGCGCGGCGGGCGTCGTCCCCGGCGACCTCGTCGGCATCCACCTGCCCCGCAGCGCCGACGCGGTCGCCGCGATGCTCGGTGCGCTGCGGGCCGGTGCGGCCTACGTACCGCTGGCCCCCGAGCAGCCCACCGCCCGGCTGGCCGACGTGGTCGAGCAGGGTGCGCCACGCGTGGTGGTGTCCCGGTCCGGCCTGCCCGCGCTGCCCGGCGCGGCGGGAACCCTGCACATGGACCGGATCACCGCCGACGAGGCCGGCGGTGCCGACCACGGCGGCGGTGCCGATCCGGTGGTGGTCGGGCCGGACGACCCGGCGTACGTGCTGTTCACCTCCGGCTCCACCGGACGCCCCAAGGGCTGCGTGATCCCGCACCGGGCGATCAGCAACACCGTCACCTGGTACACCCGCGACCTCGGCATCACCGCCGACGACCGGCTGAGCTGGTTCTGTAGCCCCGGCTTCGACGCCTCGTGCCTGGAGGTGTGGCCGGCGCTGCGGGCGGGCGCAACGCTGCACGTGGTCCCCGACGAGGCCCGCCTCGACCCGGTCCGCCTGCGGGACTGGCTGGTCGACAACGGCATCACCGTGGCGTTCTTCCCGACCCCGGTGGGGGAACTGCTGCTCGACCTGGACTGGTCCGCCGGGCCCCGGCCGGCGCTGCGCCACCTCGTCGTCGGTGGCGACCGGCTGCGCCGGGGGGCCGCGCCGGACCTGCCGTTCACGCTCACCAACGTGTACGGGCCGACCGAGGCGACCGTCGTCTCCACCTGGGTCCACCTCGACGGCTCCACCGGCGCCGACGAGCCGCCGTCGATCGGCCGACCCGTGCCCGGCACCTGGATCCGGGTGCTCGACGACGAGGGCCGGCCGACCCCGGTCGGCGTACCCGGGGAGGCGTACCTCGGCGGTCGGCAATTGGGCCGGGGCTACCTGGACCTGCCGGAGGAGACGGCCGCCCGCTTCCTCCACCACCCCGAGTACGGTCCGGTCTTCCGCACCGGTGACGTGCTCCGGTGGCGGCCCGACGGGCAGTTGGAGTTCCTGCACCGCGCCGACGCCCAGGTGCAGATCCGTGGCTTCCGGGCGGAGCCCGGCGAGCCCGAGCACCACCTGCGCCGTCTCGACGGGGTACGGGACGCGGCGGTGCGGGGCTGGGCCGACCCTGCGGGCGGGCACTACCTGGCCGGGTACGTGGTTCCCGACCGTCCCGGGGTGGACCCGGCGGAACTGGCCCGCCAGCTCGCCGCCCGCCTGCCGGACTACCTCGTGCCGACCGCGTGGACGATCCTGCCCGCGCTGCCGGCCACGGAGAGCGGCAAGATCGACCGGGCGGCGTTGCCGGAGCCGGACCGGACGTCGGCGGAGTGGGCCGACACCGGCACCCCGCCCGCAGACGACCTGGAACGCCGGCTGCACGACCTCTGGTGCGCCGAGTTGGGCCTGCCCGCGCTCGGGGTGGAGACCACCTTCTTCGCGCTGGGAGGCACGTCGCTGACCGCGATGCGGTTGCTCAACCGGGTCCGCGCGGAGACCGGGGGGACCATCGGGGTGCTGGACTTCCTGCGCGCGCCCACGGTACGGGCGATGGCGCGGCGGTTGCGCGAGACGGGGGCGGAGCCGACCGGGGCCGCCGCGCAGCCGGCCCGGATCAGGGGGACGTTGTGACCGCACCCGAGTCGACCGATCCGGACGACCTGCTGCGCGAGCTGCGCCTCCGGGACGTGCGGCTCGCCGTACGCGGCGGGCAGCTCGACTACGACGCGCCCGCCGACGCGCTCGACGCGGACCTGATCGCGGCCATGCGTCGGCTCAAGCCGGTGCTGCTGGACCGACTCCGCGCCGACGGCGCGTCCGCCGCGCCGGACGGCGCCGCCGGGCCGGGCCACGCCGCCATGCCCACCAGCGTCGGTGCCGGGGACGGGGGCGGGGACGACTGGTCGGTGCTGGTGACCGCGCCGACCAGCATCGGCCAGGCCCGGCAGTACCAGATCACCCGGGAGACCTCCTTCCCGCAGGTGCTCACCGTCGCCTTCCGGCTGACGCTGCACGGTCCGCTCGACGTCACGGCGCTGCGCCGGGCGCTGGCCGACCTGACCGTCCGGCACGCGGCCCTGCGGACCCGGTTCGCGGACCGGGACGACGGGGTGTGGCAGCAGGTGCTCGCGCCACGGCCGGTGCCGCTGCCGGTACGGACGGTACCCGTGGACGAACTCGACCGTGTCGTCGACGAGTGGGCCTCGCTCCCGTTCGCCCTGGAGCGGGAACCGGCGTTCCGGGCGGTGCTGTTCCAGCCGACCGACGGTCCGGCCGGGCCACCCGTCGGCTGGCACGAGTTCGCCCTCGCCATCCACCACGGCTTCGTCGACGGCTGGTCGGTCCAGCCGATGTTGGACGACCTGGCGGAGTTCTACCGGGCGGCGGTCAACGGTCGCCCCGCCGACCTGCCGCCGCTGCCCGCCGAGTTCGTCGACTTCTGCCGGTGGGAGGCGGAGTACCTGGCCCGGCCGGAGACCCGTCGAATGCTCCGGGAGTGGGTCGACGAGCTTCCTGCCGGCACCGTCCCGATGCGGCTGCCCACCGACCGGCCGCGCGTCCCCGTCGCCACCGACCCCGGTGGGGTGCTCCACCACACCTTCCCACCCGACCTCGTCGCGGCGGTGACGGCATACGGCGTACGTCGTGGCGCCACCCCGTACGCGGTGTTCACGGCGGCCTTCGTCTGGTTGCTGCACGACCTGACCGGTGCGCCGACCGTCAACCTGGCCGCCTCGGTGGCCAACCGCACCGATCCCCGGTACGACCGGGTGGTGGGAGTCTTCGCCCAGGCGGCCCTGTTGCTCGTCCCGGTCGTCGGCGTGACGTCCTTCGACGAACTGGTCCGGCGGACGGCCGGGGTGACCTGGCAGGCCCTGGCCCGCCAGGCGGTGCCCTCGGTGGTGCAGATCGCGGCGCTCGGCGAGGCGTTCACCAACTTCCCGTGCCGCGTCTACTTCGACCTGCTCGACATGGCCGACCCGGTGCTGCACCTGACCGGCCTGGAACCGGCCCCGGCCCGCGACGTCGTGCTGGCCGGCTCGCGGGGGGACCTGACCTGGCAGCTCCGTCCGCTGCCCGACGGTGGGATGGCGCTGCTCATCGAGTACGCGGCGAACCTGTTCGACGCCGGCACCGTAGCCGGTTGGCTCGACCGCTACCAGCGGCTGCTGCGCCGGTTGCTGGCCGCGCCGGACGCCCCGCTGCCCCGCGCCGGTGACGCCGGGGTGGCGTGACCCGCGGACGCCGACGGTGCCCCGGGCCGACCACCGGTGCGGCCGACCCGGGGCGGGGGAGCCTAGGCGATCTCGACGAAGTCGAGTTCCGCCCAGCGACTGCGGTGGGTCAGTCGGAGGGTGTTGTAGCCGGCGTTGAGTGTGACGTCGGCCCGGACCTGCCGCCAGGTCTCCCAGCCGGAGTTCGGATAGGTGACGACCTGCGCGGCGCCGCCGTTGACGGTGAGGGTGTGCTGGGCGTCGCCGTAGCCGGCGGCGTACGCGATGTGCGCGGTGTAGCCGCCGGCGCGGGGAGCGAACACGGTCACCTCGACCCAGCTGTCGGCGTGGTCGATGTACGCCACGGCCTGGCCCTGCGAGGCGGTCGTGGTGCTACGGACAGCGCAGTTGTTCAGCCGGCCCCGCTCGGCCTCGTAGCGCACCCGGCTGCCCCGCACGACCGGGTAGCCGTCGGCCCAGCCGAGGTCGGCCACGAACATTCCCCGGGCGGTGTTGTTGTTGATCCAGCCGTGGAAGACGATCCGGTCGCCGCCGGCCTCCCGGACGACGTCGGCGCCGCCGGGGCCCCGGACGGCGTTGTCCAGGCTGGCCGTGGTCAGCAACGAGCGGTAGGCCTTGGTGTACGGACCGGTCAGCGCGGTCGAGGTCGCGTAGCTGGTCTGGTAGGCGTCGCCGCCGTAGCCGCCGAGCGAGTAGAACAGCACATACCGGCTGCCGACCTTGGTCAGCACGGGCGCCTCGATCACCCCGGCCTCCTCCGGGCGACCGCTGCGCAGCAGTTCCACCCGGGAGCCCTGCAACGTCACCCCGTCGGCGGCGACCTGCTGGAGCCAGAGGCTCGTCGGTTGGCCGATCGCGTTGCCGTCGTCCTTGTAGAGGAGGTACCGCAGGCCGGTGCTGTCGACGAAGCTGGACGCGTCGATGTCGCCGCCCTCGCCACCGTTGCAGATCAGGGGCCCGGTGCCGACCGGCGCGAACGGACCCAGCGGCGAGGTGGACGTGGCCGCGCCGATGCACTGCCGGCCCACGCTGCGGCTGAGCGCGGTGTAGTACAGCACGTACCTGCCGTCGGCGCGGCGGAAGACCTCGGGGGCCCAGGTGCGTCCACCGCTGGCCCAGGCGCCGAGGGTGGGCAGGGCGTCCGGCCGTCGCGTCCAGGGACCGGTCAGCGAGGTCGCCGTGGCCACCGGGACGTTGCCGTTGCCGTTGTTGGTCGAGTAGGCGTGGTAGGTGTCGCCGACCTTGAGGATGTCGGGGTCGGGGAAGTCACTGCCGATGACCAGCGCTGGTGCCGTGGTCGCGGCGGCGACCGGCTGTGCGCTGAGGACGAGGGGGCTGGCCGCGAGCGCGGCGACCAGGCAGGCGAGGAGTCGGCGCATGCCGAAATGCAACCACGTGCATCGATGTAAAGAAAGGGTTCGACCCCGATGGCTCGGGCTGTGTCGGCGCGAACCACGAAGGGTCGCGCCCTGTCGCACCTGTCGCCGGTGCCGGCGTCCAGCTCCGCACCGGACGCCGGCACCGGTCAGGTCAGGCCCGGCCGAGGTGGCGGGACAGGAACGTATCGTCCACCCCGACCCACCGGACGCTGCGGTGGTCGCCCGGTCTGGCGTGCAACGTCTTCTCCGTCGAGGCGAACGCGTCGAACAACGCGAGCCCGGACGAACGGTCGGCGTGCTCGTCGTCCCACGGCAGCAGGAACTGGACCGGCACGGTGATCCGCCGCGCGGCCTCGATCACCGGTTCCTCCACAGGGAACCCACCCCCGAAGATCGCCGCGGTGATCCGGGGCTCGACCGCGGTCAGCCGTACCCCGATCGCCGTGCCCATCGAGACACCCCCGCCGTAGCCGACCGGCGCGTCCGGGCCGATCTGCGGCAACGCCTGTAGGGCGTCCAGCGTCGCCTGCCATTCCGGTACCGCCCGTTCCGCGACCGAGGCCATGAAGCGGACGCTGGCCGTCGCGAACCGCAGGGTGTCACCTGCCGTCACGGCTTCCCGGATCTCCGTGCGGGCCTGCTCGTCGGAGTCCGTACGCGGGCGATCGCCGTGTCCCGGCGCGTCGATCGCGACGACGGTGAACCCCCAGGTGGCCGCGGTGTGCAGGGCGCGGGCCCGGAGCCCCGACGCCTTCTTGTGCATGCCACCGTTGTGCCCCATGAGCACGACCGGGGCGTGATCGGCGCCGGATACGGGTGCCCAGAGCACACCCGGGATCTCCCCCACGAGGAAGTCGCGTTCGATGACACCGTCGGACGAGGTCTCAGCGGTGAAACGTACAGAATGCATGGTCTGGTGCCTTTCGGGAGTGCCAACCTGATGGGCGCTCCCGGCGACGGTTACCTCAGCCGCCCGTCCGTAACGGGAGAGAGCACCACGTACGAACTGCGTTCACGGGTCTCACCTCCTCGGCCGGGTCACGGATCTGGGGCACGCTATCAACCCGGTCGTACCGCCAGCCAGTCAATTACCCGTCGGCCACGTGTTCAGGGCCGCGCCTATCTCAAGGCCGTCGGTCCGGTCAGCGCCGGCCGGGGTGCTGATCGGGAAGCGGCCGCGGCGCCAGTGCCAGTGGCGGCCGGCTCTCAGGTGGTCGACGACCGCGCGCTGGAGCACGGTGCGGCACGACGGCTGGTCGAGCGGCGTGGTCAGGGTCCGGAACACGAACCGCAGCACCTCGACGTCGGCGTTCATCCCTTCCGGCTCCTCGTAGGGCTCCAGCTCGAACCTCCGCTGGAACCGGAGGATGTTGGAGTCCTCGGGCAGGTACTCCCGCAGTTGCGGGTCGAGCAGCCACGAGCCGCAGGAGAACGTCCTGTAGTGCTCGTCGGGAAAGTGGCGCGGAAAGAACGCGCGGGCCTCGTCGAGCGACGCCGCGACCGCCTCCGGGGTCATCGGCCCCGCCTCGGGGACGTGCAGGCCGAGGGTGGTGTCGCCGCGCTGGTACTGCAACCGGCCGAGTTCGTAGAGGCCGCCGCGCGTGTGCAGGGTCAGCCAGCTCTGCATGATCGGCCAGCCCTCGCGGTGCATCCGCCGGTCGATCGCGAGGTTGCGGCCCAGGTCCGCGAGGGTCACCCACGACACGGCATCGGGGATGCCGTGGGCGCGGTGGTACTCCCGGACGACGTCGACCAGGGCCAGGTACGCGTACACGTAGAGGTGCCGCCAGGCGGGGCCCCGGTCGCGCGGCAGGGCCGGACCGGGCGACAGCCAGTCGTGGCCGCCGAGATCGGCGTGGACCAGGGCGGTCGAGCGGTCGAGCAGCCAGCGCAGCTCCGGGGTCCACAGTGGGGAGTCCGGGTCGGGCCAGCCCGCCATGATCTCGGCGGCGTCGTCCGGCCGCACCGCGAGCCGCTCGGCGAGCGTCGGGCCCTGCCCGCGTACCGGCTGCTCGGCGCGGTCGAGCTGACCCTGGGCGCACTGCTCCTCCTGCCCCCCCGTGTCCCGGCTGGAGGCGACGGCCGCGACCCTGCTGGCCGTCGGCTTCCTCGCCTACCTCGGCTACACCCGGCGGGTGGCGCCGACGGCCTCCTGCGGCTGCCTCGGCGCCCAGCCGACTCCCGTCTCCGGTCGCAGCCTGTTCCGGGCCGGCCTACTGGTGCTCGCCGGTGCGCTGGCCCTCACCGGCACCGCCGCCTGGTTCGACGCGCTCGCCGACCGGCCGGCGGCCGGCACCGCCGTGCTGCTTGCCGAGCTGGCGGTGGTGGTGGCGCTCTCACCCGAGCTGGACGCCACCTGGCTGCTGCCACTGCGTCGGTTGCGCGCCCGGCTGACCCACCCGCTACGCGGCGGGTCCGGTGTGCCGCTGCTCGCCAGCGTGCAGCAGCTCCAGCTCAGCGACGTCTACCGACGGGTGGCCCCGCTGCTCCGGTCCGACGTCCGCGAGCACTGGGACGAAGACGGCTGGCGATTCGCCGCGCACGCCGCGCGCTACCAGGGCCGGCCGGCGACCGCCGTGTTCGCCGTGCCGCTGGCCGATCCGGAACCGGCTGCGGTACGCGTCGCCCTGGTCGACGACGCCACCGGGCAGACCCTGCTGAGCCTGGCCGGCACGCCCCCGGCCACCGGTGGCCGGCTCACCGTCGTCCCGGCCTGAAGCCGGCCCGCGCGGGCGCCGACGGTGGTCAGCCGGCGTGCCGGGACAACGGCAGCCAGGCGAGGACGTCCCGGATCCACTCGTCCCAGTAGGCCCAGTCATGACCGCCCGGTCCGAACCGGACGGTCACCGGCACGTCCCGCCTCCGGGCCGCCTCGACGAAGCGCACGCTGTCGTCGTAGAGGAAGTCCTCGGTGCCGCAGGCGACGTAGAGCCGGGGCAGTGGCCGTACCCGGTCCGCCGCCGCGTCCAGCAGGTGCAGCACGTCGTCCGGGGAGCCGACCACCGGCCGGTCACCGAAGAGGGTGTGCCAGAGCCGGGCGTCGACCGGGTGGCCGTCGGTGCCGGGGGAGCGGCCGGCGATGTCCAGTGCCCCGGACAGGCTGGCCGCGGCCGCGAACCGGTCCGGGTGGCGCAGCGCCCACTTGACCGCGCCGTACCCGCCCATCGAGAGCCCGGCCACGAAGGTGTCGGCGGGCCGGTCGGACAGCCGGAAGAACGACCGGCAGACCTCGGGAAGTTCCTCGCTGAGGAAGGTCCAGTACCGGTTGCCGTGCTCCTCGTCGGTGTAGAAGCTCCGGTCGACCCGGGGCATGACCACCGCGAGGCCCAGCGGGGCGACGTACCGTTCGATGGAGGTGCGCCGCAGCCAGATGGTGTGGTCGTCGCTGAGCCCGTGCAGCAGGTACAGCACCGGCGGGTCACCGGCCGGTGCGGTGCCGGCCAGCCCGATCTGGGACGTCGTCCGCTGCGGCAGGAGCACCGTCATCGAGGTGCCCATGCCGAGCGTCTCGGAGTGGAAGTCGCAGTGGATGAGGGCCATGACCGGCAACGATAGTGCCCGCCCGGCCGGTGACGCCGGGGCCGTGCTCCGCCCCGCCGCAGCCGGGGACGTCCACCCCCGTGGCCTCCCGGGCGGGGTCACCCGGCGAACGGGTGGGCGGCGAAGCCGGGCACCGGTGGACGGAGGCGGAACAGTGCCCCCGCCGGGGACCGGTCGCCCGGCGGCGACCCCTGGCGGGACGTGGTGACGTAGAGGTCGGTGTACTCCGGGCCGCCGAAGGCGCAGGCGGTCGGCCGGCGGGTCGGCACGTCCACCACGGCGGACAGGTCGCCGTCCGGGGTGTATCGGTGCACCGCCCCGCCGTCCCAGAGCGCCACCCAGATCCCACCGGCGGTGTCGACGCAGATCCCGTCGGGCACCCCCTGTTCCGGCGGCACCACCACGACCGGCCGCCGGCCGGTCAGCTCCCCGGAGGCGCGGTCGACGTCGAACGCGTCCACCCGTCCCAGGGCCGAGTCGACGTAGTAGGCGGTGCCGCCGTCGGCGGTCCAGGCGAGCCCGTTGGAGACCGTCACCCCGGTCAACACGGTGGTCACCGTGCCGTCCGGGTCGAGCCGGTACAGCGCGGCCCGACCGGGTGCGGCGTCGTACGCCATCGACCCGCAGTGGAACCGGCCCAGCGGGTCGCAGGCCCCGTCGTTCATCCGGACCGTCGGATCCGACCAGATCTCCGGCAGCAGCTCCACCGTGTCGTCGGTGAGCAGCGCGAAGCCCCGTTCGACGGCGGCGACCAGACCGCCGCCGGACCGGGGCCGGATGGCGGCGACCACCCCGGCGACGTGCCGGCGGGTGACCACGCCGGTCGCCGGGTCGAGGGCCAGCACGTCCCCGGCCAGCAGATCCACCCACCGCAGCCGGTCGTCGTCCGGGCACCACACCGGTCCCTCGCCGTGGTCGGCGACCACCGGGGTGACCTGCTCGGCGACCAGCCGCCCGGGAGCCCTCACAGGTAGTCCCCCGGCCAGTGGAACGCGCCCGGCGCGCCGGTGGTCGCGGCGAGCCGGTCGGCGTCGGCGCGCACCGGGCGGACCATGCCGGTCTCGTCGACCTCGGGCACCGGGTCGCGCAGCAGCCACGGCAACGCCGCCCCGACCACCGGGTCGGCGGGCAGCCGGGCCACGCACCGCACCGTCCGGTCGGCGTGCGCGGTCGTGGCGACGACGCCGAACAGCGCCCGCAGCGCGTCCACCCCGCCGGCCACCTCGACCACCCGGACCAGCCCGGCGGAGCGTTCCCGCACCAGGTACCCCACCGGCTCGCCGTGCCGGTGGGCGACCAGCAGTTCGGTGGGCGGGGCGTACCAGGACGGCACCCGGTGCCGCCAGTCGTGGTCGTCGCGGACGGTGCTGAGCGGGCGGTGCGCGTTAACGCCCGGTGCAGCGGCGCGAGGTCCGGCCAGTCCGCCCAGGAACCCGGCCGTACCGTCCAGCCCGGGGGCGGCACGGTCGGCGGTGCCGGCCGGCCGCTGGGGTAGCCGAGGCGGAAGGTCCGGAAACCGCTGCCCAGGTAGACGGCCGGTGTGCCGGTGAACAGCAGTGCCCAGGCGCACCCGTCGACGTCCATCGCCGCGAGGGCCTGCTCCAGCAGCCGTCGCACGTGGCCCTGCCCCCGTTCCGCCGGGCGGGTGGCCACGTTGGCCACCCCGCCCACCCGGTCGACCGTGCCGTCGGCGGCGCGCAGCCGCCGCGGCAGGTAGTGCACGGCGGCCACCACCCGGCCGTCGCGCACCGCGACGAAGGTCCGCGCGAACCGTCCCGGATCCGTCGCCCAGAGCGCGGTGACGTCCGTGGCGGGGAACGCCTCCGCCCAGGTCGACCGCAGCGACGGCAGGTCCTCCGGGGTGGCCGTGCGGTAGCCGACCGGCGCGCTCACGCCGGAACGAGGAGGTTGCGCTGCCGGCCCAGTCCCTCGATTTCCACCTCCATCACGTCCCCCGCGCCCAGGTACGGGAACCGCCCGGACAGCGCCACGCCCTGCGGGGTGCCGGTGTTCAGCACGTCCCCCGGTTCGAGGACGGTGAACTGGGAGAGGTGCCAGATCAGGAACGCCACGTGGAAGATCATGTCGGCGGTGCGGGAGTCCTGCCGGGGCTCGCCGTTGACCCAGGACCGCAGTCGCAGCGCCTGCGGGTCGCCCACCTCGTCCGGAGTGACCAGCCACGGGCCGAGCGGGTTGAACGTCTCGCACGACTTGCCCTTGGCCCACTGCCCACCCGGGTCGGCGAACTGGTACTCCCGCTCCGTCACGTCGTTGGTGACCGCGTACCCGGCGACCCGTACGAGGGGGAGTGCATCGCGGTGATCCGCAAGCACCGGCACGTCTACGCCGACGTCTCCGCCCTGCACTACCGGCCGTTCCAGCTCTGGCACAGCCTGCGCCTGGTGCAGGACTACGGGGTGTGGCCCAAGCTGCTGTTCGGCAGCGACTACCCGTTCACCACCGTCGACGCCTCGGTCGAGGGGCTGCGCCGGGTGGGCCGGGTGCCCGGCATCCCGGGCCTGGACCCGCTCGACGTCGACCAGATCGAACAGCTCATCCACCGTCCGTCGCTCGACCTGCTGGGGCTGGCATGACCGCCGTACCGCCCTCGTTCGACCTCACCGGGCGGCTCGCCGTCGTCACCGGGGCGGCCCGTGGACTCGGGGCCGCGTTCGCCGCCGGCCTGGCCGCCGCCGGGGCCGATCTGGTCCTGGTCGACCGGCCCGGGGTGGACCTCGGTCCGGTCGCCGAGCAGGTCACCGGCTTCGGTCGGGCCGCCCACCGGCACCCGTTCGACCTGGCCGACACCGAGGCGATCGCCGGTTGGGTGGACGACCTGCGGGCCGCCCACGGCCCGCTGCACATCCTGGTCAACAACGCCGGGGTCGCCCGGCTGGAGCACTTCAACGAGATCACCGTGGCCGGCTGGCGGGAGCTGATGCGGGTCAACGTGGACGCCGTCTTCTTCTGTGCCCAGCGGGTCGCCGAGCACATGATCGCCGACGGCGTGTCCGGCCGGATCGTCAACATCTCCTCCAAGAACGGCCTGGTCGCCGAGGCCGGGTTGGCCCACTACAACGCTTCGAAGGGTGCGGTGGAACTGCTCACCCGGTCGCTCGCCGCGGAACTGGGCCCACACGGGATCACCGCGAACACCATCGCCCCCGGCATGATCGACACGCCGATCGACGGGGAGTTCCCGTTCAACCGGGCCGCGTTCGAGGCGGCCTGGGAGCAGCGCATCCCCGCTGCGCGGCGGGTACGGGACCCCCGCCGACTGCGTGGGTGCGCTGCTCCTGCTCGCCTCGGACGCCGGCCGGTACGTCACGGGCACCCACCTGGTGGTGGACGGCGGAGTGCTGGCCGACCAGATGCCCCGGCTGCGCTTCATGCCGCCCTACCGCAGCACATTGCCCGCGGCGGGCCCGCCGGGCGACCGGGACGGAACCTGACGACCGTCCACCGGGCGCCGCCGGACCGTCCACACCGGTCCGGCGAGCGACGTGCCCGGTTTCGGTCAGGTTCCCGGTCGCAGCCAGACCCGGAACGGCCCGGCCGGGCGGAACCCGACGTCGAGGGCGAGTGAGAGGTCGTCCTCGGTGGCACACCGGCGCGGCCCGCAACGGAATTCCCGGCGGGCACGGGCGGCAACAGTGGGCCGACGCGAGGCCCGCGTCAACCGGCGACCAGCCGGGCCAGGAGCAGGCCCGTCCAGGCCGCGCCGAGTCCGGCGGTCACGTTGAGCAGCACGGTGGCCAGCGCGGCCCCCCGCCGGCCGTCGCGACCCAGACGCAGCGTCTCGTACGAGAGCGTGGACCAGGTGGTCAGCGCACCACAGAGGCCGGTGCCGAGCGCGGCGGTCGCCGCCGGACCGACCGGCACCGCGAGTACCACGCCGAGCAGCAACGAACCGGCCACGTTCACGGCGAGTGTCCCCCAGGGCAGCACCGAGCCGAACCGGGCCCGCAGCGCCCAGTCGGTCAGGTAGCGCAGCGGCGCACCGACGGCCGCGCCGAGCGCGACCAGCAGCATGGTCACCGGGCCGCCCCGCCCGCCCGCGTCCGGTCCAGCAGCCACCCGGTGGCCGCGTCGCCGAGCCAGACCGCGCCCAGCGCGGTGAGCACCGTCGCACCCAGGTAGGCCAGTGCCGTCTCCGGCGCGCCAGCCCGGACGGCCTGCTGCACGTCGAGCACGTACGTGGAGAAGGAGGTGAACCCGCCCAGCACCCCGACGCCGAGGAACGGACGCAGCAGCGGCCGATCCGTCCAGACCCGGGTGAGCAGCACCATCAGTACGCCGATCAGCAGGCAACCGAGCACGTTGACGGTGAACGTCGACCAGGGGAAGGTGGTGGGCCGGTACGGGAACACGGCCAGTGCCCCGGCCCGGGCCAGCGCCCCGACCACGCCACCCGCGGCGACGGCCGCGAGCATCACCGCCGGACGCACCGGCGGGACGGTCGGGCCGAGTGGATCGACGTCGGGTTCGGCCCGGGGGCTGTCGGACACCGTTCCTCCACGAGCATCAGGACGCCGGGCGGAACCGGCGGGACACGCCCGGACGCCAGCCTAACGGGACGCGCCACGCGGCCCACCGGCCGCAGGCCGCATCCCCAATGTCGGTTTCAGCCCGGTTGACCTGGGGCAATGGTGGTCACGACAGCGTCGTCCAGCGGAGGGGGAGACATGTTGGGAGAGAGCGCGGCGTCGACCACGGACCGGTCGACCCCGATGGGCCGTCCGGGTGACACCCGCCGGAAGGACCCGCCCTTCCGGAAACCGCGCTGGCCCAGGGCGTACGGCTTCGCCCTGGTCACCGGCGCGCTCTTCGTCTTCTCCTGGATCGGCCAGTTCCTGTTCCAGATGACCGTGGCGGGCAACGAGGCCCGTCAGCACGGAGAGTCGTTCGCCTGGGGCGAGTTCCTGCCCCAGTTCCTCGCGAGTACCTTCGAGAACTGGCAGAGCGAGTTTCTCCAGCTGATCTGGCAGGCGGCCGGGCTGGCCCTCTTCTACTACTGGGGCTCCTCGCAGTCCCGGGAGTCAGACGAGCGCATCGAGGCCAAGCTGGACGCGCTGCTGCGCGAGCGCGGCCTGGACCCGGACCACCCGTGACGTCAAGCCGGTTGACGTCCAGAGGCTGGTCGGCATCGACGGACGATCTGGACCGGGCGGGAATGCCGGCGCGTCGCGGTTGGCTGTCGGCGCGACCGCCGGGGCGCGGGGCACGATGACCTGATGCGGCACATCTTGCTCTTCCACTCCGTGTACGGTCTCCGCCCGGCGGTCCTGGCCGCCGCCGACCGGCTCCGCGCCGCCGGGCACCGGGTCGTCACCCCTGATCTGTACGAGGTGCCCGCCGTCGACACCATCGAGGAGGGCTTCGCGCTGTTCGGCCGGATCGGCACCGGGACCGTCCTGGCGCGGGCCCGCGCCGCCGTGGCGGACCTGCCACCCGACACGGTGCTGGCCGGGCTCTCCATGGGAGCCGGGGTGGCGGGGGCCCTGCTGGCCGACCGGCCCGCCAGTGCCGGGTTGCTGCTCCTGCACGGCACCGGTGGCTCGCCCGAGGTGGTCCGCGCCGGCCTGCCCGTACAGCTGCACATCGCCGACCCCGACGCGTACGATCCGCCCGCCGAGGTGGACGCCTGGCGGCGGGCGATGGCCACGGCCGGGGCTGAGGTCGAGGTGCACCGCTATCCGGGCACCGACCACTTCTTCACCGATCCCGACGTGCCCGGGTACGCGCCGGCCGACGCCGACCGGCTCTGGGACCGGGTGCACGCCTTCCTCGGCTAGGGCAGGAATCGCCCTACGTCGCCGAAATCACCAGGCCGCGGAGCGAGGGATCACCCGGCCGCCAACCGGCGACCCGTACCGCGACGTAGCGGGCTGCGCCAGTGAGCAGCGCCGAATCGCGCCCGGCGGGCAGTCGTACCGCGTGGGTGTAGGTGGTGCCGTCGGTGCTGGTCGCCACGTCCACGGTTGGTGATCGATCGCCGTTCCAGTCCAGCTCGATGCTCCCGAGCGCCTGCTGCTCGCCGAGGTCGACGACCATCCGTCCGTCCACCCCCGGCGTCCAAGCGGTCTCCGGTCGGCCATCCACGGCCGCGCCGGGATCGGACATCCCCGGCGGCAGCGGACTGGTCGGGAAGGTGACTCGGCCGAGCGCCAGGTTGGTGAGCGGGTACGCCGGCGCGTCCGGTAGCACGATCTCACGCGGCTGCGCGTCGACGACCACGACCGTGTCGCCCGGTGCGGCCGCCGAGCTGACGCGCACCTGGCAGGCCGGGCCACTGAGCCGGAGGCGTTGCCCGTCGATCACCTCGGCGTGCAGGCCCACCGGCAGCTCGCCCCCGCCGGCTGTCCGCATCGTGAACCGTGGCGCCCGCACCTCGGCGCTCGACGCCTCCAGGACGGCGGCGTAGTCGGTGCCGGTCGCGGTGACCGTCTGGGCTCCCGCGTACAGCTGGACGCTCGTCCGCGACTGCGGCAACGAGACGGTTGCGGTGGCGGCGGAGCCCGACAGGTTGAACAGGCTCAGATGGCCCTCGGTGGTGCTGGCCCGTACCGATGCCTGCGATGTTGCCGGGGCGGGCTGCGCGGCCACCGCCCGCGTCCGGCCGGGATCGAGCCGGGGGTGGCCCTCCACGAGCAGCGGTGCGGCGGGCCCGTCGGACAGGGTGATGACGTTGCCGGCGACGGTGATCGGATTGACCGGGCCCCGCACCACCAGGCTGGCGCGGCCGTCGATGTCGAGCCAACCGCCGGTGCTCGAGAGGTTCGGCTGCGGGTACGTGGCGACGTCGCGCCAGGTGACGCCGTCGTCGGAGACCTGTACGCGGTAACGGCGTCCGGAGGCGGCTTCCCAGTAGATGACCGCCCGATCGAAGGTGCTGGGCCCGCCGAGGTCGACGGCGAGCCAACTCTCGGCACGCGGCCGGTCGGCGCGGGACACCGCCCAGCGCGTGGTCATGGTGCCGTCGGTGGCGAGGGCGGCGCCGCGCCCCGTGTCGGCGGACGACGCGGTGGTGGGCTTACCGAGCGTCAGGTTCGGGCCGGTCTCGCCGTCGCGCACCTCGAATTCGAAGATCGAGTAGCCATAGGTCGGATCCGGTTGGACGCCGAGCATCCGAACCCACTGCGCGGTCGTCGTGGGGAAGGTGACCGTGTCGACGCGGGCAACCCCCGGTGGTGGGGTCGCACCGCCCGAATCCTGCGACGCGACGGTGACCGTTCCTTCTGCGGCGGTGTAGGTCCGGCTGCCGTCCAGGCCGGCGACGCCCGGCATGGTGAGGTTGTAGACCTCGAGGTGCCCCTCCCCGGCCGCGACCCCACTCGTGGCATAGACGACCGAACCGCCGGGCAGCGTGGCGAATCCGGCCCAGCCGGTGTCGAAGCCGAGCACCGTGGCGCTGCCGTCGAACCCGTCGCGCAACGCGGTGTACAGCGCGACGCTGCGCGTGCGGACGGTGCCGGCGGTGCTAGGCAGGAACATCGGGGTGGCGCCGCTGATACGGAACAACCAGTCGTCGTGGGCGGGCTGCCAGGCGAACTTGACATAGCCGGCTCTGCTGACCGCACCGGCCCAACTGTTCCTCGACTGGTGCGACAGGAGGCCGGGGCCGGTGCCGAAGTCGGTGACGCCGCTGGCCGCCGCGAACACGTCGTCCCTGCTGAGCGGGACAACCGGTTCGCCATTGCGCGCCCTCCACTCGTGTAGCAGGTAGCTGATCGCCACCTCGGCCCGCGCCTCCGGTTCGTACTTCGGCTCTCCGGAGAACTTGGTGATGCGGTACTGCGGCGGATACTGCTGGTAGGCCTCGAGCCGGTCGGCCATCGCCTGTTCCGCCCAGGCGGCGCTCCGGTCGCCAAGCACCTGGGCGAGGAACGCGAGCGGGATGACATCGCGGCCGTAGAGGTGTTCGCGGTCGTTCACCATCGGCATCAGCGGCTCGCCGGCGTCACTCATCACCGACAGGATGCTGCGCCACAGCCGATCGCCGTTGGGTTGCGCTCTCGTCACCTCGGGCATCGGCTGCCCGGCGATCATGAAATGTACGCAGTTGCGCGCGGAGGTCCGCCACAGCTCGCACTGGTAGTGCGGGCCGAACGAGCCGTGGTTCTCGACCACGAACGTGTCGTACAGGTTCCGCGCGGTGTTCGCCGACACGGCGACGCCGTCGACGATGGTCGGATTCGCGAGGTCGGCAACCGGAAGGCTGGTCTGGTTCCGGCTCCACTGGCCGAACAGGGTGCGCCAGGACGCGGCGTCCGGAGCGTCGGGTGCCCAGGCGAGGCCGGGTGCGAGGGATTGCGCGTGGACGCCCATCTCCTCCAGCTTGGTGTCGCCGACCCAGCCACCGGCGAGTCCGTTCGTCGTCCATCCCGGTGACCGCGGGTCGTCGCCGGTGCCGAGGGACGCGGTGTAAGCCGCCTGCAACTGGGCGAGCTGGTCCAGGTTGGCCCGGGTGGTCGCGTCGAGGTCGTCCCAGAGCAGGCGGCCGGCAAGTTGGAAGTACAGCTGGAATGTGCTGTCGAAGTAGAGGGTCTTGCCCCACTCGGTGCCACCGGTCAACCGGTTCGACGCGGCGAAGTGCGACAGCGTCGCCACGGTGTGCGCCTTCAGGGTCTCGGCGTCGATGCCCGCCAGCGCCTCGTCGTACGTGCCGCGCGTCAGCACCAGCGCGTTGCCGAGAACCACCGCGAAGGAGAAGTTCGTGGCCCGGTAGTGCCCGGCGGTCGCGTCCCACTGCGTCTCAGCCCACCGGGTATGGCGCAACAACACACGATGGTAGGTCCGGGCCACCGCGTCGTCGGCGAGGAGTTCCGGGTGCGGGCCGGACGGCGCGACCGACACCACAGCGAGCGCGCCGGCAGTGGCCGCCATCTGGAGGAACCTGCGGCGGTTGACCCGGGAAGTGAAGGGGACCGAGCCCGGCACCGACGTCATACGGCATCTTCGTGTGTATCCACCCGAGGTGTCAACGTCCGTCCGAACGCGACCGCGACCGGGCCGCCTGTCCCGGCACCCACGCCGCCCGCTGCCACCCGCGGTGCGCATCGCCACGACACCAGAGGGAACCGCCGCCCCTCGCCACTTCTGCGCGCCTTCCGAGGCCATCGATGCCCCGCTCCGTCGCGGGTCGACGGCAGCCCCGGGCTGCTCGAAAGCGCCGCTGAGCAGGCGAATCTCGGGTCTTGTCAGGCGCCGTGATCAGGTGTACAACTATGCCAGCTAGGTGCATACCTAGCTCTCGACTGGTGCGAAACTATGGGAGGCTTGGCGTGGACCGCCTCAGGATCGGTGTGGTCGGAATCGGTGTCCAGGGCCAGTTGCACGCCCGCGCGCTGCGCGAGATGCGACAGGTCGAGTTGGTCGCCGTCGCCGATCCGGCACCCCGCAACCGCGACTGGGCCGTGGACACCCTCGGGGTCCGAGCCGTCCCGGACGTCACGGACCTGCTCGACGAGGTCGACGCGGTGAGCATCTGCACCCCCGACCACCTGCACGAGGAGGCGACGCTCGCCGCGCTCGCCGCCGGCCGGCGGGTGCTGCTGGAGAAGCCGATGGCGCTCTCCACCGCCAGCTGCGACCGGATCCTCGCCGGTCGGCCCGACCCCGACGCCCTGATGATCGGTCACATCCTGCGCTTCGACCCGCGGGTCATCCGGCTGCGCGAGATCGTGCGCTCCGGTGAGCTCGGCGAGATCTGGCACGTCAAGGTGTGGCGCTGCACCTCCCAGGCGGTCGGCGCGGGCATCTGGGACCGCACCTCGGTGGCCTGGTTCCTCGGCATCCACGACGCCGACCTGCTGCGGTTCGTCACCGGCCGCGAGGTCGAGGTCACCGGCGCGGTCGGCCGTAAGGTCCTCTCGCCCAGCCACGACGTCGTGCACGCGACCGTCCGCTTCGACGACGGCGCGATCGGCACCATGGAGAACACCTGGACGCTGCCGCACTCCCGTCCCTCCCGGGCCGACGCGGGGCTGCGGATCGTCGGCGAGCACGGCCTGCTGGAGATGGACCTCTCCCACAACGACCTGCTCTACGCCCAGCGCGCGGGCACGGCCGGCTACCTGGACACGTACTTCTGGCCCAGTCGCGGCCCCGGCGGCGCGTACAACCTGCGTACCCAGCTGGAGGCGTTCGCGGACGCCGCGCTGACCGGCGGGCCCACCCCGGTCAGCGGCGAGGAGGGCCGGGCCGCCGTCGCGATCGTCGAGGGTGTCGAGGCGGCCCTCGCCACCGACCCGGCGTCGACACCACCGTCCGCCGGCTGAGGACCGGACATGCTGCGCTACGCCATCCGCCGGCTCGCCATCTCGGTGCTGGTCCTCTTCGGTGCCGCGACCGTGGTGTTCTTCGCCATGCGGGCGGTCGACGGAGACCCGGCCACCGCCGTGCTCGGCCCGGACGCCGATCCCGAGGCCGTCGACGCGCTTCGTCGGGAGTACGGCCTGGACGCCACGCTGCCCGTGCAGTACGTCCGGTTCCTGCAGCGGGCCGCCGCGCTCGACTTCGGCGAGTCCTTCCGGCTCGGCGGCAGCGCGACGGACCTGGTGCTCGGCCACCTGAGCGCCACGGCCGCACTGTCGCTCACCGCCTTCGCCGTCGCCCTGGTGCTCGGCTTCGCCCTGGGCGTGCTGGCCGCGACCCGTCCCGGCGGGCTCGTCGACCGGACGGTCTCCGTGCTGTCCATGCTCACCCAGTCGCTGCCCTCGTTCTGGGTCGGCATCATGCTGATCCTGGTCTTCTCCCGGTTCCTGCACCTGCTGCCCAGCTCCGGGGCGTCCTCGCCGGCCGCCATGGTGATGCCCGCCGTCACCCTCGCCCTGCCACTGCTCAGCGTGGTGCTGCGACTGGTCCGCAGCGGACTGCTCGACGTGCTGCACGAGGACTACGTGGTCACCGCCCGGGCCAAGGGCCTGTCCGAGTGGCGGGTGGTCGGCTCCCACGCGATGCGGACCATGTTGCTGCCGGTGGTCACCGTCGCCGGCCTGGAGTTCGGCAGCCTGCTCGGCGGCGCGGTGATCGTGGAGACCGTCTTCGCCTGGCCCGGTGTGGGCCGGCTGATGACCGACGCGATCGCCGCCCGGGACTACTCCGTCGTGCAGGCCTGCGTGATCACGGTCGCGGCCATCTTCATCGTCATCAACCTCGTGGTCGATCTGCTGTACGTCCGGCTGGACCCCCGGGTCCGCGAGAGCGTCTGAGGAGATGGTCGACATGACCGGCGCCGTCCCCGGCACCCCGCTGCCCGACGTGGCGCCCGCAGCGGCGGAGGCCACCCCGACCGGCACGCCGCCCCCCGCCCGTCGCCGCCGGCTGCGGCTCTGGATCCCGCTGGGCGTCATCGCGGCGTACCTCGTCGCCGGGGTGTTCGGGCCGATGGTCGCGCGGTACGACCCGATCGCCACCTCGGTCACCGACCGGCTGCTGCCGCCGGGCAGCCGGCTCGCCGACGGCGGCCTCGCCCTGCTCGGCACCGACCAGGTCGGCCGGGACCTGCTCGCCCAGATCATGCAGGGCGCCCGGGTGTCCATGCTGGTCGGCGCGGCCACCCTGCTGATCGCCGGCACGATCGGTTCCGCGCTGGGCGTGCTCTGCGGCTACCGGGGCGGCGTGGTCGACACGGTGGTGATGCGGCTGGCCGACATCCAGCTCGCCTTCCCCTCCATCCTGCTCGCCGTCTTCGTCGCCGGTGTGCTCGGCGCCAGTGTCACCAACGTGGTGCTCACCCTCTCCATCACCACCTGGCCGGTCTTCGCCCGGGTGGCGCGGGCGCAGACCCTCGCCACCCGGTCCCGCGACTTCGCCAACGCCGCGCGCACGCTCGGCGCCGGGCCGTGGCACGTCGTGCGCCACTGCGTGCTGCCGGCGGTGCTCAGCCCGGTGCTCGTCGTGGCCACCGTCCAGCTGGGCTTCGTCATCGTCGCCGAGGCGTCGCTGAGCTTCCTGTCGCTCGGCATCCCGCCCGGCACCCCGAGCTGGGGCACCACCATCGCCAACGGTCGGGACCACCTGGCCGGCGCCTGGTGGATCGCCACCCTGCCCGGTCTGGTCCTCGCGCTCTTCGTGGTCTGCGCGGGCGTGCTCGGCGACGAACTGCGGGACCGCTCCGACCCGAACCTCTCCACCCGGTAATCCCCCTCGCCAGCGGAACGGACGACACATGAGAAACCCGAAGACCCGCCTCGGCGCGCTGGCCCTCGCCAGCGTCCTCGCCCTCACCGCCTGCTCCTTCGACAGCGACACCGGCGGCGACACCACCGCCGGCCGGACCACCCTGCGGGTGGCCAACCCGACCCCGGTGGTCTCGCTCAACCCGTACGCCGCGAACTCGGCCGACCAGCCCACCCTCACCGTCGTGCAGGAGGCCTTCGAGACCCTGGTGTCCCGCCGCGACGGTGAGATCGTGCCGAACCTCGCCGAGAAGTGGACCAACCCGGACCCGCTGACCTGGCAGTTCACCCTGCGCAGCGGCGTCACCTTCGCCGACGGCACCCCACTGACCAGCGCCGACGCCAAGGCGTCCGTGCAGGCCCTGATCGACGGCAAGGGACCGCTGGCCGGACTCTGGGCCGCCGTCGCCGCGATCGAGACCCCGGACGAGCGCACCCTGACCATCCGCACCAGCGAGGCGCTCGGCACCGTGCTGAGCAACCTCACCCTGGTCTGGATCGCCCCGGCGGCCAAGCTCGGCGACCAGAGCTTCTTCACCGCCCCGTACGGCACCGGCCCGTTCAAGGTCGCCTCGTTCACCGCCGGACAGAGCGTCGAGCTGGTGCGCAACGACGCGTACCGGGGCGAGCGTCCGAAGCTGGAGAAGATCTCCTACCGGTACATCCCGGAGATCTCCGGCCGGGTGACCGCGCTGGAGAACGACGAGATCGACGTCACCTGGGGGCTGCCGCCGGACCAGCTGACCGGGCTGCGCGACGACGACCGGCTCACCGTCACCTCGTTCCCCACGTACGCCAACTACTACATCTGGTTCAACAGCTCCCGGAAGCCGTTCACCGACCCCCGGGTCCGGCAGGCCATGTGGCACGCCCTGAACCTCGACACCATCAGGAAGTCCCTCTTCGACCAGGCCGGCACCCCCGCCGCCGGGCCGCTGCCCGAGGCGGTGTTCGGGGCGGCGAAGCAGAACCCGTACGGCTACGACCCGGCCCGGGCGAAGCAACTGCTCACCGAGGCCGGCTTCCCGAACGGTTTCACCACCACCATGATGTGGAGTACCGGCTGCTGCACCAACGGCAACTCCTTCGCCGACGCGATGATCAGCGACTGGGCCAAGGCCGGCATCGTGGTCAAGCCCCAGGAACTGGAGCGGGCCACCTGGCTCGACCGGCTGCTCAAGCTCGACTGGGACAGCACCATGACCACCGGCAGCACGGTCACCGGGGACGCCGACTTCACCCTGGCCCGGCTCTACCTCTCCACCGCCAAGCGCAACGGGTACGCCAACCCGGCGCTGGACAAGATCCTGCTGGAGGCCCGCCGGGAACTCGACCAGGACCGCCGCGCCGAGCTCTACGCCCAGGCCGGAAAGATCGTCTGGGCCGACGCGGTGGGCATCTTCCCGCTCGACCTCAGCGGCAACGTGGTGCTGCGCAAGGGCGTGCAGGGCTTCACCCCCACCCCGAACGACCTGCCCGACTTCGCCGGCGTCTCGCTCGGCTGACCCGCCCGGACCCGGAGGACCTGCGATGGTGGCACCACCACCCACCCGGCAACCGCTGTTGAGCGTCGACGACCTCGTCGTCTCCTTCGACGGCCCGCTCGGCACCCACCCGGTGCTCAACGGCGTCTCGTTCCACGTGGACGCCGGGGAGACCCTGGCCATCCTGGGTGAGTCCGGGTCCGGCAAGTCGGTCACCGTCCGCGCGGTGATGGCGCTGCTGCCCCGGCACAGCGCCACCATCGCCCGCGGCACCATCCACTACGACGGCGAGGAGCTGACCGCCCGGCCGGTACGGCGCACCCGCCAGCTGTGCAGCACCGAGTTCGCCATGGTCTTCCAGGACTCGCTGAGCGCGCTCAACCCGGTGGTGCGGGTCGGCGAGCAGATCGCCGAGCTGTTCCGGGTACGGCGCGGCGTGTCCCGCCGCGAGGCGTGGGCCCGGGCGGTCGCCGGCCTGGAACAGGTCGGCATCCCGCACGCCGCCCAGCGCGCCCGGGACTACCCGCACCAGTTCTCCGGCGGGATGCGCCAGCGCGTGGTGATCGCCATGGCGCTCGCCCTCGGTCCCCGGCTGCTGATCGCCGACGAGCCGACCACCGCCCTGGACGTGACGGTGCAGGCGCAGATCATGGACCTGCTGCGCGACCTGCGCCGGGCCCACGGGATGGCGATGATCCTGATCACCCACGACCTCGGCGTGGTGGCCGACGTGGCCGACCGGGTCGCGGTCATGTACGCCGGTTCCGTCGTCGAGACGGGCCCGCTGCGTACCGTCTACGACACCCCCGCCCACCCCTACACCCGGGGGTTGATGAATTCGATCCCCACCCCGGAACACCCCGGTGCCCGGCTGACCCCGATCGAGGGCATGCCCCCCGCGCCGCACCGGATGCCCGCCGGGTGCGCCTTCCATCCCCGCTGCCCGCTGGCCCGGCCCCGGTGCCGCACCGACCGGCCGGCGCTGCGGGAGATCACCCCCGGCCAGCTCTCCGCCTGCCACTACGCCGAGGAGGTGGTGACCGGTGTCCGTACCCCAGACGCGGCTTGAGGTCCGGCAACTGCGGGTCGCCTACCCCGGCGGCCGGCGCGGGCTGCTGCACAAGGCCCCGCCGATCGGTGCCGTCGAGAGCCTCGACCTGACCGTGACCACCGGCCGCACCCTGGGGCTGGTCGGGGAGTCCGGCTGCGGGAAGTCCAGCCTGGCCCGCACGATCGTCGGCCTGCGTCGCCCCAGCGGCGGCGAGATCTGGTACGGCGGTGAACGCATCGACACTGCCGACACGACGCGGCGTCGCCGCCTCACCCGCGAGATCCAGATGGTCTACCAGGACCCGTACTCCTCGCTGAACCCCCGCAAGACGGTCGACTTCATCGTCAGCGAGGGCTGGCGGGCCCACCGGGGGCTGCTGCCCCGTGACCGGTGGGCCGAGCGCACGGCCGAACTCCTCGCCCGGGTGGGCCTCGCCGCCGAGCTGGGCGGCCGCTACCCGCACCAGCTCTCCGGCGGCCAGCGGCAACGGGTCGGCATCGCCCGGGCCCTGGCCCTGTCGCCGCGGATCGTGGTCTGCGACGAGCCGGTCAGCGCGCTGGACGTCTCGGTCCAGGCACAGACGCTCAACCTCCTGGCCGACCTCCGCGACGACCTCGGGCTGGGTTACCTGTTCATCGCGCACGACCTGTCGGTGGTGCGCCACGTCAGCGACGACGTCGCGGTGATGTACCTGGGGCGGATCGTGGAGACCGGACCGGCCGCCACCGTCTACGACGAACCGGCCCACCCGTACACCCGGGCGCTGATCTCGGCGGCCCCGGTGCCGCGCCCCTGGGCCGGCCCACCGACCGAACGCACCGTGCTGCGCGGAGAGGTGCCCTCACCGGCCGCCCCGCCGTCGGGATGCCGGTTCCGCACCCGGTGCCCGCTCGCCCAGCCGTACTGCGCCGAGGCCGTCCCCGAGCTGCGATCGGTCGCCGGACGGAAGGTCGCGTGCCATTTCGCCGAGGCGAGTCTGGCCGGTCGGACGGACGTCGCGCCGGAGCCGCCGCGGTGAGCGGCGCACCGGCCGTCCGGATCGGCGTCGACCTGGGGCAGGGCGGTTGCCGTGCCCTCGCCCGCCACGACGGGCGCAGTGGCCATGGCCGTACCCCCGGGTTCTGGTCGGGACAGCCCGCCGCACGGGTGGCCGACGCGGTCGGTGCGGCCCTGGCCGACCTCGGTCCGGTGCCCGACGGCCCGGTCGCGGTCGGGCTCGGCATGACCGGGCTCAACGGCCAGTCACCCCCGGTCGACGACCTCCGCGCCCGGCTCCGGGAGCGGGGACTGCGCGGGACGTTGGACGTCGCCGACGACAGCGTCACCGCCTACCTCGGCGCCCTCGGACCGGTGCCCGGCGCGGTGGTCGCGGCCGGCACCGGTGTGGTGGTGCTGGCCGCCGCGCCCGACGGGCGGACCGCCCGGGTCGACGGCTGGGGCGCCGCCCTGGGCGACCGGGGCTCCGGCCACTGGATCGGGCGGACCGCGCTCCGGTTGGCCCTGCGGCAACGGGACCGGGACCGCGCGGGAGCGCTGCTCGACGCGACCGTGGCCGCCTTCGGTCCGGTGGAGACCCTGCCGGCCCGCTGGCGGGAGCGCCCGCCCACCCCCGAGCGGCTCGCCGGGTTCGCCGGCACCGTGGCGGAGCTGGCCCGGGCCGGCGACCCGGACTCCCGGTCGGTCTGGCGGCGGGCCGGCGTGCTGCTGGCCGACTCGGCGGTGGCCGCGCTGCGCCAGGCCGGTCTGGCCGGCGCGGACGTGCCGGTGGCCGGAACCGGTGGCGTGTTCGCCGCCGCCGATCTGCTGCTGCCGACCTTCACCCGCGCGTTGCGCGTCGGAGCGCCGTGCGCCCGTCCGGTCGGCGCGGCGGCCGACCCGCTCGCGGGTGCCCTGGCGCTCTGCGCCGGCCCCGCCGGGCGGACGCTGTTCACCGGACTGGTCGTCCACTGTGATATCGAGGAAAGGGCAGGAAAGCGATGAACGTGGCCGAGGCCATCCGGGGACGGTTGGTCGTCTCGTGCCAGGCGCAGGACCCCCGGAGCCCGTTCCTGGACACCGCGCACATGATGGCGATGGCGAGCGCGGCGGTTCTCGGCGGCGCGGCCGGGCTGCGCGGTCAGGGGGTGGCGCACGTGCGGGGAATGGTCGCCCTCGGGGTGCCGGTCGTCGGGCTGGTCAAGCGGAAGGTCCCGGGCAGCCCGGTCTACATCACCCCGGGCCGGGCGGACGTGGTCGCGTTGACCGGGGCCGGCGCGCAGATCGTGGCCGCCGACGCCACCGGCCGGCCCCGGGCCGGTGGGGAGAGCCTTGCCGACCTGATCGCCGCCACCCACGCCGGTGGGGCGCTGTTCATGGCCGACGTGGACAGTGTGGACGCCGCCCTCGCCGCGGTCGACGCGGGAGCCGACCTCGTCGGGACCACCCTCGCCGGCTACACCGGCGCGACGGTCCCGGACGGTCCGGACGTCGACCTGGTCGCCGCGCTCAGCCGGCGGTGTCCGGTTCCGGTGATCGCCGAGGGACGGTACCGTACCCCTGCCCAGGTCGCGGCCGCCTTCGACGAGGGCGCGTGGGCCGTGGTCGTCGGCACCGCCATCTCCGACCCGGTGGACACCACCCGCCGGTTCGTGTCCGCATGCCCGCATGCCCCCGTGGAGTCACGATGACCACCAAACTGAGCCAGATCCGGACCGTGCTGCGCAGCCGGGTGGCGGACATGAAGGCCCACACCGCCCTGCCCCGGGAGCGGGACCTCGCCGAGGAACTCGGCGTCAGCCGGACCACGCTGCGACAGGCGCTGCGGGAACTCACCACCGACGGTCTGATCTACACGATCCGGGGCCAGGGCACCTTCGTCTCCGACACCCGCATCGCCAAGGGCACCAGCCTGAGCGGGTTCACCGAGGACATGCGGGCCCGGGGACTGACCCCGAGCAGCAAGATGCTCGACGCCGACGCGGTGGTTGCCCGGGACGCCCTCGCCAACGAGCTCGGCCTGCCGGAGGGCTCACTGCTCTACCGGGTCGAGCGGCTGCGGATGGCCGACGGCGCGCCGATGTGCCTGGAGGAGGTGCACCTGCCGGCGGACCTCTTCCCCGGCCTGCTGGTGGAGAACCTCGACGGCCCGCTCTACGAGACCATGCGCGACCGCTATAACGTCCAGGTCGTCGTCGCCCAGCAGATGATCGCCGCGGTGGTGCCCACCCCGCGCCAGTGCGAGCTGCTGGAGATCCCGCCGGTGGCCGCGTTGCTGGAGGTGCGGCGGATCGGGTTCGACGGGCGGGGGAGAGCGGTCGAGTTGGCGGTGTCGTACTACCGCGGCGACCGTTACCACTTCGCGCTGACCGCCCGGCGCGGGGACGACGGCTGATGACCGCGACGATCGTCCCGGCTCCCCGCCGGGCCCGCAGGACGACCGGGGAGACCACCGACGTGCTCGTCGTCGGCGGCGGTGTGGGCGGCATCGCCGCCGCGCTGGCCGCCTGCGAGGGGGGTGCCCGGGTGGTGGTGGTCGAGCCGTACCGGTGGATCGGCGGCCAGCTCACCTCACAGGCGGTGCCGCCGGACGAGCACCGGTGGATCGAGACCACCGGCTCGACGGCGACCTACCGGTGCTTCCGGCGCGGGGTACGCGGCTACTACCGCGACTGGTACGCGCTCGACCAGGCCGCCGACGGTGCCCTGCTCAACCCCGGCAACGGCTGGGTCAGCCCGCTCTGCCACGAACCGCGCGCCGCGCTGGCCGTGCTCCGGGCCATGATCGCCCCGTGGTGCGCGGCCGGCCGGCTGGTCGTGCACACCGAGGCCGAGTTGCTGGCCGCGCACACCGACGGCGACTCCGTCCGGGCGGTGAGCGTCCGACTGTCCGACGGCACGGTACGGGAGATCAGCGCCCGGTTGGTGCTGGAGGCGAGCGAGACCGGCGAGCTGCTGCCGCTCGCCGGGATCGAGTACCGCACCGGCACCGAGTCGCGGGACCAGACCGGTGAACCGAGCGCGCCCGAGCGGGCCGACCCGCTCAACATGCAGGCCGCCACGGTCTGCTTCGCGCTGGAGCACGTCGACGGGGACCACACCGTGGACCGGCCCGACGGCTACGGGCGGTGGCGGACGCTGACCCCGCCGGGCTGGCCGGACCGGCTGTTCAGCTGGAGCTACCCGGACCCGCGCACCGGCCGGCCGGTCACCGGCCGGTTCACCCCCAACCCGGAACAGGCGGCGGCGTCCATGGAGGAGGCGCTGCGGGCCCCGGAGCTGTGGACCTACCGGCGGATCCTCGACCGGCGGGCGTTCCGCCCGGGGCTGCTGCCCAGCGACGTGACCATCGTGAACTGGCCGATGACCGACTACCTGGACGGCCCGCTGTTCGACGTGCCGGACGCCGGGTGGCACCTGCGCCGGGCCCGGGAGTTCAGTCTCGCCTTCCTGTACTGGTTGCAGACCGAGGCGCCCCGGCCGGACGGCGGTCGCGGTTACCCGGGCCTGCGGCTGCGGCCCGACGTGACCGGCACGCCCGACGGCCTGGCGCAGGCGCCGTACATCCGGGAGGCCCGCCGGTTGTGCGCGGTGACCACCCCCACCGAGCAGGACCTGTCGGTGGCGGTGCGGGGCGCGGCCGGCGCGGTGCGGTACCCGGACACGGTCGGCACCGGCCACTACCGCATCGACCTGCACCCGAGCACCCGCGGGGACGGCTACCTGGACGTCGCGGCGCACCCGTTCGAGATCCCGCTGGGGGCGCTGCTGCCGCAGCGGGTGACCAACGTGGTGGCGGCGGGCAAGGCCCTGGGCACCACCCACGTCACGAACGGCTGCTACCGGGTGCACCCGGCCGAGTGGTCGACCGGTGAGGCGGCCGGGGCGCTCGCCGCGTTCTGCCTGACGACCGGGAGTGCCCCGCACGCGGTGCGGGAGCGGCCCGGGCTGTTGGCGGACTTCCAGGACGCGCTGGTCCGGCGGGGTGTCGACCTGCGCTGGCCGGAGGGGACCGCCCTGCCGGAGGAGTGCACCGGGACGCCTCGCGCCTGACCGGCGCCGCCGGTGGGCGGTGCCGGTCAGGCGCTGGCTGCCAGTGGCGGGGTGGTGGCCGGCGTCACGGACATCACCGGCCGGGCCCGGGCCGTCCGCACGGTCGTCCCCGGGGGCACCGCCGCGACCGGCGCGGAGGCTGCCGGTGCGGTTGTGCCGACCAGCCGGACCGGACGGGGTGTCTCGTCGGGGACGGGGATCGCCGACCGGCGGCAGAACTCGGCGCGCAGGGCCCTCGGCAGCCGCTCGTACGCTACCCGGGCCAGCGTCCGGTCCGCCACCTCGTACCCGTGTCGGGCGGAGCGCCACGCCAGCAGGCCCCGTTCCGCCAGGGCCCGCAGCACCGGCCGCAGTTGCTCCGGATCCCCGTCGAGCAGGTGGGCGAGCCGTTCGGCGGTGACCACCCCGAGCGCCGCGCCGGCCATCACCACCGCCCGTCCGGTCCCGTCGAGCCGGTCGAGGCGGGGGGCGACCATCCGGCGGACCGCCTCCGGCACCGGCGGCTCACCGGACGGGTGGCCGTCGTCACCGGCCTGTGCGGCGTACGCCCGGGCGTAGCCGGGGTTCCCCGCGACCAGGGGCAGCAGCCGGGTCACCGCCGCCGACTCACCGAGCAGGTAGCGCAGCAGCCGTCCGGTGTCGACCGTACCCAGGGGCGGCACGGTCAGCCGGTGCCGGCGGTCGGTCGGACCGAGGGGGAGCAGATCACCCCACTCCGGAGGGTGGGTGACCACCACGACCAGCGGCAGCGCCCGCGCGGTCGCCGCGGCGAAGAGCTCGTGCAGGAAGAGGAGCATCTCGGGGGCCGCCCGGTCCACGTCGTCCACCGCCACCACCAGCGGGGTCCGCTCGGCGACGGCGAGCAGCACCTCCCGCCACCGCCCCGCGGCCTTCCCGGCGTCGGCCGGGTCGTCGCCGGGGGTGATCCCGGTGTGGTCGCGCAGCAGCGCCGCGAGCGGAGCGGTCGGGACGTCCGGGTACGGCGGGCACTGCGCACCGCACCAGCGCACCGGCACCCCGTCGACCGGCCGTACGGTCCGGGCCAGTTCCGCCAGCAACCGGCTGCGGCCGATGCCGTCCGGGCCCACCACCGAGACCCAGCGCGCCGACCGCTCCCGCACCGCCCGGACGACCTGGTCCCGCAGGGCGGCCAGTTCCCGTCGCCGGCCGATGAACGGCAGGTCACCGCCGGTCGGCCGGGTCAGGGCGATGCCGTCGGCCCGCCAGACGGCGACCGGCAGCGGCTTGCCGGCCATCGTCGCCGGCGGCAGGTCCCGGTAGTCGATCAGGTCGGCGGTGGCCCGCCGGGTGGCCGCGCAGACGATCACCGTGCCCCGGGGAGCGTGTTCCTGGAGCCGGGCGGCCAGGGTGACCACCGCGCCGCTGACCGCGCCGTGGCCGGCGTCGCGCGCCGCGGCCAGGTCGACCACGGCCTCGCCGGTGGCGACGCCGACCCGCAGCCGCACCACCGTCCCGCCGGCCAGCGGACGCCCGTCCAGGACCCGCTGGATCTCCAGACCCGCGCGCACCGCCCGGTACGCGTCGAACCCGTCGGACTCGACGCCGCCGAACAACGCCATGACGGCGTCGCCGACGTACTTCTCGACCACCCCGTTCCACCGGCGCAGGACCGCCGCGACGGTGCCGAAGTACTCCTGTTGCAGGGCCCGGACGTCCTCCGGGTCGAGCCGGTCGACCAGCGCGGTCGAACCGACGATGTCGACGAAGAGGACGCTGACCGTACGCCGCTCCTCCGGTACCGGCCAGTGCCGCGTCGCGGCCATCGCCGATGCCGGCTGGGTGACTCTGCTGACCTGCATCGCGTTCACCTTTCCCCCGTGGTGCCGGACGACATCTCGGAGATTCGCACCACCGGACCGACGGCGGATCTGCCGAACGACGTATGTCGCCGTCCGGCAACTTTCCGTCGCCATCTCGACGCGAGGAGTACCACAGGACCGATTTACCCTTATGAACGCCCCAGCCGCCCCTATTAGGCTGCTTGCCATGGCCAGCGATGTGGACGCCGCCCCGCTGGTCGGCCGTGCCGACACGGTCGCGATGGTGCGCGCCGCCCTGCTCGACCGGGTTCCGCAGGGCCACACCGCCGCGGTCTTCGTCAACGGGGAGAGCGGGGTGGGCAAGAGCCGGCTGCTCGGCGAGGTGGCGGCCGGACTGCGCGCGACGGGAGCGGTCGTGCTCACCGGAAGCTGCCTCGACATCGGCGACGCCTCCCCACTGCACCCGCTGCTCCAGGCGCTGCGCCGCTTCGAGGCCGAGGCGTCCCACGCCCGCACCTGCTCGGCCGTGCGCAACCTGCTCAACATGTTCGCCGACGAGACCCCCGGCCGGGAGGGTGCCGGCACCCTGCTGGAGCGGGTCTCCCGGGGGTTGCACCTGATCGCCCAGGGCCGCCCGCTGGTGCTCGTCCTGGACGACCTCCAGTGGGTCGACCGCAGCACCCGGCAGCTCCTGCTCTACCTGCTGGCGGGGCTCGGTGACATGCAGCTCTCGGTGCTCGCCGCGATCCGGGCCGAAGCGTTGCAGGGCGCCCATCCGCTGCGTCGGGTCCTCACCGAACTGCGGCGGCTGCGGTCGGTGCGGGTGCTCGACCTCCCCCCGCTGGACCGCGCCGGGACCGACCAGCTCGCCACCGCGATCGTCGGACGGCCGCTGCCGCCGGAGGCCGCCGAGCAGCTCTGGAGACGCAGCGGCGGCAACCCGTTCGTGGTGGAGGAACTGGCCCGAGACCTGCGCGACGGGCGGGACGGGCTCTCCGACACCCTCCGGGAGATCTTCCTCGACCGGGTGGACGCGTTGCCCCCGCACGCCCACGAGGTCGTCCAGGCGATCGCCGTCGGGGTGGAACCGGTGGAGCACGACCTGCTCGCCCGGGTGGTCCGGCTCCCCGACGAGCAGCTGATCGAGGCGGTGCACGCGGCCATCGCGCACCGGCTGCTGGTCTGCACCGACAACGCGTACCACCTCCGGCACCGGCTGGTCGCCGAGGTGCTGGAGCACGAACTGCTCCCGGCCGAGCGGGGTGCCCTGCACCGGCGTTACGCCGACGCGCTCGGCGCCGAGCCGGCACCCCTGCGCCACGCCCGGTCGGCCCACCACTGGCGACTGGCCGGGGAGCCGGTGCGGGCGCTGCGGGCCGCGATGGCCGCGGCGGAGGAGGCCGAACGGCTGCACGGCTACGCCGAGGCGCACCGGCACTGGTCGCTCGCCCTGGCGGCGGCAGCCGACACCGGTCTCGGCGGGCCGGAGCGGGTGGCCCTGCTGGAGAAGGCGGCGGAGGCCGCCCACCACTGCGGCGAGCACGCGCGGGCCCTGGCCCTGCTCGAGGAGCAGGCCACCCTGGCTGGCGGCTCCACCTGCGCCCTGCACATCCGTCGGGCGCGATACCTCGCCCACGCGGGGCGCTCCGCCCTGGCGGAGGCGGAGTACCAGCACGCCCTGGCCGCCCCGGACTGCACCCCCCGCCAGCGGGCGACCGCCGCCGCACACCTGGCCGAGCTGCTGCTGCACCTCGGCCGGTACGCCGAGGCCGGCCGACGCGCACGGGAGGCGCTCGCGCGTTCGGCAGCGGTCGAGGGCTCCATCTCGGAGGTGGTGCTGGCCAGCGCCGCACTCGGTTTCAGCGAGGCGTACCTGGAGGACCCGGACGCCGGCCTGCCGGTGATGCGCGAGGCACTGGCGACCGCCGAGCGTTCCGGCCGGCCCGAGGACGTCGCCCTCGCCTACCTGCACCTCGCCGAGCTGCTGACCGGTCCGCTCAACATGATCGAGGAAGGCGTGGTGGTGGCCCGCCGGGGCGCCGAACGCGTCACCGAGCTGGGGCTGGGCCGGACGTTCGAGACCCGCCTGCTGGCCGTCGCCGCCAACGGGCTGTTCCGGGTGGGACAGTGGGCCGAGGCGGAGAAGGTCATCGCCGACGCGTTGCGGCACCGCCCCTCCGGTGCCGACGCCGCCGAGCTGCTGCTGGCCCGCTGCCGGCTCTCCGTCGCGTACGGGGAGGTCGGGGCCGCCGACCGGGACCTGGAGGCGGTGACCACCCTGCTGGCCGGTGGCGGTGCCCGGCACGTCCTGCCGTTGCTCACGCTCCGGGCAGGGCTGGCCATGTGGCAGGGCCGGCACGACGAAGCCCGCCAGGCCGTCGCGCACGGGCTGACCGAGACCCGCTCCGACGACCTGGTCCTGCTGGCCACCCTCGCCTGGCACGGGCTGCGCGCGGAGGCCGAGGCGTACGCCAGCCGCACCGGCCGGGTCGACCTGACGGCGGTGCGCCGGCTGCGTGAGGTCACCAACCGGGTCCGCCGCGCCAGCGTCCAGGCGGCCCGGCCGGTCCGGGACGTGGTGGACGCCTTCCTCGCCCTCTGCACCGCCGAGGTCGGGCGGCTCGACGGCCCCGGCGACCCGGTCCTCTGGGCCCGGGCGGCCGACGTCTGGGACCGGCGCAGGCATCCTTACCCGGCCGCCTACTCCCGGCTGCGGCAGGCCGAGGCGCTGCTCGCCCGGCGGGGCCGGGACGCCACCGCGGCCGCCCTGCTGCGCCAGGCGTACGAGACGGCGCAGGGGCTGGGGGCGCGGCCGTTGAGCGAGGAGATCGCCGCGCTGGCGGCCCGTGCCCGGGTGCCGGTGCCGGACGGGGCGTCCGACCAGGACGGCGGTCGCGCCGGGGAAGCCGGCGGAGCCCCTGACGAGCTGTCCGCGCTCACCCCGCGCGAGCGCGAGGTCCTGGCGCTGGTGGCCGAGGGGCTCACCAACCGGGAGATCGGTCAACGGCTGTTCATCAGCGAGCGGACCATCGGCGTGCACGTCTCGCACATCTTCGACAAGCTCCAGGTCCGTACCCGGGTCCAGGCCAGCGCGATCCACCTGCGGCACCGGCCCCGTTGAGGGGCGCGCCCAAGGTCCGGCGGCAGCGGGATACGTCGTTCTACTGATTTCCGGGCGCCCTCCGGCTGCCACGCTGTGCACCGGCGGCGACACGGGGCGCCGCCGGGACCACAGGGGAGGAAGACATGACCGAAGCGGTCTGGGGGCCCGTCCACCAGGACGTCGCCGATCTGCTCGCCCACCACCCCGCCGACGTGCCGGCGGTGGTCGACCACCTGACCAAGCTCCAGGACGTCCTGGTGCGGCTGCCGCCGTTGCAGGCCAGCTGCCCCCTGGCGGATTTCAACGGGCTCTACCTGACGATCACCGGGAAGGTGCTGGAGCGGCTCTACGACGGCCGCTTCGCCGACCCGGTGTTCCTGTCCCGGTTGGACGTGGAGTTCGCCGCCCGCTACTTCGACGCATTGCGGTTGTGGACCGAGTCGAGCCCGTGCACGCCCCAGGCCTGGGCGTGCATCTTCGAGCGGATGCAGGGGCCGGACGTCCGGCCGTTGCCGGCCGCGGCGGCGGGGGTGAACGCGCACATCAACTTCGACCTGCCGTTCGCCCTGGTGACCACCTTCGACCACCTGGAGTCCGAGCCGGTCGACGGCGGCGACCAGCACCGGGACTATCTCCAGATCAACGCCATCTTCGCCGAGTCGATCCCGACGTTGCGCCGGGGCTACCTGGACCGGTGGCAGCTGATCATCGACACGCTCAATGGTGACCTGGACGACTGGTACCAGGGCGAGCTGGTGGAGTACACCCGGGGCGTCGCCTGGCGCAACGCGCAGCGGATCTGGCGGGTGCGGCACGACACCCACGCCCGGGAGGGCGAGCGCGACCGGCTCGACGACACCGCCGCCCGGCTCGGCCGGCTGCTGCTCTCACCGCTGGGCGCGCTGCTCCAGTAAGCGCCAGTCCATCTTCCTAGGATGCCTTACGGAGTGTGCGCGAGCGCGGGATCGACAAGTTCGTCGAGCAGGCCCTGCGGAGCGGTCTCGCTGAAGGAGAGGGCGAGGTTCGTGGCGGCTTCCTGCGCGGCCCGCGCGCTGCGTGGGAACAGCGCCCTCTCGTACTCGGTGAGCGCGGTCTCGATGTCGCCGGGATGCTCGGCGATGGCCTTGCCCAGCTCGGCACCGTCGAGCATCGCGAGGTTGGCGCCTTCGCCGGCGAAGGGAGACATGACGTGTGCGGCGTCGCCGAGCAGTGTCACGCCGGGCACGCGGTTCCAACGGTGCTCGACCGGCAGGGCGTTGACGGTGCGGGGAGTCATCGCGCCGTCGGCTTCGGTGATCAAAGCCTTCAGCGGCGGCGCCCAGTCGGCGAACTGCTCGAGAAGGACCGCTTTGATCCTGTCGGTGTCGGTGAAGTCCAGTGCGGCAAGCCACCCGGGTGACGCGGTGATGGCTATGTACAGGTGCAGGCTGCCGTCGGGTTCGCGGTGTCCGAGGATTCCCTTGTCGGGCCCGAGCGCGAACAGCATGCCGCTGCCGACAACGGCAGCCGCGGCGGGGTGGCGTCGGTCGGCGTCGTGCAGGTCGGTCTCGACGAAGGAGATCCCGGAGTAGGCCGGTGTGGCGCCGGAGACCAGGGGCCGGATCTTGGAC
This sequence comes from Micromonospora inyonensis, assembly GCF_900091415.1. Classification (NCBI taxonomy): domain Bacteria; kingdom Bacillati; phylum Actinomycetota; class Actinomycetes; order Micromonosporales; family Micromonosporaceae; genus Micromonospora; species Micromonospora inyonensis. The sequence goes on along the minus strand of NZ_FMHU01000002.1, from coordinate 2,107,136 downwards.
CATGCCCCGTCCGCGCCGACCAGTACCTGTGTGGTCACCGTGGTGGTGTCGGCGAAGACGAGTTCGTGTCGCCCGCCGCCGAGCGGGCGCGCCCGGGTGACCTTCACACCCCAGCGGATGGTGCCGTCGGGAAGCGAGTCGAGCAGGATCTGTCGCAGTTGCCCTCGTTCGACCTCCGGGCGAGCCCGGGTGCCGTCGTCGGTGTCCTCGTACAGCAGGGTGTTGTCCTTGTCGAGGACTCGGGTGGCCTCGCCCCCGGCGTGGACGATGGCGCGGAACCGGTCGTACAGGCCAGCCGCGTGTAGTGCCACCTGGCCGTTGTCCTCGTGGATGTCGAGCATGCCGCCCTGGGTGCGGGCGGACGGCGAGTCTTCGAGCTCGTAGACGGTGGCGGCGATGCCGTGCGTGTGCAGCACCCGGGCGAGGGTGAGGCCGCCCAGTCCGGCGCCCACGATGGCGATTGATGGCGTGGTCATGGCTTCTCCTGGAAGTAGGGGCTGGCGGGGGTCGAGGTCGCACCGTGTGGCGATTGCGTTCGTGACGAACGCGTTCCAGCCAGGTGCGAGGTGGCGGCGACAGTCTCGCGCGTGGTGTTCGTCGGCTCGCGGGATGCCCGGCTGAGGTTGCGCTGTCCGGCTTATTCGTTGGCGGTGAGGCCGTTGACTTCGTTGGCGGTGAGGCCGTTGACGATCTGGCGGAAGGCCCAGCGCATGCGCTCCAGGCCGGTGCCGGAGAACAGTTCGCCGCGGGCGCGGACGATGTGGGGGTAGTCGTCGGATGTCGCCTCGGCGACCACGGAGACGAGTTCCTCCTCTTCGCCCTGCGCTTCGACGGCCTCCTTGCGGCTGCCCTGTTCGGCGGCGGTCGCGGTGGCGTGCTGCAGCAGCAGGTCGACACCCCAGGCGGCCTGCCGGGTCGGGATGCCGGCACCGTGGAGCAGGCCGAGGATCGAGTCGATCAACCTCAGGTAGTGCGGCCCGCAGGGGCGCAGGGTGAGCACCGAGCGGGCCAGGCTCGGATAGGCGAACAGCAGCCTCGTGTAGGCGGTCATGAGATCGATCAGCTGCTCGCGCCAGGCGGCGCTCGCGTCGTCGGCGGGCAGCTCCAGGTCGGTGAGCAGCTCGTCCAGCAGCGCTCCGTGCAGTTCGGCGGTGTTGCGGACGTAGACGTACAGCGAGGCGGGGCCGGTGTCGAGCTCGGCCGCCAGCCGTCGCATGGTCACCCGCTCCAGGCCTTCCTCCCGCATGACGCGCAGGGCGGTCGCGACGACGCCGTCGCGGCTCAGCGGCGGTTTGGCCGGCCGGTCGCGACGACTGACGGGTACGCGGCGAGGAGTCATAACTCGATCGTAGCGAACGCGTTCGTCATCGGGTAGGGCGGGGACGGGTCTGTAACGAACGCGTTCGTGCCAGGTTGCCTCCCGGGTAGCTCGCCACCATGCCGGCCTACACGAGACCGTCCCCGGCGCCGGTCACATCACCACCCGCACCCACCCGAAAGAAACCTGAGCCGCATCGACGCGTTCCTCGCCTGACCTCGGTCTTTCGTCTCGACTCGCGGGTGTGTAGGCCAGGGGAGTGCATGGATCGACGTCTGCGGATCGCGTCGCCGACCGGTGGCCTGCCCCAGATCCGGGGCAGCTCGACAGCTTCGGAGAGGACCCTCCCACGGACGCGAATCGGCGCGTGGGTGTCGATGCCGAGGACGGTGCCGGACGGTTCTCCGCCCTGCCCGCGGTGTGCGGTATGGCGTGCACTCGAAGCCGGGGTGCGCCGACACGACGGGCCCGCGTCCACCGGAGACGGTGGGCGCGGGCCGGAGCGGGAGAGCGGGGCCTACTCCGACGGCTGGGGTAGTTCGCAGTCGACCTTCGGGTTGGCGCCCACGTAGTTGAGCGGCCCGGCCACGACGGTGACCAGGATGGTGCCGGCCTCGGCGCAGTTGGTGTCGTCCCCCTTGAAGTAACCGCGCTGCGCCGCGGCGATCGCGCCGATGATGAGCCAGATCACCACGAGAACTCCGAATATCGACGGGCCACGCCGCATGGCTGCCTCCCTGGTAACGGTGGGTCGAGTGAGGCGAGTTGTACCCAGACGCGGCGAACGGCTAACCGCGCCGGGGCGTGACGGCGAGACCGCCGGCGGCCGCCGCGCGCACCGGTCCGCGTCCCTCGCGGACCGGTGACGACGAGGGACGCGACGGGGACCGGACGCCACAGCGGCCCGACCGGTGGGCGCGGCGGTGGGGCGGTAGCGGGTCAGGCGGTGGGGGCGGGGAAGACCTTGTCGGCCTCGGCCGGAGCGTCGGCGAGGATTCGGGCCTGCTGGGGCCAGCTCGCCAGGCCCGGGGCGGAGCGCAGGCCCGCGCCCCGGATCACCTCGCGCAGCCCCGCCTCGTCCCGCTCGGCCAGCTGCCGGTAGGTGCGGATGCCGGCGGCCTGGAGGGCGGCGGCGATCTTCGGCCCGATGCCCTGGATCCGCCGGAAGTCGTCGTCAGCGGGAACGTCGTCGGCGTCCCGCGGCGCGGGCACCGCCGTGACGTTCTCCTCGGCTACGGCCGGCCCGGTGCCCCCGGTCGGCTCGACCGTCGTCGGCTCGATCTCGGCCGGCTCGACAGTCGTCGGCTCGACTTCGACCGGCGGGATCTCGGCCGGCTCGACAGTCGTCGGCTCGACTTCGACCGGCGCGTTCTCGGCCGCGTCGGGCTCGATGCTGGTCGCCCGGGCCTGTGCGGCCTCCGCCACCGGCGCGGGCAGGGGCTGGGTCTGCTGCGTGGTCGACCGCGGGACCGGGGTCAGCTCCGGCTCGGCGGGTTCCGGCTGCGGGGTCACCGGCTCGGTCTGCTCCTCGACGGGTTCGAGCTGCGCGTCCACCGGCTCGACCTGCAGCCCCGCCGGCGGGGCCGGCGGCTCGACCGGGACCGTCACCGGTTCGGCCTGGGCGTCCACCGGCTCCAGTTGAGCGTCCACCGGTTCGGCGTGCGCGGCAGGGGGCGGCGTGGGACCGGCCGGAACCGGCTCCGTGGCGAGGTAGCGGTCCGGCGTGTCGTCGGACCGGCCGGGCGTCGCGGGTACGTCGACCGTCTCCGATTCGACGGCGGGGTCCGTGCGGCGGTCAGCGGTGTCGGGCGTCGGGGCGGTGCGGGTGACGGTGGCCGGCCGGACCGGGTCCACCCGGGACGCCGGGCGTCCGGGGGCCCGGCGGCCGCGCAGCGCCCATCCGGCGGCCACGCCGCCCGCCACCGCCAGGATGAGTAACAACGAGTGTCCGAACGTCCACGCCACGGCGTACCTCCCAGTGCGTACGGCGAAAGTGCGAGAAAAGTCCGCCGCAGCTTCGCATACGCGTGTCTCTGGCCTCAGCCTGGCCGGGAGGGATCCCGTCGCCGCCGGTCGGAGCGGGCGGCTCGGGTATGGGTCGACGTGGGGTGTCGGGGCGGTTCGTGGCGCACCGTGACGGCGGCGCCGCCGGGGGAGGGGACTCAGTCCTCCGCGCCCCGGTAGGCGTAGAGGTCGTCGACGAACTTGCGGCGCAGCTTCGGTACCCGGCTGGTCACTCCGAAGTAGCCGCGGGCACCGAGCAGCGCCAGCCGTCCGACGACGGGGCGGTAGAGCGGGTCGTCGCCGTTGGTGCCGTTGTTCTTCAGCGAGTCGGCCACCCGGGCGAAGCCGTACGGCAGCATCTGCGCCTCGTAGTCGCCGACCGCCTCCAGCAGCGGCTTGTCGCCAGCCACTGCGGCGGTGAGCTGCCGGCGGAGCAGGGCGGCGTCGCGCAGCGCGGTGTTCGCACCGACCCCCCGTCCCGGGGTCATGGTGTGGATGGCGTCGCCGAGCAGGGTGACGGTGCTGGGCTTCCACGGCGGGACCGGCTCGGAGGTGGCGACCTTGATCGGCAGGCAGCTGCCCGGGTCACTCCGTGCGAGCAGTTCGCGCAGGTTGGGGTGCCAGCCCCGGGTCAGCTCCAGGGCGAGGCGGACGAGGTCGTCGCCGCGCCGCCGCATCACGTCGGCCGGGAACCGGCGGGCGGTGCTCCAGACGATGATGTTGATGTAGTCGCGGGTGTTGTCGTAGAGCAGGCCGGGCCAGCGTTCCAGCAGGTCGGCGTCGGCGCCGCCGACACCGGACTTGAGCCCGCCACCGCTGTCCCACTTGAACTCCATCACGTGGAGGATGCCCATCATCCCGCGGGTGCCGAAGATGAGGGAGATGCCCTCGAGGACGCGTGGCGGCAACAGGCTGCGGGTGTGCTCGGTGAGCGGGATCTTCACCGCGATGTTGATGCTGCCGGCGTCCCGGGTCACCGCGTGCGGCAGGTACTGCCGGCGTACGGCGGAGTGGGTGCCGTCGGCGGCCACCAGCAGGTCCCCCAGGGCGGAGCTGCCGTCGGCGAAGTGGGCGGTGACCGTGCCGTCGTCGTGCTGCTCGTACCGGGTGAAGGTCCTGTCGAAGTGGACGACGTCCTCCATGCCGGTGAGCAGGACCTGCCGCAGGGTCATCCGGGAGACCGAGCGGTCGGTGTTCACCGGGTCGGTGTCGGGCCGCAGCTCGAAGGAGGCGGTCTGGCGCAGCCGCTGGGTGATGACGTTGAAGTAGCGCGGGGAGCGGGCGCAGGTGGCGACGAAGGTGTCGAACAGTTCCGGCGACAGGCATTCGCGCAGCGCCCGGCTGCCGGTCGGCCCGATGCCGACCCGGTAGCCGAGCAGTCCGTCGGTACGGGTGCGGTGGCGTTCGTAGACGGCGACGCTGATCCCGGCCCGGCGCAGGCCATGGGCCAGGCACATCCCGCCGGTGCCGGCACCGATCACCAGGACGTGTGGGCGGCTGGAGGACATCACGGCTCCTTGCGCGGGTCAGTCGACGGTGCCGGCGGCCGGGGCGGTGGCGGCGTCCCAGCGGTAGAAGCAGCCGGCGATCGCGTCCCGGGGCGAGCGCCAGTTCGGCAGGTACGGGGAGGTGTGCGTGGCCAGCCGCTCGTTGACCCGCAGGTAGAGCGGGTGGGTGCGGGCAGCGGCGACCGCACCGGGGTCCACGTCGGTCTCCATCAGGTGGATGCAGAGGTCGTGCAGGCAGTACAGGGAGCGGTGCCGGACGCCGGTCATGGCGGGCAGTTCGGTGGCGTCGGACTCGGCGAAGATCTCCGCCACCTGCTCCTCCGTGCCCGGGACGATCCTGCTGACGATCAGAAGCCGACTCATCGGGTCCCCTTTCGCGGCCGGCATCCCGCGAGCCCGTGGGACACCCTGGTGGGCCCACCCTGCCGGCGCGCCTGTCACGACACCGTCACCGTGGGTCGGTGGGCGGTGACGGTCCGGGTGCCGGGCGGGTGGGGTGTCGGGCGCCGGGTGGTGCGACGCGGCGGCGGATCGGGGCGAGGGTGTCGTCGAGCAGCGCGCACATCGCCGCCGAGGGTTCCAGGTCGAGTTCCCGCAGGATCAGGTCGCGGTAGACGTAGAAGGCGTGCAGCGCCTCGAAGGCGTTGCCCTCGGCGAGGTGGATCTGCACCACCAGCCGGTGCGGGGTCTCCCGCAGGGGCTCGGCGGCCATCGCCTCCAGGGCCGCCTGGAGGGCCTCGCCGTGTCGACCGTCCTGGAGGTGGGTGCGGGCGAGGTGTTCCAGCATGTGCAGGCGGAGCTGGCGCAGTCGTTCCCGCTCCAGCAGGACCCAGTCGTCGTACCAGCCGGGGAGCAGGTCGTGCCGACCGGCGGCGAGCGCCGCGGCGGCGCCGCGCGGGTCGCCGCCGTCGCCCACCCGGGCGGCGGTCCGTACCAGCTCGTCGACGTCGACGTGGACGGCCGGGTCGAGTCGTACGGTGTCGCCGGTGGTCAGCATGGGACAGCAGGGGGCCTGGCGCAGTCGCCACAGGGCGGTGCGCAGTGACGACAGGGCGCGGTCCTCGGGTGCGTCGGGCCAGAGCAGCCCGGCGACGTGGCTGCGGGTGGCACCGGGGCGCAGCCCGATCACTGCGATGACCCGTTGCAGTCCACGGGGGACGACCACCGGCTGGTCGTCGTGCAGCAGGCGGAAGCCGCCGAGCAGCAGCAGACGCATCCGGGGAGTGGTCGTCGGCGTGCTGGTGTCAGAGGCCACAACCGCGCACCCCCCTGCAGCGGAACCCTCGTCCCGTCGTCCACGGTGCCCGTCGGCGGGTGCCCGCGACGTCGGTGTCCCGTCGCGGGGCGAGCGCCGCCGCCGGGCTGACAGCGACGAAGATTATCAATAGCGGTTACGCTGGGTCAACCGAGTGGTCGTCATTCCGACCTTCTCGGCGCGTCCCCGAAAATGCCTCTGAGCTGCATTGATCCGTCATCTCCTCCCGCTGTGCGGGCAGGTGCGCCGCACATTGTGCCCGTCCGCCGTCAACCAAGCGTCACGACTGCGGGGTGTCAGTGGACGGTCCGTGGTGACGGCGTGGTGACGGCGGTCTCGGCATCGTGTCGGCAGTCGTCCGGCCGCGCGGGCCGACGTCCGCCGTGGGGAGACATCGATGGACCGTACGTTGATCGTAGCGAAGGTGCTGCCGACCGCGGAGTCGCGGGTCGCCGAGATCTTCGCCGAGTCGGACGCGACCGAACTGCCGCGCCTGGCCGGGGTGCACCACCGGTCGCTGTACCGGCTGCACGACCTCTACGTGCACCTGCTGGAGACCGAGTCGGCGGGCCAGGGGGCGGTGGAGACCGCCCGCCGGCACCCCGAGTTCGTCCGGGTCAGCGACCGGCTGCGGCCGTACATCTCGCCGTACCTGCCGACCTGGCGATCCCCCCGTGACGCCATGGCGCGCTGCTTCTACCGCTGGGACGCCTCCCGCACCGGGCGGCAGCCGTGACCGCGACCGCACCACCCACACCCGTACCGGCCCGGCGCGGATGCCCCCGCCGCAGCTCCGGCCGCAGCTGAGGAGGACCACCATGACCGTCACCCGAGGACCGGCCGGAGCGGCCCTGACCAACGAGATCACCGACATCCTGGTCGTGCACTGTGGGCTCGACCCCGACGCGGCGGCCCGCGCCCCGGACGCCTCCCTGGCGGAACTCGGCATGGACTCCCTGGCCCTGCTGGAGTTGCAGGCCGTGGTCGCCGACCGGTACGGCGCGCGGATCCCGACCGAGACGGGGCACCTGAGCATCCCCGCCGTCGCCGACCTGGTCGTCGAACAGACCGACCCGCTCGACTCCCCGGAGCCGACCGGCCGGCACGGTCACACCGAGAACAGCATCGTGATCGACGCGCCGCGACGGCTGGTCTGGGACCTCACCAACGACGTGGCGAACTGGACCGACCTGTTCACCGAGTACCGGTCGGTGGAGGTGCTGCACCGGGAGGGGAACACGGTGCGGTTCCGGTTGACCATGCATCCCGACCCGGACGGGACGGTGTGGAGCTGGGTCAGCGAACGCACCGTCGACCCGGCCACCTGGCAGGTGCACGCCCACCGGGTGGAGACCGGCCCGTTCGAGTACATGCGCCTGCACTGGCGCTACGACTTCGAACCCGACGGGGGCACCCGGATGACCTGGATCCAGGACTTCCACCTGCGGCCCGACGCGCCGGTCGACGACCGGGGCATGGAGGCCCGGCTGAACGCCGGCACCCGGGAGCAGATGGCCATCATCCGCGACAAGGTCGAGCGGATCGCCCGGCAGCGGGGTCTGGAGGCGGACGACGATGAGTGAGACCACCGACCGGGTCGTCGCGGCCCGCGACGTGGCCGCCGACCGGCGGCGCGGCGCGGAGCTGCGGGTGCTGCTCGGACCGAAGACGGTCGGCTCCACCTCCGGGTTCATGGGGGTGGCGGCGCTGCTGCCCGGGGAGCGCATCGCCGAGCACTACCACCCCTACAGCGAGGAGTTCCTCTACGTCACCCGGGGCGCGATCACCGTCGACCTCGACGACCGGCCGGTGCGGCTCGCCGCCGGGGAGGCGCTGTTCGTGCCGGTCAACACGCGCCACCGGTTGCGTAACACCGGCGACGAGGCGGCCGAGGTGGTGTTCCACCTCGGGCCGCTGGCACCCCGACCGGAGCTGGGTCACGTCGACACCGAGGTCGCGGAGGCGACGTCATGAGCGGGCGCCGCACGGTGGTGACGGGTGTCGGGGTGGTCGCCCCGGGCGGCGCCACCCGGGACCGGTTCTGGAAGACGATCACCGAGGGGCGTACCGCCACCCGCCGGATCACCTTCTTCGACCCGTCCCCGTTCCGGTCCCGGATCGCGGCGGAGTGCGACTTCGACCCGGACGCCGCCGGGCTCACCCCCGCCGAACGACGTCGCGCCGACCGGTACGTCCAGTTCGCCCTGGCCTGCTCCACCGAGGCGCTCGCCGACAGTGGTCTGGACCTCACCGATGCCGTACGGGACAACGCCGGGGTCGTGCTGGGCTCCGCGGTGGGCGGCACCACCGCACTGGAGCAGGAGTACGTCCGGGTCAGCGACCACGGCACACACTGGCTGGTCGACCCGGGTCGCGCCGGCCCGTACCTCTACCAGGCGCTGGTGCCCAGCAGCCTGGCCGCCGACGTGGCGTGTCGGCACGGGCTGCACGGCCCGGCGCAGGTGGTCTCCACCGGTTGCACCTCGGGCATCGACGCCATCGGCTACGCCCACCAGCTCATCGTCGACGGCGAGGCCGACGTGCTGCTCGCCGGGGCGTCCGACTCGCCGATCTCCCCGGTCACCGTCGCCTCGTTCGACGCGATCCAGGCGACCAGCCCGGACAACGACGACCCGGCGCACGCCTCCCGGCCGTTCGACGCCGACCGGCGCGGGTTCGTCCTCGCCGAGGGAGCGGCGGTGCTGGTGCTCGAGGAGGCCGAGCACGCCCGGCGTCGGGGCGCGCACGTCTACTGCGAGGTGGTCGGTTACGCCAGCCGCAGCAACGGCTACCACATGACCGGCCTGCGCCCGGACGGGCTGGAGATGGCCCTGGCCATCACCGACGCGATGCGGCAGGCCCGGCTGGCTCCGGCCGACGTGTCGTACGTCAGCGCGCACGGCTCCGGCACCCGGCAGAACGACCGGCACGAGACCGCCGCGTTCAAACGTGCCCTCGGCGAGGCCGCGTACCGGGTGCCGATCAGCTCGATCAAGTCGATGGTGGGGCACTCGCTCGGCGCGATCGGCTCGATCGAGATGGCCGCCTGCGCCCTGGCCATCGAGTACGGGGTGGTGCCGCCGACGGCGAACTGGGCCAGTCGGGACCCGGAGTGCGACCTGGACTACGTGCCGAACGTCGCCCGGGAGGTGCCGGTCGACGTGGCGCTCTCGGTGGGTAGCGGGTTCGGCGGTTTCCAGTCCGCGTTGATCTTCCGTCGGCTGTCCGGGTCGGTGCGGGAGTGAGCCCCCGGGCGGTGGTCACCGGCATCGGGGTGGTCGCCCCGAGCGGCATCGGCGTGGACGCGCACTGGCGCACGGTGACCGCGGGCACCCGGTCGACCGGGCCGATCACCCTCTTCGACCCGGACGACCGCTACCCGACCCGGGTCGCCGGTGAGGTGCCCGGCTTCGACGCCGCCCGGTACGTCGACAACCGGCGGTTGGTGCAGACCGACCGCTGGACGCACCTGGGGTTCGCGGCCACCGCGCTGGCGCTGGCCGACGCCGGACTGCCCGAACGGGCCGGAGACCCGTACGGGTACGCGGTCACCCTGGCCAGTTCCTCCGGCGGCAACCTGTTCGGCCAGCGGGAGCTGCAACGACTCTGGAACGGGCCGTCCCGCACCGTCGGGGCGTACCAGTCGATCGCCTGGTTCTACGCGGCCAGCGTCGGCCAGATCTCCATCCACCATCAGCTCAAGGGGCCGTGCGGGGTGCTGGTCACCGAGTCCGCCGGTGGGCTGGACAGCCTGGCGCACGCGGCGCGGACCGTCCGGCGCGGCACCCCGGTGGTCGTCGCCGGGGCCACCGAGTGTCCACTCAGCCCGTACGCGTTGGCCTGCCAGCTGCGCTCCGGACTGCTCAGCGCGGTCACCGACCCGGAGCGCGCCTACCGGCCGTTCGACGTCGACGCCAGCGGGTACGTGCCGGCCGAGGGCGGCGCGGTCTTCGTGGTCGAGGAGCGGGGGCACGCGGTGGCCCGGGGCGCGCGGATCTACGGCGAGGTGACCGGTTGGGGGGCCACCCACGACGCGGCGCACACCACGGCGGAGAGCACCGGGGACCCGGTCCACTACGCGCGGGCCGTGCGGGTGGCCCTGGGGCGGGCCGGCGTGCACCCGGAGGAGGTGGACGTGGTGCTGCCGGACGCCCTCGGCACGGTCCGCCACGACCGCGCCGAGGCGGCGGCCCTGCGGGCGGTGTTCGGCCGCCGGCCGCCGCCGGTCACCACCCAGAAGCCTCTCACCGGGCGGGCCCACCAGGGCGGGTCGGCGTTGGACGTCGCGACCGCGCTGCTCGCCCTGCACCACGGCCAGCTGCCCGTCTCCGCCGGGCCGGCGCGCCCGGCGGACGGCTGCGAGCTGGACTTCCTGCGCCGGCCACGGCGGCCGGAGACCGGGGTCGCGGTGGTGTGCGCCCGCGGCTTCGACGGCTTCAACAGCGCACTGGTGCTGCGCCGGGCGCAGCCGTCTGGGGAAGGGAGCGGGGGACCATGATCGAACGACGGGCGCGTGTGCTGTTCCTGGTACGGGTGGCGGTGGAGCGGACGGCGGACTTCCTCCGGGCGTACGAGCTGGTGCGGCACCAGGTCAGCGGGGTGCCGGGGCACCTGGTCGACCAGGTCTGCCGGTCGGACGTCGATCCGGAGCAGTGGTTGGTGACCAGCGAGTGGGCGACCCTGGCCGACTTCGAGGCGTGGGAGCGCAGCGCCGGGCACCGGGAGCTGCTGCGGCCGATGCGGGAGTGCTTCACCGAGGCGAGATCCCTGCGGTTCCTGGTGCACGCCCAGACTCCCGCACCGGAGGCCGTCTGCTCGGTCCCGGCGGAGGTCGACGTCGCGCACTGGTGAGGTGGACACCGGCGGGTCGGGGCCCGGCGGTCGGGACGACGGTGTCGTCCGGCCGCCGGGCCCGTCGGCGTGCCCGGCCGGCGACCGGACGGCCCACCGGCGTCGGTAGCCCCGGCTGGCGTCCGCCGCTGACGATCAGGCCGACGAACGATACGGCATGTCGGCACGTAGTGGAGGGTGGCCGCGCCCACCAGCGGCCGAGTGGACCGGCCCGGACCACGGCACAGCCTGGACGCAGGGACCGCCAGGTGTAAGTATGTCGAGCTATCGATCAACCGGGATCGGTTCGGCCTCCCAGGAGGAACCCGTGAGACTCACCCGACGCGCGATGATGTCCGCCGCCGCCGCGACCATGATGCTGGGCGCGGTCGCCGTGTCGCCGGCCCAGGCCGCCCCGCAGATCCTGACCGCCGAGCGCGCCGCCACGCTGGCCGCCTCCCTCGGGGCCGACCGCACCGCCGGCTCGTTCGTCGACGCCGCCGGCCGTACCGTCGTCACCGTGACCGACGCCCGCGCGGCGGCCTCGGTCCGCGCCGCCGGCGGGGTGGCCCGAGTGGTCGAGCGCAGCGCCCGTGCCCTGGAGCGCGCCCAGTCCCAGGTGGACCTCGGCGTCACCGGCACCGCCCTCTACGTCGACCCGGCCACCAACCAGGTCGTCGTCGGCGTGGACAGCACCGTCACCGGCGCGAAGCTGACCCGGGTCAAGGCCGCCGTCGCCGCCTCCGGCGGAGCGGCCCGCCTCACCGAGCTGGGTGGCACGCTCAGCACGCGGATCTCCGGTGGCGACGCCATCTACGGCGGCGGCTACCGCTGCTCGCTCGGCTTTAACGTGCGCAAGGGCAGTGAGTACTTCTTCCTCACCGCCGGCCACTGCACCGACGCGGTGAGCGCCTGGTACGCCAACTCCGCGCAGAGCACCAAGCTCGGTGACCGGACCGGCACCAGCTTCCCGGGCAACGACTACGGCATCGTCCGGTACACCAACACCTCGATCGCCATCGACGGCAGCGTCGGGTCGCAGGACATCACCTCCGCCGGCAACGCGGTCGTCGGCCAGTCGGTGACCCGGCGGGGCAGCACCACCGGCACCCACAGCGGCACCGTGACCGGCCTCAACGCCACCGTCCGGTACGCCGAGGGAACCGTGCGCGGCATGATCGCCACCAATGTCTGCGCCGAGCCGGGCGACAGCGGCGGCCCGCTCTACTCGGGCAGCACCGCCCTCGGCCTCACCTCCGGCGGCAGCGGGAACTGCCGGACCGGCGGGACGACCTTCTTCCAGCCGGTCACCGAGGCGCTGAGCAAGTACGGCGTCGCGGTCTTCTGATTCGTCGAGGACGCCGGGCGGCGTGGCTACGGCCGCACCGCCCGGCAACGACCAACTCCGGACGTGGCAGGCAAGGGCCTCCGGGCAGCTGCCGCCCCGCCTCGGTTCAGAGAACCCGGGTGACCTGTTCGGCGGCGGCCAGTGCGGCGCGGCGCTCGGGGGAGCAGTTGGCGCAGACCACCACGGACGCGCCGGCCGCCAGCGGGGCGAGCAGCCACTTCACCGGCTCGTCGTGGACGGCCGCGTCGACCAGGATCCGGTCGCCCGGTCGCAGTCCGCCGGCCTCCGCGACGGCGCGGGCCACCTCGCCCCACTGGGCGTAGCTGGTGCCGTCGACGCTGGCGGCGTCCGACCGCCGGACCACCGCGACCGGGGGTGGGGCGGCGGAGCGCAGGTCGAGTTCGGTGACGAAGTCCAGGTAACCGGTGGGTGGGGGCGGCGTCGGCGCCCCGAGCGGCCCCAGCCCGAGCACGAACCGGTGGGTGGCCTCGGGTGGGTTGTCCAGCCAGTCGTCGATCCGGGGCCGGTGCACGAAGCTGGCGTCCAGCGGCTCGTGCCCGCCAGGGCCGAGCGTGGGCAGTCCGGCGGTGGCCCGGCCCCGGTACGACACCGCCACCCCGGCGGCCCAGCAGCCCAGCAGCACGGCAGCGGTCTGCCAGTGCGGCGGCAGCAGCACGGCCGCCCGGTCGCCGGCCCGCAGCCGGCAGCCGTCGCGGAGCAGCCCGGTCGTCCGGGCGGCCCACGCACCCAGTTCCGTCGCGGTCAGTGTGGTCCGCTCGCCGGTCGCGTCGTCGTAGTACGTCAGCAGCGGCTGGTCCGCTCCGGCGGTCGGCAGGCCGGGCAGGTCGACAGCGGGCATGGTCATCGGGGACTCCAGAGCGGACGTGGAACGGCGGTCCCACCCTATCCGTCCGCCACCCTCGCCGACCCGCCCCGGCTCGCCAGCCGGGCCGAGCAGCGCGTCGGGCGAGTCCGATCGTGGGGTGAGTGGTCACCGGGTCGGTGGTCAGGCGGTGGCGGTGGCCTTCTCCGGGGTGCCGAGACGGGCCGAGGGAGGGCCGGTGAGCAGCGGCACGGCGGTCACCCCGAGGCAGACGACGCCCGAGAGCAGCAGGGTGGGCGTCAACCCGAGCATGCTGACCCCGCAGCCGGCCAGCAGCGCGCCGACCGGCAGTCCGGCGAAGCCGACCGCCCCGGCGATGCCGATCACCCGGGTCTGCAACGCCGGGGGCACCCGCTCGTAGAGGGCGACGCCGAGCAGCGGGTTGATCGCGCCCACGCCGATGGCCGACACGAAGGTCACCCCGAGCACGACGGTCAGGTCGTCGGTGGCGGCCAGGGCGAACAGTCGGGGCGTACCGCTGAGCGCGGCGCCCAGCACGAACGTGGCGAACGCGGGCAACCGGGGGCCGAGCCAGGTGAAGAGCAGGCTGCCCAGCAGCGCCCCGCCGCCGAACGCGCCGAGCACCAGGCCGAGCCCGGTGGGGGAGCGGAGCACCTCGTCGACCCAGATCGGCACGAAGACGGCGATGCTGGCGTTCGCCACCATGTTCAGCGCGAAGACGACCAGCAGCATGTTGCGCAGCAACTGGTCGGTACGCAGGTAGCGGAAACCGCCGCGCAGCGCCGTCCAGTAGCCCTCCCGGGTCGGCGCCGCGTCGCCGGCCGGTGCGGCCGGGGCCGGAAGCGCCACCAGCAGCCCGATCAGCAGGGCACACACGGCGAACGTGGCCGCGTCGATCAGCAGCGCGGTGGCGGTGCCGAACCAGAAGATGAGCAGCCCGCCCAGACTGGCGCCGAGCAGGGTCACCACCCGGTTGAGCCCCTCTTCCCGGCCGACGGCACGGCCCGGCTGCCCACCCTCAAGGCGCTCGACGAGTGGGGCCGGGTGGTCTACCTCGGCTCGTTCGCCAAGACCGTGCTGCCCGGCGCCCAGGTCGGCTACGTCCTGGCCGACCAGCGGGTCTGGGGTGCCGACGGGACGGTGGGGCTGCTCGCCGACCAGCTGGCCAAGATCAAGAGTATGGTCACCGTGAACACCTCGCCGATCGCCCAGGCGGTCGTCGGGGGCCGGCTGCTGGCGCACGGGTGCAGCCTGGCCCGGGCGAACGAGCGGGAACGCGCGGTCTACGCCGGCAACCTGCGGCACCTCACCGCCGGCCTGGCCCGGCGGTTCCCACCGCCGTCCCCGGTGCGCTGGAACGTCCCCGCCGGCGGCTTCTTCGCGGTGGTGACCGTACCGTTCCCGGTCGACGACGCGCTGCTGGCCCGTTCGGCACAGGAGTGCGGCGTGCTCTGGACGCCGATGGCCCACTTCTACGACGACACCGCCGCGGTCGACGCGCTGCGGCTGTCGGTCAGCGCGGTCACCCGCGAGCAGATCGACCTGGGCCTGGACCGGCTGGCCGCCCTGCTCGCCGATGAGATGGACCGACGCGGCGTGTCGGTGACCTGACGGCGGGCGCGACACGTCCCCGGCGGTCGGCGGGCTCCGCTGTGGACGGCGATAATGGAGCGATGGTCGCCTGGGAGTACGCACTACTGGTCCGCCGCTACCAAGGGCAGGGGCGCAGTTTCGAGGTCACGTTCATCTGGTACGGGCCGGACGGCTCACGCCGGGACGTCACCCCGTACGGCGACACCGCCATCGCCCACCTGAACCGGGTCGGCCGAGAGGGGTGGGAACTGGTCGCCGCCGCCGAGGACGTCAACAACGTCCAGGGCAGCACCGAGGTGCACCGCTACCACCTCAAGCGGCCGATCACCATCTGACGCGCGGCGGGGGCGGTGCCGGACCCGGCACCGCCCCCGCGCGTCCGCCGCGTCAGCCCAGGTCGACGGTGGGGTAGAGCGGGAAACCGGCGACCAGGTCGCTGGCCTGCTTGGCGATCCGCTCGGACACCGCCGGCTCCAGGGTGTACTTCGCCTTCGACGGCGTGCCGTCGGCGTTCGACCCCGGGCGGGTCTGGCTCAATACGGTGTGGATCAGTTCGGCGGTCTCGTCCATCTGGTCGGTGCCGAGGCCCCGGGTGGTCAGTGCCGGGGTGCCGATGCGGACGCCGGAGGTGTACCACGCGCCGTTCGGGTCCTGCGGCACGGCGTTGCGGTTGGTCACGATGCCGGAGTCCAGCAGGGCCTGCTCGGCCTGACGGCCGGTCAGCCCGTAGCCGGTCACGTCGATGAGCACCAGGTGGTTGTCGGTGCCCCCGGTGACCAGGGTGGCCCCCCGCCGCAGCAGCCCCTCGGCGAGGGCCTGGGAGTTGGCGACGATGCGCTGCGCGTAGTCGGCGAAGTCCGGGCGGCGGGCCTCGGCCAGGGCGACCGCCTTGGCGGCCATCACGTGCGGCAGCGGGCCGCCGAGCACCATCGGGCAGCCCCGGTCCACCTGCTCGGCCAGCTCCGGGCCGCAGAGCACCATGCCGCCGCGCGGTCCGCGCAGCGACTTGTGGGTGGTGGTGGTGACGATGTGCGCGTGCGGCACCGGGTCGAAGTCACCGGTGAAGACCTTGCCCGCGACCAGCCCGGCGAAGTGCGCCATGTCCACCATGAAGGTGGCGCCCACCTCGTCGGCGATCTCCCGCAGGATCCGGAAGTTCACCTTCCGGGGGTACGCGGAGTAACCGCCGACCAGGATCAGCGGCTTGAACTCCCGGGCCGCCTCGGCGACCTTGTCGTAGTCGACCAGCCCGGTGGTCGGGTCGGTGCCGTAGCTGCGCTGGTCGAACATCTTGCCGGAGATGTTCGGCCGGAACCCGTGGGTGAGGTGGCCGCCGGCGTCCAGCGACATGCCGAGCATCCGCTGGTTGCCCAGTTCGCGGCGGAGCGTGAACCAGTCGGCCTCGGTCAGGTCGTTGACGTGCCGGGCCTGCGCCCGCTTCAGCGCCGGGGCCTCCACCCGGTCGGCCAGGATCGCCCAGAAGGCGACCAGGTTGGCGTCGATGCCCGAGTGCGGCTGCACGTACGCGTGCGCGGCCCCGAACAGCTCCCGGGCGTGCTCGGCGGCGAGCGCCTCGACCGTGTCGACGTTCTGGCAGCCGGCGTAGAACCGGCGGCCGACGGTGCCCTCGGCGTACTTGTCGCTGAACCAGTTGCCCATCGCCAGGAGTGTGGCCGGGGAGGCGTAGTTCTCACTGGCGATCAGCTTGAGCGACTCCCGCTGGTCGGCCAGCTCGGCACCGATCGCGTCGGCGACCCGGGGCTCGACGGCGCGGATCACCTCAAGGGCGCTGCGGAATGCGGTGGACTCGGCGTTCGACGACGACGGCATGCGACCTCCAGTACGGTGCGGAAGGCCCAGGCGCTCGGCGTGCGTCCTCATGACGGGGCCGCTTCCCGATGGTGCTCCATCCCCACGCGCCAGTCACGGCCCACCGGTGATCCTACCGGGTCGGCCCGCCGGCCTCCGGCGCGCCTCCGCCGGGGCTGGAACGGGCCACGAGCGTCGACGCCGGGCGCGCGTACGCGGGGACGCTGGCCCCACGGGGGTGTCCGTAAGATCGGGGCCATGGTGGGGGAGGACGGCGGCAGTCTGGTCGCGATCAGTGATCTGCACGTCGGGTACGCGGACAACCGGGGGATCGTCGACGAGCTGCGTCCGGAGTCGCCGCAGGACTGGCTGCTCGTCGCCGGGGACGTGGGCGAGACGGTCTCGCACATCGAGCGGACGCTCGCCCAGCTGCGCGAGCGCTTCGCCAGGGTGATCTGGGTGCCCGGCAACCACGAGTTGTGGACCCCGGCCACGGACCCGGTGACCCTGCGGGGTGAGGAGCGCTACCGGCACCTGGTCGACCTGTGCCGCCAGCTCGACGTGGTCACCCCGGAGGACCCGTACGAGATCTGGCGTGGCCCGGACGGGCCGGTCCGGATCGTGCCGCTCTTCCTCGGCTACGACTACACGTTCCTGCCCGAGGGGATGGACCGGGAGGCGGCGCTCGCCGAGGCGCACCGCACGGGCATCGTCTGCACCGACGAGTACCTCCTGCACCCGGACCCGTTCCCGAGCCGGCAGGCGTGGTGCGAGGCCCGGCTGGCGCAGACCCGGGCGCGGCTCGACGCGCTCGACCCGATGCCGACCGTGCTGGTCAACCACTATCCCCTGGTGCGGGAGCCGACCCGGATCCTGCGGTATCCGATCTTCGCCCAGTGGTGCGGCACGACCGCGACGGCCGACTGGCACCTGCGCTACCGGGCCGCCGTGGTCGTCTACGGCCACCTGCACATCCCCCGCACCAGCGTTCACGACGGGGTGCGGTTCGAGGAGGTCTCCCTCGGGTATCCGCGCGAGTGGAAACGCCGCCCGAACCCCCCTCGACTGCGGCAGATCCTGCCCACCCCGCCCGGCGACCTACCGGAGTGGCCGGCGATCCAGCCACTCCGGTAGCCGGGCTCAGGCTAGGCGGTCAGCGCGTCGAGCGCCTTCTTCAGCGCCTTCGGCGCGGTCGGGGTACGCGGGGCGTCGGGGCGCAGCGCCAGCATGCGCTCACCGATCTCCTGCAACTGCTTACGGCCGAGCGCCTCGCGCACTTTCGGGAACCACTCCTGTTCCTCCTCCTCGACGTGGTGTGTCACGTTCTCGATCAGCACCGTGGTCTTGGCGACGAAGCGCTCGTCGTCGGCGTCCATGGTGGCCAGCTCGGCGCAGAGCACGTCGGCGACGTGGTGCTCCTCGTACGACTCCAGGATGTCGTCCTCCAGGTCGGGCAGGAGCCGGCGGATCTCCGGGTACATCACCTCGTTCTCGAGGTACGTGTGCACGGTCAGCGCCTCCAGGATCCGGGCCACCAGCTCCTGCCGTCGGCGCGGTGGTCCTTCCTGGGCGTCCTGGAACTCCCGGAACAGGCGACGCATCTCCTTGTGGTCTTCCTTGAGCAGCACGATGGCATCGGTGGACACCGTTGACCTCCTCGGATGGGCTGGTGACCACCCTGCTACCCCCTCACCCGGCCGGGCGAAACAGACCTCACCCGGACGGGTGAGGGCCCGGCGCGTTCCCGCGCCGGGCCCTCACGTGCTGCGACCCCGCTGTTACCGGACGGCCGCGTGAGCGTCGACCATGCCGGCGCCGTAGAAGCCGTTACGCGCCCCGCCGGAGCAGGTGGCGTCGTACTCGCTGCCCAGCAGCGGCACGGGGTTGTACACCCCGGCCGGGCAGGACAGCGGGGTGGCGGTGCGCTCCACGAACGCCGCCAGCTGACCCGGGTTCATCTCCGGGTGCGCCGAGGCGGCCAGGGCGGCCACGCCGGCCGCGTGCGGGCTCGACATCGAGGTGCCCTGCTTGTAACCCCAACCGTTGGTCCGGGTCGTCACGTTGAACGTGGTCGACAGGATCGCGTCGGAGATGGTGGAGGGGACACCCTGGGTGCGGAAGCGGGTGTCGCCGCCGGGCGCGGTCACGTCGACCACACCCTGCCCGTACGAGGAGTAGTAGCTCTTCGCCCCGGTCGGGCCGACCGCCGAGACGGTCACCACGCCCGGCGCCTCGCCCGGCAGGACGAGGCAGGCGCTGTTGACCTCACGCACCTCGGGCGTCCCGTTGTTCGGGCTGCCCGAGTCGACGTTCTTGTGCGCCAGGTCGTAGTTGGAGTTGCCGGAGGACGCCACGTGCAGTACGCCCTTGCTCTGCGAGTACCGGATGGCCCGCTGGACGGCCTGCCACACCGGACGCTGCCGGGCGTCGTTGCGGCAGTTCAGCTCCCACGGGTCGATGTAGTAGCTGTTGTTGGTCACCTGCATGCCGTGCTCGGCGGCCCAGAGAAAGCCGCAGACCGCCGCCTCGGGGAAGATGTAGCCGTCGTCGTTGACGACCTTGACGGCCGCCACCTTGACGCCCGGGGCGACACCGGTGACGCCCACGCCGTTGACGGCGGCGGCGATGGTCCCGGCCACGTGCGTGCCGTGGTCGGAGGTGGTCGGGTTCCAGGACGCCTCGGTGGTGTCCGGGGCACCGCCGACGCAGCTCGCGCTCTTGTCCCGCGCGATCTGGCTGGCCAGGTCCGGGTGGCTGCTGGAGATGCCGCTGTCCAGCACCCCGACCACGACGTTCGGGCTGCCGGCGGTGACCGCGTGGGCCTGCGGCACCTTGATCATCGGCATGTCCCACTGCTGGGCGAAGAGCGGTTCGCCGGTCGGGTCCGCGGTGGTCGCGGCGAGCCCGGTCAGCTCCACCGTCTCACCCTCGTCCAGCGCGGCACCCAGGCCGGCGGTGGAGGCCACCGACTCGACCCCGGCGCCGGCCACCTGCCGGACGAAGTCGGGGTTGGTCGAGCGGACCACCAGCACACCGATCTGGTCGTACGTGGCGACCACGGTGCCCTGCGCGGCGGTCGCACGGGCCACGGCCCGGTCCGTCGACGCGCCCTGCGGTGCGAGCACCAGGAACGTCGTCTCGGGACCTGCCGCGGACGCCGGAGCCAGCCCACCGGTGACGGCGAGGCCGACACCGAGCGCCACGGTCGAGGCCGCGGCAAGTGTCTTGCGACGGATGAACTTCACACACACTCCCAGGGGCTGTTCCCGCCGGTCGCGCTCCGCGTGCGAACGCGTCCGGCGGGGGCGGGCGGAATGCCCACTCTCGACTGACCAGAGTAGGGAGGCAGATGTGGCGTTACACACATCCGTTCGGTCAGGCGCGACCCGTCAGACGGTGACCGGTCCTCAGACGGTTGCCAGCACCTGCGGGATCTCGTCGAGCAGCTCCCGGGCCAGGAAGCCGATCCGGCCGTACCGGGGGATCAGCCGCTGCCCGCTGACCGCGTGCGCGAACGCCGCCCAGCAGGCGGCCTGTTCCGGACCCGCGCCCCGGGACAGCAGCCCGGCCAGCAGCCCCGCCCGGACGTCACCGCTGCCGGAGGTGCCCAACCCGGCGTCGCCGCTCTCCTCCCGCCACCGCCGGCCGTCCGGACTGGCGATGTGCCCGTACAGCGACACCACCGCCCGGTAGCGCCCGGCCAGCTCGGCGGCCTCGGCGTCGAGGTCGTCGCCGGGGTCGCGGCCGAGCAGGTGGCAGGCCTCGGTGAGGTTCGGGGTGAGCACCGCGGTCCGGTCCGCCCCGGTGAGCAGCTCCGGTTCGTGACTGAGGGCACCGAGGGCGTACGCGTCGAGCACCAGGGCCGTCCGGGGTCCCGCCGCGTCCAGCACCCGGTGCAGTACCGCCTGGGTCTCGTCGATGTCGTGCAGTCCGGGCCCGACGGCGACCACGTCGGCCTCGGCGACCAGTTCGTCCAGCCGCTGCGCGCGCGCTCCGGCGACCGCGCCGTCGCGGGTTTCCGGCAGTCCCACCACCAGTGCCTCCGGCACCTGGATGCTCAGGGCCGCCGCGGTCGACTCGGCGGCGGCCAGTTGCAGCACCCCGGCCCCGGCCCGCAGCGCGGCCACCCCGGCCAGCAGCACCGCCCCGGGGGTCACCCGGGACCCGCCGACCACCAGGACCGTGCCCCGGGTCTCCTTCCCGCCGGTCGGCACGGGCAGCGCCCAGTTCCGCAGCAGCCCTGGCGTGATCACCTTCGGCTCAGACCGGTTCGGCATCGACGCCCTCCTCCCGGGTCGGTTCGGTGCCCTGTTCCCGCAGGTGAGTGACGTCGTTGAAGACGGTCAGGTCGAGCCCGCCGTCCGGGCCGCGCCGCCATCCGGTGACCGAGCAGTTGCCCAGCCGGTGCCGGCGGGTCAGCTCGACCAGCTCCGGCTCGGAGATCGGTTCCAGCAGGTAGCGGAGCAGGAAGACCAGCGCCTCGTGGCCGAAGAGGGCCACCCGTCTGTCGGCGTGGTCGCGGCGCAGGTCGCCGAGGAGCGCGCGCAGCCGCAGTGCCACGTCGGCCCAGGACTCGCCGCCGGGCGGACGGTAGTAGAACTTGCCCAGCCGGGCCCGCCGCTCCGCCTCCTCGGGAAATCGGCTGGCCACCCCGTGCGAGGTGAGCAGGTCGAGTACGCCCAGTTCCCGGTCGCGCAGCCGTTCGTCCCGGTGCACCGGCACGTCCAGCCCGGCCAGGGCCAGCTCGGCGGTCTGCGCGGCCCGTCGGTACGGCGAGACCACCACGACGTCGGGGCGCTCGTCGTCGGGCAGCGCGGCCAGCCAGCGCCCGGTGGCCTCGGCCTGCTCCCGCCCGGTGGCCGACAGCGGCACGTCCGCGTCCCGTTCGGTGATGTCGACCAGGTCGGTCCCGGCCGCCTCGGCCCGGGCCGCCGCGACGTTCCCGGTGCTCTCCCCGTGCCTGATGATCCAGAGCCGTTGCAGTTCCGCCATGCGCGCCTCCCTACCCGGCGATCCGCCGCGGTAACCGGGCCGGATCCGGTGGCGGTCCGCGCGGCGCACGCGTGAACGGCCGGCCGGCGGGTAAGCGCGGGCCGACCGTTTGCGGCCAACCAGGGGAGGTGCACCGTGGCGACCATGATCAGGGAGCCGATGAGCCCGGTCAAGGACAAGAACTACGACCTGATCCACACGCTCCAGCTCTCGCTCGAGCACATCTGGCGGATGGAGAACTACATCGCCGACGCCGAGGAGCGGGGCGACAAGGAACTCGCCTCCTGGTTCCGCGGGATCCAGGAGAACAACCGCAAGGCGGGGGAGCAGGGCAAGCAGATGCTCATGGAGCGGATGCAGAAGGAAAAGGGATAGCACCGTACGCGACGGCGCGGGCCGGGACTGCCCGTGCCGTCGCGTGCGCCGGATCAGCCGCCGACGGTCAGGTGCACGGTCACCACCTCGCCCGGCTCGATCCCCTCCGCGCGGCGAACCGCGTCCCGCAGTGGCACGAGGTAGCCGCCGTCCTTGGGGAACAGCGAGGTCGTCCACCGGGTGTCGCCGACCCGCGCGGTCACCGGGATCATCCCCCAGCCGTAGGTCACCGCCGCCGAGGCGGCCTTCAGCGCGGCGCTCTCCGGCGCCGGCACTCCGACGAAGTGGTAGGGCGTCGGGCCCCGCCAGTACCGCACCTCGCCGCTGAACTCCAGCTCCATCCGGCCAGGATAGGGACCGGGTGCGACACGGTTCAGGCCCACGGGCTGTGCGTGCCGTCGAACTCCTCGAAGACCAGCCAGGTACGGGTGGACTTCACCCCCGGGATGCTCTGCACCTGGCCCAGCACCACGTCCCGCAGCGTCGCGTTGTCCGGCGCGCGGACCAGCGCCAGCACGTCGTGGTCGCCCCCGAGCAGGGCCGCGTGCGCGATGTAGCGCACCCGGGCCAGCTGCGCCGACACCTCCCGCCAGGTGTTCTGCTCGATCGTCAACGCGACGTACGCCGAGGTCCCCAGCCCGGCCTGCTCCGGGGCGACCTGCGCGGCGAACCCGGTGATCACCCCGTCGCGCAGCAGCCGCTCGACCCGCGCGTACGCGTTGGTCCGCGACACGTGCGCCCGTTCGGCGAGCGTCCGGATCGACATCCGGCCGTCGCGCACCAGCTCAGCGACGATCTGGCGGTCCACCTCGTCCAACGGTCGGGCCGTTCGTCCCGCGTCGGCGGGCAACTCCGCGTCCGGTCGGTCATTCTGGCTCATGATCGGGCCTCCTGGCGGCCAAACGTCTCGGCTTTTCCGTTGATCTTGAGTCAACCATCCGCACGGTCGAGCATAGGGCCACCACACGTCCAGGAGGTTCCGCCGTGACGACCACATCTCGGGCGGTCCGCCGGGCACCGTCGCCCTCCCGTCGCGCGGCCACCCCGCCCGACCCGGCGCGCGAGCTGCTGCCCAGCGCGGAGCCGGTCCGCATGCTCGACCCCAGCGGTACGCCACTGCCCACCACCCTCGCCGAACCCGCCGTCGACCAGCTGCGGGAGATGTACCGGCGGATGGTCGTCGGCCGCCGGTTCGACGCCCAGTCCACCGCCCTGACCAAGCAGGGCAAGCTCGCCGTGTATCCCTCCTCCCGGGGGCAGGAGGCCTGCCAGGTGGGGGCGGTGCTCGCCCTGCGGGACACCGACTGGGTCTTCCCCACCTACCGCGAGTCGACGGCCCTGGTCTCGCGGGGCATCGACCCGGTCGAGGTGCTCACCCTGCTGCGCGGTGACTGGCACTGCGGGTACGACCCCGCCGTCCGGCACACCGCACCCCAGTGCACCCCGCTGGCCACCCAGTGCGTGCACGCCGCCGGTCTGGCCTACGGCGAGGCGCACCAGGGGCGGGACACCGTCGCGCTGGCCTTCATCGGCGACGGCGCGACCAGTGAGGGTGACTTCCACGAGGGGGTCAACTTCGCCGCCGTCTTCAAGGCCCCGGTGGTCTTCTTCGTCCAGAACAACAAGTACGCGATCAGCGTCCCGCTGTCCCGGCAGACGGCCGCCCCGTCGCTGTCCTACAAGGGCGTCGGGTACGGCGTCCCGGCCGAGCAGGTCGACGGCAACGACCCGGTCGCCGTGCTCGCCGTGCTGACCCGCGCGGTCGCGCACGCCCGCGCCGGCAACGGCCCCTACCTGGTCGAGGCGCACACCTACCGGATGGAGCCGCACACCAACGCCGACGACGCCACCCGCTACCGGGACGGCGCCGAAATCGAGGTGTGGCGTGACCGGGATCCGATCGTGCGCCTGGAGGCGTACCTGCGCGCCCGCGGGGTGCTCGACGACCAGGCGGTCGCCGCGGTGGCCGCCGAGGCCGAGGCGTACGCCGCGGACCTGCGCACGCGGATGCACGACAGGCCCGGCGTCGACCCGCTCAGCCTCTTCGACCACGTCTACGCCGAGCCCACGCCACAGCTACGGGAGCAGCGTGAGCAGGTTTGTGCCGAGCTGGCCGCCGACGCCGACCGGCGGGGGGAGAACTGATGGCCGCCACCACGATGGCGAAGGCGCTCAACGCCGCGCTCGCCGACGCGATGGCCGACGACGACCGGGTGCTCGTCTTCGGCGAGGACGTCGGCCAGTTGGGCGGGGTCTTCCGGATCACCGACGGGCTGCTGGCCCGCTTCGGTGACAAGCGCTGTTTCGACACCCCGCTGGCCGAGGCCGGCATCGTCGGCTTCGCGGTCGGCCTGGCCATGTCCGGCCTGCGGCCGGTGGTGGAGATGCAGTTCGACGCGTTCGCGTACCCGGCGTTCGAGCAGATCGCCTCGCACGTGGCGAAGATCCGCAACCGCACCCGCGGCGCGCTGAGCGTGCCCATGGTCATCCGGGTGCCGTACGCCGGGGGCATCGGGGGAGTGGAGCACCACTGCGACTCCAGCGAGGCGTACTACGCGCACACCCCCGGGCTGAAGGTGGTCACGCCGGCCACCGTGGAGGACGCGTACGCGCTGCTGCGCGCGGCGATCGACGACCCCGACCCGGTGGTCTTCCTGGAGCCGAAGAAGCTCTACTTCTCCAGCGCCGAGGCGGCGCTGCCGGCGACCACCCCGCCGATCGGTCGGGCGGTGGTCCGCCGGCCGGGCCGCGACGCCACCCTGGTCGCGTACGGCCCGTCGGTTCCGGTCGCCCTGGAGGCCGCCGAGGCCGCCCGTGAGGAGGGCTGGGACCTCGAGGTGGTCGACTGCCGCAGCATCGTCCCGTTCGACGACGAGACGGTCACCGCCTCGGTGCGGCGCACCGGCCGCTGCGTGGTGGTCCAGGAGGCGCAGGGCTTCGCCGGGGTGGGCGCGGAGATCGCCGCCCGGGTGCAGGAACGCTGCTTCCACGCCCTGCACGCGCCGGTGCTGCGGGTCACCGGGCTGGACATCCCGTACCCGGCGCCGATGCTGGAGCACACCCACCTGCCGTCGGTGGACCGGGTGCTCGACACCGTGGCCCGGTTGCAGTGGGACGACCAGCCGGACGCCCGCTGGCTGCCCCGACTGGAAGGCAGCGCGGCATGACCACGGTGGACAGCACCCGGGTGTTCCTCCTGCCCGACCTGGGGGAGGGGCTCACCGAGGCGGAGATCGTGCAGTGGCGGGTCGCCGTCGGCGACGAGGTGACCGTGGACCAGGTCGTGGTCGAGGTGGAGACCGCCAAGGCGGTCGTGGACGTGCCCTGCCCGTACGCCGGTCGGGTGGTCGCCCTGCACGGGGCGGCGGGGGAGGTCCGCCCGGTCGGCCAGCCCCTGGTCACCGTGGCGCCGCTGGACGCCGCCCCCACCGAGCCGGCCGGGCACGCGACCTACCGGGAGGAGGAACGCGCCGGGTCGGGCAACGTGCTGATCGGGTACGGCACCGGGCACGGTCCGGGCCGGCGGCGTCGCCGCTCCCGGCTGACCGTGGCCCCGGAACCGACCCGGCCGGCACCGGTACCGGCGGCGGCCCCGGTCGCCACCACCCCGGCGGTGCCCGGTGGGGGTGACCCCAGCACCCGCGGTGGGTCCCCGGTCATCTCGCCGATCGTCCGGCGGCTGGCCCGGGAGCACGGCATCGACGCCACCGCCCTGCACGGCACCGGCCCCGGCGGGGTGGTCCGCCGGGCGGACGTGGAGGCCGCGCTCGCCGCCACCGGACCGGCCGCCGGCACCGGGTCCCCGACCACGGTCACCGCCGTGCCCGACCCGGGTCCGGCCACCGGCGTCGAGGACCTGGTCATCCCGCTGACCGGGGTCCGCAAGGTCATCGCCGACAAGCTCTCCCGCAGCCGGCGGGAGATCCCCGAGGTGACCATCTGGGTCGACGTGGACGCCACCGGTCTGCTGGCCACCCGGGCCGCCATCAACGCCGCCAGCCCGGACCAGCCGGTCAGCATCCTCGCCCTGATGGCCCGGATCTGCCTGTCCGGGCTGCGTCGCTTCCCGCAGCTCAACGCCCGGGTCGACGGCGAGGCGCAGCGGATCGTCCAGTCCGCCGGGGTGCATTTGGGGATCGCCGCGCAGACCGACTGGGGGCTGGTCGTCCCGGTGCTGCGCGACGCCCAGCGGCTCACCACCGCCGAACTCGGCGCCGCACTCGCCGAGACCACGGCGGCGGCCCGCGCCGGAACCCTCCCACCGGCCCGGCTCACCGGTGGCACCTTCACCCTGAACAACTACGGGGTGTTCGGCGTGGACGGCTCCACCCCGATCATCAACCACCCGGAGGCGGCGCTGCTCGGGATCGGCCGGATCGTGGACAAGCCCTGGGTGGTCGACGGGCAGCTCGCGGTCCGCAAGGTCACCCAGCTCAGCCTGACCTTCGACCACCGGGTCTGCGACGGGGGCGTGGCCGGCGGTTTCCTACGGCACGTCGCCGACTGCGTCGAACAGCCCGCCCTGCTGATCGCCAACGTCTGACCACCCCACAGCCGCCCGGTCGGCCCGGCACCGCGTCCGGGCCGACCGGGCGGCTCCGTCCACCCGCTCCCCGCCCGAGTCGGTTCGCGCCGTGGCGCGGGTGCGGCGAACCCGCCGGAGTCGGTCCGTGCCGGCGGGGCGTGGGTGCGGCGAACCGCCAGCCGACCATCGGCGGGACGGACGGGACGTTCCTCGCGCGCCGGGCACTCGGCGGGCCGACCAACCCGTTCGCCCCATTCGGTAAATCACGCCCAATGACGGTGAAAAATTGCGCGGACGATTCTGTGGAAATTGCGCCAGTGGGTGAGTCGAGATGGTGACAATGTGCCAGAGGGAAACGGTGACGGGGGGAGCATCATGGAGTGGAGGCGGCGGCTCACGTTGCCTGCGGCGACCTTGACGGCGACCGCGCTGGCACTCGGCGGGTGCACGGCGGACCGGGCACCAGCGAAGAAGGAGGCGGTGGCCAGGGCGCCGTTGGACCTGACGGTGACGCCCGCCGACCAGGCCCGGGACGTGCCGATCAGCGCCGAGGTCGGTGTCGCGGTCCGCGGTGGCAAGGTCAGGGACGTGCGGATCCGGGACGACCGGGGGACGCAGGTCCGCGCCGAGCCCCGCGAGGACGGGTCGGCCTGGGTGCCGGCCGAGCCCCTGGCACACCGCCGGACGTACACCGCCGAGGTGACCGCGACCGGTGACACCGGCCAGACCGTCACGCGCACCACGACCTTCACCACTGCCGCGAAATCGAACGCCCCGACAATTACCAGCACGCTCTACTTCGCCGGCAACCGGACGTACGGAACCGCCATGCCGGTAACCGTGGCATTCGACCCGCCGATTCCGGAAGCGGCCAGGGACGAGGTCCAGCGTCGACTGTTCGTCACGACCGACCCGCCACAGCCGGGAGCCTGGTCGTGGCTGGAGGACGGCAGCCAGGTCTACTACCGGGCACCGGACTTCTGGCGACCCGGCACCAGCATCAGCGTCCGCGCCGCGTTGGAGGGCCTGCCGATCGGGCGCGACCGCGTGGGGGACGCCGACCGGCGGGCCACCTCCCGGATCGGCCGCCAGGTGTCCCTGGAGATCGACAACGCCACGAAGCAGATGTCGGTGTTCCAGGACGGGCGGTTGCTGCGCAGGATCCCGGTCAGCCTCGGCAAGCCGAGTACGCCCAGCTCCAGTGGCCGCATGGTGATCATGGAGAAGCACGAGCGGACCACCTTCGACACCCGGGGCGAGCCGGACGGCGGGTACGTGGTCGACGTGGACGACGCCCAGCGCTACACCTGGGGCGGCGAGTTCATCCACTCCGCCCCGTGGTCGGAGGGGGACCAGGGCTACACCAACGTTTCGCACGGCTGCGCCAACGTCTCCGCCCGCGCCGCCGACTGGTTGATGGGGATCACGCAGGTGGGGGACCTGATCACCGTCAAGGGCACCGAGGTGCGGCTCCAGCCGGGCAACGGCTGGACCGCCTGGAACGTCAGCTGGGAGGAGTTCGTGAAGGGCAGCGCCCTGCCCGTGCCGGGAAACCTGCGGCCCGTGCCGGCACCGACCGGCAGCCCGGTGGCACCGGCGGCCGGCGCGACGCCCGCGCCGACCCCGACCGGCAGCGGCGGCTGATCCGGTCCGGCGGCCCGGTGCGGGCCGGCGATGCCGGCCCGCACCGGGCTTCCGCCGCAGGGCCGACCGGGTGGCGGACCTGCGGTGACGCCTCCGGTGCGGCATGATGATCTCATCCGGTACCACCCGGAGGGAGCCCGTCATGAGTGTCCGTGCCGTCGGTGCCGTCGACCTGATCTGGGACGAACAACCGCCCTACGACGACCGCGCGGGCGGCCGGCTGGCCCGGGTCGTCGTGACCAAGGAGTTCCAGGGCGACCTCCAGGCTTCCAGCGTCGCCCACCTGCTCAAGGCCGAGTCGGCCCGGCCTGGCTCGGGCGGGTACGTCGGCCTCGAACGCGTGGTGGGCACGCTGCACGGCCGACCGGGCAGCTTCGTCCTCCAGCACTGCGGTGTGATGGACCGGGGCAGGGGCTCGCTGACCATCCAGGTGGTCCCGGACACCGGCACCGGGGAGCTGACCGGGCTGACGGGCACCATGGAGATCCTGCTGGCCGACGGTGAACACGGCTTCACCTTCGACTACACCCTCGGAGGCTGACGTCGCGGCGGTCCGGCCGGCGGTCGGGCCTCCTCCTCCGGGAGGGTGAGGGGTTTCCCCGGACCCGACCCGGGGCGTACCCGGGGATCGGCCCGCGGCAGGAGGAAAGTGTCGGTCCCACCGCATAGATTCGGGGTCATGAGGCAGCGCAGTGACCGGCTCGAGGTCGAGGTCAGCATCGGTGAGCGGGCGGTCGACGTGCGGGTGGCCGGCGAGATCGACATCGCCACGGTGGCCCAGTTCCGGTCGGTCCTCTGGGCCCAGCCACCCCGGCCGGTGCTGCGGCTCGACCTCTCCGCCGTGCCGGTCTTCTCGGCCCCCGCGATCCGCACCCTGGTCGCCGCCCACCTGGGCGTCCGGGCCCGGGGCGGGGAACTGGTGCTGGTCGATCCGCACCCGATGATCCTGCGGGTACTGCGCGGTGCCGGCCTGCACCGGGTCATCCCGGTGGCCGAGGCCACGCCGCGACTCACGCTGCCGGCCGGGCGACCACCGGCGGAGGCCGTGGACGCGTCGCGGGAAGGCCGGCGTGCCGACGTCCCGACCCCGGCCGACGCCGTGCCCTCCGTCCCGGGTCCGGGACGGCGGTCCTGGGCGGCCACCGACGTGTCCCGCTCCCGGACGCCGGTCGACCGGCGACCGGCGGACCCGACACCGGTGGGCCGGACGTACCCGGCCCTGTCGTACCGACCCCTCGCGGCGGTCTGACCGGCGGCCCACCCCGACCCTGCGGACGGTCGGGGCCACCGGCGTGCCGACGGCCCCGACCCCCAGGTCAGCGGACGCCGAGCAGGTCGACCACGAAGACCAGCGTCTCGCCCGGCTTGATGACGCCGCCGGCACCCCGGTTGCCGTAGCCCAGGTGCGGCGGGATGGTGAGCCGGCGCCGGCCGCCCACCCGCATCCCCACCACGCCCCGGTCCCAGCCGGCGATGACCTGGCCGGCGCCGAGCCCGAAGTCGAAGGTCTCGCCACGGTTCCAGGACGCGTCGAACTCGCGACCGGTGGAGTGCGCCACCCCGACGTAGTGCACGCTGACCAGCTGCCCGGGCTCCGCCTCGGGGCCCTCGCCCACCGTGATGTCCTCGATGACGAGATCGGCGGGCGGGGCACCCTCGATCGGGCCTACCTCGGGCTTGTTCATCCTGGCTCTCCTGCCTCGCGGGATCACTGTCCCGGTCGATCCTGCCGGATCGTCAGCAGCCGATATCCGGCAGGACGGTGGGACACGACGCGGCGGACGTCACCGGGTGGTGACGTCCGCCGTGGTGCCGGTCTGCGGTCAGCGCAGCCAGGGGAACCGCTGGACGAGGGGGAGCTTCGCCCAGGCCCGGCCGAGGCCGAGGGTGTCACCCGGCGGCGACCAGCGCGAGACCGGCGAGCAGGGCCGCGTTGATCAGGTGATCGTCCATGAAGGGGTTGTTCTCGGGAGGCAGGACGACGGTCCACATCATCACGTAGAGCAGGCCGCCGGCGACTGCCGCGATCCGCATCCCGATGCCGAGCAGCAGGGCCACGCCGAGGCCGAGCAGGCCCGCCATGAACAGCCAGTCGGCCCAGACCGCACCGGCGATGTCGTGGTAGAGGCCCTGGAACGGTCCCTCGGCGCCGAAGGCCAGGAAGCCCTTGGTCGGGCTGCCACCGTCGATCCAGGCGTTCTTCGCCTCGGTGGCGAAGCCGAGACCGAAGGTCTTGTCCAGGAAGGCCCAGAGGAAGGTCCAGCCCAGCGCGATCCGGATCCCGGCGAAGACGTACCGCGCGGCCCTGGTCCGGGCGGTCCCCGGCGTCGGCGTCCCGTCCTGGTGGGTTCGGGTCGGCGTCACCGGAGTGGTGGTGCGGGCGGTGTCCCGTTCGATCGTCGCGGCCATGGTGTCCACGTCCTTCCTCGTGCCTCGCACCGCTTCCCGGTGGCATCTCCATTCCACTCCGGCCGGGGTGTCGGGAGCAGGGGCGACCGGTCCCTGGCCGGGCGGGACCTTCGCCCTCTTCGCACGGGACCTCCGCGGGCCGGAGGTCCCGGTGTCCTGCGGTCCCTTCGCCTCTGCCCGCCCCCGGGCGGCCGCCGTAGCGTCGGCACGGACGACAGGGAGGTCGCAATGAGGACGTGGCAGGTGAGCGACGTGATGACCGCGGAGGTCGCGGCGGTCGGCGAAGAGACCCCGTACCGGGAGATCGTTGATCTGCTGATCCGGCGGGGGATCAGCGCGGTTCCGGTGGTGGATGGGTTCCGCCGGGCGTCCCTGCCGGCCGCTGCCCGGCTGATGGATCGCGAACAGGTCAAGCGACTGCCGGTGCTGGACGACCTTGGCCGGCTCGTCGGCATCGTCACCCGTTCCGACCTGCTGCGCGTGCACCTGCGCCAGGATGCGGAGATCCGCGAGGACGTGGTGCAGGAGGTGCTGCGCCGGGTGCTCGCCGTCCAGGACGGGCTGGTCACCGTCCGGGTGCGGCACGGCGAGGTGACCCTCGACGGTCGGGTCGACCGGCGCAGCTCCGCCGACCTGGCGGTCCGCCTCGCCGGGCAGGTCAGCGGGGTGACCCGGGTGAACAGCACGCTCGGCTACGAGCAGGACGACACCGTCGTCCTGGAGCAGGAGGCCGGGATCACCCCGGTGGCGTGACCGTCGTCCGGCCGCGCCCGCGCCGGACACCTGGGCGGCGGTCGACCGGAACGGGCTCGACGAACCGGCTCGCCCGACGGATCAGGCGGGTCGAAGCCGGCTCGGCCGACCGGCCGTGCCGGCCCCGTCGACCGTTCGCCCCGGGTGCGTCATCCGCCGGGTGAGCTGGGCCGCGAGCACCTCGGGTGCCTCGGCCAGCGACGGCCCGTACCAGGTCAGGTGCCGGCCGGAGAGCAGCGCGCAGGGCACGCCCGGGAATGCCTCCGGGCCGTCCTCGGCGGTGAACCGGTACGGCTCGTCCGGCAGCACCACCAGCTCCGGCCGGTGGTCGCGCAGCTCCTCCAGACCCGGCCGCGGGTAGCGTTCCGGATGGTCGGCGTAGACGTTGCGCAGGCCGAGCCGGTGCAGCACGTCCCCGGCGAAGGTGTCACCGCCCAGCACCACCCAGGGCCGGCGCCAGACCGGCACGACCACGCGGAGGATCCCGACCGGGGCGGGTGGCGTCGCCCAGGCGTGGCGGGGGGCGGCCAGCCACGCCGGTTCGCCGGGCGCGCCGAGGGCGGCGAGCAGGTCGCCCAGCTCGGTGAGAGCCTTCGGTACGGTCCGCGGGTAGGTGACCCGTACCGGCACGCCGGCCGCGACCAGCGCGTCGGCGTCCTCGTGGCGGTTCTCCTCGACGTTGAGCAGCACGACGTCCGGACGGAGTGCGAGCACCCGGTCGAGGTCGGGGTACTTGCTGCCGCCGACCCGGGTGACCGCCAGACCGGCGGGGTGGGTGCACCAGTCCGTCGCGCCGACCAGGACCCCGGGCAGGGTGAGCGCCACCGCCTCGGTGAGCGACGGCACCAGGGACACCACCCGCACGCGCGTACCTCCCGAATCCCGACCACTCGCCAGGTTCGATGATGCCCGATCCGGCTGTGGCCCGTTGCACCGCTTCTACAACGTTGTAATACTCCCGGTGGCACCCCGAGGAGGCGGTATGCGACACGAAGCGAGTACGACGTCCACGGCCCCGGCGCGCGACGCCGAGGAGGTCGACGAGACACCGGTGGAGGCGCTCGGCGACCTCTACCGCGACGGGATCACCGCCTGTCGGGGCGCGTTCCCGGCTGAGTGGGTCGACCAGGTCCGCGAGGACGTCGACACGGCGTTCGCCGAGGCCCGGTCCCGCCCCGACGGCGCGGTCGGCCGTGGCCCGCAGCGCTGGTACGTGGAGATCCATCCCGAGCAGCTGCGCGGCTTCGTCGACCTGGTCACCCATCCCTGGGTGGTGGGGGTCTGCCGGGCGGTGCTCGGGCCGCGCTACGAGATCGTCGAGCTGGGCTCCGACACCCCGTTCCCGGGGGCCGCCTACCAGCCCTGGCACCGGGACTTCCCGATGCCCGACGAGACCCGGCGGCAACGGCGGCTCACCTCACTCGCCTTCAACCTCACCACCGTCGACACGGTGGAGGAGATGGGCCCGTTCGAGATCGCCCCCGGCACCCAGTGGGACGACCACGCCGACTTCGACCACGGCATGTTCCCGCCCCGGGAGCGCTATCCCCGGTACGAGCGACGCGCGGTGCGCAAGTACCCGAAGCGCGGCGACGTCTCGGCCCGGTCGGCGCTGACCATCCACCGTGGCACCCCGAACGTCTCCACGGTCGCCCGACCGGTGCTGGTGATCGGCGTCGACGCTCCCGGCGCGGGCAACGCCGCCCGGCACGACATGGCCGTCACCCGGGGCTACTGGGAACGCCTGCCGCCGCTGGTCCGCGAGCATCTGCCCTGCCCGGTGGTGGAGACCCTGACCCCGATCCGGCAGAAGCACACGATCGAGGGACTGGTGATGGGCGTCTGAGCCCAGGACCGGCGGCCTCCGCCACCGGACGGCATCACTGATCCCTTTCCGGTCGCCGGCCGCCGGCGGGCGCGGCGGGGTCTCGATCCCCGGGCGCCGGGCCGTGTGGGGAATGAGCCGGATCGGCTCGTCCCGGGCCGGTCGGAGCGGTGACGGGAAAGGACATCGTCCGTAATCGACATCTTTCCCGGGAACGGGAATGCCGCTCACGGTCGCCGGTGCCTTCCGGTCGGCGCTCCCGCCGTTTGCCGCCTGGCGGATCCCGTGGTCGACGCGGATATCCCGCCACGGTGGACCCACGACCGCACCGACCACGACGCCGTCCGGACCCGTCGTCCGCCGGTGGCCGACCGCCGACGCCGACGCCGGTGCGGCGGCGACCGCGCCAGGTCGGCCCTGGTCAGCACACGTGGAAAGCGGGGGCGCGGGTTCGGGGGCGGGCGGAAGGGTGGCCCGGCCGGCGCTGGTGATTTCCCAGCGTGACGCCCGGGCTCCGGATGGTAATCGATGGTTGGTCAGCGGTTCTTGTACGCCTCGACGACCGACACCGGGATGCGGCCACGCTCGGAAATCTCGTAGCCGTTCTTCACCGCCCATTCGCGGATCGCCCGGTTCTGCTCACGATCCATTCCGGACGTTGCCGGACGACCCGGACGCCGAACTCCCCGGTTGCTCTCCACGACGCCCCGACCGATGCGACGGCCAGCGGTGATGTACGGGTCCAAGGCCTTGCGCAGAACCCCGGCGTTTTCGTCCGACACATCGATGGTGTACATGACACCGTCGAGCCCGAACTCGACCGTCCGGTCGGCCTTTCCGCCGTCGAGGTCGTCGGTGAGAACTGTGATTACTTTCCTGGCCATCGTCCATTACTCCTTGTGCGTGGCGGGGTGTGGCTAAGAGTTTGACGTATCGCACCGCAAATCCGCAACAATGCGTGGCCCTCGGCATTCCATGGCGCACACCAAGCGGGTGAAAACTCGCCCTGACATGGAAATTGCCAGTCGGGCGGTCGGGCCCGGCTGTCGCCGAACCCACCGGACGCGCCGCCGACGGTCGTCCGCTGCACGGTTCGTTCCGGGGCGCGCCGTTCCCCGGCGGTCGTGGCGTGGGTCACACGGTGGAACAGGGCGGACGTGGCGCGACTTGAGTCAGGCACGCTCAAGTCAACGCTTTGGCAGGTGTGCGATGGCAACTCTTCCGGTACTGCCCCTGACCGACACCGTCCTGCTGCCGGGCATGGTCATCCCGGTGACCCTCGACCCGACCACCCAGGCCGCCGTCGACGCGGCCCGCGCCACCGGCGACCAGAAACTGCTCGCCGTGCCCCGTATCGACGGCGAGTACGGCCCGGTCGGCGCGGTCGCCACCATCGAGAAGGTCGGTCGGCTGCCCAGTGGGGAACCGGCGGCCGTCATCCGGGGCCTGACCCGGGCCCGGATCGGCTCCGGCGTCCCCGGACCCGGTGCCGCCCTCTGGGTCGAGGCGACCGAACTGCCCGAACCCGCTCCCGCCGGCCGGGCCCGGGAACTCGCCCGCGAGTACCGGGCGCTGATGACCTCGGTGCTCCAGCAGCGCGGCGCCTGGCAGGTCATCGACGCGATCGAGCGGATGACCGACCTGTCGGAGCTCGCCGACTCCGCCGGCTACGTCTCCTGGCTGACCCTGGCCCAGAAGACCGAACTGCTCGCCGCGCCGGATGTCACCGCCCGACTCGACCTGCTCGTCGGCTGGGTCCGCGACCACCTCGCCGAGCAGGAGGTCAGCGAGCGGATCAACAACGACGTCCGCGAGGGGTTGGAGAAGTCCCAGCGGGAGTTCCTGCTCCGCCAGCAGCTCGCCGCGATCCGCAAGGAACTCGGCGAGGACGAGCCGGACGGCTCGGCCGACTACCGGGCCCGGGTCGAGGCCGCCGAGCTGCCCGAGAAGGTCCGCGAGGCGGCGCTGCGCGAGGTCGGCCGTCTGGAGCGGGCCAGCGACGCATCCCCGGAGGCCGGCTGGATCCGCACCTGGCTGGACACCGTCCTGGAGATGCCGTGGACGACCCGTACCGAGGACGACACCGACCTCGCGGCGGCCCGTGCGGTGCTCGACGCCGACCACGCCGGCCTGGCCGACGTCAAGGACCGCATCCTGGAGTACCTGGCGGTGCGCAACCGGCGCGCCGAGCGCAACCTCGGCGTGGTCGGCGGACGCGGCTCCGGCGCCGTACTCGCCCTCGCCGGCCCGCCCGGCGTCGGCAAGACCAGCCTCGGCGAGTCGGTGGCCCGTGCCCTCGGGCGACGGTTCGTCCGGGTCTCCCTCGGTGGTGTCCGCGACGAGGCCGAGATCCGTGGCCACCGGCGCACCTACGTCGGCGCGCTGCCCGGCCGGATCGTCCGCGCCCTGCGCGAGGCCGGCTCGATGAACCCGGTGGTGCTCCTCGACGAGGTCGACAAGCTCGCCGCCGGTTACGCCGGCGATCCCGCCGCCGCCCTGTTGGAGGTGCTCGATCCGGCGCAGAACCACACCTTCCGCGACCACTACCTCGAAGTCGACCTCGACCTGTCCGACGTGCTCTTCCTGGCCACCGCGAACGTGGTCGAGAACGTCCCCGGCCCGCTGCTGGACCGGATGGAGCTGGTCACCCTGGACGGCTACACCGAGGAGGAGAAGGTCGCCATCGCCCGGGACCACCTGCTGCCCCGGCAGCGGGACCGGGCCGGACTCACCGCCGACGAGGTGACCGTCACCGACACCGCTCTGGCCCGGATCGCCGCCGAGCACACGCGCGAGGCAGGTGTCCGGCAGCTCGACCGGGCCCTGGCGAGGATCCTGCGCAAGGTCGCCGTGACGCTGGCGACCGAGGCGGGACCGGTCCACGTCGACGTCGACGACCTGGCCCGTTACCTCGGCCGGCCCCGGTTCACCCCCGAGTCGGCGGAACGGACCGCCGTCCCGGGTGTGGCCACCGGCCTGGCGGTCACCGGAGCCGGGGGTGACGTCCTCTTCGTCGAGGCGACCAGCATGGACGGCGAACCGGGGCTGACCCTCACCGGACAGCTCGGCGACGTGATGAAGGAGTCCGCGCACATCGCGCTGTCGTACCTGCGCTCGCACGGCCGCCAGCTCGGCCTCGACCCGAACGCCCTCGCCGGACGGCGGATCCACCTGCACGTGCCGGCCGGCGCGGTGCCGAAGGACGGGCCGAGCGCGGGCATCACCATGGTCACCGCGCTCGCCTCGCTGGTCAGCGGCCGACCGGTTCGTCCCGAGGTCGGGATGACCGGCGAGGTGACCCTCTCCGGTCGGGTACTGCCCATCGGCGGGGTGAAGCAGAAACTGCTCGCCGCGCACCGGGCCGGCCTGACCGAGGTGGTCGTCCCGGCCCGCAACGCGCCGGACCTCGACGACCTGCCGGACGAGGTCCGCGAGGCGCTGACCGTACACATCCTGGCCGACGTGGCGGACGTGCTCGCCGTGGCGTTGCGCCCTGCCGACGCCGACGCCGACGCCGACGCCGACACCCGCACCGGTCCCGCCCTCGCCGCCGCCTGACGCGGGTGGGGTGGTAGCAGGGGACCCCTGCTACCACCCCACCCCGGGGGTCAGCGGTTGTCGCGGTCGCGGCGCACGGTTGCCTTGCGCCCCTTGATGGTGCTGCCACGCAGCCCGGCGATCACCTCGTCGGCGACCGACTGCGGCACCTCCACCAGGGAGAACCGGTCGGCGATCTCGATCGAGCCGATGTCCCGTCCGCTGATCTGGGTCTCCCCGGTGATCGCCCCGACCAGGTCCTGCGGGCGGACCCCGGCCCGCCGGCCCAGCCCGATGAAGACCTGGGTCGTGCCGCCCGTGCGGGGACGGGCCGGTCGGCGCTCGCCGCGTCCCTCGTACCCCGGCCGGACCTCGCGGGGAGCGCGGACCGGGACCTGCGGGATCTCCTCCTCGTCGTCGGCTCCCGGCCCGGCGGCCTCGTGCGCGAGTTTCACCGCCGCGAGCGCGACCTCCATCATGTCGAACTCGTCGCTGAGCGACTCCACGATCACCCGGAACGGCTCCAGATCGTCCTCCAGCAGGCTCTCCCGCAGCGCCGCCTGGGTCAGCTCCAACCGGCGGGTACGCAGGTCGGCGACCGTGGGAATCTTGTCGATGACGATCCGCTGGCCGGTCACCCGTTCGATGGTCTTGAGCATCCGGTGCTCACGCGGCTCGGCGAGGGTGATCGCCACGCCTTCCCGTCCCGCCCGGCCGACCCGGCCGATCCGGTGCACGTACGACTCGGGTGCCGACGGGACGTCGTAGTTGACCACGTGGGTGAGCTGCTCGACGTCCAGCCCCCGGGCCGCGACGTCGGTGGCCACCAGCAGGTCGGCGGTGCCGGCGCGCAGCCGTCCCATCACCCGGTCCCGCTGCTCCTGGCTCATCCCGCCGTGCAGTGCCTCGGCCCGGTAGCCCCGGCCGTTCATCGTCTCGGTGAGGCGGTCGACCTCCTCCCGGCTACGGCAGAAGACGATCGCCGCGGTGGGGGACTCCACGTCGAGGACACGCCCCAGCGCCGCCGGCTTGTGGGCCCGCGCCACGATGAACGCGCGCTGGCGTACCAGGGGCGTCTCCCCGGCCACGGTGGGCTCCCGGGCGATGAGGATGCGGACCGGGTCGGTGAGGTGCTGCCGGGCCATCCCGTCGATGCGCGCCGGCATCGTGGCCGAGAAGAGCACCGTCTGCCGCTGCGCGGGCGCGTGCTCCAGGATCGCCTCGATGTCCTCGGCGAAACCCATGTCGAGCATCTCGTCGGCCTCGTCGAGCACCACCGTGGCCAGCCCGCCCAGGCGCAGCGTGCCCCGGGCGATGTGGTCCAGCGCCCGGCCGGGCGTCGCCACCACCACGTCCACCCCGGTGTCCAGGGCCCGCAACTGCCGCCCGATCGGCTGCCCGCCGTAGATCGGCAGTACCCGGACCCCCAGTTCCCGCCCGTAGCGGTGCAGCGCCTCGGAGACCTGCACGGCCAGCTCCCGGGTCGGGGTCAGCACCAGCGCCACCGGGTCACCCGAGGTTCGCTCGGCCGGGAGCCGGTTCAGCAGGGGCAGCGCGAACGCGGCGGTCTTGCCGGTGCCGGTCGCCGCCTGGCCCAGCAGGTCACGACCGGCCAGCAGGGGTGGGATCGCCTCCCGCTGGATCGGGGTGGGCTCCTCGTAGCCGAGGGAAGCCAGCGCGCCCAGCAGTTCGGGCCGCAGCCCGAGGTCGGAGAAGGCGCTCGCCGGATCGGAATCGCCCGGACCGGTCGGAGCGGACGTTGGTTCGGGCAGTACAGGTGCGGAACTCATGTGCCAAGCCTTCCATCACCCCCGGTGTCAGGTTGCGGCGACCGGGCACATCGAGGGCGCCGTCCGCCGGGGACCCGGGTACGCCGGTGCGGACGACGCCCGACCGGGCGTCGTCCGCACCGTCCGGCCCCTTCGACGGGGCCACGGCGTCCCGCTGCCATCCGGATCACCGCGTGGGTCCGGACACCCCCGATCGGCAGTCGGGACGGACGGCTCAGAGAGTCAGCAGGACCGTGACCCCCACGGCGGTGTCGAAGACGGCGCACCACTCGGCGTACCCGCGTGGCACCACCCGGTTCAGGCGGTGGTGCACGACGTCCCACGCCGAGTGGGCCAGCCAGCGGCCGCCACCAGCCAGGTGGCGAGCGGCTCGGCGGCGGTCGCCGCGGCCGCCGCCAGGCCAACCCAGGCGAGCATCCCGGCCACCTGCACGGCGAGCATCCGGCGGTCACCCAGCCGACGCCGGTACGCGCCGATCACCAGGTAACCCGCCGGCAGCACCAGCACGAACCACGGATTGGGCACGACCGGCGCGAACACCATGTCGACCGTCACCAGCAAGGCCAGCAGGGTCGGCCAGCGTCGCCGCAGCAGCCGGAGCAGGGGCCCCGCCGCCGGGGCCGGAGCGCCCGCGTGAACGTGCTCGCCACGGCGGTGCCACACCACGGCGACGGTCGCCGGCACCATCAGCAGGTGCGCGCCGAGGGTCAGCACGTCCGCGTCGACCAGCCCGGCCCACCACGGTACGGCGAGCAGCGTCAGCGGCAGCACCATCGCGGCCACCATCTCGCCCACCCCGGACCACGGGTGCCCCCGGTGCCACATCCACACCGTCATCCCGATCGCCATGTCGAGGGCCATGACCAGCATGCCCACGTCCGGCCGGGCGAGCAGGTCGGGTCGGCCGAGGCGGTCGGCGGCCCCCGCCCAGAGCGGGTCGAGGAGCAGCATCCCCGCCACCATGGCGGCGAGCATCTCCAGTACCGGCCGGAGCAGCCGGCGTCGACCCGCCACCGGCTCGGCCACGGGGGGCGTCCCGGTCGTCGTCCGGGCCACGGGAGGCGTTGCCGTCGTCGTTTCGCTCATGTGTCGAGCCTGCGGCGTACCGGACCCGGAACCCATCCGCGCGGTGTCACCGGTGGGCCGTGCGAAACGCCCGGCGTACAGGTGCGTGCCGGGCCTGACGGGCGGGCCGTCGTTCTCCTAGCATCGGGGCCGTGCCGACCACTCCCCCCGACCCGGACCGCTGGCTGCGCCGGCACGGACGGTCACCCTGGTGTCGTTGGCCGGCGGGCTGTGGGCCGGTCTGCTCCTGCCCGCGATCGGGATGTTCCGCGAGACCGACGGGCTCCGGGGTGGCCGGGGGAGCGGTCGGCATCGTCCTCTTCGCCGTTACGCAGGGCGTGGCGGTGCATGCCGCCGTCACCCCCTGGCTGGACGACCGGGCCCGTCGCCGTCGCCGTCTCGCCTTCGTCGGCGCGGCGGTGCTCAGCGTGCCGCTGGTCGCGCCGTTGGCCGCCGGCTCCTGGCCGAGCTGGGCGCAGGCCGCCGACGGGCCGGCCGCAGTGACCGCCGCCCGGGCTCACCGCCCCGACGTGGCCGTGGTCGACCTGGAGATGTCCGGCCTGGACGGGTTCGGCGTCACCGCCGAACTGGCCCGGGTGCTGCCCGACTGCGCGGTGGTGATCCTCACCGGCCGTGGTCGGCCCGCGCACCTGCCCCGTGCCCTCACCACCGGGGCGCGTGGTTTCCTGGCCAAGGGCTCGCCAGCCGGCGCGCTGGCCGACGTGATCCGACGGGTACGCGCCGGCGGCCGGTACGTCGACCCCGCACTGGCCGCCGACGCATTGAGCATCCCGCCCTGCCCGCTGACCCCACGGGATCTGGAGACGCTGCGGCTGGCCGAGTACGGCGCACCGGTCGCGGTGATCGCCCGCCGCGCGCACCTGTCCAGCGGTACGGTGCGCAACTACCTCGCCTCGGCCGTGCAGAAGCTCGGGGCGGCCAGCCGCGCCGATGCGGTCCGTCTGGCCCACGACAACGGCTGGCTGTGACAGACGCGCCCGCGCCCCGCCGCCGCCTGCTCGCCAGAGGACGGTCGAGCCGGACACGTGCCCAGGCGCAGGAAGGGCCCTCCCGCCCGGCGGCTAACCTGGGCGACGTGCGGACCGTCGAGCTGCTCTGCTCCCCGCCGTTGGAGGACGCCGTCCGGGGCGCGTGGCATCGGCTCGCCGAGGCCGGCCTGCCCAGCCTGGCCCGGAACACGCACCCCACCAACCGCCCCCACCTGACCCTGGCCTCGGTCGACGAGTTCCCGCCCGGGGCGCAGGCCCGCCTCGCCGCCCTGGTCGACGCCGTGCTGCCCCTGCCGGTGCAACTGGACCGGGTGACCGTCCTGGACGGCAGCGCCCCCCTGGTGTGGCTGGTCCGTCCGTCTCCGGCACTCACCGCGCTGCACGCCGCCGTCTGGGACGCTCTCGCCGGTGCCGACGGGCTGCTGCCCTGGCACGCGCCGGGCCGGTGGATCCCGCACCTGAGCCTGGCGTTGCGCTTCCGTGACGCCGACCGCCGGCGGGCCCGCGCGGTCGCCGCGGCCGACCGCCCAACCGGCGCGTTCGTCGCCGCCCGAAGCTACGACGGCGCCGACCGGACGGTCACCGCGTTGGGCCGGGCGGTTCCCGACACGTGACCGGGCCCCCGCCCGTTGGGGCAGGGGGCCCGGTTGGGCGGTCCGACGCCGCACCCCGTGGACCGTCCGTCCAGGTGACTACCGGTGGAATCGCAGGTAGTCGAACTCTGCGGTGACCGCCGGCTCGGCCCCGCCGTACGCGACCAGGCCGATCCGGGGGGGTGGTGTCGGCCGGGAACGTCCAGACGCCACCCCAGGTCCAGGTGCGGCCGTCGCGGCTGGAGCCGGCCCGGAACTCGTGTTCGCCGGTGACCGGGTCGACCCGGTGCGCCAGCCGCAGCCAGGTGGTGGCGGCAGGCGTACCG
This sequence comes from Micromonospora inyonensis, assembly GCF_900091415.1. Lineage (NCBI taxonomy): Bacteria > Bacillati > Actinomycetota > Actinomycetes > Micromonosporales > Micromonosporaceae > Micromonospora > Micromonospora inyonensis. The sequence goes on along the minus strand of NZ_FMHU01000002.1, from coordinate 2,065,783 downwards.
ACGATGGTCCCGCCGTACACCGGCTGGCCGGCGAAGGGCAGCTCGTAGCCGTACTCGACCTGGCGGGTGTTCCAGATCGCCACCTGGCTGAGCCGGGCGAAGCGGTCGTCGTCGACGTACGCCACGAGGCCGGCCTGCTGGTAGTTGCGGACCGTCTCCTCGCCCAGGTCGAGGGTCACCTTCGTCTCGACGACGTAGTCGCCGGTCGGCGCGTCGCGCAGCAGCACACCGGCGTCGTTGCCGGTGCCGGTCAGGTCCGCCGAGCGCACCGGCCAGCGCAGCGCCCCGTCGGCGACGGTGGCCCCCGGGTCGGGCCGCACCCACTGCCAGGGCGTGCCGAGGCCGCCGTCGAACTCGTCGGAGAACTGCGGCAGGATCCCGCCGACGCGGGGCGCGGGCACGGTCCGCCGCACCGGTCGGTGCAGGCGGGCGACGCTGACGTTGTCGAACTCGGCGACGCCACCGGCGGCGACCAGTCCGAGCCGGCCGGTCGGCGGTCGGTCCAGCCGTAGGGTGACCGCCGCGAGCTGGTCACCCAGGCGGGCCGGGCTCAGCGCGGCGACCAGCCGGTCACCGCGTACCTCGACGGCCAGGTGGTGCCGGTGGTCGGGGACGAAACCGGCCGGCAGCGGCGCGGTCGCCGTCCGGCGGCCGTCGCGGGCCACCAGGAGGCCCCTGGCCACGTCGACGCGGTCGCCGAGGGTGACACCCGCGGCGCGGGCACCGGCCGGACGCAGGTCCGCCTCGGCGCGGACGTCCCCGCCGGTGGTCGTGTGATGGGTCAGCGTTCCCGTGCCGCGCAACTGTCCGTCGGTGACCCGCCAGTCGCCGTCGCGCCGCCAGCCGGTGAGGGCGACGTCCTGGAAGCGCTCGTCGACTCGTCCGGTGGTGACCGGGGCGGGCCGGTCGCCGTCGGACGGTCCGGCGCCCGCGTTCACCACCGGCCACCCGTCGACCCAGTCGAGCCGGTCGATGAGCATCGGCCGCTCGTTGATGCCGAACGGCTCGTCCAGGTACGGGTCGGCCCGGTCGATGCCGTGGTAGACGATCCAGTCCTGACCGGACAGGTCGGTGAGAAAGCCGTTGTGCCCGACACCGATCCAGCGGTTGCCGTTCTGGGTCAACACGGGCGTGCCGCCGGCCCGGGAAGCGGTCAGCGTCAGCCCCTCACGGTCGACGAACGGCCCCCGTGGACTCCTCGACCGGCCGACGTGGACGGAGTAACCGGTGGCCGGCCCGGCGCAGCAGTTGGCGGTGGAGGCGAAGAGGTAGTACCAGCCGTCGTGGCGCAGCACGTAGCTGCCCTCGAACTTGTTGTCGATCGCCACCAGGGTCGGCGTGCCGACCGCCCGCAGCCCGTCGGGGGAGAGCTCGGTGACGGATACGCCCCCGTAGTAGCTGCCGTAGTAGAGGTAGGGGGTGCCGTCGACGTCGGTGAACTGGCTCGGGTCGATGGTCCAGAGCCAGCCGCCACCACCACCCGCGCGGGGGGCGACGACCGGCTCGTCGGCGAAGGTCCACGGGCCGGTCGGGGTGGGGGCGGTGGCCGCGCCGACGGCGAAGTCGCCCCCGTCGGGCGAGACGGTGGTGTCGGTGACGGTCACGTACATGACCCAGCGGCCGTCGACCCAGCGCACGTCGGGGGCCCAGAACCCGGCCCCCTCGGCGGCGGCCCGAGACGTCCGGCTCCCGGTCGGACCGGTGGCCGGCGGGCCCGGTCAGCCCCAGCCGTACCTGCCGGGGTAGTCGCCGACGTCGGGGTACCTGCGGTCCCAGCCCGCCCACGCCGGGTAGCTGGACCGCTCGTCGGCTCTCCGCAGTGTCGCGGTGGGCACCGGGGTCAGTGGACCCCGCGTACCGCGTCGAACGGCGGCGCACATGGTGAAGATGTCGAGGTCGACGGCGTGATCGATCGAGTTGGGAGCAGGCACGCCATGGGTCGTGCCGATGCTGGCCCGCAAGGTGCCGTCACGGTCCCGGTCGAGCTTCCAGGCGTCGGAGGCCCACCCGACGTTCCACACGGAGCTGAGCACGTCGCGGCTTACCGGCAGGGTCCACAGCGGCCACAGGAAGACGTCCTCGGCGCCCAGGCGGAACCATCCGTTGGGCAGTACCGGCCGACCGGCTTTGACGCCGTTGCGGCGGCGGTAGCCGAAGGTGGGGACGGCCAGGGTCGCCAGCCAGGTGGCACCGGGTACGGCCCCGCTGCCGCCGGGGCCGTGCAGGCCGGGATGGGTGGAGTAGCTCGCGTGGTGGTCGAGGAGCCATCCCTCCGAGCCGTCGACCCGACGCCAACTCGTCAGCGCCTCGGTCAGCAGCCGCCGGGGATCCTGCCGCACGTCCCGCATGGGGTAGTACCAGAAGCTGCCGACGGTCTGCCGGCCACGCACGGCGACCAGCGGATTCACCACGCAGAACCCGTCCTCGTCGGTCGCCCTCCCGGTCACCGTGGCCTCGAGCCTGTGGCGCCCTCCGGAGGATCGGCTCACGCGTTCGAGCAGGCTGCGGTAGTCGGCTGGGCGGACGCGCAGCGGATCGGGTGCCCCTCGCCGCCGTCGCACCGGGAAGCCCGAGGTGTGGGGGATGGCGGCCCCGTGTTCGATCCGGTCCAGCTGTCCCGTCAGGTGGTCCACGAGGTCGGCGACGCTGGAGTGCCGACGGCAGTACAGGATCGCGTGCCGGTCCTGCCGGTCCCAGCACAGATAGCTGGTCTCCATCAGCTGGTCCATCAGCCCGACGGCGGCCAGGAATCCCAGCGGCTCCTCACCGGTCAGGCCGGGCAGGTCCACCCGATTCACACTGCTCACACTCCCTGCGTCGGCCGACACCGTCCCGCCACGGCCGATGGACGCTCCGACTCTACTGTGGATGCACGGCGGGGACAGCAGCACGCCGCGGGGTCCGGCGGCGAACGGATGGAGCGCGACCACGACCGTGGAAACCACCGGAGCCGGGACGCCTTCGTCGCCGCGCTCACGGCCGGGCTGCTCCGCGACGAACCCCGCTGGCCGTGGCGGCGGCCGGGGCCACCGTCGGTAGTCCCGGCGGACGGCCGGCGCTGACCGAGGCCGCCATCGCCGCCCAGCCGGCGCGGATCCCGGGAAGCTGATCCCGTGGCACCGGGGCGGGTACGCCGACGGCCCGCCGGTCCCAGCGACGCTGGTGGCCCGGCGGGCCGTCGGTGGTGCGGACGGGGGCGTCAGCCCGCCGGCGGGTACGGGTCGTCCTTGTAGGTGTACTCGGTCTCGATCCGGCCGTCGGCGGTGTGGACGACGAGCTGGCTGGGTTCGTCGGCGTGTGCGGCCTTCCGCCCCGCCTCGACCGCGACCTGCTTGGTGTCGTACCGGCCGACCTGCTTGCCGCCCTGTTCGACCTTCCAGCCCTGACCGTCCGGCACCACGTGGTATTCGTTCCGCTTCATCGTCACCTCACCATCCCTTCGGCGTTCCTGGTACCCGACCGTGGCGGCCGGAAACCGGAGTCGGTCCACCACCGTGGACAACCCGCCGCCGCTGACCTAGCGTCTTCCAGCTATGCGGAGACATGCGCTCGTGCTCGGTCTGGTGGCGCTGCTGGCACTGACCGGCTGCTCAGGGTCGGAACCGGTCACCGGCGCGCCGGCCGGGCCGACCGACGCCCCGTCCACCCCGGTCGCCTCCCGACAGACCCCGGCCGAGGCCGAGCGGACCATGGCCAGCCTGCGTCGCGTCGACGACCTGCCCCTGTACGAGATGACCTACGTCGGCGACTACGACGCGCAGGCCGGCCTGGACCGGCCCACGCCCAGCCCGGTCGGTTGCTCGCTCTTCGCCGCCCTCGGCGACCGGGACCGGCCGCTGTTCGCCCGCAACTTCGACTGGGACCCCAACCCGGCGATGGTGCTGCGCACCGACCCGCCCGACGGGTACGCCTCGGTCTCCCTGGTGGACATCTCCTACCTCGGCTTGGGGGCCGACCCGACCGGCGACCGCCGGCTGCTCGACGCCCCGTTGCTGCCCTTCGACGGGATGAACGAGCGCGGCCTCGCGGTGGGGCTGGCCGCCGACGACAACGCCCGGGCCGAACCGGTGCCGGGGCTGCCCCGGGTGGGCAGCGTCCGGATCCTGCGGCTGGTGCTCGACGAGGCGGCCACGGTCGCCGAGGCGGTGCGGGTGTTCCAGCGGTACAACCTCGACTTCGAGGGCGGCCCGCCACTGCACTACCTGCTCGCCGACGAGACCGGAGCGTCGGCGGTGGTGGAGTTCGTCGACGGTCGGATGCGGGTGCAGCCGGGTGGCGGGAGCTGGCAGGCGCTGACGAACGTGCCGGTGGTCGACGTCCCGGAGCAGCGGCGACGCGACGACCGTCGCTACCGCGTGCTCGCCGAGGCGCTGACCGCCGCCCATGGGCGGCTGGACGCTCCGGCGGCGCTGGAGCTGCTCGACGACGTCCGGCAGGGGCACACCCGGTGGTCGGTGACGTACGGCCTGCGCAGCGGCGAGGTCCGGGTGGTCACCGCGACCGGCGGCCGGCGCGAGTACCGGCTACCGCCGGCCTGATCCGGGACGTGCCTCGGCTCGGCCCCCCGCAGGGGCCGGGCCGAGGACGTGGCCGGACTACCAGCTGCGGTAGCTGGGCTGGGTCTGCGGGTTGAACTCCTGGAACCGGGTCAGCTTCGCCGAGGCGGTACGCGGGTCGTCGATCTCCAGGACGTCCAGGCCCTTGACCGTGTCGTTGGAGTAGATGTACCCGTTGTAGTAGTACGCCGACCAGCTGCCGCCGAAGACGAGCGCGCTGTCCGACAGCGGCCCCCGCTCCCAGTAGCCGATCTCCTTCGGCGTCGTCGAGTCGGTGAAGTCCCAGACCGACACGCCCCCCTGGTACCAGGACTGGACCATGATGTCCCGGCCCTTGACCGGGAGCAGCGCGCCGTTGTGCGCCACGCAGTTCTCGGTGTCGGCGTTGGCCCGCGGGATCTTGAAGTAGCTGCGGAAGGTCATCGTCCGGGCGTCCCCGTCGCCGGAGATGTCGTAGACGGCGTTCGCGCCCCGGTTGGGGCCCACGGTGGCGTTGCAGGTCGCCGCACCGCCGCCACCCAGTTCGTCGACGAACACCACCTTCGTGCCGGTGTTGTTGAACGTGGCCGAGTGCCAGAACGCGAAGTTCTCCGTGTCCCGCACCCGGTTGATCACCCGGGGAGCCTCCCGGTCGGCGATGTCCATCAGGATGCCGTCACCCATGCACGCACCGGCGGCCAGGTCCCTGTCCGGGTAGACGGTGATGTCGTGGCACCCGCTGGTCGCGGACCCGTCCGGACGTCCCTCGTACCCACCGTCCGGGAAGAGGTTCGGGGTGGCGACCACGCTCGCCGCCGTCGGGTCCTGCACCGGCACCCGCACGATGGAGATGGAGTCGTGCGGCCGGGGGCAGCCGACGTACGTGTCGGACGGGCCGTACGAGGAGACGTAGAGGTAGACGGTGCCCCGGGTGCGGGCCGGCACCAGGGTGTGCGTGTGCGAGCCGCAGGCCGTCTGGACGGACTTGACGTAGCGCGGGGCGGTCTTGTCGCTGATGTCGAAGATCTTGATGCCCTCCCACGCGGTCGCGTCCGGGTTGACCCGGGTGCTGGCGCAGGAGTCGTCGCTGCGGGGTGAGTCGGTCGACAGGAACAGCAGGTCGCCGTGGACCGAGATGTCGTTCTGCGAGCCCGGGCAAAGTACCTGGGAGACCAGCTTGGGCCGTTCCGGCCGGGCGATGTCGTGGATCTGGAAGCCGTTGTAGTTGCCGACGAACACGTACTTGCCCTGGAAGGCCAGGTCGCTGTTGACGCTCGTGTTCAGCGGTGTTCCGATCGGCGCGTTCGCGACCAGCCGCATGTTCGGGCTGCTGGCGATCTCGTCGACCCCGGGTATGGCGGTGGGGCTCTCCGCGCCCGCCCGCGCGGGGGCCGGATCGACGGCGGTCTGCGCGGCGCCGGGCGCGGCGGGAGCGAGACCGAGCAGGAGGAGGCCGGTGGCGGCCAGGCCGAGGGTCCGCAGGTGACGTGGGGATGGGAAGGGTCTGCTCATCGTCGGCATCCTTCGACGGAAGGCTATGGTACGAGGGCGCCTTGCAACCTGACGATAGCAGTCGATGTGGCCCAGGTGGCGAAAGTGGACACCACGGTCTCGTGCGCCATGCGGAGGGGGAGGGGTGTCGATGACGGTCCGACATGGACGGTTCCTGGCCGTTGCCATGGTGCTGTTGGTGGTGGGCGCGGCCGCCCTGCTGCTGCGGTTCGCCGCCGAGCCGCCCGAGCCGCCCGAAGAGCCCCTGCCACCCGCCGCCCGCCCCACCGCCACGCCCGTGCCGGACGGCCCACCGGTGGTCGTTCCGGGGCGTCCCGGTGAGTCCGCGGTGACCCGCGCCGGCAGCGACGTGCGCCCGGACGTCTCACCCGGCTACAACGACGCGGACGTCTCGTTCGTCCGGGCGATGATCCCGCACCACAGCCAGGCGTTGGAGATGGCCGATCTCGCCCGGCAGCGGGCCGGCGACCCGGCGGTGCGGGCCCTCGCCGAGCGGATCAGGGCCAGCCAGGGGCCGGAGGTCGGGATGTTGCGGGGCTGGCTCGCCACCCGGGGACTACCTGCGGAGGCGACCGGCCACGGCCACGGCAGCGGCGCCATGCGGGGCATGCAGTCCCCGGAGGCGATGCGGCACCTCGCCGCCGTCCGGGGGGCGGACTTCGACCGGCTCTTCGTCAGCATGATGACCGATCATCACCGGGGTGCCGTCGCGATGGCCACCGACCTGCTCCGGGTCGGTGCGGACCTGACCCTGTCGGAGTTCGCCACCGCGGTCGCGGTCGAGCAGAACGTGGAGATCGACCGGATGCGGACGCTGCTCGACCGCTGACCTGCCTCGCACCCTGCCCGGAGGTCAGGCGGGGCCGTCCGCCCCGCCGTTGCCGCCTCCGGGCGGGGCGGTCGTCGTCTGGCCGGTCGTGGGAGCCGGGTCGGTCGGCTCGGTCGCCGGAGTCGTGGTGGCTGCCACCGGTGGCGTGGTGGTCGGCGCGCCGGTCGGTTCGGTCGACGGGACCGGTTCGCCGGAGTCGCTCGGCCCCGGGCTCGGGGTCACCGTCGCGCCGGCCGAGGGGCGACCGGTCGGCCAGCCGGGGCGGTTCGGGCGGTTCGGTCCCGGCGTGGTCTCCTCGGCCGGCCCCGGCCCCTGGGGATCGCCGCTCGGGACCGTCGCGGACGGGGTGGTCCGCAGGTTGGTGGCCGGCGCCGAACCGTCGTTGGTCAGGCTCATCGCCGTGACCAGGCCGGTGATGGCCACCAGCACCGCCGCGACCGCGCCCACCAGGGGACCGCGCCGCCGGTTGCGTGCACCGGCCGCACCGGTGGACCCCACGGCGGGCAGGTCGGTGCGGGTGTCCGGCCCGGAGAGCCGCAGCGGGCCGCGGACCGGCACCGTGGGCGTGCCGCCGGCCGTGGTGGCCGTCGCGGCGCCCGCCGCCGCCCGCGCGGCGACGGCCATCTCGGCGCCGGAGGCGTACCGCTCGGCCGGCTCCTTGGCCAACGCCCGGAAGACGAGGTCCCGCACGGGCGCGGGGATCTCGGCCGGCAGCGGTGGCGGTTCGTCGTCCAGATGGCGCACGGCCACCTGGAGCGGGTTGTCGCCGGTGAACGGCGGACCGCCGGTGAGGCAGCAGTACGCGACCGCGCCGAGAGCGTAGATGTCGGTGGCGGCCGAGACCGGCCGGCCGGCGGCCTGTTCCGGCGCCATGTAGAGCGCGGTGCCCGGAACGGCGTTGGTGCTGGTGATGCTGGTGACGTTGGTCGAGCGGGCCACGCCGAAGTCGACGAGGACGACCGCGCCGCTCTCCTGGACCATCAGGTTGCTCGGCTTGACGTCCCGGTGCACGATGCCGCCGCTGTGCGCCGCGTGCAGCGCCTCGGCGGCCTGGGCCACCACCGACATGGTCTCGGCGACGCCGAGCGTGCCGTCGGCCTCGATGCGCCTGGACAGCGGTCTGCCCTGGACGAACTCCATCACCAGGTAGTCGGCCGTGCCGCCCTCGGGCAGCTCGTCCTGGCCGCAGTCGTAGACCTGCACGATCCCGGGGTGGCGCAGCGCCGCCATCATCCGGGCCTCGGCGCGGAACCGGGCGATGAAGTCGGGGTCGGAGACCAGCGCGGGCAGCAGGATCTTGACCGCCACCTGCCGCCCCAGCACCACGTCGGACGCGCGCCAGACATCGCCCATGCCGCCGGTGGCGACACGTTCGTCCAAGCGGTACCGACCGCTGAGCACGACTCCGGAAGACAACACCGCAATACCGTACCCACCGGCGCGCGGAGCTATCCGGGCGCGATCCCGGGTAGAGTGAGCGGGGCGCAGTGGTTGCGGCACGCTGAGTGACGAAGGCTCGTGGTGGGCGGTGTCCCGGCGTCCGACGAGCCGCCGGTCGGCCCCGAGTCGCGCCGACGGATGTGCTCGTACGCTGCGGGAACGCCGCCCTGCGGTTGGCGAGCGTCCCGGTGTCGGCAGACGTTACGTCGACACGCCGTAGCGATTCGTTGATTTATGTCACTTGTTTTACTTGTGATGCTGCCTTGTCGCTGGGTGACCTGCCCCCTACCGTTACCGACTCGGGTCGACCCCGACCGGGGCGCGGGATCCGCCGTGACGGGCGGTTCCGCCCCGGTGCGCGCCGTGCCGTCTCGGCCACGGCTGGTGCGAGGCCAGCGGGGGGCTGATGGTGCGGGTGAAGGTCCGGTCCGGCGTCGACGGCACCGACCCCGAACGGTCGGACCCGGATGGACACGTGGCAGGATCGACCCCCCGATGACCGGTGACCTGAACGCGGTGGTGGCCGCCGCGCAGAACGGCGACGAGGAGGCGTTCCGTCTCCTCTACCGCACCCTGCAACCGGGCCTGTTGCGTTACCTCACCGCCCTGGTCGGTGCGGACGCCGAGGACGTCGCCTCGGAGACCTGGCTCCAGGTCGCCCGGGACCTCGCCACCTTCACCGGCGGTGAGTTCCGGGCCTGGGCGGTCACCATCGCCCGCAACAGGGCCATGGACCACCTGCGTCGGCAGCGCCGCCGGCCGTCCGTACCGGTGCCGGTGCAGTCCCTCAGTGAGCTGCCCGGCGACAGCGACACCGCCGAGAACGCCGGGGAGACCCTCGGCACCGAGTCGGCGATCGCGCTGATCGCCACGCTGCCGCCCCGCGAGGCGGAAGCGGTCCTGCTCCGGGCGGTGATCGGGCTGGACGCCGAGTCCGCCGCCCGGGTGCTGGGCAGACGGGCCGGCGCGGTCCGCACCGCCGCCCACCGGGGCCTGCGCCGGCTCGCCGGGCTCCTCGGCGACGCCGACGGCACGTCGTCCCCGGTCACTCCACCCCGCCCACGTCCCGGCCGGGGCCGGCAGCTGCCGGGCCCGCCCCGAACCGAACCGGCGGACGGTTGACGTGAGGGGAGCCTGGATGCGTTTCCGTCGATCCCGCCGTCCGGACGAGCGGACGGCCGAACGGCTGCTCGACACCGTCGCGACCGGTCACGCCGAGCGGTCCGACGATCCCGTCGCCCGGCTGCTGGCCGCCGCCGTCGCGCCGGCCCGCCCCGACGAGCTGGCGGGGGAGGACGCCGCGCTGGCCGCCTTCCGGGCCGCCCGGGCGCAGCGCCCCGCAACCGGGCCGGCCCGTCCGCGCCGCACCGCCCGCGCCGCGGTCTGGCTGGCCGGGTTCGCGGTCGCGGCGACCGCCGGGGTGGCGGTGGCCGCCGTCGGCCTGGACCGGTCCGACCCACCCCCGGCCCCACCCGCGCCGACCACGGGCGTCCCGGTACCGCCGGAAAGCGCGCCCGTGCCCACTCCGACCACCGGCAGCGGTGCGTCGACCACCGGGTCCCCACCTGGCTCGGGGCATCCACGCTCCATCGGACCGCATCCCCCCGGCCCTGCGGCGCAGCGGGGCCTCTGCACCGCGTACCTGGCCAAACCCGCCGACCAGCGGGCCACGTCACTGGAGAATCCCACCTTCCGTCCGCTCGTCGAGGCGGCCGGCGGTCCCGGGCGGGTCGACGCGTACTGCCGGGGCCTGGTGACCGCCTCCCCGGGCGAGCACCCCGCCTCCCCGGGCGACCGCCCCTCGTCCCCGGGCGGCCACCCGTCCTCCCCGGGCGGGCGGCCGACAGCCCACCAGCGGACCAGTCCACCGGCCGACCGACCGTCGCCGCCCCGCTGACCTCGTACGACGAGCGACGACTGTCGTTCGTCTGCTAGACATGACGCGGAAGGGCCGCCGCCCCGGTTCGCGCCGGTGGGCCCGGTGTCGACGAACGGCTCGGGGAAGGACCACAGATGGTGATGTCGCCGGAGCTGGACCGCTCGGCGATCCTGCGGGAGGCCGGTGCCGCCGCCGGCCACATCGCCCGGATCTGCTTCAAGACCGGTCCCCCGATCCTCACCGGTGTCGAGCTGGAATGGACCGTGCACGACGCCGCGGACCCGGCCCGTCCCGTCGACCGGGACCGGCTGCGCGCGGCACTGGGGCGGCACAGCCCCACCACCCTGGACAGCACGAGCCCGGCCGAGCGGCTCCACCACGGCAGTACGGTCACCGTGGAGCCCGGCGGGCAGGTGGAACTCTCCACCCCGCCGCGACCCTCGCTCGCGGCCCTGCTCACCGGCACCGACGCGGACGTCGGTGAGCTGACCCGGCTGTTGGACACCGCTGGCCTGTCCCTGGGCCGCAGCGGCATCGATCCCCATCGGGTCCCCCAGCCCGTCGTGGACACCCCCCGTTACCACGCCATGCGCCGTGCCTTCGACCGGCGCGGACCGGCCGGGCGGACCATGATGTTCAGCACCGCCGGGCTCCAGGTCTGCCTGGACGCGGGGGAGGAAGCCGATCTGACGGCCCGGTGGACGGCGGCCCATGCCGTCGGCCCGCCGCTGCTGGCGGCCTTCGCCACCGCCGACCGGCACGCCGGCCGGCTCACCGGCTGGGCATCGGCGCGGATGGCCGCGTGGCTCACCATCGACCCGACCCGCACCCGGCCGGTGTGGCAGCCCGCCGACGGGAACCGGGACCCGGTCGCGGCCTGGACCGGGTACGCGCTCGCCGCTCCGCTGCTCTGCGTCCGCGCCGACGGCCCGGACTGGACCGTGCCGCCGGGGATCACCTTCGCCGACTGGATCGACGGGGCACTACCGCGACCGCCCACCACCGACGACCTCGACTACCACCTGAGCACCCTCTTCCCACCGGTCCGGCCCCGGGGCTACCTCGAGGTCCGCTACCTGGACGCCCAGCCGGGCCGGGACTGGATGGTGCCCGTCGCGGTGGTGGCGGCCCTGTTCGGCGACCCGGCGACGACCGCTGCGGCGGCGGCGTGCGGCGCTCCGGTGGCGGACCGCTGGTACCAGGCGGCCCGCTACGGGCTTGCCGATCCACCGGTCGCGCGGGCCGCGGTGGAGCTGCTCGACCTGGCGTTGGCGGCCCTGTCCCGCTTCGACCTGCCGGCGGGTACGTCCGAGGAGATCGTTCGAGGTGTACGACGGCGTCGGGCCGTCGCGGAGAGGAACGTACGGTGACATCGACCCAGTGGGACGAGGAGACCCTCCGCGACCGGATCGCGGCCGAGTTGGCCCGCACCCGGGTCCGGACCGCCGGGCTGACCGACGCGGTCGACGACGACGACCTGACCCGCCAGCACTCTCCGCTGATGTCCCCGCTGGTCTGGGACCTGGCGCACGTCGGCAACCAGGAAGAGCTCTGGCTGGTCCGCGACGTCGGCGGCCGGGAACCGGTTCGGCGGGACATCGACGACCTCTACGACGCGTTCAAGCAGCCCCGCCGGGACCGACCGGCCCTGCCGCTGCTGCCGCCCCGGGAGGCCCGCGCCTATGTGGCGACCGTCCGGAAGAAGGTGCACGACCTGCTGGAGCGGGTGCGCTTCACCGACCGGCCGCTGGTCGCCGACGGTTTCGCCTTCGGCATGATCGTCCAGCACGAGCAGCAGCACGACGAGACGATGCTCGCCACCCACCAGCTGCGTTCCGGCCCGCCGGTGCTCGCCGCGCCCTCACCGCCCGAACCGACCGCCCGGGTCGGCGGGGAGGTGCTGGTGCCGGCGGGACCGTTCACCATGGGCACCTCCACCGACCCGTGGTCGCTGGACAACGAGCGCCCCGCCCACACCGTCGACCTGCCCGCGTACCTCATCGACGCCGCACCGGTCACCAACGGGCGGTACCGGGAGTTCATCGCCGACGGCGGGTACGACGAGCCCCGGTGGTGGACTCCGGCCGGCTGGGCGCACCGGCGGGCCGAGGGGCTGACCGCACCGATGCACTGGCGGCGCGACGGCGACGGCTGGGCGTACCGCCGGTTCGGCCGGTGGGCCCCGGTCCGGGACGACGAGCCGGTGGTGCACGTCTGCTTCCACGAGGCGGAGGCGTTCGCCGCCTGGGCCGGCAAGCGGCTGCCCACCGAGGCGGAGTGGGAGAAGGCCGCCCGCTGGGACCCGGCCACCGGCCGCTCGCGCCGCTACCCCTGGGGTGACGAGGAGCCGACCGCCGCCCACGCCAACCTCGACCAGCGTCACCTCTGGCCGGCACCGGTCGGCGCCTACCCGGCCGGGGCGTCCCCGCTCGGCGTGCACCAGCTGATCGGGGACGTGTGGGAGTGGACGTCGACCACCTTCCGGGGGCACCCGGGCTTCACCGCCTTCCCCTACCGGGAGTACTCCGAGGTCTTCTTCGGCGACGACCACCGGGTGCTGCGCGGCGGCTCCTTCGGCACCGACCGGGCCGCCTGCCGGGGCACCTTCCGCAACTGGGACTATCCGATCCGCCGGCAGATCTTCAGCGGCTTCCGCTGTGCGCGGGACGCCGGGCCGGCTGCGGCGGCCCGACGCGCCGTCCCGACCGGCGACGCCTGATGTGTCGGCACCTGGCCTACCTGGGGCCGCCGGTGCCGCTGCGGGCGCTGCTGTTCGATCCGCCGCACTCGCTGGTCCGGCAGTCCTGGGCCCCTGCGGACATGCGTGGCGGCGGCACGGTCAACGCCGACGGTTTCGGCGTCGGCTGGTACCCGGACGACGGTGAGCCGGTCCGCTACCGCAGCGCCCAACCGATCTGGAGCGACCCGGCGCTGCCCGGCCTGGCCACCACCACGGTCGTCGGCGCGGCGCTGGCCGCCGTCCGCTCCGCCACGGTGGGCATGCCGGTGCACGCCGGGGCCGTCGCCCCGTTCGGGGAGGGTCGGTGGCTGTTCAGCCACAACGGCGTGGTGCGCGGCTGGCCGGACACGGTGGCCGGCCTCGCCGCCGCCCTGCCGGTCCGCGACCTGCTCACCCTGGACGCGCCCTCCGACGCGGCGCTGCTCTGGGCCCTGGTCCGGGACCGGCTGCGTAGCGGCGCGGACCCGGCCGACGCGGTCGCCGACACCGTCCGGGCGGTCACCGTGGCAGCTCCCGGGTCCCGGCTGAACCTGCTGCTCACCGACGGCCGTGATGCGGTGGCGACCGCCGCCGGGCACGCGCTGTCGGTCCGCGTGGACGGCGACGCGGTGCTGCTCGCCTCCGAACCTCTCGACGACCACCCGGCCTGGCGGCCGGTTCCCGACGGTCACCTGGTGGTGGCCGACCCGGCCGGGCTGCGCACGACCCCGCTCGCCAGCGGGTAGCGCCGGCCGACGCGACGTTCACCAACGAAAGGGAAGTTCATGAGCGCCGAACCACTGGAGATCCACCTGGAGGAGCGGGACCTCGACCGAAGCCTGCGCGAGGACGTCCGGGTCGGCCTGACCGCCGGGGAGAAATGGTTGCCCCCGAAGTGGTTCTACGATGCCCGGGGCAGCGAGCTGTTCGAGGAGATCACCCGGCTGCCGGAGTACTACCCGACCCGGGCGGAACGGGCGGTGATCCAGCGGCACGCGTCCCGGATCGCCGAGGTGACCGGGGCGAAGACCCTGATCGAGCTGGGCTCCGGCTCGTCGGAGAAGACCCGGCTGCTGATCGACGCGCTGAGCGGCCGGGGCACCCTGGGCACCTTCGTCCCGCTGGACGTGTCGGTGAGCGCGCTGCGCCAGTCCACCGCCGCTCTCGCCGCCGACTATCCCCGCCTGCGGGTCCGCGGCATCGTCGGGGACTTCACCCGCCACCTGGACCGGCTACCCGCCGGCGGCCGTCGGCTGGTGGCCTTCCTCGGCGGCACGATCGGCAACCTGATGCCGGACGAGCGGGCCGCCTTCCTGACCGCGATGCGCGCTGCCCTGGAGACCGGGGACTGGCTGCTGCTCGGCACCGACCTGGTCAAGGACCCGGGGATCATCCTGCCCGCCTACGACGACGCAGCCGGAGTGACCGCCGAGTTCAACCGCAACGTGCTACGGGTGGTCAACCGCGAACTGGGTGCCGATTTCGTCCCCGAGGAGTTCCGGCACGTGGCCCTCTGGGACGCCGAACGGGAGTGGATCGAGATGCGCCTGCGGGCGCAACGGTCGATGCGGGTCCGGGTGCTCGATCTCACCGTCGACTTCGCCGAGGGGGAGGAGCTGCGGACCGAGGTGTCGGCGAAGTTCCGCCCGGAAGGTGTCGCCACCGAGTTGGCCGCCGCCGGTCTCACCGTCGAGGAGCTGTGGACCGACCCGGACGGCCTGTTCGGGCTGACCCTTGCCCGGGCGATCTGAGTTTCCGCTGCCCGGGGCCGCCCCCGCCGGTGGTGGCGGCCCCGGGTCGGGTACGCTGGGTGCCGCGAAGGGGAGTAGCCCGCAATGTCGTGGTCGACACACTGATGCGTTCCGCATCCGGCCACGCGGCCCCGTACCGGGGCGGGCGAGACCTTCGACCAGGCTGTCAACAGCCGGGTCGAGGGCGCCCCTGTTCCTCCTCCCGGCCTGATCCGGAAGGACGCCCATGGAGGGCTTTCTCGTCGCGCTGGCGGTCAGTTTCGGCGTGATCTTCGTTGCCGAGCTGGGGGACAAGTCCCAGCTCATGGCGCTGACGTTCGCCACGCGGTTCAGGACGGTCCCGGTGCTGATCGGGATCACCGTCGCCACCGCCGTGGTCCACCTCGTGTCGGTCGCCATCGGCTACGGCCTCGGCGCGACCCTGCCCACCGGGTGGATCTCGCTCGTCGCCGGCCTCGCCTTCCTCGGCTTCGGCGCCTGGACGCTGCGCGGGGACACTCTCACCGAGGAGGAGAAGCGCAAGGCCGAACGGAGCACCAAGTCGGCGGTGTTCGCCGTCGGCGTGGCGTTCTTCCTCGCCGAACTGGGCGACAAGACGATGCTCGCCACCATCACCCTGGCCACCCAGTACGGCTGGTTCGGCACCTGGATCGGCTCGACGATCGGCATGGTGGCCGCCGACGCACTGGCCATCCTGGTCGGCCGGATGCTCGGCCGCAGGCTGCCGGAGAGGACCATCAAGTACGGCGCGGCGGTCCTCTTCGCGATCTGCGGTCTGTGGCTGATCCTCGACGCGGTCGACCAGCTCACCTGACGGCGCGGGGAGCGCCTCGGTCACACCGAAGCAGTCAGCCGTGTTGCTGTCGACAGCAACGATGACAGCAACACGGCTGGACAGTGAGAGCCGAAGCCAGCTGGCGACGGATCAACACCCGACGTCTGTCAATCCCCTGGAAGCGTGGAGGGCTGTTTAAGCTGCCTGAGCCAGGCGGGCTTGGGCGATGAAGCGTTCGTAGTCGATGGGTGACATGCCATCGCAGGCGCTGTGGCGTCGGCGGGTGTTGTAGAAATCGACGATCCAGGTGGCGATCTTGAGTCGGGCTTCGGCGCGGGTGCGGAACCGCTGCCGGTGGATGTACTCGACCTTGATGGTGGAGTTGAACGCCTCCGCGGCGGCGTTGTCCAGGGCGCAGCCGACCCGGCCCATCGATTGCAGGACACCCAGCCGGCGGCAGGCGGTGGCGTATTCGGCGGCGGTGTACTCGCTGCCGCGGTCGCTGTGGAAGATCACTCCGTCCACGGTGCCGCCGCGGGTCGCGGCGGCCATGCTCAGGGTGGCCTGGGTCAGGTCGGCGTCGTGCCGGTCGCCCATGGCGTAGCCGAGCAGCCGGCGGGAGTGCAGATCGATCACCGTGGCCAGGTACAGCTTGCCCTCGTCGGTAACGATCTCGGTGATGTCGCCGCACCACAACACGTCCGGTGCGACGGCGGTGAACTGCCGCCGGACCCGGTCCGGTGCCACCGGCCGTTTGCCCTGCTTGGTGAGGGCGCGTCGGCGGCGCGGGGTGCGTCCGGCCAGACCCAGCCGCGCCATGCGGGCCGCGACGGTGTTGACCGACACCTGCCACCCGTCGGCGTGCAGGTCCTGGGTCACCCGCGGGGAGCCGTAGGTGCCGCCGGAGGCGTCGAACGCTGCCCGGATCGCCTCGTCGAGGGCATCGCGGCGGGCCTGCCGTGCGGTGGGTCGCCGGTCACGCCACTTGTAGAACCACGACTGCGACAGCCCCAGCGCCCGGCAGGTCACCGCGTGCGGCACGGCATGCTCGGTCCTCTGGGCGGCGACGAAGCGGGCCACGGTCACTTCGTCGCCTCCTTGACCCACAGGACCACGGATCGCTTGAGGACATCACGCTCCATCGCCAGCTCAGCGTTTTCCTTACGCAGCCTGGCCAGCTCGGCGCGTTCGTCCTCACCGAGACCACCCGCGGCGGCCTCGCCCCGAGCCCGACGCTCCTGCGCCACCCAGTTCGCCAAAGTGCCGTTGTTGATACCCAGATCCCGAGCGACCTGCGCGATCGGCTTACCCGTCTCCCGCACGATCCGCACGGCGCCCTCACGGAACTCCCGGTCGAACCGTCTCCTCGTTTCAGCCATGACCATCTATCCCCTTAGGTCTGGCCTCCACACTATCGGGGGAACCTCAAGGGGACCTGTCGGCCGGCACGTTGCTGCCCGGGGTGCGGGCAGCGGACGGTCTGGGTGAAGCAGTGGGCCGCGACCCGGCCGGGGAAACTGCCGCCACGGTCAACCTGGCCCGAGTCAGCCCGCAACCGCAAGCGCATCTCGGCGATCACGGTACATTACGCAGGATCTGACGGAGAGTCGTGGAGGATTATCCATATTGGACTCGGGATGTGGCGTTGCACGAAGCTGCCTCCCAGCTGCGCACCGGCAACGCGCCCCGCAACATGGCCTTGAACATTCTCCGCCTCGCCGGCCGCACCAACATGGCCTACGCCCGCCGCGACATGCAAGACCGCGCCAACACCTTCGCCGCCTACGGCATCCAGCAAACCATGATCAAACCGGACATAGCACAACAGCGCCGGGGCCGGGGCCGGGGTCGCCGCGCTCTTTCGGTCTCTGAATTTCTATTGCGTTCTCTTGACGCTCGTGACCAACAAGTCATATGTTTAGTGGGCAGGACCAATTGGAGGTTGAGATGCCGCTGTCGCGCTCCGCCCACGTCGACGACTTCTGTCGCCGGAACCTGCCGCCTGAGAGCCAGTGGCCAGACTTCCTCCTGCACGCGCCCGAGCTGAACTATCCGGTACGCCTGAACTGTGCCGTCGAGCTCGTTGACGCGGTCGCGTCCCGATTGGGCGACGACCGCCGCTGCCTCCTCACGCCGGGCGGTGAGACCTGGACCTATGGCCAACTGCGGGACACGTCGAACAAGATCGCGAAGGTCCTGACCGCCACCTACGGGATCGCTCCGGGCAACCGGGTTCTGCTCCGCGGCCCGAACAGCCCGTGGCTCGTCGCATGCTGGCTCGGTGTCATCAAGGCAGGCGGCGTCGTGGTCACCACCATGACGATGCTGCGCGCGGGCGAACTGGCGACCATCGCGGAGATCAGCGAGGCCAACTTCGCGCTCTGCGACTACCGGTTCGTCGACGAACTCCAGATGCCCGCAGGCCCCAAGCTCCGTGAGCTTGTCGAGTACGGCGGCGACGGCGGTCTGACCGAGGCGATCAAGAACGTCACCCCCGAGTTCGAGGCGGTGCAGACCGCAGCGGACGACGTAGCGCTGCTGGCATTCACCTCAGGTACCACCGGCCGGCCCAAGTCGACGATGCATTTCCACCGCGATGTCCTCGCGATCGCGGACACGTTCTCAGCCCAGGTCGTCAAGCCGACCGAGAACGACGTCTTCGTCGGTACCCCGCCGCTGGCCTTCACCTTCGGACTGGGCGGCCTCGTCATCTTCCCGCTCCGAGCCGGAGCCGCGAGTCTGCTGCTCGAGCGGGCGACACCGGAAGAGCTGGCCGACCACATTGCCAACCACAAGGTCTCGATCTGCTTCACCGCACCGACCGCATACAAGGCCATGATAGCGCGCGGAAAGGTCGGACAGCTCGCCTCGCTCCGCCGGGCGGTCTCTGCGGGCGAGCATCTCCCGGAGTCCACTTGGCGGCAGATCGAACGAGCGACCGGGATCAAGCTCATCAACGGAATCGGCTCGACTGAGATGCTCCACATCTTCGTCTCCGCGGCCGACGAGAACATCCGCCCGGGCGCTACGGGGCTCCCGGTCCCCGGATACGTCGTCGACGTGCTCGACGACGAGGGAAACCCGGCACCGGACGGGGTGCCCGGCCGGCTGGCGGTCAAGGGACCGACCGGTTGCCGATACCTCGCGGATGACAGGCAGACCACGTACGTGCAGAACGGCTGGAACATCACGGGTGACACGTTCATCCGGGATGCGGACGGATACTTCTGGTACCAGGGCCGCAACGACGACATGATCGTTTCCTCGGGCTACAACATCGCCGGCGCCGAGGTGGAAGAAGCGCTCGTGGCTCACCCTGACGTGGTCGAGTGCGGTGTGATCGGCACGCCTGACGACGATCGCGGCCAGGTGGTCACCGCAGTCGTCGTCCTGCGTCCGGGCGCGGAACCGTCCGATGCGATGACGAAGGAGCTCCAGGACTTCGTCAAGGAGACGATCGCACCCTACAAGTACCCCCGGCGAATCGCGTTCGCGCCCGAATTGCCGAAGACCACCACCGGCAAGCTCCAGCGCTTCAAGTTGAGGGACTTCTACCAGGACTTCGCATGACCGGCAGCGGAGGCGATCCCGTGCTCAGCGCGCAGATCGAGCGGCGTGTGGAGTGGCCGGACACCGATGCTGCCGGCCACTACCACCACTCCACGATCCTTCGATGGATCGAAGCGGCTGAGGCGGAGCTCTACGAGCAGGTGGGTCTCACCAACATGTTCGGAGTCATACCTCGGGTCCATCTCGAGGTGAACCATCGTGCACGCCTGTGGTTCCGCGACAGGGTCGATGTCCGTATCGAAATCGCGGAGCTCGGAAGAACATCCATCACGCTTCGATTCGACGTTCGCCGTGCGGGCGAACTCGCCGCTGACGGGTCGATGACCGCGGTCCACATCGACCCGGCGGCAGGGAAGGCCATCCCGTGGCCCGACGCCGTGAGAACGGCTCTCATGCCGTCCGTCGAACCCGGTACGTAGGACTGCACTCCATGCATGACGTTCGTCAAGAATCAATGTACGCAGTCACCCAACATACTTCGCATCTGTCCACCACACGCCTCATGCAGGAGGAACCCACCATGCGGATCGCTGTGATCGGCGGCGGGCCGGGCGGCCTGTACTTCGCAGCTCTTGCGAAGCAGCTCGACCCTGGGCACGAGATCACCGTCTGGGAGCGGAACGCGGCCGATGACACGTTCGGGTTCGGTGTGGTCTTCTCCGACGAGACCCTCGGCGGCATCGAGCACGCTGACCCGCAGATCTACCAGCAGATGGAGCGCGAGTTCGCCCGCTGGGACGACATCGACGTCCACTTCAAGGGCGAGGTGCACACCAGCGGCGGCCACGGCTTCGCTGCCCTCAGCCGCAAGCGCCTTCTTCAGATCCTCCAGGCCCGCTGCTACGAGCTCGGTGTCGAGGTCTTTTTTCAGCAGGACGCGCCCGACGTCGAGCAGCTCGCGGCGGAGTACGACCTTGTCGTCGCCTCGGACGGACTGAACTCGGTGGTCCGTCGGCGGTACGCGGACTCGTTCAAGCCAACCCTCGAGCAGAGGGCCTGCAAGTACATGTGGCTCGGCACCGACAAGGTCTTCGAGGCTTTCAAGTTCTACATCAAGGAAACCCCGCACGGCGTGATGCAGGTGCACGGGTACCCGTTCGATGCCAGGGGCAGCACCTTCATCGTCGAGATGAACGAGGATGTCTGGCGTGCCGCCGGTTTCGACGAGTTCGCGAAGACCGAGTTCCGGCCCGGCGAGTCCGACGAACGATCGATTGCGAAGATCCGCGAGATCTTCGCCGACGTCCTCGACGGACACGAAGTGATGGCCAACAACTCGAAGTGGCTCAACTTCAGCACGGTCAGGAACGAGAACTGGCGACACGACAACGTCGTCATCCTCGGCGACGCTGCCCACACCGCCCACTTCTCGATCGGTTCCGGGACGAAGCTCGCCATGGAGGACGCTCTCGCCCTCGCCGCGTGCCTTTACGAGCACAACTCGGTCGACGCGGCACTTGAGGAGTACCAGACCGAACGTAAGGCCGTGGTCCTGTCGACCCAGCGCGCCGCGCAGGCGAGTCTCGAATGGTTCGAGAACCTGGGCCAGTACGTCGACCAGGACCCTCTCCAGTTCGCGTTCAACATCATGACGCGCAGCCGGCGCGTCACCTACGACAACCTCAAACTGCGCGACCCCGAGTTCGTCGAGCGGATCAACACGTGGTTCGCGAAACAGCAGGGCGCCGGAGCGGATCTCACGGCGCCGCCGATGTTCCAGCCTTACCGCATCGGCGAATTGGACCTGGTCAACCGCATCGTCGTCTCTCCGATGGACATGTACAGCGCCATCGACGGCGTGCCGAACATGTTCCACTACGTGCACCTTGGCGGGAAAGCCCTCGGCGGCGCCGGTCTCGTCATGACCGAGATGGTGTGCGTATCCCCGGAAGGTCGCATCACGCCAGGCTGCATGGGCCTGTGGAACGACGACCAGAAAGATGCCTTCGCGAAGCTCACCGACTTCGTACATCAATGGAGCAAGGCCAAGATCGGGATCCAGGTCGGCCACTCCGGTCGGAAGGGTTCGACCAGGAAGATGTGGGAAGGGATCGACCTCCCGCTCGACTCCGACAACTGGGAAGTCGTCGGTCCATCGCCACTCCCGTACAAGCCAGGGGTCAACCAGGTCCCGCGCGAGCTCACCGCCGAGGACTTGAATGCCATCAAGGCGGACTTCGTCGAAGCGACCCGACGTGCCGACGCCGCCGGCTTCGACCTCGTCGAACTCCACTGCGCACATGGCTACCTGCTCTCCTCCTTCATCTCGCCGCTGACGAACCAGCGAACCGACGAGTACGGAGGCAACCTCGAGAACCGGCTGAGGTTCCCCCTCGAGGTGTTCACCGAGATGCGGGCCGTGCTCGCGAGCCACAAGCCGCTCACGGTCCGAATCTCGGCGACCGACTGGTGCGACGGAGGCATCACCGGCGACGACGCCGTCGACATCGCCAAGGCGTTCAAGGCAGCAGGCGCAGCCGCCATCGACGTCTCGACAGGTCAGGTGACGTCGGCAGAGAAGCCCGCGTACGGACGCTCGTACCAGACGCCCTTCGCCGACAAGATCCGCAACAACGTCGACATACCGACGGTGGCCGTGGGTGCGATCTCGTCCTACGACGACGTCAACTCGATCCTGCTCGCGGGTCGGGCAGACCTCTGCGCCCTCGCTCGCGTCCACCTCTACGACCCCAACTGGACGCTGCACGCGGCCGCAGACCAGGGGTATGTCGGCGATGGAGCCACCTGGCCCGACCCGTGGAAGGGCGGTAGCTGGAAGCCGCAGACCGGGCGGATCGACGGGCCCAAGCCACGCCTGGAACTCATCCGTCACGGCGAGGCGACGACTCGCCACGCGCGCTGGACTCCGGAGGTCGAAGCGTGACGAGCGGGCTGAGCACCGACGAGCAGCAGTTCGTCGCCGATGTGCGCAGAGTGACCGAGCAACAGCTCCTGGAATTTGCCCACACCGGGGTCGAAGGTCGGGTCAATCGCCCGCTCCTCGAGGAGATGGGCCGGACCGGTCTGCTGCGGAGCCTGTTCGGCGGGTCACCGGACGAAGCGCCGAGCGACGCGGCAGCCCTGCAGCTGTGCCTACTCCGCGAAACCATCGCCGGGATCTCCGCCGAGGCCGAGACCGCCCTTGCCCTCCAGGGACTCGGCAGCTACCCGATCCTGCAGTCCGGGTCGCCCGAGACGATCGAACGCTGGATGCCTGGAGTAGTGGCCGGAACGACGATCGCGGCCTTCGCCCTGACCGAGCCGAACGCCGGATCGGACGCCGCCGCCCTGGAGCTACGTGCCACCGAAGACGGTGACGGCTGGCGGCTGACGGGTGAGAAGATCTGGATCTCGAACGCCCCCGAGGCAGATGTCTACACCGTGTTCGCGCGCACGACAGAGGATGCCGGCGCTCGTGGAGTGACCGCCTTCGCGGTCGCCGGGAACAGCAACGGACTCAGCGGCGACCACCTCGACCTGATCTCGCCCCACCCCATCGGGCGTCTGACGTTCGATGGCGTGCGGGTAAAACGCACCGATGTCCTCGGCGAGGTCGACGCCGGCTTCAAGGTCGCGATGCGAACTCTCGACCTGTTCCGCCCCAGCGTCGGTGCCTTCGCGGTCGGCATGGCGCAGGCCGCGCTCGACATGGCACTCGACCACGTCTCCAAGCGCAAGGCATACGGAGGCGTGCTTGCTGACCAGCAGGCCATCGCCCACACCTTGGCCGACCTGGCGACCCGCGTGCAGGCGTCGAGGCTCCTGGTCCACTCCGCTGCTCGGATCTACGACGCTGGTGCGACCCGTGCCGAGATCACGAAGTCCGCTGCCATGGCCAAGCTGTTCGCCACTGAGACAGCTCAGGCAGTCGTCGACCAGAGTATCCAGTTCCATGGTGCCATGGCTCTGGAGCGTGGACATCGGCTCGAACATCTCTACCGCGACGTACGCGCACCTCGCATCTACGAAGGCGCCTCAGAGGTCCAGCGCTCGATCATCGCCAGGGAACTCTTTAAGGAAAGGGTGAATGCCACGTGAACCGGTTCCGCGCGTCTGCCGCGCTGACCAAGCAGTGGGACCACTTCGACTTCGCTGTCGAGGGCCCGGTCGCGACGGTCACCCTCAACCGCCCCGAAAAGCTCAACCCCCTGACCTTCGAGTCGTACGCGGACCTGCGCGATCTGCTCGCCGAGCTCCCTCACCACGAGGGCGTCCGGGTCCTCGTGATCCAAGGCGAAGGTAAGGGATTCTGCGGTGGCGGGGACGTCAACGAGATCATCGGCGAACTGATCAAAATGAAGCCGGCTGAGCTCATGAAGTTCACGAAGATGACCGGCGATGTCATCCGTGCCATGCGCGAGTGTCCGATCCCGATCATCACGAAGATCCAGGGCATCGCTGCCGGTGCAGGCTCGGTCCTCGCGCTCGCGTCTGACTTCCGCGTCGTCGGTCGCAAAGGTCGCTTCGCGTTCCTCTTCACCAAGGTCGGCCTCTCTGGCGGCGACATGGGTGCCGCCTACCTACTGCCCCGGGTCGTTGGACTCGGCCGCGCCACCTCTCTGCTCATGCTCGGTGACACGATCGACGCGGAGACGGCTGACCGCTACGGCCTCGTTTCCCAGCTCGTCGACGACGCCGACCTGGACGAGGCCGTAGCGGCCCTGGCCGACCGCCTTGCGTCGGGACCGGCACTCGCGCTCTCGCAAACGAAGTCCCTGCTCACCCGAGAGCTCGACATGTCCATGTCGGCCTCGATGGAACTCGACGCCATGACCCAGGCACTCCTGATGACCACCGAGGACCACGCGGAGTTCCACGCCGCGTTCAACGCCGGCCGCACACCGGAATGGAAGGGCCAGTAGGAATGAACCGCACCGACTTCCTTGAGACCGACGCTCTGCTTGACGAAGAGGACCGGGCGATCGGCGAGGCTGTCCGATCGTACGCGAACGCCGAGCTCGCCCCGCACGTCGCCGAGTGGTACGAGAGCGGAACCATCCCGATCGATATCGCGATCGGCCTCGGCAAGCTCGGCGTCCTCGGAATGCACCTTGAGGGCTATGGCTGTGCCGGTACAACGGCAACGGCCTACGGCGTTGCCTGCCGCGAGCTCGAGGCGATCGACTCGGGCCTTCGCAGCCTCGTCTCTGTCCAGGGATCGCTCGCCATGTTCGCTATCCATCGATGGGGAACCGAGGAGCACCGCCAGGAGTGGCTCCCACGAATGGCAGCCGGCGAAGCGATCGGGTGTTTCGGTCTCACGGAGGCTGACGCGGGAAGCGACCCGGGGTCGATGCGCACCCACGCGCGTCGAGACGGCGATGACTGGATCCTCAGTGGGTCGAAGATGTGGATCACCAACGGCACCGTCGCGCATGTCGCTGTCGTCTGGGCCCAGACCGACGACGGAATCCGAGGCTTCGCGGTACCGACCGACACCCCCGGATTCTCTGCACACGAGATCCACCGGAAGCTCTCGCTGCGCGCGTCGGTCACCGCCGAGCTGGTCCTCGACGACGTCCGCCTCCCCGCCTCCGCCGTCTTCCCCGACGTACGCGGGCTCAAGGGTCCTCTCTCCTGCCTCAACGAAGCCCGCTACGGCATCCTGTGGGGCGCGGTGGGCGCTGCCAGGGCGTGCCTGGAGGAGGCACTCGAGTACACGCTGGTCCGAACGCAGTTCGGCAAGCCTCTCGCATCCTTCCAGCTGACCCAGCGCAAACTCGCCGACATGTCCATCGCAGTGACGAACGCGAGTCTCACCGCCATCCAGCTGGGCCGGTTGAAGGACCAGCGCCGGATCACGCCTGAGCACGTCAGCCACGGCAAGTTGGCGAACGTCAAGGTGGCTTTGGAGGTGGCTCGGACCGCCCGCGGGATGCTGGGCGCCGCAGGTATCACCCTCGACCACACCGTGATGCGTCACATGAACAACCTTGAAACGGTCTCGACGTACGAGGGCACCGAAGAGATGCATGCTCTGAGCATCGGTCGGGCTCTCACCGGCATCGCGGCGTTCCGGTAGGCCGGGCCACGCACGCCCTTCCGCGCCCGCCGCTGCGTCGCGTCCGGAAGGGCATGACCGGCATGCTCGGCCAACTGTCCACCGAACAACGGCTACGCGGCCACCGCACGATCGGACGACGTGTCCACGACGCACAGACGATCCGCGGTGGCCGCCTTCCGCTCACTCCGGTTGAGCGGCGAAGCCCCAACGGCGGCTGCCCCACTAGCTTGATCTTTAACCTGGGGTCGGTTGCATCGCCCCCCGGGCGATCATGGCCGCAGCCCTTGATCGATCATTCCTCTTGTCTGGGGAAGAAGATCGGGACCAAGGGCTGCGGGATGATCAGTGTGCATGACGCCGGGCGTGGAAGCGCGGTTGGGGACCTCGCGACGTTCCGTACGGAACTGCATCGCTGTCTGAGCGCCAGAGCTGATGCGCTGTTCGAGTTGGCCGACGCGGTGTTGTGCGCGGACGGGCCGGTACGGTCGCTGCCGGCCTTGTCCCTGGTGGCGGAGCACCGTCGAGGTCACGGCGCGTTGTACGACGCGCTTGGCGCCGGTCGGATCGATGTGGAACGGTTGCGGACCGTGGTGGCCTCGATGCCGATGCCACGGGCCGCCGACGGGCGGATCGTCCTGGCCGTGGATGTCACCTGCTGGCTGCGGCCGGAAGCGCACACCGTGCCGGAGCGGATCCTGTGCCACACCTACGGCCGTGGCAAAGACCAGCACATCGGTGTGCCGGGCTGGCCGTACTCGTTTGTGGTGGCCCTGGAGTCCGGGCGCAGTTCGTGGACCGCGCCGCTGGACGCGGTCCGGCTGGCCCCGGGCACCGAGCTGGCCGCGGTCACCGCCGAGCAGCTGCGCGCGGTGGTGGACCGCCTGATCACCGCCGGGCACTGGCAGCCTGGTGACCCGGCGGTCTGGGTGGTGATGGATGCCGGCTACGACGCGGCCCGGCTGGCCTGGCTGCTACGGGACCTGCCGGTACGCGTCCTGGCCCGGATGCGATCCGACCGGGTGCTGCGCCGCCCGCCGGGGCCATGGATACCGGGCCCCAAGTGCGGTCGGCCACCACGGCATGGCAGCGAGTTCATCTTCGGCGACCCGGCCAGCTGGGGCACCCCGGACGTCACCACCGTGACCGAGACCCGCCTCTACGGCACCGCGACCGCCCGTGCCTGGCACCGGCTGCACCCCAGGCTGACCCGCCGCGCCGCCTGGGCCGACTGCCCTGAGCTGCCCATCCTGGAAGGCACCCTCATCCGCCTGGACGTGCAACGGCTGCCCTCCGGCGCGACCGCGAAGCCGGTCTGGCTGTGGTGGTTCACCGGCCTCGGCCACCAGTCCGGCGGCGACAACCCCGACCCGACCATGATCGACCTGCTGTGGCAGGCGTTCCTACGCCGTTTCGACATCGAACACACCTTCCGGCTGCTCAAGCAGACCCTCGGCTGGTGCGTGCCGAAACTGCGCGACCCGCACGCCGCCGACCGCTGGACCTGGCTGATCATCGCCGCCTACACCCAGCTACGGCTAGCCCGCCCCCTCGCCTCCGACCTGCGTCGCCCCTGGGAACGACCAGCCCCACCCGAACGGCTCACCCCCGCCCGGGTCCGCCGCGGATTTCGGCACCTGCGCGCCAACAGCCCCTGTCCCGCCGGTGCACCGAAACCCACCCGACCAGGACCCGGCCGCCCACCCGGACGACCCAACCGCCATCCCACCCGCCGCTACGACGTCCACATCGCCACCAGCAACGCGACCAGGAAGACAACCTCTTCGAAGAAGAAATCGGCCAATCCCCGGCCGCGCCGCACAGGTTAAAGATCAAGCTAGGCCGTGTGTCATAAGTGCCCGTGGTCCTGGCTGTAAGGTTGATCGGCTGGGCGTGTCGGTGATCGATACGCGGTGAGGTCTCCGGTAGATGGGTTATCGACCAAGACAACTATCTGCACGGAGACCTCGTGGCCAGCGTAGCGGTGACGAGGCGGCACGACCTGACTGACGCGCAGTTTGCGGTGTTGGAGCCGCTGCTGCCCAGACCGAAGAAGGCAGGTCGACCGCCGAAGTGGAGCAAGCGGCAGCTCATTGACGGGATCAGGTGGCGGGTCCGCACGGGTGCGCCGTGGCGGGACGTGCCGGACTGCTACGGGCACTGGCGCACGGTGTACGGGCTGTACCGGCGCTGGCAGCGGGCCGGTGTGTGGGCGCGGATCCTGGCCGGGTTGCAGGGTAGGGCCGACGCGCTCGGGTTGATCACCTGGGACGTGAGCGTGGACTCCACGATCGCCCGGGCGCATCAGCACGCCGCCGGTGCCCGCCGGGACAGTCACACGCAGGTCGAGCCGCCGGGCGGCAGTGGCGCCGTCGAGCCGGCCGATCACGCGCTGGGCCGCTCGCGTGGCGGTCTGACGACGAAGCTGCACCTGGCCTGCGAGCAGGGCCGCATGGTGCTGGCGTTCGTCATCACCGGTGGGCAGCGCGGCGACAGCCCGCAGTTCACCACGGTGCTGCACCGCATCCGGGTGCCTCGCCTCGGCGTCGGCCGACCCCGGTGCCGGCCGGACCGGGTCCTGGCCGACAAGGCGTACAGCAGCAAGGCCAACCGGAGCTACCTGCGCCGGCGCGGCATCGGCTGCGTCATCCCGGTCAAGGCCGACCAGGCCGCGAACCGACGCAAGAAGGGCTCGGCGGGTGGCCGTCCACCCGCCTTCGACCCCAGCGCATACCGGCAGCGTCACGCCGTGGAGTGCGGCATCAACCTGCTCAAACAGCACCGTGCCGTGGCCACCCGATACGACAAGCTCGCCGTGCGGTACGAAGCCACCGCCACCATCAGCATGATCGACATCTGGCTCCGACGCCTCGAACGGCACTTATGACACACGGCCTAGGCGGGGCCGAGAGGAGTCCCGTCCTCCGCATACTCGTACCAGCCGCGCCCGGTCTTCCGGCCCAGGTCGCCACGCTCGACGAGCTCAGTGACCGACCTCGACGGTGCGTCCTTCGGGTCGTTCGTCTCCGCGAAACGTGCCTTCTTCGTGAAGTAGCCGATGTCGATGCCGGTCAGGTCCATGAGCTCGAAGGGGCCCATCGGGTATCCCAGAGCCGTCCTGCATGCGGCGTCGATCGAGTCCACCGACGCGACGCCGTTCTCGTACAAGAACACGGCCTCGTCGCGCACCGCGTTCAGGATCCTGTTGGCGATGAACCCCGGGATCTCCTTCTTGAGTACCACGGGTTCCTTACCGATCCGCACGACGAATGCCTTCGCCAACTCGACCGTCTCGGCCGACGTCTCAGGGCCGGCGACGATTTCGACGCACTTCATCACCAACGCAGGGTTGAAGAAGTGGATGTTGCAGAACAGGTCGGGGCGGCTCGTCGCATCTGCGAGCTTCGAGGGAACGAAGCTCGAAGAGTTCGTCGCGAAAATGGCGTGTTTCGGGGCGACTTCTTCGAGCTGGGCGAAGATCCGACGCTTCAGGTCCAGGTTCTCGACAGCAGCCTCAATGACCAGATCGACGTCGCGCGCGAGCGCATCGAGGTCTGTGCCGAAGACGAGCCGCCTGAACACAGCGGCTTCCTGGCCCGCATCGCGCCGCCCCTTGGCCACGTCACGCGCGGATCGCGACCGCAAGTCCTTCCGAGCGCGTTCTAGAGAGCTCTCGGCAACGTCATGGCACAGGACTTCGTAGCCCGCCCGAGCGCACACGAGCGCGATCTGTGAGCCCATCGCGCCAGCTCCCACAACAAGAATCCGTTTGATGGTCGCAAGGTCATTCGGACTCTCCCGGCCGAGGTGCTCCATCTCGATCTACCTTCCCTCGAACTTCGCAGGCCGCTTCTCAAGGAACGCCTCGACGCCCTCGACCTTATCTGTTGTCTCGTACAGCACAGCCTGTGCCAGCCGTTCGATCACTTGTGCACTGCGCATGTCGGTGTCTGAACCACTTCGAACGACCAGTTTCGCCAAGCGAACTGCAAGCGGACCACGAGCAAGAATCGCCGTCGCGATTTCGCGACATTCGCTCATCAGCGAGCCGGGGTCGGTCACCCGCGAGATCAGGCCGAACTGAAGCGCCTCAAGGGCGGTGAGCAAACGACCGGTGAGGATCAAGTCCAGGCTGACACCCACCCCGACCAGTCTGGTCAACCGTTGGGTACCCCCGGCGCCCGGAACAATCCCCAGCGCGGTCTCCGGAAGTCCGAAGCGGGCAGTCTTGGACGCGACACGAATGTCGCAGGCCATGGCCAGTTCACATCCGCCGCCGAGGGCAAAGCCGTTCACGGCCGCGATGGTCGGCTTCTCGAGCGTCTCGATGTCGTCGAGCAGCCGCTGGAGGTTGGACCGTAGCGCGGTCTGACGGTCGTAGTCACGAAGACGGTTGATGTCGGCGCCCGCCGCGAAAGCCCGGTCACCGGCACCGGTGAAGATGACCGCCCGTACGTCGTCGTCACCACCGACGAGCTCGAGAGTGCTCCTCAGGTCAGCCTGCACGTCCGGGCCGAGAGCGTTCCTGACCTCCGGCCGATTGATGGTGACCGTAGCGATGGCGCCGTCGCGGACCACTGCGACCGTGTCGAACTCTGTCGTCTTCTCAGGCATCACGCCTCCTCGAGAAGAACGGAGATGCCCTGGCCAACACCGACGCACATCGACACCATCGCACGCTTCGCGTTTCGGTAGCGCAGCTCCAAGGCTGCAGTCAGAGCCAGACGGGCCCCCGAGGCGCCCAACGGATGGCCGAGAGCGATGGCCCCTCCGTTGGGGTTCACGTGCTCTGCGTCGTCCGGCAGGCCGAGCCCCCGGGTCACAGCTAGCGTCTGGGCGGCGAACGCCTCGTTGAACTCGAAGATGTCGATGTCACTGGTGCGAAGGTTCGTACGCGACAGGAGACGCTCCGTCGCAGGCAGCGGCCCGATTCCCATCAGAGCTGGTTCGACACCGACGACGGTGCCCGAGGTGACCTTCGCGAGCGGCTCGAGACCGAACCGCTCCACCGACCGCTCGGATGCAAGCAGAACGGCCGCCGAACCGTCGTTCACGCCCGCCGAGTTGCCCGCAGTGATGTTCCCGCCCGCAACGATCGCCTTCAGGTCGCCCAACGCCTCCATTGACGTTGCCCGCGGGTGTTCGTCGAGCGAGACCACGGTTGACGGACCGCGCTTGGCCGGAACTTCGACGGGAGTGATTTCCGAATCGAAGCGGCCGGACTCGATGGCCCGGGCGGCACGCTCCTGAGACCGCAGAGCGAACGAATCCTGGTCCTCCCTGGATATGTCGTACGCCTCGGCGACGTTCTGCGCCGTCTCGGGCATCGAGTCAGTTCCGAACATCTCGGCCATCCGGCTGTTCACGAAACGCCAGCCGATGGTCGTGTCGTGAACCTCCACGTTCCGTGACCACGGCACATCTGTCTTCGCCACGGCGAACGGCGCTCGCGTCATGCTCTCCACCCCGCCCGCGATGACCAGGTCGGCTTGATTGCTCTGAATGGCCCTCGCGCCCTGCAGGACCGCATCCAGGCCAGAGCCGCACAGGCGGTTGACCGTCACGCCGGGGGTACCAACCGGCAGGCCCGCAAGCAGGACGGCCATCCTGCCCACATTGCGGTTGTCCTCGCCGGCCTGGTTGGCGCACCCGATCAGCACGTCATCGAGGTGTTCCCAGTCGACAGACGGATTTCGGCGCACAAGCTCGACCAGCACATGAGCGGCGAGGTCGTCGGGGCGCACGTTGGCGAGCGCTCCGCCGTACCGCCCGATCGGGGTTCTCGTTCCCGCTACCAGATAAGCGTCAGGCATCAGCGCCTCCATGACCATGCATGGCGCAATCTTGACGGGCGTCACCAGCCCGTGGCAAGGTTGAGTGGTGGACGACATCGACCCCATCGCCATTGTCACCGGCGCCGGGCGAGGTATCGGGCGTGCAGTGGCCGTGCGGTTGAGCCGCGAGGGTTACAAGCTCGCCCTGACCTCGCGCAACGAATCCGAACTCCGGGAGACGGCAGATCTGTGCCAGGGCGAGACGATGGTCATCCCAGCCGACATCACGTCGGCCGAAGCGATCGAGACCCTGTTCGACTCGGTCGAGGACGCCTGGGGCGCTGCCGAGGTCCTGGTAGCCAACGCTGGATCCGGCTTCGCGGCGCCCATCCACAAGACGACGGACGCGCAGTGGGCCTCGATGCTCGACCTGAACCTCACCGCGCCGTTCCGTTGCATCCGTCGAGCTGTCCCGAACATGGTCGCAGCGAAACGAGGCCGGATCGTGGTCGTCGCTTCGGTTGCCGCTAAGCAGGGCGAGCCATACATCTCCGCCTACACGGCAAGCAAGCATGGAATCCTCGGGGTCGTGCGGTCGGCGGCTGCTGAACTCGCCAAGACCGGCGTGACCGTGAACGCGGTATGCCCCGGCTACGTCGACACGCCGATGACCGCTCAAACCGTGTCTGAAATCGTGTCCAGGACCGGCAGGACCGCGGACGATGCCAGGTCGGCCCTCGAGGCGAAACAGGCCAACGGCCGCCTGGTGACCGCTGACGAGGTCGCAGACGCCGTCTGGGCCTGCGTCGCAAACGGCGCGATCAACGGGCAGGGAATCAACGTCGACGGGGGAGGACTCCAGTCATGAGTCTCGAGTACGTCAACCCACCGGAACTCGGGGTGCCCAGCGGCTTCTCGCACGCAACCGTAGGTGCCGGCCGAGTCGTGTTCCTTGCCGGACAGACCGCCCTCGACGCATCCGGCGTGATCGTCGGCGACGACGTCGTGGAACAGTTCGAGAAGGCCCTCGGGAACCTGCTCGTCGCACTGGCTGCCGCTGGCGGCACCCCTGACCACCTTGCCAGCCTGACCATCTACATCGTCGACATGGCCGACTATCGCAAGAACTCACGCGCGATCGGTGCGGTCTGGCGCCGGCTCATCGGCGACAACTATCCGGCGATGGCCGGAATCGGGGTCAGCCGACTGTGGGACGCCGAGGCGCTGGTCGAAGTCCAAGGCCTCGCATTGCTCCCGCCGGTCGCGTCGAGACTCGGCGAAGGTCGCACACACCCGGAGGTCTGAGCTCCGAGACCGGCGACGAGCCGGTCGAGCCGGGCCGCGCGTCGTGGTGGCGCGCGGTCGAAGGCTCCGACCTCCGCCGCGTTCGTCGCAGTGGCGGCGGCGGTCGGCTCGGCGGGAAACGGCACGACACAGGGCTCCGGGGCGACCCGGAGCCCTGTGTCGGTGGTGGTGACCGTGTCGGTGGTGGAGCTGTGGAGGCGCGGTGTGCTGGGCCGGTCAGCCGAGGGGACCCGGCGCGAGCCGGACGAGCCGGACGAGCTGGGTGACGTGGCGCGGCTCGAGCTCGGCGAGGGAGGAGACGCCGAGCAGCTTCATGGTGCGCTCGATCTCGTCGCGCAGGATCGCGATCGTGCGGTCGACCCCGGGGCGGCCGCCGGCCATGAGGCCGTAGAGGTAGGCCCGCCCGATCAGGGCGAAGTCGGCGCCGAGGGCGACCGAGGCGACGATGTCGGCACCGTTCATGATGCCGGTGTCGACCATGATCGTGGTGTCCCGCCCGACCTCGCGGACGACCGTCGGCAGCAGGTGGAACGGCACGGGGGCCCGGTCCAGCTGGCGGCCGCCGTGGTTGGAGAGCACGATGCCGTCGACGCCGTGGTCGACGAGGCGCTGCGCGTCGGCGACGTTCTGCACGCCCTTGACCACGATCTTGCCGGGGAAGATCCCGCGGATCACCTCGAGGTCCTCGTAGCTGATCGTCGGGTCCATCGCGGAGTCGAGCAGCTGACCGACCGTGCCGCCGGTTGAGGAGAGCGAGGCGAACTCCAGCTTCGGCGTGGTGATGAAGTCGATCCACCACCACGGCCGGATCGCGGCGTCGACGATGGTGCGCAGCGTGATCTGGGGTGGGATGGAGAAGCCGTTGCGCTTGTCGCGCAGCCGCGCACCGGCGACGGGGGTGTCGACGGTGAAGAACAGCGTGTCGTAGCCTGCGGCGGCGGCCCGGCGGGTCAGCTCGTACGACGTCTCGCGGTTGCGCATGACGTAGAGCTGGAACCAGTTGCGACCGTCGGGGTTCGCGGCCTTGACGTCCTCGATCGAGGTGGTGCCCAGGGTCGACAGGGTGAACGGGATGCCGGCCGCGCCGGCCGCGCCGGCACCGGCGACCTCGCCCTCGGTCTGCATCAGCCGGGTGAAGCCGGTCGGCGCGATGCCGAACGGCAGGGCGCTACGACCGCCCAGAATCTGGGTGGAGGTGTCGACGTCGATGGCCGGGCGCAGGACGTCGGGGTGGAACTCGATGTCCTGGAACGCCTGGCGGGCGCGGATGATCGATAGCTCGCCCTCGGCGGCGCCGTCGGCGTAGTCGAACGCGGCCGTCGGCGTACGGCGCTTGGCGATGAGGCGGAGGTCGTCGATCGTGAGCGCCTTGGCGAGCCGCCGTTTGCGGGGGTTGAGCTCGGGCTTCTTGAATTTCAGCAGCTCGAATATCTCGGCGGGCTTCGGGAACTGGCGGGTGACCATGGTCGGATCCTCTCGGGGCTGGTCACGATGTGCCGGGATCAGGGGCGGAGCTGGGCGAAGTAGCCGTGGATGTGGTCCCTGACGCAGGTGCGGGCCAGCTCGGCGTGGCCGGCGGTGACGGCGTCGAGGAGGGCCGCGTGCTCGGCGCGCAGCCGGGCGACGGTGGCCGACCAGTCGTCGATCCGGGTGATGCCCTGCTGGACATAGGCCTCGATGGCGGTGCGCAGCCCGCCCATGACGGCGAGCATCACCTGGTTGCCGGTGGCCTCGGCGAGGGTGAGGTGGAAGCGTGCGTCGAGGGCGAGGAACTCCGCAGGGGTGAGCAGGTCGTCCTCCATGGCGGCCAGCAGCTCCCGGGCGGGCCCGAGGCTCCTGACCTCGTCGGACGACGACGCGAGCGTCTCGACGACGGCGGTCTCGATCGCGACGCGGGTGGCGACGACGTCGTCGACCCCGAACGCCTGGGCGGCGGTCTGGAGCCGCAGCATCGTGGACATCCCGGCGCCGGGGCGTGCCACGATGATCGCGCCGGACGACGGACCGGAGCCGGTGGCCGTACGGACCACGCCCATGACGTCGAGCACCCGGACCGCTTCGCGCACGCTGGAACGACCGACGCCGAGTCGGGCGGCGAGATCACGCTCGCCGGGGAGTCTGTCTCCGGGCCCGAGACGACCCCCGCTGAGCTCGCGCTCAAGGTGGTCGAGCACGGTCCGCCAGGCGCGTGGGGCCTCGGCCATGGGAGCTCTCCTCGGGACACGGACATGTGGTCTGACCACACGGTAGCACGTGGTCAGACCAGATGGGGCGAGCGCTCACCGACGACATGGCGCGGCTACGTGCTGCTCCCGCGCCGCCGGCCCGGACCGGGCCGGCCGCCGCGGTCTTCCCGACCTCGAGGCCAACGTGCTGACCGCCCGGAAGCGGGTAAGGGCAGCTGGGCGAGGGTGCTGCGCTCGAGCACGGGTAGGTCGAATCCTTGACGCTCGTCGCACAAGCGTGATAGATGTAACGCTCGTTCCCTGGAAGAGGAGTCGCAAATGGGATACAAGATCGACACGCTGGACCCCACTCGCACGGCGCTACTGGTCATCGACATGCAGCACGACTTCCTCGCGCCCGGTGCTCCGCTGGAAACGCGTGCTGGGCGCGAGATGATTCCGACTCTCAACGAGATGATTCGCTTCTCTCGGGAACGGCGGATCCCGGTCATCTTCACGGCGCATGTGCACCGGGAAGACGGCGCCGACATGGGCCTTTACGCAGACCTTTACCCGCCTATCGAAGCGCGCTCCGCGCTCATCGACGGAACCCCCGGGGCGGAAATCTACGCCGATGTCGACAAGTTGCCGAACGAGCGCCTCATTCGGAAGCACAGGTACAGCGCCTTCCATGCCACGGATCTGGACATGGTTCTTCGAGGCATGGGAGTGACGCACGTCGTCGTCACAGGCGTCACCACCGAGGACTGTGTCCATGCCACAGCGCGCGACGCCATGTTCCGAAACTACCGGACTGCAGTTGTCTCCGACGCCACCGGCACCTACGACCACCCGGACCTGGGCTTCGGCGCGATGTCCGCTGCGCAAGTGCACCAGGCGACTCTCGTTGTTCTGGCCCA
Source organism: Micromonospora inyonensis (assembly GCF_900091415.1). Classification (NCBI taxonomy): domain Bacteria; kingdom Bacillati; phylum Actinomycetota; class Actinomycetes; order Micromonosporales; family Micromonosporaceae; genus Micromonospora; species Micromonospora inyonensis. Next base: position 2,030,608 of record NZ_FMHU01000002.1, on the reverse strand, counting down.
GTCGACGGCCGCCGTCATTCGGTCGGATGAGTTCTACGGGCTGCTTTCCGATGGTGCTTGATGCAATTTGTCACGACCGCCTTTCTGCGTCCGGGGATGGCGACGGGGAGTCGCACCGGCGCGACGGCGGCGAATAACGAGGCAGCGGCTCTGGTCGGTCAGAACTACGACGGTCCCATGGACGTGATGGCGATGACCGGTCCCGTCGCGTCAGCCAGCCGATGACAATCGTCACAAGGGACGGATCGAAGGACGGGTTCGCCTCCATACCTGAACCGCTGCACCCCAGCCAGCCTGCCTGCGGACTACTGGCAGCATCGAAGGAGGAGACTCCATGAGTATCGTGAACAGCACGCCCTTCGTCCGCCGGGTTGGGGACTCGGTCGCTTTCGGGGTGACCGTCGATATCTCGCACGCAGAGCCTGACGACGCGCTCGAGATGATTTTCCGCTGCCTGCAGGACGCTATCGTTGACGCCTCGGTGGGCGACATCGAGTTCGTCGATGCTGATCTCAGGTACCCGGCCAAGCGCGTGCCTGACGCTGCCCACGTCGAACGAATGTGGCGCCAACACTTTGCCGGAAACATCCCCTTGCTCCGCGTCGAGCCGAGCGGAGACGGCTCGGGGGGCGTTGCCGAACTGACCGGACGGGGCAGCGTCGGTGAAAGTCGTTCAGTTCGAGAGCCAATCTTTGCCGGTTTCGACGAGAACGAGCTCGGCTGGCAGTATTCACCGATTCTTTGGGAATCCGGCGTACCCGACATTCTGGCTTCCTGGCGAAGGCGTGGCCTGGAACACCTCGCAAGTCACGACGTCCGAGCCGATCTTCGCTATGGAGCGGACAAGAACGCCGTCCTGGACCTCTACCTGCCACGCACCCCTGAGCCGCGGCCCTTGGCCATCTTCCTGCACGGTGGCTATTTCCAGATGATGGACAAGGCCGACCACGGCCACTTCACCAAGGGGATCCTCGACAGCGGTTACGCGGTCGCTGTCCTCAACTACAGTCTCTGTCCCGACGTCGGCCTTTCGGATATCGTGACGCAGGTCGACGAGGCATGTTCGTGGCTGTATGCGAACGCGCACGACCTCGGATATCGGTCCAGGGGAGCTGTGGCGATCGGGCATTCGGCGGGCGCGCATCTAGCCGCAATGATGTGCGCAGGCGTCCGAGGAAAGCCGGAAGAAGAGTTCTTGAGTGGCTTTCTTGGAGTCAGTGGCCTGTATGATCTGACCCCTCTGCTCCTCATGCCGGTGGCCTCCACGCTCGGACTTCAACGGGCAAACGGGTTCCGAGGATTGAGCCCGATGTTCCTGGTGCCGCCGGCCAACCTCCGAGCCGTCGTGGCCGTGGGCGCACAGGAATCCAGTGAGTTTCACCTCCAGACCGAGCAGCTCAGGACGCAGTGGGCGGCACATGTCGGGGAGGTCACATCCCTGCATGTGCCAGATGTCGCTCACTTCGGGGTGATGGAGCACCTGGTCGAAGGTGTGCTGTTGGACGCAGCCCTCGATCTGCTTGGACAGGAATAGGCGCGACGAGGCCGGCTCACATGAACGAGAGTGGCATGGTGCCGATGGGAGGGCGGGACTGCTGCACGAAACGGTGACAGTTTGACCTGCCCTACGACCTGGTTTCCCGCTCGCGGTGTTGAATCTTCCGGCGGGAACGGTGTTTGCGGGTGGGAGACTAGCTCGTACTCGATCTGGTTCCCGGAGCCGAGCGCTGAGGCGGTGCTGGGCGCGGAACCCGATGTACTCGAAGATCGCGCTCGCAAGCTCGACGTGGTCTCCATTTTTCGGTGGTTCAGGGGCTCGATCTGCGCCGAGGACCAGGACCTCTCCATCATCGCGTTGTCAGGGCCGTGGCCGACCGTGCCGAAGGATGGCAGCAGCCTCAACCGAGCGGACCCGCTCACCGAAGGCCCAGGAAGTGAACTGACCTGAATTGACCGGACTCACCGGTGTATGCAACACCGGTCTGTCCGAGCGAGGCCAGTTGATCGCCGAGTGCCTCGGCGGGTGTCTTCCGCCCCAGTGTCTTCGCGGAATCTACCTGTGAGTTCCTTGCCGCGGTCGGAGGTCAGCGAGCGGCGCAGCTGTTCGGACATCGTGGCCATCTGGGTGGTGCCGCGGAGCGTCGGAGCGCGTGGTTGGGGGGCGCGGCACGCAGGTCCCGGCGTTCCACTGGCCGATCGGCCCCTTCGGGGTATTGACAAAACAAGGACGATCGCAAAATATTCGTTATATCCGTAAGTTCTTCGCACCATCCGTCCATCGCAGGGTGTTCATGCCTTGCCTCAGGAGGCGCTGTGAAACTCAAGTTGTGTACACGTCGAGGGAACTCCACGCCGCGCCGCGTGGCGGCAGCCGTCACCAGTCTCGCGCTGGCCGGGCTCACGATGTCGGCGTGCGGGAGCGACTCCGGCAACTCGTCCGACGGCGCCACCAAAGGTGCTCCCAAGGTCGCGATCTTGACGAGCGTCGGACTCAAGGACTCCGGCCTCGGCCGGATGACCCAGGCCGGGGGCGACGAGATCGCCAAGAAGTTCGGAGCCGACGTCGATGTAGAGGGCGACATCAAAGCCGAGACGTGGGCAGACACCTTCCGCAACTACGCATCGCGCGGCTACAACCTGGTGATCGCCAACGACATCACCGGCCAGGCGGCAGCCCTCGAGGTGGGCCCCGAGTTCCCCGACACGGACTTCGTGATTGTGGGCGGCTACAAGTCCCAGGCACCCAACGTCTCTGCCGTGACGAACGACTACAAGGACGGCGGCTACCTCGCGGGCCTGGCTGCGGGCGTGGCGACCAAGACGAACCACGTCGCCGGGATCGGAGCCGACGACTCTATTGCGCCGATCAAGGAGTTGATGGATGGCTACGCCGCCGGGGTCAAGAAGGTGAACCCGGGTGCCACCGTCGACATCTCCTACACCGGCATTCCCACCGGCGACCCGATCAAGGCCACCCAGCAGGCGACTGCCGCCCTCGACAAGGGTGCCGACGTCATCTTCGGTATCACCAATGATGGGCAACCGGGCCTCTTCAAGGCGGCCGAGAACGCGGGCGCGTATGCGATCGGCTTCGGGGTGGACGAGAACGAGATGGCCCCGAAGACCGTGATCACCTCTCTGGTGTTCGATTTCGTTGGCATGATGGTGCGGACCTTCGAGCGCTATCACGCCGGATCGCTGGCTCCGGAGGTCGTCTCCGAGGGCTACAAGCAGGACGTCTTCTCTCTCGCGGACTTCCGCGGATTACTCCCCAACGACAAGGTCAGCGAGATCAACGCCAACGTCGCGGCCGCCACCGCTAACTGAGGACACATTCGGCATGGATCTGTTGCGAATCTCGCCGCTCCGAGCGGTGGTCGCTGCGGCGCTCGCGCTCGTGACGAGTGCTCTCGCCGCGTTGACCGTGGGTGTCTCACCCTGGTCGACCCTGGCGACCATCGTCTCAGGGGCGGTAGGGACCACCTACGCCCTCGGCTCGACGATGAACTCGGTAGCGGTCCTGACGATGCTCGGTTTGAGTTTCGCATTCGGGCTGCGCGGCCACGTCATCAACATCGGAATGCAGGGTCAGTTCCTGCTCGGCACGGTCGGATCGTTCCTGGTGGCAACCTCCGTCAGTCTCCCGACGGCGCTGCACCTACCGGCGTGCCTTCTCGGTGGAGCTGTCGGCGGAGCCCTGTGGGCGCTGATTCCGGCATTGATGAAAATGCAGCGCGGTGCGAATGAGCTGGTGACGACGCTGATGATGAACTTCATCGGGGTCGCGTTGGTCGCGTATCTCCTGCGCGGTCCACTGAAAGACGCCAACGCTGATTTGCCGGAGAGCGTCGTCCTTCCGCAATCGGCTCGCCTGCCGATCATCATGCCCGGAAGTCGAGCGAGCGCGGGCATCATCGTCGCTGTCGGATGTGTCCTCCTGATCGGCTTCCTGCTGCGTTACACCACGTGGGGCTTCAAGCTCAGCAGTGTCGGGAAGAATCCCGAGGCCGCGCGTTACGCCGGCTTCAACGTCCGTTCTGTCAAGCTGCAAGCGTTCCTCGTCAGCGGTGCCCTGTCAGGTATAGCGGGCGCTATGGTCCTGCAGGGCGAAAAGTACCGCTTGCAGGAGGGGCTGATCGACAACTGGTACATCGGAATCGTGGTTGGCCTCATCGGCGGAGGATCGGCCCTCGGATGCCTCGTCGCGGGGGTGGGATTCGGAGCACTACAGACCGGGGCGTTCGAAGCTCAGTTGAACCTCGGAGTACCCGCCGCGATCGTGGACCTGATGCAGGGAGTGGTCATCGTCATGTTCCTCCTCGTTGCTCGCGCTCCCGACATCCGCGCGCTCATCAAACGACATCAGAGGTCTCGTGAGCGACCTGTCGGCGCGGCGGTCTCGCGGGGCGACGCGGACGTCGGTTCGACCAGCACACGAGAAGGGGTGCGCTCGTCATGAATGACGTCAGCACGATCCTTGTCTCTGCGATTGCGTTGACGACCCCGCTTCTCCTCGCAGCGATGGGCGGCCTGCTCTCCGAACGAGCGGGCGTGTTCGCTCTCGCGCTGGAGGGCTACATGCTCGTCGGCGCGTTCCTCGCTGTCATAGTGGCCCGAGACACCAATGCCTACGTCGGAGCCGTCGCCGGAGGAATCGGCGGGATGCTCCTGGCCTGGGGGTTCGCCGAACTCTCGATTCGGCTGCGCATCAACCAGGTGACGGTCGCGATCGGCCTGATCACCCTGGCGAGCGGTGCCACGACCTTCTTCAACGACGTGATCCTCGGCAAGGCCGGGACGCCCTACCAGCGGGCACCCGGCCTACCCCGCCTGGAGATTCCGCTACTTTCCGAGATCCCCGTGATCGGGCAGGCGCTTTTTGCGCAGAATATCCTTGTCTATATCGCCTACGGGGCGGCCGCGTTCCTAACGTACTACCTGACGAAGAGCCACTCCGGCATGCGACTGTCCTCGGTGGGCGAGGCTCCGCGGGTTGCCGAGACGCGAGGAATTCCGGTCTCCACCACCCGCAACCGCGCCGTACTTGTCAGCGGGCTCCTGGCTGGTCTCGGTGGCGCGATGCTGTCGCTGGGGATCCTCAGCTCGTTCACTGCCGGCGTGTCGGGAGGCAGGGGATTCATCGCGCTGGCGGCTCTCGTCGTCGGGGGCTGGCGGCCACTCAGGGTGCTGTTCGCCACGTTGATGTTCGGTACGGCCGACGCATTGCAGCTGTGGATGAACGCCCGTGGCATGGACGTTCCTCCCGAGATCTTGGGCATGTTTCCATACGTGCTGGCGATGGCGGCCCTGTGCCTGTTCGTCAATCATCGGGCGCCTGGCGCCCTGGGTGTTCCTTTTCATCGCGAGCTCAGGGGGTAGGGGCCGTCATGACTGTCGCCACCTTGGAAATGCGCGGAATTTCAAAGCAGTTCGGGGGCCGATACGCCAACGAGCACGTTGACTTCGCCGTTATGCCCGGTGAGATTCATGCCCTGATCGGCGAGAACGGTGCGGGCAAGACCACACTGATGAACATCGCGTCCGGCCTGTACAGGCAGGACGAGGGGCACGTCTTGGTCGAGGGCGACACCCGCGACTGGGCAGATCCGCTCGAGGCACTCGAGGGCGGCGTGGCGATGGTGCACCAAACATTCATGCTGGTTGACACCCTTACCGTCGCGGAGAACGTCGCTCTGGGCAGCAGGAAAGGACTGGGACACAGTTCGCGCGATCAGCTGGCGCAGGAGATCGTGGCTGTCGCGGACGAGTTCGGAATCCCGATGGGCAGGGCGTCCGACACCGGCGTGAACTGGACGAGCAGACGTGGACGAGACTTGTCTCCCTCGGAGAAACAACGGGTCGCGATCCTGTCGGCGCTCTATCGCCACTCGAAGCTCCTCATTCTTGATGAGCCGACGTCTGTTCTGTCTCCCGAAGAGACCAAGTCGTTCTTCGACGTACTCCGTAAGCTGAAGGCCGCAGGTCTGGCCATCGTCTTCATCAGTCACAAGGTTCGCGAGGTCCTGGAGCTCTGCGACAAGGTGACGGTGATGCGCGGAGGTCGTGTCGTCGCCGCTGCCAACGTGGACGAGCTCGACGACGAGAGTCTCGCGGCGCTCATGGTGGGCCGCGACATCCACCCCGCGTTGCGAACGACCAGCACCGTTCGCCCCACTGAGGTTCTGCGGGTCTCAGATCTCTGGGCGAAGGGGGATCGGGGAGCGTGGGCGCTCAAGGGAGTGGGGCTGAGCCTGAGACAAGGCGAGATCCTGGGCGTTGCGGGGGTCGATGGAAGCGGACAGCACGAGCTGGTCGAATGCCTGGCGGGGCTGCGCCCCTGGGAGCGCGGAGACGTCGAGTTCGTGGGAACCGGATCATCCGCCGGCGGCCCGCGGCGGGTCAGCCATGTTCCCGCTAACCCGCGCCGAGAGGGCCTCATCCTCGACAGCGACGCCGCCTGGAACATCGGCCTGCGGCATATCGACGAACCCGAGGCGCGAAGGGCCTGGGGCCTCATCGTCAACACGGGGTACTTCTCGCGTCTGGCAGACAGGCTCATCTCGGACTACGACGTCCGGAACTGTCGGCCCACGACCAGGGTGGCGGACCTCAGCGGTGGGAACCTCCAGAAGTTGCTGCTGGGTCGTGAGCTGACCCTCCCGCGCGACGTCGCCCTGGTCGTGAACCCGACGACCGGCCTGGACATAGGGGCGATCGAGACCATCCGGAAACAGATCCTGCGCAGTGCCGAGTCAGGTACCGCAATCCTCCTCGTATCCAACGAACTCGAGGAGCTGTTGGCGCTCAGTGACCGTATTGCTGTCTTCTACAACGGCGAGATTGCCGGCGAGATCGATCGTGCCCACGCCGACCGCGGTTCGATCGGCCGGCTCATGAGTGGGCTCCATCGTGAGTGAGGTGAGGGTTGGCCGTGGCGGCTCGGCCACGTGAACGTCGGCCGGGAAACATGTTGCTCGATCTGATTACCGATGACGGTCGCGACGTGGCGGCCCGCTGCGCGGAGTCAGGTGGCCACGGATCTGGTCCTGGAGCGGCCGGGACGAGCCCGCTCGCTGTGGTGTCGCCCACGACCGCTACGTGTCTGTCCACATCGACGGCGAACGGGCCGGTGCGGAAAGCGCCGCAGCCCTTCCCCCAGCGGTAGGCGTGGATCGATCAGCTATAGGGTAAGGCGCGAGTGGGTGCCTGAGTGGGGCTGAGGCCCGGAAGGGCCGTAGGGCACTGGGATGGTTCGAGGGGAACGCATGAGCGCTGGTCACGACGTTGATGAAACGCGTCCGCATGACCCTGGCGATCCTACGCAAGGTTCTCGCCGTACCCAGCAGCTCGTCACCAGCATCATCGCGCTGTACGGGCGCCCCCAGCCGTTGACGGTCGCCGCGATCGTCCGGCTCCTTGGCCTGCTCGGGGTCGAGGAGCCAGCCGCGCGCACCGCCCTGTCGCGATTGAAGCGCCGCCATGTCCTGGTGAGTGACAAGCGCGGGGGGTCCTCGATCTACGTGCTCAACCCCGAGCTTGAGGAGACCTTCCGCGAGGGCGACGAGCGGATCTTCACGCCGCGTCGCGCTCGACGCGAGGACCCGTGGGTGCTCGCCACCTTTTCAGTTCCCGAGTCTCACCGGAACCTGCGCTACCAGATCCGCAAAATCTTGACCCGACGTGGCTTCGGCACTGTCAGCGCGGCACTGTGGATCGCGCCTGGCCCAGTCTACGAGGGCGCGCGACGGGAGTTGGAGCGCGATGGGCTCGACCATCTCGTGGAGTTCTTCTCCGCCCGCAGCCTCGCGCAGGGCGATCTCGCGGAGAAGGTCGGTACCTGGTGGGACCTGAACGACCTGGCGACCCGCTATCGACAGTTCGAAGCCCTCTTCCGTCCCCTCCTTGAGAGGTGGCGACCAGTGACGCCTGAGGAACGGGCGTGTGCGGAGGCATTCGCCGAATACGTCGACGCGGTGACCGCCTGGCGGCGACTGCCGTACGTCGACCCTGGTCTGCCGCCTGAGTGCCTCCCACCGGACTGGCCGGGTCTCGCGGCCGAGCGTCTTTTCGGGGAGCTGCACGGTCTGCTCGCCGAGCCGGCTGCGCGCTTCACCCGCGAACTGGTCCGCAGCATCTGATTCACGCCCTCGGGCTTCACCTTCTCCGGCGGGGACCTCGACGCGACCAATAGGCGATGCACCGCGCACCTACCGGCGACCCGGCAGACGTGCGTCACGCTCCGGCACGGTCAGGGACGGGCTACGGCCTCTGACTGTGCCACACCGCCAATCGCACGGACGAGGCGCTCGCGCGCTCGCGCCAGGTGCAGCTCGAGCAGGGCGACCGCTTCCGATTCCTCTCCTTCTGCGATGAGGTCCAGCAACTGCTCGTGCTCGGCTGCGATGAGCGTCGTCTCCAAGAGGTGCCGACCCTGCACCTGAGTCATGCACAGAGTTGCCTCGGTGACGAGCGAGCCGTACATACGGCTGATCCGCGGGCTGCCGAGCGCATCGACCAGAGCGGTGTGGAAGCGCATGTCGGGTCCCACCACTTCCAGAACGGAGTCGTCCGTCAAGGCGGAGATCTCTGCGTTCGCCGCGCGGGCCGCCGGCACGTCGGTGCGTGCGCGTGCCAGGCGGCGCGCCGCTTCGCCCTCGATGTGGGCGCGGGTGCGGTAGATGTCCCGGACGTCCTCTGCCCCGAGCGTCACGACGCGCGCCGAACGATGGTTGTCCCGGACGAGCAACCTGTCGTAGACCAACTGCTCTACGGCAGCTTTCCCGGTGGGTCGCGCCACCTCGTAGCGCTTCGCCACCTCCCACTCGGTCAGCGGGGTGCCGGCCGCGAGCTCCCCGCTGAGAACGGCACGCCGGAGGTCGCGGGCGATGGCGTCCACCACCGACACGGGCTTCGCGCGAGCACTCACAGCGACAGGCTAGCTGTCTCTTCAGGGGTTGTCTAAGCAGCATACTTGCTAGACAATTAGGCCATGGATGTATGTGTGGGTCCGGGTGTTCGATGACCACGGCGCTTGTCAACGCCCTCCGGGCGGCGGTCGGTGATGTCGCGGACGTCCGCTCCCGCGCCCTGGACCGTCATGTGCGTGCAGCGGATGCCTCCCACTTCCTGCTGACTCCGCAGGCCGTCGTGGTCGCTCGGGATGCCGAAGCTGTGGGTCGGTTGATGCGGGCGACGGCTGGCCTCCGTGTCCCGTTGACGTTCCGGGCAGGCGGCACGAGCCTGTCAGGGCAGGGCCTCACCGAGGGGGTGCTCGTCGATGTCCGGGCCGGCTTCCGAGACCTCGAGGTGCTCGACGATGGCCGGCGCGTCCGTGTCCAGCCCGGCCTGACGCTGCGGCAGGTCAATGCGCGTCTAGCGCCGTACGGGCGGAGGCTCGGACCCGATCCCGCGAGCGAGGCGGCCTGCACGGTCGGCGGCGTCGTCGCCAACAACTCCAGCGGAATGGCGTGCGGGACCGTGGAGAACTGCTACCGCACCGTCGAGTCGCTCGTCCTGGTGTTGCCGTCAGGCACGGTGGTCGACACGGGAGCTCCCGATGCCGACGAGCGGCTGCGTGCCGCCGAGCCGGAGCTGCACGAGGGGCTGCTTCGGCTACGAGATCGAGTGCGCGGGAACCCTCGGTCGTTGGCCACGATAGAGCGACAGTTCGCCATGAAGAACACCATGGGATACGGCGTGAACTCCTACGTCGACTTCGACACGGCGTGTGAGATCCTCGCCCACCTGACGATCGGGAGCGAAGGGACGTTGGCATTCGTCGCCGAGGCGACCTTCCGCACCGTTCCGTTGCGCACGCACGCCGCGACCGGTTTCGCGGTGTTCGACACCCTCGCGGAAGCCAATTACGCCCTGCCTTCCCTTGTCGCAACCGAGGCCGCGACGATCGAGCTGCTGGACGCGACGTCCCTTCGGGTCGGGCAGTCACTCGGGCCCGCCGCGGATGTCCCGGCTCAGGTCGCGGCAGTCACGGGGAGGGAGCATGCTGCGCTTCTGGTGGAGTACCAGGCCGAGACTGCCGAGCAGCTGGCCGACCTTGTCGATGTGGCCGGCGCTGTGCTCGCCCAGCTGCCGGTCAGCACCCCCGTGCGGCTGGATCGGGACCCTCGAGGGCGGGCGAAGCTCTGGAAGCTCCGCAAGGGTCTGTATGCCGCCGTCGCCGGTTCTCGACCCAGCGGGACCACGGCTCTGCTCGAGGACATCGTGGTGCCGGTAGGCAGTCTCGCCGACACCTGCGAGAGTCTCCGCGACCTGTTCGACGTCCACGACTACCGCGACAGCGTCATCTTCGGGCACGCCAAGGACGGCAACGTCCACTTCATGTTGACGGACCGCTTCGAGTCCGAGGAACAGCTCGAGCGGTATCACCTGTTCACCGAGGCGATGGTCGATGTGGTCCTCGGCCATGGCGGATCGCTGAAGGCCGAGCACGGCACGGGTCGCGTGATGGCGCCGTACGTCCGTCGCCAGTACGGCGACGAGCTCTACGACGTGATGCTGGAGACGAAGCGTCTTGTTGATCCGGACGGCATGCTCAACCCGGGCGTCGTGCTGAACGACGATCCAACGGTGCACATCCAGCACCTCAAGCTCCACCCGAAGGTCGAGGAGGAGGTCGACAGGTGCGTCGAGTGCGGTTTCTGTGAGCCTGTCTGCCCGAGCAAGAACCTCACACTCACGCCACGTGAGCGCATCGTCGCACGGCGCGCGGTCGAGTCGGCCCGTCGTCGGGGCGACGAGGCGCTGGTGGCCGAGCTCGAGCAGGCCTACCGCTACGACGGGGTCGACACCTGCGCCGCAGATGGGATGTGCCGGACGGCGTGCCCGGTCCAGATCAACACAGGTGACCTGGTGAAGCGCCTCCGGCGTGACATCCACGGCCGCGCCGAGACAGCGGTGTGGACTGCTGCCGCGAAGCACTGGTCGAGTGCGACCCGCGCCGGCTCGGTGGCGCTCAGCCTCGCCGCACTGTCTCCGTCCAAGCTGGTGACCGGTGCCACCGACGTCGGTCGCACCGTCCTTGGAACCGAGGTCGTCCCCCGCTGGACGCCGGATCTGCCAGCGGGCGGGCAACGGCGTGCGCGACCCACCGTCGACGATGCGGACGCGCTCTACCTCCCGGCTTGTGTCGGATCGGTGTTCGGCGCCGTCGGCGACGGCGTGCAGGTCAGCCTGGAGCGTCTCTGTGAGCGGGTCGGGCTCCGCTTGGCCGTGCCGGAGGAGATCGACTCGTTGTGCTGCGGCACGCCCTGGTCGTCGAAGGGATTCCCGCGGGGGTACGACGAGATGCGTACCCGAGTGCTTCGAGCGGTGAGGCGAGCTGGGCACTTCCGGGTCATCAGCGACGCGACGAGTTGCACCGAGGGTTTCACGACGCTCTTGCGTGATATCCCTGGCGTTCAGGTCCAGGACGCTGTGGCATTCGTGGCCGAGAAAGTCCTGGATCGCTTGCCGGCCCACCACAAGATCCCCAGCCTCGTGCTCCACCCCACCTGCTCCTCCGCGCACCTCGGCGTCGACGACGCCCTCGTGCACATCGCGCGGTCGGTCGCCGAAGACGTGCACGTTCCGGTGGACTGGGGTTGCTGCGCGTTTGCCGGCGACAGGGGAATGCTCCATCCGGAGCTGACCACCGCCGCCACGGCACCCGAGGTACGAGAGGTGAAGAATCTAGGGGGAGCCGCGCACGCCTCTTGCAATCGCACGTGTGAAATCGGGATGACTCGCGCGACTGGTTTCCCCTATCAACACATCCTCCAGCTTCTCGACGCTGTCACACGACCGAGGGAGGAGTCGCACGGAGCGTAAGACCGGGCTGCCCACCGTGGTGGTGTGCAGCGTCGCGATGGAGCTTGGTCAGGACGCTGCGCACGCCGTGCGACCGATTCCAGACCCGGGCTTCGCGTGAATGACCTCCAGAGCGTGTGACCGGGCGGGCTGTCGAAGAAGAGCATCGAGGTCCGCGAACAACTCGGTCGCCCTGGTCCCGCTCCAGTCCTTCGGAAGCACCGAGGCAGGCAGCCCCGGGTCCAGGTACGGAAGCCGGCGCCATTCGGTCAACAACGGCACATAGACCTCGAACGCGCGCTGCGGTGACTTCGACGACTTGCGCCACTCCGCCTGAACGCCCCCAAAGTTGTCGATGAACGTGGAGTACTCGGCGTTCATCGCCTCGAGGTCCCACCATGTCCGGACGCGCTCCTCGAGAGCGCCGAAGTGCTCGTACGAAGCCCGGAACACCTCCACGTAAGGACTGAGCCCGCGCGTGGTGAGCATGTTCACCGTTTCCTGGAACAGGACGCTAGGAGCAACCCAGACTCCCGGCGACACCGTGCCGAAGCCCGACCCGGACAGCAGCGTCCGGAGCTTGTGCCGCCGGTCCCTCTCCGACTCGGGTACCGAGAACACCACCATGACCAGTCCGTCCGACTCGGTCGCCCTCTTGAGGCCGAAGATGCGGACGTCTCCTTCGCGCAGGACCTCGAGAGCACTCGCCGATAGGGAGTATCCAGCCGAACCGCCCACCTTCATGGACTCCAAGACACCGCGCCGCTTGAGGCGGGAAATCGAAGAACGCACGCTGGCCGAGTCGACGCCGAGGTCAGACATCAGACGCACGACCGCACTCACCGATAGCCAGTTGTGCTCGTCGCGGGCGTAGAGGCCGTACAGGGTCAAAATCAGCCGACGAGGCGCAATATCGAACACGGGACGAGCGTAGCGCTTCCTACACAGTCGCGATGGATCCAGGGCCCCGGTGTCGCTGTTACAATGTCCGGTTTGATAGTGCTTTGCTGGATGGCGTAGGCGACGAAGGTATTGGCGCGGTCTTAGCGTCGCTCCGGGTGGGCGCGTCCGACGGCGCCCGCCCTGCCCCACCGCCCGGGGATGTCGAGCAGCTCGATCCGGCCCATGCCCGGGGGCACGGCCGGTCTGGCCACCAGGTGCTCGCCGCGTGGCTCCATGCCGAGCATGGTCCGCAGCAGCAACAGGGGAGTTCCGGTGGACCACGCCTGTGGGCTGCACGCCGTGGGGTACAGCACGGGATATCTGGTCAGCGTCCGCTCGTATCCGCCGAACGCCTCGGGGAGCCGTCCGTCGAAGTGTTCCGCGGCGTCGATGATTCCCTCGGCGATGCGGCCGGCCTCCTGGTGGAATCCGTAGCGGCGCAGCCCCCAAGCGATGAAGGAGTTGTCGAACGGCCACACGGTGCCGACGTGGTAGCCGATCGGGTTGTAGCGTCCCTCGCCGGTGCCGAGCGTCCGCACCCCCCAGCCGGAGAAGAGTTGGGGGCCGAGCAGGTGTTGGGCGATCTTCGGTGCCCGGGATTCGTCGACGATGCCGCTCCACAGTAGGTGGCCGATGTTGGAGGAGAGGGCGTCGACCTGGCGGCCGTCGCCGTCGAGGGCGATTGCGTAGTACTCGCCGTCGGCAATCCAGAAGTCGCGGTTGAAGCGTTCCTTGAGGTCGGCGGCTTCCCGTTCGAGGCGGTCGGCGTACGCGGGGTCGTGCCAGAACTCGCGGGCCAGCCTGGCGCCGCGGATCTTGGCGTCGTAGGCGTAGCCCTGCAGCTCACAGGTCGCCCGGGGCAGGCTGGGCAGCCGCCCGTCCCGGAACGAGATGGCGTCCCAGGAGTCCTTCCAGCACTGGTTCTCCAGCCCGGTCCGCTCGTTGCGGCGTTGGTACCAGACGTAGCCGTCGCCCATGATGTCGCCGTACTCGTCGATCCAGTGCAGGGCGGCTCTCCCGGGACGTTCGAGAGACCGGACCAGGGTGGCGTCGCCGGTCCACCGCTCGTACTCGTCGAGCAGGATGACGAAGAGAGGAGTGGAGTCGGCGCTACCGTAGTACGGCGAGTGTGGCTGCTCCTCGAATGCGGCCGTCTCCCCGTACCGCAGCTCGTGGAGGATCTTCCCGGGCTCCTCCTCGCGGAAGTCGTGCAGGACGGCCCCCTGTCGCACGGTGAGCTGGTGTAGCGTCGTGGCGGCGAGGTCGGGCGCGAACGGCAGTGCCTGGATGCTGGTGAGGATGCTGTCCCGGCCGAAGATCGCCATGAACCACGGTAGGCCGGCGGCGGGGATGGCGCGTCCGCCGGCGGTCAGCGGTGCGTAAAGCAGCGCGGAGAGGTCGGCCAGGCTCCGTCGGTAGGTCATTCCCAACGTGGGCGAGTCGCAGGTGAGGCGGGGTGCCCGCGCGAGCCACCCGACCAGGTCCTGCCGGATCTGCGCTCGGGATCGACCGGGTCTGCCCTCCAGGCTCTCCCGAAGGTCGCGCCCGTCCCGGCCCAGCGCCTGCACGTGCAGGTTGGTGGTCCATTGACCGTGCGGTTCGAGTCGAACGTGGTATGTCAGCCCCTGCTCGTCGACTCGGGCCGGCACGGTGGACGAGACCAGGGTCTCCCGGCGGAACGCTTCCCGCCGATAGCCGAGACGTAGGCGCCCGCCGTCGACCTGGGTGTAGTACGTCCCGCTCTTGTTCCGCACGTCCTTGATCTCGAAGAGGTCGGCGAAGTCGCTGTCGACGTCGAGCCGAATCCGCAGGTCGACGGGCCTGGATTCGTTGTTGATCACGGTCAGTTGCTCCGTGAAGCTTCCGCCGATGGAGCGGTCGCGAATGGCCGAAACACCGATGTCCGAAACACCGATGTCGACGAGTGGAGCGGGGAGGGTCGGGACGACGACCATGCGGCTCTCGAAGTGCTCGACCTCCTCGACGCTGAGCGCGTTGACCCGCTCGTCGTTGATGGACAGGATCCATTTCGACAGGAATCGGGTGTCGAACGAGAAGAACCCGGTCGGGATGGTGGGGGACGCGTCGATGTCGCCCGTCTCCTCACTGACGACGAACGTGTTGCCGTCCAGCAGCCGGATAAGGCCGTCGCTCATGCCGCACGTCTCCGTTCGCGGCCGAAATCCCGAGGGTGATGGGCTTCGGGCGGCGCCGGCATGAGCCGAACGAAGAGGCGGGCCAGCCGTTGATCACCCTCCGTCGTGACTTCGTTGCGCAACCATGCCGGGTACATCTGTGACTGGCCAGCCAAGATCCGGTCGAAGGTCGCCCGGCTGACATGGAAGACAGAGTCGGCCTTGCCTCCATCCCGAGAGACGCGGATATTGCCCCGTTCGATGGCCACGAACCAGCGGTCGACGCCCTGCTCGTGGGTGAGGTCGAACCGTATGGTCCCGGTGGCGTCCTCGAGGAGGGTCTCGTGCCCGCGACGGGCGAGGGACTGGAAGAAGCTCGTGGTCAGATTCGACATGTCCGCCTCCCTCCGATGCGTGCCGAGCCCGGATATGCCGCGTACCCACCCTGACCCGGAGCGAGGCCCTGCCGCATCACCCGGATCGGGTGGATTTCCCCGCGCCGCTCGCCGCCGCAGTCCAGGCTCATCCGTTCCGGGTGAGGACGACCCACCCTGATGCGCATGACGCTGCTCGTGGTCCGGCGGATTTCTACGGGGGTGGTGCCATGTCGGAGACGACCAGGAACTTCTTCGAGGCGCTCGAACGACACGGCCACGAACGCCTGCTGAAGAAGACGAACGGCACCATACGGTTCGACCTCGAGCGTGACCACGAGGTCGACCACTGGTTCGTGGAGATCCGCAGCGGCGTCGTCCGGGTGTCACAGCAGAACCGCGCCGCCGACACCGTCATCCGCTCCGACGACGCCTTCTTCGACCGGATGGTCCGCGGGGAAGCCAAACCGTTCCCGGCGTGGCTGAGGAACGATCTGACGTTCAAAGGACAAATCCGGCTCGTCAGCTTGCTGGAGCGGCTCTTCGCGCCGCCGCCCAACGCGCGTCACCCGCGGATCGCCGCCCGGGACCGGGGGAGGCAGGGATGAAAACCGATGTCGTCAGAATCCTGGACGGCAACATCTTCGTGTTGAGCGACGGCAGCGGCGACATAGAGGCGGCGCCCCACGTCCCGACCGGCTACTTCTCATCCGACACCCGGTTCCTCTCGCTGTGGCGACTGACCATCAACGGCGAACGGGTGAGCACACTGGCGATGGACGACCCGTCGTACTTCGAGGCGCGGTTCTTCCTGGTGCCCGGGGCCCCGACACACTACGTCGACGCCAAGGTCTCGGTGATCCGCGAACGGGCGGTGGCCGGCGGCTTCGAGGAGCGGTTGACAGTGCTCAACCATTCCGGGGAACCGGCCGTGTTCACCGTCCGGGTGGACGCCGGCTCTGACTTCAGCTCGGTGTACATGGTCAGACAAGAACGCACGCAGGCCGGCCGTGTCTACCAACGCGTCGAGAACGGTCGCCTGCACCTCGGCTACGTGCGGGAGAAGTTCCGGCTGGAGACAGCGATCTCCACGACCGAGCCGGCGCAGGTCGACGAAGAGGGGCTGACCTACCACATCCGGATCGAACCCCACGGGCAGTGGACCACCATGCTGCACGTCCGGGGGCTGGTGCTGCATCCCGACGGTCAGGACCTGCGAGAACAGCTGACTCCCCCCCGCCAGCAACGCGACGCGGCAAGGCTCCAACACGACCTGCGGCAGTGGCTCGACAAGGCTCCGCAGCTGAGCTGCGACTGGAAGCCACTGGAGCGGACCTACCAGCGCAGCCTGGTCGACCTTGCCGCGCTGCGGTTCTCGCCGCTGGCGCTACCGACCGAGCCGCTGCCCGCGGCGGGCCTGCCGTGGAACGCCACCCTCACCGGCCGCGACCCCATCCTCACCAGCCTGCAGGTCCTGCCGTTCACACCGGACATGGCCGTCAACACCCTGCGGATCCTCGGCATCGACCAGGGCAGCGTGCTCGACGACTTCCGGGACGAGGAGCCGGGCAAGATCCTGAGCGAGTTCCGCTACGGCGAGCTGACCGCGTTTGAGGAAATTCCCACATCGCCCTACTTCGGCGCCGCCGACAACACCCCGCTCTACGTCATCCTGCTCGACGAGTACGAGCGGTGGACGGGGGACGCCGCGGTGGTGCGCGAATTCGAGGACGAGGCGCGCGCGGCGCTGCACTGGATCGACGAGTACGGCGACATCATGGGCGACGGCTACGTCTGGTACCAACGCCGCAACGAGCGGACCGGGCTGGAGAACCAGTGCTGGAAGGACTCCCCGACGGCCATCTCGTTCCGGGACGGGCGGCTGCCCAGCCTGCCCCGGGCGACCTGTGAGCTGCAGGGCTACGCCTACGACGCCAAGATCCGCGGCGCCAGGCTGGCCCGCGAGTTCTGGCACGACCCCGCGTACGCCGACCGCCTCGAACGGGAAGCCGCCGACCTCAAGGAACGCTTCAACCGCGACTTCTGGATTGCCGACGGCGAGTACTACGCACTCGCCCTCGACGGCGACGGCCGCCAGGTCGACGCCCTCTCCTCCAACATCGGCCACCTACTGTGGAGCGGCATCGTCGACGAATCCCGGGCACCGAAGATCGCCCAACACCTGCTCGGCCCCCAACTCTTCTCCGGCTGGGGCGTACGCACCCTCGCGCAGGGGGAGGGACGCTACAACCCACTCGGCTACCACGTCGGCACCGTCTGGCCATTCGACAACGCCTTCATCGCCTGGGGGCTACGCCGCTACGGATTCCACCAGGAAGCCGGGCAGATCGCCGAGGGAATCATCGACGCGTCCCGGCACTTCCAGGGTCGACTTCCGGACGCCTTCGGCGGCTACGACCGCGAGTTGACCCGGCACCCCGTCCCGGAACCCGCGGCGAACAGCCCACAGGCCCTGGCCACCGCAGCGCCCCTGCTGCTGATACGCACGCTGCTCGGCCTCGAGCCCTACGGCGATGATCTGGTGGTCTCGCCGGCACTGCCCGAACGGTTCGGTCGCATCGAGCTACTCGACATCCCCGGACGGTGGGGCCGCGTCGACGCCATCGGCAGCGTGACATCCCAGGAGGCGAACGCGGCCGACAGATGAGCGTGGCGGCGTTGCCGTCGACCGATGCCGGTGATCAGTGCTGCGGCAGACAAAGCCGCAGTTCACAACCCCTGCAAACCAGTTATGGCACGGCACAGGGTCAACGGACCAAGCGAGCGAACCTCCGCAGCTACTCGCGTAGCCACCGCCGGTCCAGCGTGGGCGGGCCCGGCGCCCGACCGGCGCAGCTGGAGGCGGCCTGAGGGCCACCTCCGGTCAGCGGGCCGCTCACCGGCGTGGAACCGACTGGTGGGTCAGGTGCTGATCCAGTACCGGCGGGTCGCGCGGGGTTCGGTGTTCCGGACGTCTTCGAGGACGCCACCGCAGCGCTCGATCGTCTTCGCCGAGGCGATGTTGTCCGCCTCGCAGATGATCAGCACCCGGTCCAGGCCGAGCCCCCGCGCCTCGTCGAGCATCCGGCCCAGCGCCCAGGTGGCCAGGCCCCGCCGACGTGCGGACGGCCGGATGCCGTATCCGATGTGCCCGGTGACCCGGAGCCTGGATTCGTCGGGTGCGTGCCGGAGCGCGATCCCGCCGAGCATCCGGTCGCCCTCGACGATCCACCGGTACGTGCAATGCGACCGGCCGGCGTCCCGCGGCCCAGTCGGATCCGACTGGTCGACCAACCGGGCCACCCAGGCCGCGAATCCGTCCGGGGAGTCGACCTCGTCGGACGGCCGCAGCCCGAACCCGTCCTCGTGGAGGCCGGGGCCCCACTCGCGGTGCGCGTCGAGCCAGGCGGCGTGCAGCCGGACGGTGGGTGCGACCAGTTCGGGCATGCGGCGACGATAGCGCTTTGCGGTCGCGCGGTGGCCGGGGCGCGGCTCATCGAGAGCCCGGTCCGGTCGTGTCCCGATCGAGGCTCGTCCGGAGCACGTCCATGACCTGCGCCACCATGGTGGAGGGACGGCGGGCACGGAGGTCCAGGACGTTTCCGCAGACGCCGACGCGGTTCGCCACGAGCAGCCGCATGATCGTCAACAGCGGGTCGAACCGGCCGGTGAGGTCGAACTGCCGGCCGTCCGGAGCGATCACGAGAGCCGGGGTGACGCCGGCGGCGAGGTTGCTGCGATTCCAGTCGATCTCGTGCGCCCGGCGGTCAGGACTCACCAGCGCGACGAGGTCCTTCGTGCGGTGCAGCAGCGCGAGGTAGTTCATCGGATGTCTTCCGTGGAAACCCCCGGCTTTGGCCGTGGGGAGGAAACGGAACCCTTGCGGAGCAGGTCAGGGATAGCCCATTCGCTGCCAAGGCGGATGGGCGTCTGGTCACACGTTGCGCTGGTTCTCGACATACCTCTTGACCACCTCCGAAGTGGCGCCGCCGGTCGTGGCGACGAAGTACGAGTTGGTCCACAGGGTCGGCATCCGGGACTTGAGGTGCGGGAACTCCTGGCGCAGCAGACGGGAGGATCGACCCTTGATCTGCTTGACCAGGCGGTGGATGCCGTACTGCGGGTCCACGACCACGAGCAGGTGCACGTGGTCGGGCATCGTCTCGATCGCCTCGATCGGTGCGTTCCGCTCGGCGCAAACCTCGCGGATGATCTCTTTGAGCCGCTCGTCCACCGTGCCGTCGATGACCTTGCGCCGGTACTTCGGGCACCAGACGACGTGGTAGTGGCAGCGGTACACGACGTTGTTGTTCGACCTGACCTCGTCCACGCCGAGACTATATAGCTTTGTGGTGTATAGTGTTCGGGGTGGACGAGACAGTGCGTTACACCTGTCGCCTGCGGCCCGGCCGTATCGCGCAGGCCGCACTGCTCGACGAGTGGGGCCGGTGCCGGTGGTTGTGGAACGAAGCTGTGCACCAGCAGAAGACCGGCCGCAAGCCGACGTTCGGGAGGCTGTCGAAACTGCTGGCCGAGGCCCGCAGCCGTCATGCCTGGCTGCGCGAGGGATCGCAGGTCGCACAGCAGCAGACACTGCGCACCTATGGTGCCGCCCTGGCCCACTCGTTCACGGTCAAGGGCCGGGGCCGACCGAAGGTCAAGCGGCTCAAGGACTCGCTGCCGACCCTGGAGTACACCACCCGCGGCTTCCGGATCAAAGACGGCCGGCTGTGCCTGCCGGGCACGGTGACCGTTGCGGTCGTCTGGTCGCGGGAACTGCCGTCCGAGCCGACCAGCGTGCGCGTCTACCAAGACACCCTCGGCCACTGGTACGCCTCGTTCGTGGTCCGCCGTGAGATCACCACCGCACCCGAGTCGGACTCGCCGGGTATCGGCGTCGACTGGGGTATCAAGACCACCGCCGCCACGACCGACCCGGCGTTCGACCTGCCGCACCTCGGCCATCGCCGCCGGTGCGCCGCCGAGATGGCCAAGGCCCAGCGCACGATGGCCCGCCGCCGTCGTCCCAAGGGACACGCCCCGTCGAAGGGCTACCAGACCGCGAAGCGGCAGGCCGCCCGGGTCGCGACAAAGGCCGCCCGACAGAACACCCACGACGCCCGCGTCTGGGCCAAGAACGTCACTGACCACCACGCGCTGATCGCGGTCGAGGACTTCAAGCCGACATTCCTCGCCCGCACCACGATGGCCCGCAAAGCGGCCGACGCGGCGATCGGCGCATGTAAGAGGTCGCGCGGAATGGTTGTTGATCATCGGCGGCGGGCGGGTCGGTTGTTCCACCGGTAGAGGGTCCATGCACGCCGGATGAGGCTGCGGACGGTGATGATCGCGTCGGCGAGGTCGAAGAAGGCGTCGATGACCTTCTCTGTTCGTTCGTAGCAGCGTTGCAGCCGGTTGAACGCGTTGTGCCAGCTGTTCGTCCGTTCGACGTGCCACCGTTGGCTCGCCTGGATGGGCGCCTTGTCGCCCTTGTGGGCGATCTCACCGGTCAGGCCGCGCTCGGCCAGCAGGGCGCGGGTGACCTGGGAGTCGTATCCGGCGTCGAGGTGCACCGTGATGGCCTGGGGTAGTGGGCCGAGGTCGTCGAGGTGGTCGAGGGTGGGGCCGAGCAGGGGTGAGTCGTGTCGGTTCGCGCCGGCCAGGACCCGGCCGAGGGGGATGCCGTAGCCGTCGACCATCAACGAGCGTTTCATGCCCTGCTTGCCCCGGTCGACCGGTGAGCGTCCGGCGGCCTCGCCGCCGCCGGGAGCCTTGGTGATGCAGCCGTCCACGGCGATGTCGTCGAGGACCAGGCCGACGAGCCGGTCGTAGGCGTCCAGGGCGATCTGTTTGAGCTGGGCGAACACCCCAAGCTCTATCCACTCGTCACGGCGGCCGCGGATCGTGGTGGCCGAACAGGTGGCATCGGCGATCGCCTCGTAGGCGCAGCCGAACCGCAACACCTGGACCAGCTTGTCGAACACGATGCGGTCATCGATCCGCTTGCGGTGACAGCCCAGCGGATGTGTCGGTTGGTAGGTCGGCCGATCGGGGAGCAGCGCGGCGAACTGGACCCACAACGGCTCGATCAGCCATGCTGGAATGGCAGGCACAGAACCTCCCGTGATCACGGAGCGTCAGCAACTTCATGATCACCAGTTCTGTGCCTGCATCCGTTCAGGCGCGCCGATCAACCCACCATTCCGCGCGACCTCTAAGAAAGAACTGATCGAGCGTGGTACGCGGGCGGGCCGCAAGGTGGTGCTGGTACCGCCCGCCTACACCACGATGACCTGCTCCGAGTGCGGCGAGAGAGCCAATCTTCGCCTCGGACTGGGTATCCGTACCTTCGAGTGCGCGGCATGCGGCTATACCGCATGCCGCGACCGAAACGCCGCGAGGACGATCCTCGCCACGGCCGAACGCGACCGTGCCAGTGCCGACGACGTAAGACATCTGATCGCCTCCTTCCGGGACGGTGGATCAGGTGCGGTCCGAGCTGGGAATCCAGGGCCTGGCCCCGGAGGAAAATCCCCCGGATTTATTCGTGGGGATCGTTAACGGCACCGTCAGCTTCTTCCGCGCGTCGAACGGCTCTCCGCCCTCGACGGGCCAGATCCGCAGGACGGTCTCCAGCACCGGGCCGTGGTACTGGTAGGTCGTCGTGCCCCGCAGCTCAAGGAACCGGGCGCGGGTGAGCTGGCCGCCGTGGCGCGCCCACCGGCGGTCGGTGTCGCCGAACGTCCCCGCCTCGCCGGGGAGGCCGTCGACCACCCACCGGGCCCGCCCGTCCGACGTCGGTGCGGACGCAGGCCACCCGGCGAGTTCACCGGCCCGCTCCACCAGGCGTCGGAGTTGTGCCGCCACCGGGGGAGTGAGGTGGCGGAGGTCGATCGTGTCGGCGTCCATCCGGATCCCGCCGACCGTGCCGGCGATGCGCATCTGCTCCAGCAGGAGGTCGGGGCGTCCGGTCAGATCGACGCGTCGGCCGTCGAGACCGACCAGCCGGCAGGGCCGGGTGCCGGACAGCAGGGCGCTGCGCGGCCAGTCGATGCTGACCTCGGCCGGAGCGGTGGGGTGGACGACGGCGACGAGATGACCGGCGGTGACGGCGGAGAGACAGAGCGACGGCACGCGCCGTTCGCCGGTCCACTCGAACGGCTCGCTGCCGTCGGGGTGGATCCGCAGCCGTAACCGGACGAGGGGCTTGACCTCGTCGGGGTCCAGGTCGCCGCCGTAGCTCTGGTAGGTCGCCTCCCAGCCGCCGCCGTACCGGACGAACGTCGCCTCCAGAACGTCGGCCGCGGCGAACCGGCCCTGCTGCGGGACGGGGACGTCGGCGCGCGGCATCCACAGGGCGAAAGCTGTCGTCCGGCCGGACCGGGCCGTCCTCCAGCCGGTCGCGGCGGGTCACGACCCGGTAGTCGGCCCGTGCGCCGGAGAACGCGAGGACGGGTATCGCCAGCGTGCCGACCAACCCGACGAGGAGGAAGACCAGTGGGACCCGGCGGTCGGCCTCCCCGGGATCGGCGACACCGAGCGCGCCCAGGACGAGCAGGATCGGCCCGGCCACGGTGCAGACCGCGGCGATGACGAGGTTGCGGGCGAACGTACCGGCGAAGCTCTGCACTGCGCCTCCTCCGCTGGCGTCGGTTCTTGATACCACCGCGACGGCCTCGGTGTCCCGCCCGACACCCGGGCGGCGACTACCGGGGCCGGCGGCGGGTAACGGTGGCCGGTGAGCCCGGAGGAGATCCTGCGCCTGGGTGACCAGGTCCTGGTCGCCTGCTCGGCGGACTGTGGGGGAGTTGGTCACCGACCACCTTTGCCACCTATGACGACCTCATCGGCTGCCCACGGCGCTCTGAGGATGCTGCCGCCCTCGTTGTCCCACATCGTGTACGCCGCGGATCCGATCGCCGGTGTCCCGCCCGGCGGGGGCGGTCCGGCGACGAGGAGGTCCGGTGCGTGCGTGAGGTTGGCCGGGTCAGCGGCGGCGGCCAAGGCCCGCTCGGCTGTCGCAGGTGCCGTGGTGGGTGGCACGACGAGCAGGTCGACCTGGTCGTCGCTGGCGGTGGTGGCGACCAACAGGGCGGGGTCGAGGGTATCGAACCAGCCGATCCGGACGACGTCCGGCCCGATGGCCAACCGATGGATCCGGCTGTCCCAGGTGTGGATGTTCAGCATGAGGTGCCGGATCCGGCCGTACCGTTCGGAGAGGGCGCGGACGAAGCTGGGGAGTTCGGCGGCCGGGTCCCAGGAACGCGGCCACCACCCGCCGTCCAGGACCGTCCGGTCCCTGGTGGGAGCGAGGACCAGTCGGGTGGGCAACGGCGATGACGGAGCGAGCGCGGTGCCGGGCATGGCTCACCTCTTCTGGTGTGGGGTGCGGGGTGTGCCGCGGGTGGCGGCGTTCGCCATCGGGAAAACGGAGTTGGGGCCGGACCGGGCGACGGAACGGCGGTTCAGTATCCGGAGTTGGACGATGCGAGCGGTGCCGGGAAGGGCGACGAGCAGGATGCCGAAGACCGCAGCCAGCAGCAGGGCGACTCCGAGGGGCAGGTGCCCGTGCGCGCCCAGGAACGACACGCTGGCGCGTTGCCCGTTCTGCAGTACGAAGACCAGGAGCAGCAGGAGCACGAGCGCGAACAGCACGGCGGCCACCCACAGGCCGCCCAGCCGGGAACGCTTCATCTCCGGTCGACCCGACAGGTGCCGGGAGACGGTGTCGGGGCCGCCGTGGCCGTTGACCACGGGAGAAGGGCGACGATGGTCCTGTGGTGCGGTCATCACGAACCGCCACCTTCCACGGTGCAGTTGACATGCCTGAGTACCGGGGGAGCCAGCGCAGGCATGGGTCGCTGACGGGCGGGTGTCGTGGCGCCGTGGTCCGGAAGCGTCGCTACGAGGGGCCGGTGGTCCCGGAGGAACCGGTGACGTGACCGGTTGGCATGGTGCGCGGACTCGGCCGGCAGGGGGACCCCGACTGGTGGGTCGCGCCCGCCAGTGGCGGACTGTCAGCCACCGGGGTCCCGAGCGACAACTGCTTCCATCGTACGCTCCCGGTCGCCGGCCGGCGATTCGACGGCGGCCGGCCCCGAGCCGCGCACGAAGCGTGATCCGAGAGTACGGTGATTTCGACGGTGGAGTCCGTCCGTCGGCACCGTATTCCGCGCGCCCGGCGCCCGGTCGTACCGGACCCGGCGGAGCTGACCCCCAACCCTCGCGGTGCGAGGGCCACGCGCCGCTCGCGCCGCCGCTCCAGGACGGCGGGATCGGTCGCGGCGTGCTGGACCGCCAGACGAGGATGACTGACATGATCGAGATCGAGATGTCCGACGTGTTCGTGGAGACGGCCGACACGCTCGTCGACGACTTCGACGTACTCGAGTTCCTGCACGTGCTGACCGACCGGTGCGTCCAGCTGCTGGGCGTCTCGGCGGCCGGGCTGCTGCTGACCGATCAGCAGGACACGCTGCGAGTGGTGGCCGCCTCCTCGGGTCGGACCAGATTGCTGGAGCTCTTCGAGCTCCAGACCGACCAGGGCCCCTGTCTGGACTGCTTCCGTACCGGTCGACCCGTGTCGGTGGCCGACCTGCCCGCCGCCGGTCGGTGGCCCCGGTTCACGGCGGCCGCCGCCGAGGTCGGCTTCGCCGCGGTCCACGCCCTGCCCATGCGCCTGCGCTCCGAGGTGATCGGCGCGCTGAGCCTCTTCGACGTCCAGCCCGGCGCGCTCGACGAAGGGAGGCTCCGCGTCGGTCAGGCCTTGGCCGACGTGGCCACCATCGGGTTGCTCCAGCAACGCGCCATCCACCAGCGTGACATCCTCACCGAACAGCTGCAGACCGCGCTCACCAGCCGGGTCCTGATCGAACAGGCGAAGGGGGTGCTCGCCGAGCGTCTCCAGGTGGACGTGGGTGCGGCGTTCACCCTGTTGCGCGCCGAGGCGCGCAGTCGTAACCGGCGACTGTCCGACCTGGCTCGCGCCATCGTCGACGGCTCGGAGCAGTTCGTGACCGGCGAGGCGGACGTGGGGATCGGCTGACCGCCGGTTCAGGGCGGTGCCGTCGGAAAGGTTCTCCGGTCGAGTTGCCGTGGGAGAGCCTCGTCGCGCCGCAGGGCGTACGGTGGTGCTGTCGCCCAGGCCCCCGGTGGCTGTCAGTCCCGCCGCCAACCCGTAAGGGCGTTCAACGATGGCCATCCCTCTCCCGGCCGCTCCCGGCCTTGCGCTGCTGCCTGACGCATCGGCCCCCCGCGAACAGTTGTTGCACCAGCTTGCCGCGCTGCACGGCGACGATCCCCGCCGCGCGAGGCTCCGGGATCGGATCATCGAAGACCGTCTACCGCTGGCCAGCCGCCTCGCCCGCCGGTACACCGGACGCGGCGAGCCCTACGACGACTTGGCGCAGGTCGCGGCTCTCGCCCTGGTCAGAGCAGTCGACGGGTTCGACGCCAGTCGGGGTTCGCCGTTCTCCAGCTATGCGGTCCCGACCATCCTCGGCGCCCTCCGCAGACACTTCCGCGATTCCACCTGGGCGATCCGGGCACCACGCAAGGTCCAGGAGTTGAACAGCAGCGTTCGCGCCGCGACGGGAGAGTTGACGCAACGGCACGGCCACCATCCGAGTGCCGTGGAACTCGCTGACCACTTGGAGGTGGGCGTCAACGACATCCTGGCGGCCGTCACGGCCGCGCAGGCCTACCGTCTGGTGTCTCTGGACGCGCCGCGCCCTGGTGCCGACGACCTCGCGGCATTGGACCGCATCGGGGCGGTAGACCCCGAATTCGCCCGGGTCGACGACCGCCTCGCGCTTTCACTGCTCGTCGCTCCCCTGCCGCCGCGCGAACGTCGGATCCTCGCCATGCGGTTCCACGGCCACATGACCCAGGAACAAATAGCCAACGAGGTCGGATTGTCGCAGATGCACGTCTCGCGGCTGCTGACGCGATCCCTGGCCCGGCTCCGGGCCAGAATGCCGAGCTGACCGCTGGTCTGGCGCGACTACCGGGGCCGGCGGCGGGTAACGGTGGCCGGTGAGCCCGGAGGAGATCCTGCGCCTGGGTGACCAAGTCCTGGTCGCCCTGGTGGAGGTCGCCGGAGCGGTCGTGATCTTCGTCGGCGCGTGCTGGGCGGCGGCGCGGTTCCTGGTGGAGGGGCTGCGGCACCGCAGCGCCGCCGTGTTCACGCCGATCCGGCTCTCCCTGGGGCGTTTCCTCACCCTGGGACTGGAGTTCCAGCTCGCGGCCGACATCCTGCGTACGGCGGTCTCCCCGACGTTCCCCCAGATCGGTCAGCTCGCCGCGATCGCCGCCATCCGGACCGCGCTGAACTACTTCCTGCGGCGGGAGATCGCCCAGGAACAGCAGCAGGTCGGCGCCGCCGGCCGGATCGACCGGTGATCCGCGTCGCGGTCACCGCGCTCGGCGCGGCTGCGTCGGTCTGTGCCGTGGTGGTGCTGCTGACGTCCGGATCGTGGCGTGCCGCCCTGCGGATCCTGCTGGACCTGTTGACCGCTGCCGGGCTGCTGCGGCTGGGCGGGGCACAAGGGTGGGGCGCCCTCGCCGCGGTGGCGGCGATCGTGGCGCTGCGCCACCTGCTCTGGGCCGCCCTGGCCGCCGCCGAGCCGACCGTCGGCGGGGCACCGGAGGACCGGCGTGCCCCGACCCCGGCCCACCGGTGCTGACGGGGCCGGGCCCCCACGAGCCGGCGCGGACGCCGACGACGGCCGGTCAGTTCGAGGAGGCCGGCCGCTGCTGGTAGACGTCCGGGACGCCGTCGCGGTCGGCGTCGCGCCGGTCCCGCTCGTCGATGCGCCGGTGGACCTTGTTGCGGCGGATCAGCAGGACCGAGGCGACCACGGCGGCGACCAGGGAGCCGGCCAGCACCCCGGTCTTGACCTTGTCCTCGGCGTCGGTGCCCGCGCCGAAGGCCAGCTCGCCGATGAGCAGCGACACGGTGAAGCCGATCCCGGCCAGGCACGCGACGCCGAGCAGGTCGGACCAGCTCAGCTCGCGGTCCAGTTCGGCGCGGGTGAACCGGGCGACCAGCCAGGTCGAGCCGAACACCCCGATCGCCTTGCCGAACACCAGCCCGACCACGATGCCGAGCACGATCGGGTCGGTGAGAAGGCCACCCAGGTCGGTGCCGCGTAACGAGACCCCGGCGGCGAAGAACGCGAACACCGGCACCGCGAAGCCGGCCGACACCGGCCGCCACCGGTGTTCCAGGTGCTCGGCCAGGCCGGGGCCGGTGCCTCCGCCGAGCACCGGGACGGTGAAGCCGAGCAGCACCCCGGCGATCGTGGCGTGCACCCCGGAGGCGTGCACCAGCGCCCAGGTGGTCACCGCGAGCGGGATCAGCGCCCACCACCAGGTTCTGCGTCGCTGGACCAGCAGGGCGAAGGCGGCGATCGGCAGCAGCGCCGCGAGCAGCGGCAGAGGGCTGAAGCCGGAGGTGTAGAAGATCGCGATGATGATGATCGCGAGGAGGTCGTCGACCACGGCCAGGGTCAGGAGGAACGCCCGCAGCCCCTGCGGCAGGTGGGAGCCGATGACCGCCAGGACGGCCAGGGCGAAGGCGATGTCGGTGGCCACCGGGATGGCCCAGCCGCGTAGCCCGTCGGTGCCGGTGACCAGCATGACCCCGACGTAGAACAGCGCCGGCACCAGCATGCCGCCCATGGCGGCCACCACCGGCAGCGCGGCCCGCCGGGGGTCGCGCAGCTCACCGGCGACGAACTCCCGCTTGAGTTCCAGGCCGACCACGAAGAAGAAGACGGCCAGCAGGCCGTCGGCCGCCCAGGTGGCCAGGCTCAGGTCGAGGTGCAGCGCCTTCCCGCCGGACCAGGGCACCCATGCGCCGAGCGAGGTGTAGGCGTCCGACCAGGGGGAGTTCGCCCAGATGAGGGCGAGCACCGCACCGAGCAGCAGCAGCCCGCCACCGACCGTCTCGGTGCGCAGGACGTCACCGAGGAACCGGGCCTCCGGCCAGGAGGAACTACGGGTGAAGAGGCGGCGCTCGTCGTCCGGGCGTGGGGGGTTGCGGTGGCTCATCGGCGTGACTCGTCTCGGGGTCTGGGGTCGGCAGGGCCCATCGCCGACCAGACTTCCCGGCACACCGGCTCCGACTTTACCGACCAGGGCCGGAACCGGCGAGCGCTGGCGCTGGGACGCTGCTCACCGGGCCGGGTGGGCAGCGCCCGGAAGCTCACCCGGCCCGGGACACGGAGGTGCCGACCCCGGGAGGCCGACTCACCCGCGCAGCGGGAGCGCCGCGTCCGTACCGGTCCGGGCGCAGAGCGCGTCGAGGCGCTTCACCAGTTCCTCCGGATCCGCGTACGGGTCGAGGGCGTGCAGCTCCTCCGGGGCCAGCGCCGGCACCGGTACGTGCGAGACGAGCGGGTGCAGCGGACGGCTGTCGGCCTCCCCGGGGCCGAAGAGGTCCTCGTGCAACTTCTCGCCGGGCCGCAGCCCGGTGAAGACGATCTCGGTCGGGTGCGGGGCCTCGGCGGCGAGCCGGCGCGCCACGTCGGCGATCCGGACCGGTTCCCCCATGTCCAGCACGAGCGCCTCGCCGCCCCCGCCGATGCTCGCGGCCTGCAGGACCAGGTGCACCGCCTCCTGCACGGTCATGAAGTACCGGGTCACGTCCGGGTGGGTCACGGTGATCGGCCGGCCCGCCTCGATCTGGGCCCGGAAGGCGTTGAGCACGGAGCCCCGGCTGCTGAGCACGTTGCCGAATCGGACGCTCAGGAACGCGGCCCCCAGCTGTTGGGCGTGGTGTGCGGTGAGCCGTTCGGTCACCCGCTTGGAGTAGCCGAGCACGCTGACCGGGCGGGCCGCCTTGTCGGTGGAGATGTTGACGAACCGCGCCACGTCCCGGCACGCCTCCAGCACGTTCAGGGTGCCGAGGACGTTGGTCTTGACCGCCTCGCCGGGGTGCCGTTGCAGCAGGGTCAGGTGTTTCAGGGCGGCGGCGTGGAACACCACGTCCGGCCGGCGGTCGGCCATGATCCGGGCGATGCCCTCGGCGTCGCGGATGTCGGCCAGGATCAGCTCCGGCCCGTCCAGCAGGGCCCGCCCGTGCAGGGACATCTGGAGCGCGTGCAGCGCGGACTCGTCCCGGTCGAGCATCATCAGCTCACCCGGCTCGTAGCGGGCGATCTGCCGGCAGAGTTCGGAGCCGATCGAGCCGCCGGCCCCGGTCACCAGCACCCGCCGTCCGGCGAGCCCGCTGGCCTCGACGGTCAGTTCCGCGGCCCGGTGTGCCCGGCCGAGCAGGTCGGTCAGTTGCAGGTCCCGGACGTCGGTGACCGCCACCGGCCGTTCCAGCAGTTCGCGGACCGGGGGCAGCACCTTGAACGCGGCCCCGGTCTCCAGCGTCCGGCCGCGCACGTCCCGCAGCAGGTCGGCGTCGGTGCCGGCCATCGAGAAGATCACGGTGGTGGCACGGGTGCGGCGGATGACCTGTTGGATGTCGGCCCGACCGCCGAGCACCCGGAGACCGTGCAGGCGCAACGGCCGGCGGTCGGGGTCGTCGTCGAGCAGGCCGACCGGCAGGTACCGGCTGCGTGGGTCGCTGAGCAGGGCGCGTACCAGTCGTTCGCTCGCCGCGTCGACGCCGTAGACGAGGGTCCGGCTGGCCGACCGGACCGGGCGGTCGCGGCGGTCGCGGTGGTGCCGGTAGCCGGCCCGGGCCGCGACCATGAGCAGCAGGGCGACCGCGCCGCCGAGCAACGGGGTGGTCGCCGGTACGGGACGGACCGCCATCGGCAGCAGGCAGGCCAGCATCGCGGCGGTGGCCAGGGTGACCGTCGCCGCCAGGCAGCGCGCCTCGTCGGCGCTGCCGACCGGGTGCCGCCCGCCGACGGTGAGCCAGAGCTGACTGATCCCGGTGTGGACCACGGCGCAGACCAGCGCGCTGGCCAGCACCAGACCGGTGTACGGGGCGGTGAGGTCGAACTCGAACCGGGTCCACGCGGCGGCCATGAAGCCGGCCACCCACGCCAGGACGTCGAACGTGATCAGGGCGAGGGTCGCGGTGCGTCGGGTCACCCAGTCCCGGTGCGGCACGGGACGTTCCGGTCCAGCGGGAGAAGCATGGTCCATCTTATGCCCTCAAAGATCGGTGAGTAGTGGTCAGTGCCCCATTGAGGGGAATACGACTTATTGCGGCGATTCATCAACTACATTCGGCGAGATGACTCCTACGGCCGGTGAGCGGTCTTCATCCTGTCACGGCTTATATCCAGTTTGGGGGCTTTTCGTGCAGTTCATCCATGTGCTGGTCGGGCAGCGGGGGCGCGCCTGATGGACCTCCGTACCTACCTCCAGCTCGTCCGCCGTCAGTGGTGGATCGTGCTGGTCACGGTCCTGGTCGCCCTCGGCGCGGCCGGGTGGCTCACCGTCCGGGCCGAGCCGCGTTACGTGGCGTCGGTGACCTTCTTCGTCACCACGCCGACCCAGGGCGTCACCGACGCCTACCAGGGCAGTCTCTGGCTCCAGCAGCGCGTGAAGTCCTACGCCGACCTGCTGCGCAGCGACCGGCTGGCGCGTACCGTCGCCGCCGACTCCGCCCTGGGGCTGACCCCCGACGGGGTGCAGAACCGGCTGGACGCCTCTCTCCAGAACGGCACGGTGTTGATCGAGGCGACCGTCACCGACACCGACCGGACCCGGGCGCTGCGGCTCGCCGAGGCGGTGTCGGTGAAGTTCGCCGACCTGGTGAGGACGGTCGAGACCCCGCCGGAGGGGCGCTCCTCGGTCAAGATGGAGGTGGTCAGCGGTCCCGGCGTCGGCACCGAGCCCGTCTCCCCGCGCATGGACCGCAACCTGCTGCTCGGCGGGCTGCTCGGACTGCTCGCCGGAATCGGGTTGGCAGTGCTGCGGGGCCTGGTCGACACGCGGCTGCGCGACGGGGACACCCTCCAGCGCGCCACCGGCAGCCCACTGCTCGGCGAGATCCCCTTCGATCCGGATGCCCGGACCGAGCCACTGGTCGTCGGCGACGCGGCGACCTCGGCGCGCGCCGAGGCGGTCCGTAAGCTCCGTACCAACCTGCGCTTCGTCGACGTACACGAACCGGCCCGGATCATCGCCGTCACCAGCGCGTTGCAGGGAGAGGGCAAGACCACGCTCTCCTGCAACCTGGCCATCACGCTGGCCGAGGCAGGGTGGCGGGTGCTGCTCGTGGACGCCGACCTGCGCCGCCCCCGGGTGGCCGACTACCTGGGCCTGGAGCGGGGTGTCGGCCTGACCGACGTGCTGCTCGGCGACGTCGAGGTCGGCGACGTGGTGCAGCGGTGGGGGGACCGCTCGCTGCTGGTGCTGCCCAGTGGCTCGAACCCGCCGAACCCCAGCGAACTGCTCGGCTCCAAGGCGATGGCCGATCTGCTGCTGGCGCTGCGCGAGTCGGCGGACATCGTCATCATCGACACCGCGCCGCTGCTCGCGGTGACCGACGGAGTCGTGGTGGCCGTGCAGGCCGACGGGGCGCTGATGGTCAGCCAGCAGGGCCGTACGTCCCGTAACCAGGTGGCGCGGGCGGCCAAGGCGCTGCACTCGGTCTCGGTGCGCACGCTCGGCTGTGTGCTCAACATGGCCCGCGTGGCCAAGGCCGACGCGTACCAGTACGAGGCGTACCGGGTGGCCGCGGACCGCCGGAACGTGCCGACCGACCGGGCCACCGCCAGGCACGGTGCGGGCAACCGGTCCGGCGCCGGCCAGGCCGCGCAGGAACTCACCCGGCTGCCGCGATGAGTACGCCGATCGGCGCGATCGCCCGCTCGATCTCCTCGGCGCACCGCTGGAAGTCGGCTGCGGTACCGCCGATCGGGTCCACCAGGTCGTCGGTGTCCGGCACCGGTTGCAGCCGGCTCCGCGCCCGGACGGCCGCCTCCACCGCCGCCCGCACCGGCCGGCCCGCTGCTCGCCGCGGTGGGTCGGCCGCCGCGGCGAGCCGGGCGAACTGCCGCAGCGTGAACGTCCGGTGCACCGCCGCCGGAGCGAGTCCGACGCAGACCGCGCGTTGCCGCCGGGTGGCGGTCAGCACCAGCGCGGCCTCGGTGAGATGGTCGGTCCGCAACGGTCGGCTACGGAACCCGCTCGCGTCGATCCCCCGGGCGGCGGTGATGACCGCCGCGTACGGGTGGATCGGCCGGCCCTCGACGGCGTTGGTGCCGGCGCTGGTCACCGCCACCGGCCACCGCTCCAACGCCCGCCGGGCGATGTACTCGGCCATCGGCGACCGGCACAGGTTGGCATGGCAGACGAACAGCACCTGTTCGGTCATGGGAACCCCTCGTGTAGGGCACGTCCTGGAGCCGGCCGCGCCAGGCGGCGGCCGGCGGTCGGGTGAGGGGATGACGGCATCGTATGCGGTACGCCGCCCGGCGTGCCCGGGTGCCGCGCCGACGGGCCGGGCGGAGGTGCTCCGGTGCGGATCGGCCTCCTGACGTACCACTTCCCGCCCGAGCCGGCGTTACTGCCCGGCACCCTGGCCGAGGAGTTGGCCGCCCGGGGGCACGAGGTGCGGGTGCTGACGGGTTTCCCGCACCATCCGGGCGGCCGGGTCCACGCTGGGTGGCGGCAGCGCTGGTGGTACGAGACCCACAGCGAGCGGCTGACCGTGCGGCGGGTGCCCCGGTACGCCCCGGACACCTCGCCCCGGGCCCGGCTGGCCGGCCAGCTCACCTTCGCCACCGCCGCGGCGGTGGCCGGACGCCGGTTCCTGGCCGGGATCGACGTCCTGCACGTCTGCCAACAGCCGGCGGTGACGCTCGCCGCCGCGGCCCTGCGGCGGGCGTTGCCCGGCGTGCCGGTACTGCTGCACGTGCAAGACGTCCGGCCGCGCGGGGAACTGCCCGGCGAACCGGGCGGCGAGGGAACCGCCGCTGTCCTGCGCCGGCTCCTGCGCGGTGCCGACGCGGTCGCGGTGAGCGCCCCGTCCATGCGGGACATCGTGGCCGTCGCCGGTGCCGATCCGGCCCGTATGCGGCTGGTGCTGCCCTGGGCCGACGAGCGGATCTTCCGGCCGGTGCGGCCGAGTCCCGCCGCCCGCCGCCTGGTCGGCGGCACCGGGCGTTGCGTGGTGATGCACGCGGACGCCATCGGCGAACGGCAACGGCTGGAGACCGCCGTCCGGGCGGCCGCCGCGGTGCCGGACCGGATGGACCTGGTCCTCGTCGGCTCCGGCGCGGACGAGCCGCGCATCCGGGGGCTGGTGGCCGACTGGGGCGTGCGGAACGTCCGCTTCGTCGACGGGGCGTCAACCGTGACGATGGCCGACCTCTACGCCGCCGCCGACTACCAGCTGGTGGCGCTGCGGGACCTGCCCGAACTGCGCGGTGTGGTGCCCGCGACGCTGCCCGCCGCGTTCTCCTGCGCCGTGCCGGTCATCGCCGCCGCGGCCGGCGACACGGCGACGATGGTGGAGCGGGCCCGGGCGGGACTGTCCTGCCCGCCGGAGGACCCGACGGCGCTGGCGGACCGGTTCTGGCTGGCCGCCGCCATCGGCGTCGAGGCGCGCACCGGGATGGGGCAGCGGGGCCGGGAGGCGTACCAGCGGCACATGTCGCTACGGGCTGGTGTGGACCGGATCGAACAGCTGCTCTACGACGTCGCCGCCGGCCGGGCACGGCGGCACTGACTCCGAACCCGTCTCACCAAACTCCCGGACGGCAATTGGCCGCAACAACAGGCGCAGGACGCATAAACAGGGTAGAAAGCTGACAAGGAAGCCCTTTTCGCCCGTTCTCTCCCTGGGGGTCGAGTGACCACACGCGAAACGCCGTGGTGGCGGCGGCGCGCCCGGTCGCGGCTGCGCCGGGCGGCGGTGGCCGGATTGCTGGCCCTCTCGCTGACGCTGGCCGCCGTCGGATGGGTCGCCTTTCGGGGCTGGCAGGCCCGGGACCACCTGCTCGGCGCCGCCGAGTTGGCACGCGAGTTGAGCACCCAGGTCGCCGGTGGGGACGTCGACCGCGCCCGGGGCACCCTGACGGCCCTCCAGGAACGGGCCGCCGCCGCCCGACGGGCCACCGCCGATCCCGGCTGGGCGCTCGGCCGGCGGGCGCCCGTCGCCGGTGACGACCTGAGCGCGGTCCGGCAGGTGGCGGTCGCGGTGGACGACCTGGCCCGGCGGGCCTTCCCCCGGCTGCTCGACGTCGACCTCGACACGCTCCTGCCCCGGCAGGGCCGGCTCGACCTGGATGGCCTGCGGGCGGCGGAGCGGGAGCTGGCTGCCGCCGACGAGGTCGTCCGGCAGACCCAGACCCGGCTGGGCGCGGTGCCCACCGGCGGCCTGACCAGGCAGGTCGGCGCGGCCGTGGTCGAACTGCGCGGTGAGGTCGACCGGCTGGCCGGGCTCACCGGCGCGGTGAGTCGGGGGGCCGCGCTGCTGCCCCCGTTACTGGGCGTCGCCGACGGGCGGGAGTACCTGCTGGTCTCCCAGAACCTCGCCGAACTGCGCGCCACCGGCGGCATGTTCGGCGCGTACGCGGTCGTCCGCGCCGAGCAGGGGAAGGTCCGGCTCGTCCGGCAGGGCACCGCGGGTCAGCTGGGCCACTTCCTGCCCCCGCTGCCGGGGGTCAGCCGCGAGATGCGCGGCCTCTACACCGACCTGCCCGGCATCTGGCCGGCGGACGTGAACCTGACTCCGCACTTCCCGACCGCCGCTGCGCTCTACCACGAGATGTACCGCCGCCGCACCGGCGAGACCGTCGACGGCGTACTGGCCACCGACCCGGTCGCGCTGTCGTACCTGCTGGCGGTCACCGGACCGGTCGAGGTGCCCGGCTTCGGGCTCCTGAGCAGCGGAAACGCCGTCCGCTCGCTGTTGTCGGAGAGCTACCTGACACTCGACCTACGCCGCCAGGACGAGTTCTTCGCCCGGTCGGCGGCGACGGTGTTCGAGACGCTCCTCGCCAGGCCCGTCCCACCCAAGGAGCTTTTGTCGGCATTCGACCGATCTGTTGATGAAAGCCGGATATTGTTCTGGAGTGCCCACCCGGAGGAACAGCGGACTCTCGGCGAGAGCCGACTGGCCGGGGTGCTCCCGGAGCGGGAGACGGAGCCGACGGTCGGCGTGTTCCTCAACGACGGCAGCGGCGCGAAGCTCGGCTACTACCTGAAACCGGGCGCGGAGCTGACGGTCGGCACGTGCCGACCGGACGGTCGCCGCGAACTCCGGCTGAGGATGTCGCTGCACTCCTCGGCACCGAGGTCGGGGCTCACGCCCTCGGTGCTGGGGATCGGCCGGACGGGCGACCCGTACGTCGTCCGGACCCTGGTCTACGTCTTCAGCCCGGCGGGCGGTGCGGTGCTGCGGGCCCGGCTGGACGGCGTCGAGGTGGCGCTGGGCAGCGGGACCGAACGCCGCCGCCAGGTCGCCGTCGCCCCCGTCGAGGCAGGCCCCGGGAAGACCCGGAACCTCGAGGTCGACCTGTTGACCGACCGGAGCGGCACCGGTGGGGCCGAGCTGCGGCTCACCCCCACCGCCACTCCGTGGACCACCCACATCCAAACCGCGTCACGCTGTAACCAGTAGGAAGGACCCATCATGCGGCTATCCCGCATCATCACGACCATCGCGGTCGGTCTGGCCGTGGCGGCCACCCCGAGCGCGGCGGGGGCGGCGCTGTCCCAGCCGCAGCCGCCGCCGTACCAACCGCCGGCACCGACCCTGACCGTCTCGCCGAGCACCGTGGACGTCGGGGAGATCGCCACGGTGACCGGCCGGGGCTTCGGCTCCCGGGAGTTGGTGGAGATCACCATCACCACCGGTCCGCTGGCCGCCGGGGTGCCCGGACAGAGCGCCCGGCGCAGCGACGGCAGCACCGTGGCGCTGGCCCCGGTGGCGTTCCGCGCCGACGAGCAGCCGCAGCCCGGTGGGGGGAACCCGCCCGAGCACGTGCCCAGCAAGGGCCCGTGGGACGGCTCCCACGACGGGGCACGGCAGGTGTTCTGGATCCGCGCCGACGTGGACGGCTTCTTCGAGTTCGCCTTCCGTGCGCGCCACCCGGGGAAGATCACCATCACGGCCCGGGGCCTGACCTCCGGTCGCACCGCCAGTGCGGTCCTGACCGTGCTCAAGCCGTACGACCACGGCAAGGGTCCGCTGCCGGTGACCGGCAGCAGCATGGAGACCCCGCTCAAGGTCGGTGGCGGTCTGGTCGGTGTGGGTGCGGTACTGCTGCTGACGACGTTCGCGCTGCGGCGGCGCAACCGCGTCGGTACGGGTGCCACGAGCTGAGCCACCCGGACGGCCTCGCCCCGCCGGACCGCACGGTCCGGTGGGGCGAGGCCGCTCCGGCGAGGCGGTCAGCGGGCGAGGTACGCTCGCAGGTGCCGGGCGGTCAACGTGTCGCCCCGGCTGACCAGGTCGGTTGGAGTGCCGGTGAACACCACCCGGCCCCCGTCGTGTCCGGCTCCCGGCCCGACGTCGATCAGCCAGTCGGCGTGCGCCATCACCGCCTGGTGGTGCTCGATGACGATCACCGTGTTGCCGGCGTCGACCAGCCGGTCCAGCAGGGCCAGCAGTTGGTCGACGTCGGCCAGGTGCAGGCCGGTGGTGGGCTCGTCGAGCACGTAGACACTCGACCGCTCGGCCATGTGGATGGCCAGCTTGAGTCGCTGCCGCTCGCCCCCGGAGAGGGTGGTCAACGGCTGGCCGAGACCGAGGTAGCCGAGACCGACGTCGGCGAGCCGGTCGAGGACGACCCGGGCGGGCCCGGAGGGGAAGAAGTCCCGGGCCTCGCTGACCGACATCGCGAGGACCTCGCTGATGTTCCTGCCGCGTAACCGGTAGGTCAGCACCTCCCGCGTGAACCGCCGGCCCTCGCACTGCTCGCAGACCGACGCCACCCCGGCCATCATCGCCAGGTCCGTCCAGATCAGGCCGATGCCCTTGCAGGCCGGGCAGGCGCCCTCGGAGTTGGCGCTGAACAGCGCGGCGCGTACCCCGTTGGCCTTGGCGAACGCGGTCCGGACCGGGTCGAGCAGGCCGGTGTACGTCGCCGGGTTGCTGCGCCGGGAGCCCCGGATCGGCGACTGGTCGACCACCACCACCCCGTCGCGGCCGGACAGGGAGCCGTGGATCAGGGAACTCTTGCCCGACCCGGCGACCCCGGTGACCACCGTCAGCACGCCGAGGGGGACGTCGACGTCGACGTCGCGCAGGTTGTGCAGGTCGGCGCCGCGGATCTCCAGCCGACCCCGGTGCGGGCGGGCCCGCTCGCGCAGGGTGACCCGGTGGTCGAGGTGTCGCCCGGTGAGCGTGTCCGAGCGGCGCAGCCCGGCGACGTCGCCGGCATAGCAGACCCGCCCACCGCCCGGTCCCGCGCCCGGCCCGAGGTCGACCACGTGGTCGGCGATGGCGATGGTCTCGGGCTTGTGCTCGACCACCAGCACGGTGTTGCCCTTGTCGCGGAGCCGCAGCAGCAGGTCGTTCATCCGGTCGATGTCGTGCGGGTGCAACCCGACGGTCGGCTCGTCGAAGACGTACGTGACGTCGCTGAGGCTGGAGCCGAGGTGGCGCACCATCTTGACCCGCTGCGCCTCGCCGCCGGAGAGCGTGGCCGACTCCCGGTCCAGGCTGAGGTAGCCCAGCCCGATCTCCACCAGCGAGTCGAGGGTCTCCCGCAGGGTGGCCACCAGCGGCGCGACGGACGGCTCGTCGAGCGCCCGGACGAACGCCGCCAGGTCGTTGATCTGCATCGACGAGCAGTCGGCGATGGTGCGTCCGGCCACCCGCGCCGAACGGGCGGCGGCGTTCAACCGGCTGCCCGCGCAGTCCGGGCAGGTGGTGAACGTGACCGCCCGGTCCACGAACGACCGGATGTGCGGTTGCATCGACTCCCGGTCCTTGGTCAGGTAGAGCCGGCGCACCTTGACCACGAGCCCCTCGTAGCTCAGCGTGCTGCCGCCCACCTTGACCTTGGTGGGTTCCCGGTAGAGGAAGTCCTGCCACATCTGCGGCGGGTAGTCCTGCACCTTGAGATCCGGGTCGACCAGACCGGACTGCGCGAAGACCCGCCAGTACCACGAGTCGACGCCGAAGTTCGGCACGGTGATCGCCCCGTCGTTGAGCGAGCGCTCCACGTCGACGAGCTGGTGCACGTCCACGTCGGTCACCCGGCCCAGCCCCTCGCAGGCCGGGCACATCCCGTCCGGCGTGTTGAAGCTGAACGCGCTCGCCGTGCCCACGTACGGGGTGCCGAGTCGGCTGAACAGGATCCGCAGCATCGCGTACGCGTCGGTGGCGGTGCCCACGGTGGAGCGGGAGTTGACCCCCATCCGCTCCTGGTCGATGACGATCGCGGCGCTGAGGTTGCGCAGCGCGTCCACGTCCGGCCGGCCGATGCTCGGCATGAAGGACTGGAGGAAGGCGGTGTACGTCTCGTTGATCAGCCGCTGTGACTCGGCGGCGATGGTCCCGAAGACCAGCGAACTCTTGCCGGACCCGGAGACCCCGGTGAAGACGGTGAGCCGGCGTTTGGGGATGTCGACCGAGACCGAGGCGAGGTTGTTCTCCCGGGCGCCGCGTGCCTCGATCATGTCGTGGCTGTCGGCGGCGTGGGTCGGCTGCTGCATGGTCACCCTTTCCGGGCAGGGTGCGTCCCGCCCGAGCTACGCGATGAGCTGGCGGGATTACATTCTCCCATTGACCAGCCCGTAGAGGGTTTCGCGGGCGAACCCCGGTGATCGCCGACAGAAAGTCCGGAAAAGTCTCAACCGAGGGGGAGACGGTAAGGTGATCCGGTGGTGGAACCGCGTCGGCTGCGTGCCGTCGACCTCGCGGCGAGCGTCGGGATCTCGGTGCAGCAGGTCCGCAACTACGTCGACCTCGGGGTGCTCCCATCGGTGACCCGCACCCCCGCCGGCTACCGGGTCTTCACCGCCGCGCACGCCGAGGCGCTGGTGGTCGTCCGGCGGATGGCCGAGGGACACGGGTGGGCCCGCACCCGGGAGGTCATGGCCGCGGTGCATTTCGGCGACCTGGGCGCGGCCCTGGCGGCGCTCGACCGGGGACACGCCGAACTGGACCGGGAGCGGGCCGAGATCCGGCGGGTGCTCGGGGCGTTCGACACGGTGCTGACCGGCCCGACGGTGGCCGTGCCGGCCCGCCGCCGGGGCGTACGGATCGGCGAGGTCGCCGACCTGGTCGGGGTCCGGACGTCCCTGCTGCGGCTCTGGGAGCGGCGCGGACTGCTGCGGCCGGTCCGGGAAGGGGGCACGAAGTACCGGCTCTACGACGAGGCCGAACTGCGGGCGGCCCAGGTCGTGGCGCTGCTGCGCCGGGGTGGCTACCCGTTCGACATCGTCGCGTCGGTGCTCGACGAACTGCGGACGACCGGGAGCCCGCAGCGGGTGCGGGCCGAACTGGCCCGGCGGGAGCAGGAGCTGCACCGGCGCAGCCTGGCGCGACTGGGCGCCTCGGCGGCCCTGTACGACTACCTCCGGTCCCGGGGACTGACCGGGGCGACGGTCCCGGCACCCCGGTCGCCGTGACGGGCTGCGACCGGGGTCGCCCGTCGACGAGCACGACCCCAAGCCCGCAGTGGGGGTCAGATCACCAGATGCCACATCAGCAGCAGGCCAGGGACGAGCCCGGACAGCGACAGTGCGAGCACGGCGAGCACGAGGCAACCGGAGTTCTTCGGGTGGTAGGTCTGCCCGGTCTGCAGGTCATGCCTCGAATCGGAGTTGGGAAGCCGGAAAGCCGTCCCTGCGTTGATGTCGTCGCCCGCCTCCCGGCCCTGGATCGCTGGAGCCGAGCCCAGCCCAAGCCGGCCGGTCCGGCGCGGCGATCACCGGCCCTCGGCGGCCCGCTGGTCGGCGGCTCGTCCGGCGGCCCCGTACGACCAGTCGCTCCCGGTGCCCCGGTACACCGACACCGGGATCACCTCGACCCCCGGCGGCATCCGCTCCCGGTACAGACGCCCCTCGAGGTGGTCGATCTCGTGTGCCACCAGCCGGGCCAGTCCGTCCCGGAACGCGGCGACCACCGACCGGCCGTCGACGTCCTGGTGGGCCACCTCGATCCGGGTCGGCCGCCGGACCAGCCCCCGGACGTCGAAGAAGCTCAGGCACCCCTCGAACTGCTCGTCGGACTCCGGGGACTGGTCGACCACCCGGGGGTTGACCAGCACCAGCTCCGTGCCGTCCGGTGCCCGGACGACCGCCACGGCGCGGCCGACGCCGATCTGCGGCGCGGCCAGCCCCATCCCCTTGGCGAACGGGTGCACCGAGGCGACCCGCGACATCGTGGCGCGCAGGCGGGCGACGACCTGCCGCGCCTCCGGCGTCTCGGCGGGCAGTGTGAAGGTCGTCGCCGGCCGGGCCAGGACCGCCGCGCCCTCCTGGGCGATGCCCAGCTCGATCATGCGTTGGCTCGGTGTCGGCATCCGCTGGTCGCTCCCGTCCGTCCCCGTCCGGCGGGCTGATTCTGCGTCGCCGGGCGTGCCGGCCACCACGCCCGCCGGGTGTCGGTTATCCGTCACCGGACGCGCCGGGGTGGGCACCCCGGCGCGGTGGTCGGCCGCATCGACAAGCCCGAACCGAGTCCATCGACTGCGATCTTCGCCCATCGTCGTGCAGGAGGACCCGTGTCGCGCACACCCCGACCACCATCCGCCGCCCCCGTCCTGGCCCGGCTCCTCGGCGGCGTCCTGGTCGCCGGGGCGCTGCTCGGCGCCACCGACACCACCGTGCCGGCCGCTGCGGCCGAGCCGGCCCGGACCACGCCCGGCCCGTGCGGGTACACCGCCACCCCCGACGACCCGGCCGCCCGGAAGGTGCCGCTGCCCCCGGATCCGCGACGCACCCCCGACGAGGGGACGGTCCGGGTCACGCTGGACACCAACCAGGGCCCGATCCCGCTGGTCCTCGACCGGGAGCAGGCGCCCTGCACCGTGCAGAGCTTCCTGCACCTCGTCCGGCACCGCTTCTACGACGACACCTCCTGCCACCGGCTCACCGCGTACCCCACCCTGAAGGTGTTGCAGTGCGGCGACCCGTCCGGCACCGGCTCGGGCGGCCCCGGCTACCGGTATGCCGACGAACTCCCCACCGACCTGCCGCCGGCCCCCACCGATCCGACCGGCGTGCGCCGGCCTACGCCCGGGGCACCCTGGCCATGGCCAACGCCGGCCCGGACACCAACGGCAGCCAGTTCTTCCTGGTCCAGTCCGACTCGGCGCTGCGGCCGAACTACACCGTCTTCGGCGCGATCGAGCCGGCCGGACTGGCCACCCTGGACCGGATCGCCGCCGCCGGGATCGCGCCGACGGTCGAGGATCCCGCCCCGGTCGACATCGACCGGGCGGTCCGCCGGCACTGAGTCCCGCCGGGGCGGGACCGGACCGGTCCCGCCCCGGCGATATGTGTTGCGGGCGCGCCGGGTGCGCCCCTCCCGTGAACGACACCGTCCACCGACGACCTCCGAGGAGTCACCGTGACCCGCCTGCCCCGTACCGGCAATCCACGCCCCTGCCGGCGTGGACCGGTCGTGGTGCCCGCGCGGGTCCGTCGTGTCCGCGTCGCGTGGTATCCGCGACGTTCCCGGGGTGGCGGCGCGTGACAGCGCCCGTGTGACGGCATGTCCGCCGCCCACCCCAGCCGGGTCCGGCGGCTTTTTCGTGCCCGGCCGATCCTGGTGGTTAATTCGCGACGCGCCGGTCGGGGTGACGGCCCCGGGCCGTAGTGTGGGTGATGGTGTCGGTTCGCTGCCGGTGTTTCTCCCTTCGTCCCGGCTGCGGGATGGGGATTGTGGTGTCTGTGCAGCCCGCGCCGTGGCCGGAGCCGGACCGGCGGATCGCGGCGGCGATCGCGGCGAAGTATCGGGGTCGGCGTGCCCGGCCGTTGGCGGTGCAGATCCGTGACCGGCTGGGTGAATGGCTGCATGATGCGGACTTCGTCGCGGCGTTCGGGGTTCGTGGCCGGCCGGGTTGGTCGCCGTCGCGGTTGGCGCTGGTGACGGTGTTGCAGCGGGTGGAGAATCTCACTGACCGGCAAGCGGCCGAGGCGGCGCGTAACCG
This sequence comes from Micromonospora inyonensis, assembly GCF_900091415.1. NCBI lineage: Bacteria > Bacillati > Actinomycetota > Actinomycetes > Micromonosporales > Micromonosporaceae > Micromonospora > Micromonospora inyonensis. The sequence goes on along the minus strand of NZ_FMHU01000002.1, from coordinate 1,988,320 downwards.
GCTGGACTGGCAGTATCTGCTCGGTCTGCCGTTGGACGATCCAGGGTTCGACCACACGGTGCTGGCCGAGTTCCGCACCAGGGTGGCCGACGCCGGTCTGGAACACCTCGTGCTGGACGCGTTGCTGACCCGGCTGGCCGAGGCTGGTCTGCTCTCCGCTGGCGGCAAGCAGCGCACCGATTCCACACATGTCGCCGCGGCGGTGGCCGCGCTCAACCGTCTGGAACTGGTCGGGGAAAGCATCCGGGCGGCTTTGGAGGCCCTGGCCGCGGCGCATCCACAGTGGCTGGCCGGGCGGATCTGCGTGCCGGATTTCGCCGATCGTTATGGCAGCCCGATGACCGGTTGGCGGCCGCCGGTCTCGCAGGCCAAACGCGACGCACTGGCGATCGTCTACGCCCGCGACGGCTACCGGCTGCTGGAGGCGGTCCACGACCAGCACGCACCGGCCTGGCTGGCCCAGATACCGGCGGTGGACGTGCTGCGCCAGGTACTGGTGCAGCACTACACCCGCACGGTCACCAGTCGCGGGCGGGAGGTGATTACCCGGCGGGAGAAAGCGCCTGAGGGCGACGGTCTCCCGCCCGGCCATATCCGCATCGCTTCCCCGTACGACACCGATGCCCGGTGGGGTGTCAAACGAGAAGAGTTCTGGCTGGGCTACAAACTGCACGTCACCGAGACCTGCGACGACGCTGCGCCGTGCGGCTGCCGACAGCCCGGCGGGCACACCCCGGCAGGGCGACCGGGGCGCACCGGCGACAGGCACGAGGCCGCCTGCCCACAGCTACGGCCGAACCTGATCACGCATGTAGCCACCACCGACGCGACCGTGACCGACAACCGGATGACCGAACCCATCCACGACGCCCTCGCCGATATGAGCCTCACCCCCGGCCGGCACTACCTCGACTCCGGCTACCTGTCCGCCGCGCTCGTGGTCTCCGAACTCGCCCGGCACGGCATCACGCTGATCGCCCGTTGCTGGCCGACTGTTCCGCCCAGGCCCGCGCCGGCAAGGGCTACGCCCGCGCCGACTTCACCATCGACTACGACACGCGCACCGTGACCTGCCCACAAGGCAGAAAGGCCACCTCCTGGACACCGTGCACCCAGTACGGCAAGCCCGCCATCGTGGCCACCTTCGCTACCAGCGACTGCGGCCCCTGCCCCGCCCGGACCCTATGCACCACCGGAAGACGACGACAACTGTCCCTACTACCCCGGGAACTGGCCGAGGCCCAGACCACCATCCGGGCCGCCGAACACACCCTCGGCTTCCAAGCCGACTACGCCCGCCGTGCCGGAGTGGAAGGCACCATCCACCAAGCCATCTCCCACGGCGCCCGCCGCGCCCGCTACCGCGGACTACCCAAGACCCGCCTCGACCACATCTTCATGGCCTGCGCCCTCAACCTGCTCCGCCTCGAAGCCTTCTGGAACGGAACACCACTGGACCGACGAAGAACCAGCCACCTCTCACGCCTCGAACTCGGCCTCGCTGCATGACCCGTAATTAACCACCAGGATCGAAACTACCGGCGGGCCCGCCGGGCTTGATCAGCTCGCGGCGGCGTTGGACGCCACGTTCGTCCAACTCGTCAGCGCTGCCGCCGCGCCCGCCGACACCATCAATGCGGTGGCCTGGCGGGGCTCGGCGGCCGAGAGCCGGGCCACCCTGCTGGGCAGCGCACCGGCCAGCCGTGAGGCGCAGCTGTGGTTATGGGCGCTGGGGCCGGGGGAACGCTACGACGCCCGACTCGACCCGGCCGGCTGGCACGAGATGATCGTGGTCACCACCGAAACGCTGCGCATCGATCGGGACGAGGGCCGTGTCACGCTGCGCCCCGGCAAGCACGCCATCTATTCGAGCGCCCAGAACTACGCCTACGTCAACCCGTACGACGGCGTCACCCGCTTCATCCGCAACGTGCTGTCCTGAGCTGCGACCCACGAAAGTCCTCCAAGCGACTCCGGCGATTCGTGACCCCGGGCCGCGGCGGGGGATGACGGGCCGGATTCCGCGGATCGGTCAATTTTGGAACCAGCCGATCATGGCGATCCCGGCAGCGGTGTGGAACGACAGGAACACGGCGATCGCACCGGCGCCGAGTATCAGCAGCGCAACTCGGGTCCGGTGTGTGAGGTTGCTGGTGGTGGCGCCTAGCACGGCGGCGGCGATGCCGAGCACGCCGGCGATGTAACCGTCGTCGTGGGTGCTCAGACCTTGCATGACAGCGGTCCACGCGACGGTCACCAGGACCACGGTCAGCGCTGCGACGGCGACGGTCAGCCGATGCACTCGCCGGCGACGATGCCGTAGCAGTGCCGCGACAGTGCCGATCACACCTACCGCCGCCAGCAGGAACGGCCCGCCAATGACGACGGCCCACGCGCCGAAGTGCGGCACGATCCACAGGGGTAGCAGCCAGTCCGGCGTGCCCTCGAACGGCCATACCGTCTGCGGGTCGATGGAGATGCTGTACCCGCTGCGCTCACGACGGCCAGGGATGTCGAAGGCGAAATAGCGGGCAGGGACCCACAGCAGCCACGACAGGATCGGCCAGGTCATGCCGAGCAGGAGGATGCGGGCCACCGTTTGCCGCACGCCGGCCGGCACCTCGATCGGCGTGGCGTCGCGGCGACCGATCGACCGACGAAGGCTCGGAAGCGTGCGCGCCGCACCGATCAGATAGCGCCACCGGGCGGCGGGATTGCCCTGGGCCAGCACCATGAGATCGCCGGTCCATTCGCCGCGCTGCCGCGCGCGGAACCCGACCGGAAGCAACAGGCCGAGCAGCGAGACGACACCGTCGTCGACGCGGCGCAAGCGGGCAGCCGACGTGGGCGGTGTCGAGTTCACGGCGCTCACCACGCGAGCTTCCCGGAGGCAGCCCGGGCCGCCCGCCGCTGCGTCGCTCTGCTCAGCGCTTCGCGAGCCGCAGTGACGCCGGTCGCAGTGAGCTGGTAGTAGCGGCGACGAGGGCGCCCTTCGGTGTGCACGTCGATGTCTTCCTCCCGGCTGCTGAGCCACCCGACCGTCTCGAAGGCGACCAGGATCGGATATATCGTGCCCGGCTCGAGCCCAGCCTGGTGGGCGAGGTCGAGGCCGTACCGTTCGCGGTGGTCGTCGTCCAACAGAGCCTGAAGGACGAGGACCCGCGGCGTCGTCATGCGGAGAGCTGCCATGTCTCTACTCTATATAGCTATATCCAGTTCTGCATAGGGGTTGTCCTGCACGAGCCCATGATCATTTGACTTCGGGCACGTCGCGCCCGACCAGGGTGCTCCGCAGGGTGGGGTGATCAGCCCGTTGCTCATGAACGTTGCTCTGCATGGCATGGAGGCCGCCGCCGGGGTCCGCTACCACGTCACCGGCACCCGTGCCGGACAGACGGTGGATGGCTGCCCGGTGGTGGTCCGCTACGCCGACGATCTTCTCGCGCTGTGCCACTCCCGTGAGCAGGCCGAGCAGGTCAAGGCGCGGCTGGGGGCGTGGTTGACGCCCAGGGGTCTGGTCTTCAACGAGGACAAGACCCGCATCCTGCACCTGAGTGAAGGTGTGGATTTCCTGAGCTTCAATATTCGCCGCTACTCCAACGGCAAGCTGCTGACCAAGCCGAGCAACGATGCGTCGCGGCGGATCCAGAAACGGCTGTCCACCGAGGTGAGGGCCCTTCGAGGGCCGAACGCCGACGCGGTGATCGGAAGGCTCAACCCGATCATCAACGGGTGGGCCGCCTACTACCGGATCGGGGTGTCCAAACGCGCCTTCGGCGCGCTGGACGCCCACCTGTGGAAACCGACCTACAAGTGGGCCAGGTCCACACACCCGAACAAGGCGAAGCGCTGGGTGACCACCCGGTACTTCGGCGAGTTCAACCCGGCCAGGCGTGACAAGTGGGTGTTCGGAAGCCGGGACACTGGCTTCTACCTGCGTAAGTTCGCCTGGACACCGATCGTCCGGCACCGGATGGTCGCAGGAACGGCGTCTCCGGACGATCCACGCCTGACTGACTACTGGCACCAGCGGCGACGCCGCAACCCTCCCCCGATCGGCACGATCACGCTGCGGCTCCTACGAGCCCAGCAAGGCCGATGCCCGATCTGTCGAGGGCTGCTGCTCCACGCCGAGCACGAACCACAGTCCCCCCACGAATGGGAACAGTGGCTCACCGCCACCCGCACGGCGATCCGCAAACACGCGGTCACCGCCCGGGGTGCCGGCACACCGGACGAACGCGCCGCAACCCGACTCATACACACCTCCTGCCACCGCCGGATCACCAACGGCGGCAACAGGACAGCGCAGCCACCTGCCCGCAAGCCTTCAGGGTTCGCTTGAGCCAGCTGCCTGGAAATCGGGCACGGCCGGTTCTGAGGGGCCCCGGCGCAGCAATGCGCCGGGGCTACCCGACGAGCGGGGTGTCCGGTCGCTGGACAAGGTGTCGACGCTTCAGGAGATCGCGGCCGTCCTGCGGATCGACACGGCGGTGCTGCTTGGTTGGGAAGCCCAGCCGGCCGGGGTGGCCGAGCGCGTCGAGGGTGTGGAGCGGATCCGGGTGGCTCTGTCGGCGTACGAGATCGCCTTGGAGCGCCCGGCGGTACGCCGTCCCGTCCTGCCGGCGGACGGGCTGGCTCGGGAGGTCGCGCACGTGTGGACCGCCTTTCAGCACGCCCGCTACGCGCAGGTCGTCGACCTGGTGCCGGGGTTGTTGGCCGACGCGCAGCGCACTCACGCCCGCGAGACCGGGGCGGGTCGGGTGTCGTTGGTGGAGGCGTACCGGGTGACGGCGTCGCTGCTGGTGAAGCTGGGTTCCCCCGACGCGGCGTGGCTGGCGGTCGACCGGGCGATGCTTGCCGCTACCGGTGACCGGGTGTTGGTGGCTGCCGCTGCGGTGCAGCTCGGTCAGGTGTTGCGCGCCTCGGGGCGGGCGCGGGTGGCTAAGTCGGTGATGCTGGCCGCTGCCTACCGGATCGCCCCGCCGGTGATCGAGTTCGGCACTCCGTCCGAGCTGTCTCTGTGCGGCACGCTGCTGGTGCAGGCTGCCCTGGCCGTTGCCCGCGAAGGGGATGATCGTACCGCCGTCGAGCTGATCGACGAGGCCGCTGACATGGCCGTGCGGGTGGGGGATGGTCACGACCACCACCGGACCGGGTTCGGGCCGACGGCGGTGGAGCTTGCCCGGGTCGCCGCAGCAGTGGAGCTGGGCGATGCCCGCGAGGCCGTGGCCTGGCACGAGAAGGCGATCACGCGAGACGGCTGGCGATGGCTGCCCGCCGAACACCGAGCGGCCCACCTGATCGACGCCGCCCGCGCTTACCTCCACGCCGACGACCCGATCAACGCCGGCCGGGTCCTGTTGGAGGCCGACCGGATCGCACCCGCCGAGATCCGCCACCGACCAGCCGGCCGGGACATCCTCGCCGAAGTCGCCCGTGACCCTGCCGCCCCGGCGACGCTCATCCACCTCGCCGCGACCCTCGGGGTGGGCTGAGGATGACCGCGCCGTTCCTGTCCCTGGCACAGATCCGCAACCGGCTGGTCCTCACCGCCCGAGCGATCCTCCGAGACCACCGGCTCGGACCCGAGGGACGCTGCCCGATCTGCCGGACCGCAGACTGCTCGGTGGCGACCGCCGCCAGGGAGGTTCTCCGCACCGCCTAGGAGGTACAGCAGCGGAGTACCGCAACCGAACCGGCCACACCTGACGGGGACGATCCGCAGCAGGCAGGGTGACCTCGGACCACACCCGGTCCGACCGGCTCGCCGCCAGTTCTCGGCCGGGGGGCAACCGCGTCGCCCCCCGGGCCGGCGGCGGCCCGGATGGCGACGGCGGAAAAGCCGTGGCCGGCACCCGCACCCCGTTGCTAGTGCAGCAGATCGCAAGTCCTGTTCCGGTTGCTGGTGACGCTGTGTGACGGTCATGCGGCCTTGGCTAGGTCGTCCCGGGTGGGCTTTTGGTGCTGGGGGTGGCGTGCGAGGTAGCGGGCGTGCTCGGCGTCGGCGTCGTAGCGCCAACGGTAGGGGCGGGCGGTGCGGTTGTAGCGGATGGTGAACGCGGTGATCTTGGCTTCGAGGTCGTCGCGGGATGTGAAGTCGCCGCCGCGCAGGACGCGGCGGGTCAGGGCGGAGAACCACTGCTCGATCATGTTCAGCCAGCTGGCGTGCTTGGGAGTGTGGGTCACGCTGAAACGGGGGTGGGCGGCGAGCCAGGCGCGGGTGGCCTTGGACGTGTGGGAGGAGCCGTTGTCCATGACCAGGTGGATGCGCAGGGCGGGGTCGGTGTTGCGGTCGAGCATGGCCAGGAAGCGGATGAAATGCGCGGAGTCGTTGCGCTCGATGCGCTCGGCGACCACCTGGCCGGTGGCCACGTCCATGGCGGCGACGATGGAGACGGTCCCGTGGCGCTTGTACTCGAACTCCACGCGCCGGTCACGGCCGGGCAGCGGGCTCTGGGTGGGGCGGATGCGAGAGCGGGCCTGGATGCCGGTCTTCTCGTCAACGCTGACGAGGAGAGTGTCAGCGGGGATGTCGAGGTAGAGGCGGCACACAGCGCCGGCCTTGGCCCAGAACGCGTCATCGTCGGCACGGTTGAGCCAGCCGCGGACCTTGTGTGGGCCCACCCTGGCCTCGGTCAGGGTGCGGCGCACGGTCGCGCGCGAAAGCGCCATGCCTCGTTCGGCCAGATGCTCGGCGATCAGCGTCTGAGTCCAGCGGGCGGCCCCCTCGGGAGGCAGGGAGGTGGCCACGGCGATGACGGCCAAGCGCTCGCTGGGCCCGTACCGTTCGGGCCGCCCGCTGCGCGGGCGGTCGAACAGGCCCGGCACGCCGCGGCGTACGAAGCGCAGCCGCCACCGGCGCACGGCCGGCTCGCTGCAGCCCACTTCGACGGCAATCGCGCTGTTGGCCAGACCGTCGGCGGCCAGCAGCACGATCCTTGCGCGCAGCGCGACTGCCTGCGGGCAACTCGCGGCGCCGACCATGGCCAGCAGCTTGCGCCGCCGACGGGCGCTCAGATGCAGCGCGGCGGCGGGCGGATGGGCCATCGGGGACACTCCGGGACGAGAGAGGACAGGGGTAGCAGCCATCATGCCGCGCGCGTCCCCGGACCCGGCCGGACCGGCAGTGCGCGACACTCTCCCCGTGCCCGTTCCGCCACGCCCGCTCAAGGAAGAGGTCGACGACCACGTCGACCACCGCGCCATCACCAGCGGCCGCTGGCCCGCCCTCACCGAAGTCGACACCCGCTGGCGCGGCTCCTTCGGCTACTTCGCGGCCCTGATCGGCCCAGAGGAAAAGCAGGAGCGCATCCCGCTGTGCCGCATCGAGTACCTCGGCGGCAACCGGTGGGCCTTCGCCCTCTACGACCCCGCCTCCAACTCCTACACCCCCCAACACCTGCACACCGGCCAGTGGGAGGGCAGCCCCGACGACGCCTTCGACACGGCCGCCCTCGTCCACCTCGCCGACTACGAAGCGTAAGCAAACACAGGACACTCATCCCGAACAGGACTTGCGACCTGCTGCACTAGCGTCCCGCGGTGACGCACGGGGCGGGGGAACGACTCGACGGACGGTTCGGTCGACTGTGGGCGGCGGCGACCACCTCGGCCCTCGGCAGTGGACTGAGCACGGTCGCCGCACCGCTGCTGGTCGCCTCGCTCACCGACGACCCGGTGGTGGTTTCCGGGGCGTTCGCGGTCGCGTGGCTGCCCTGGCTGCTGTTCGCCCTCCCCGGTGGGGTCCTCGTCGACCGGGTCGACCGGCGTCGGTTGATGATCGTCGTCGACTGGCTGCGGGTGGTCGCGCTGCTGGTGCTCGGCGGGCTCGTCATCACCGGCCTGGTTGCGGTCGCCCTGCTCTACACCGTGCTGTTCCTGCTGAACACCGGCGAGATCGTCGTCCGGTCGGCGAGTCAGGCGATGGTCCCGGCGGTGGTGCCCCGGGACCGCCTTGAACGGGCGAACGGCTGGCTCTCCGGCGGCACGACGGTGGCCCAGGGAATGGTCGCCAGTCCCCTCGGCGGGTTGCTGTTCGTGCTGGCGGCAAGCGTGCCGTTCCTGGTCAACGCCGCCGCGTACGCGGTGAGCGCGGTGCTCCTGGCCGGGATCCGGGACGTACCGTCCGCAGCCCGCCACCGCCGGCACCCGGTCGGTCAGGGCGGACCTTGTCGAGGGTCTCCGCTGGCTGGCCGGGCACCGGCTGCTGCGCACCATGGCGGTGCTGATCGGGCTGCTCAACGTTACGCTCACCGCCGCGTTCGCGCTGCTGGTCCTGCTCGCGCGGGATCGGCTCGGCCTCGGGTCGGTCGGCTACGGCGTCCTGCTCACCTGCATGGCCGTCGGCAGCCTGGCCGGCGCGCTGGTCGGTGACCGGCTCATCGCGGCGGTCAGCGCGACCTGGACCATCCGGATCGGGCTGCTCACCGAGGTCGCGCTGCACCTGGCGCTCGCCGTCTCGTCCGACGCGTACGTCGTCGGCGGGGCGCTGGCATTGTTCGGGGTGCACGGGGCGCTGTGGGGGATCGTCGCCAGTTCGCTGCGCCAGCGGCTGACCCCGCCGGAGCTGCTGGGGCGGGTCGGCAGCGCGAACCTGTTCGTCGCGGCCGGCGGGAACTGCGTCGGCGCGCTGCTCGGCGGGGTGCTCGCCGCGCGGTTCGGGCTGACGCCCCGTACTGGGCGGGGTCGTGGTGGCGGTGCTGGTGACGGCGTCGACGTGGCGGGTGTTCGACCGGGCCACGGTCGCCCGGGCGTACGCCGGGCCGCCGGGGGACGGGGAGTCGGGGGACGGGGCCGGTCCGGCGGCCACCGTGCCGGAGGCGGTCGGCCGACCGACCGACCCGAGCGGCCCGAACGAGCGTTAAGCTGACGGCGTGGGCACGCGCGAGGGACATCCGCCGAAGCGGCGGTCCACCGCGCGCCGCGTTCCGGCTCCGCACGGGTCGGGCGTGCTCACGCTGGTCCGCGGCCCGCGCGCCCGCCGCACGGCGGTTGGCGTGTCCGGCTCACCCCCACCCCCACGGAGCGCACCGCACGATGACTGTCGACCGGATCCTCCCCACCGACGAGGCCCACGACCTGTTGGAGCTCGCCACCGACCTCGCCGACCGGGAACTCGCGCCCCGGGCCGCCGACTTCGAGGCACGCGCCGAGTTCCCCCGGGAGGTGCTGCGCACCCTCGGCCGGGCCGGCCTGCTCGGCCTGCCCTACCCCGAGGAGTACGGCGGGGCCGCCCAGCCGTACGAGGTCTACCTCCAGGTGCTGGAGATCCTGGCCAGCCGCTGGCTCGCGGTGGCCGAGGCGGTCAGCGTGCACACCCTGGCCTGTTTCCCGGTCGCCCAGTACGGCAGCGACGAGCTGCGTAAGCGGCTGCCCGACATGCTCGGCGGGGAACTGCTCGGCGCGTACTGCCTCTCCGAGCCGCAGGGCGGGTCGGACGCGGCGTCGCTGACCACCCGGGCGGTCCGCGACGGCGACGAGTACGTCGTCTCCGGGACCAAGGCGTGGATCACCCACGCGCACAGTGCCGACTTCTACAACGTCTTCTGCCGCACCGGCGGGCCGGGCGCGAAGGGTATCTCCTGCCTGCTGGCCGACGCGGGCACCGCGGGGATCACGCCGCAGGCCACCGAGAAGACCATGGGGCTGCGGTCCTCGCCGGTGGCGCAGATCGCCTTCGACGACGCCCGGGTGCCGGCGGAGCGCCTGGTCGGTGGGGAGGGCACCGGCTTCACCATCGCGATGTCCGCGCTGGACTCCGGCCGGCTGGGCATCGCCGCCTGCGCGGTGGGGCTGGCCCAGGGGGCGCTGGACTACGCGGTCGGCTACGCCCGCGAGCGGCAGCAGTTCGGCCGGGCGATCGTCGACTTCCAGGGGTTGGGGTTCATGCTGGCGGAACTGGCCACCCAGATCTCGGCGGCCCGGGCGTTGACCCTGGCGGCGGCCCGGCTGCGCGACACCGGCCGGGCGTACTCGATCGAGGCGGCCAAGGCGAAATTGTTCGCCACGGACGTGGCGATGCGGGTGACCACCGACGCGGTCCAGGTGCTCGGCGGTGCCGGCTACGTCGCCGACCACCCGGTGGAGCGGTACCTGCGGGAGGCCAAGGTGCTCCAGATCGTGGAGGGCACCAACCAGATCCAGCGACTGGTGATCTCCCGCGCCCTGGCCAAGGGCTGACCCGGCCGTCCACTCTGGCGTCCCGCGGTCGGAATGTGACGCGCGGGACGCCGTGGTGGGACGTCGTCGCCCGGAGAGGGTTTTCCCGGTAGGTTGCCCAGCGTGGAGGAGACCGATCGCGCCATCGTCGCCGCCCTGACCGTCGACGGCCGGCTGTCGTACACCGACCTCGCCGAACGGGTGGGGCTGTCGGTGTCCGCCGTGCACCAGCGGGTGCGGCGGCTGGAACAACGCGGCGTGATCAAGGGGTACGCCGCGCAGGTCTCGTTCGAGGCGCTGGACCTGCCGTTGACCGCGTTCGTGGCGATCCGCCCGTTCGACCCGTCCCAGCCGGACGACGCCCCGGAGCGGCTGGCTCACCTGCCGGAGATCGACTCCTGCTACTCGGTGGCGGGGGAGGACTTCTACCTGCTCCTGGTGCGGGTGGCCGGGCCGGTCGACCTGGAGCGCCTGTTGCAGGAGATCCGGACGGCGGCGAACGTCACCACCCGGACGACGGTGGTGCTTTCCACCCCGTACGAGAAGCGGTCGCCGCGCATCTAGGGCCCCGGCGGCCCTGGGCCCGGCGGGCCGAGCCGGGCTCAGCGCCCGTTCCAGGTCAGGATGACCGGTCGTCCGTGCTCGTGGCCGAGGGTGCTGACACTGGCGGTGTCCAGGCGCAGCCGACCGCCGACGGCGGGTGGCTGCCCGATCCACCGGGCGCCGAGCACCCGCAGGGCGTGCGCGTGGGCGACCAGGGCGACGTCGCCGGAGTCGAGCAGGGGAGTGACCCGGGCGAGCACCCGGTCGACGCGTGCGCCGACCTGTTCGGGCGACTCGCCGTCCGGGCAGCCGTCCTGCCAGATGACCCAGTCCGGGCGCTCGGCGCGGATCTCGGCGGTGGTGCGGCCCTCGTAGGCGCCGTAGTGCCACTCGGTCAGGTCGTCGTCGATGTCGTTGACGGTGAGACCGGCGAGTTCGGCGGTGCGCAGCGCCCGTCGCCGGGGGCTGGCCAGCACGGTGACGACGGGGCGGCCGGCGAGCCGGTCGCGCAGCGCGGTGGCCTGTCGCTCGCCGTCCGGGGTCAGCTCCAGGTCGGTGTACGAGGTGTGCCGGCGGCTGGCGCTCCAGGCGGTCTCGCCGTGCCGGATCAGCAGGATCTCTCCCATCCGGCCAGTCAACCACCCGGGCTTGTTCTCCGCCCTCAACCTATCTTCCTAGGATGGCTTACAGGTTGTGCAGCCCACCGCAGATCACGTTTCCCACGACGACCACGGGGCAAGTCCATGGACAGGCCCGACGAGCGGGCCGGGAGCAGCCGGAGGGAGTGGTGGACGTGAGCTTCACCGACAAGGCGAAGAACAAGGCCGACGAGCTGACCGGTGCCGCGAAGGAACGCATCGGCGACGCCACGAACAACGAGCGCCTACGGGCCGAGGGGACCGCGCAGCAGACCGACGCGCGGACCCGTCAGGCCGGTGAGCACGTCAAGGACGCGGGTCGGGACGTGCGGGACGCGTTCACGAAGTGACCACGCCGCACGTCGAAGGGCCCCGGCGGTTGCCGGGGCCCTTCGACGTGGTGGGGGTTCAGTCGTCGACGCGGTGGGTGGTCCACCAGTGCTGCCCGGACTCGGGCAGGGTGTCGATCGGGTCGTAGTAGGCGTAGCGCTTGTCCAGGGCCTCCAGATCGGCCTGCTCGATGGACGTGCGGTAGTTCTTCGTCCAGTACGAGATGCCGCGTTCGCGGTCGTACTCGGTGAGCATGTGCACCCAGCGCTTGCCGACGAAGGGGACGTCGCAGACGATCCGCGGGGTGGCGTAGCCGGGCAGGTAGCCCATGATGTCGTGCTGGAGCTGCTGGGCGTGCCAGACCGGGACCCGCCAGTGCTCGGCGTTGGGGATCATGTCGCACATGTAGAAGTAGTACGGCAGGATTCCGGCCTCGCCCTGGAGGGCGAAGCAGAGGTCGAGCAGGTCGGGTGCGGTGGAGTTGACGCCGCGCATGAGGACGCCCTGGTTGCGGACGTCGCGGACGCCGACGTCGAGGGCGGTCTGGGCGGCCTTGGCGACCAGCGGGGTGAGCGACTGGGCGTGGTTGACGTGGGTGTGGATGGCGAGGTTGACGCCGCGGCGGGCGGCGGTGCGGGCGACCCGTTCGAGTCCTTCGACGACGTCGGGCTGGAGCCAGTGCTGGGGTAGGCCCATGAGGGCCTTGGTGGCGAGCCGGATGTCGCGGATGGTCTCGATCTCCAGCAGGCGCATGAGGTAGGACTCGAGGTTGCGCCAGGGGACGTTGGCGACGTCGCCGCCGGAGACGACGACGTCGCGGACGCCGGGGTGGACCTTGAGGTAGCTGATGTGGGCGTCGTAGCGGTCGACCGGCTTGAGGGTGAGCTTGAGTTTGTCGACGGCGGGGGTGGAGTTGCCGACGAGGTCCATGCGGGTGCAGTGGCCGCAGTACTGCGGGCAGGTGGAGAGCAGTTCGGCGAGGACCTTGGTGGGGTAGCGGTGGGTGAGGCCCTCGGCGACCCACATGTCGTGTTCGTGGAGTGAGTCGCGGCTGGCGTAGGGGTGGGAGGGCCAGTCGGTGCGCCGGTCGGAGGCGACGGGGATCATGTAGCGCCGGATGGGGTCGGCGAGGAACGCCTCGGTGGTCATCGGGGCGAACGGGACCATGGTGTTGAGCATCTGGGGTGGCACCAGCATGGACATGGTGGCCAGGGCGTGCTGGTCGGCGGTGAGGTCGGCGTAGAAGCTTTCGTCGACGGTGTCGCCGAGGACGGTGCGGAGCTGCTTGATGTTCTTGACGCAGTTGACGCGTTGCCACTGGGCGGATTCCCACTGGTCGCGGGTGACGTGGCGCCAGCCGGGGAAGCGGGTCCAGTCGGGTTCGACGAGTGGTGCGCGGCGGTATTCGTAGGGCTGGCCGGCGGAAGGTGGCGCGACCGGGTTGGGACGGGTGGCCGTCGCCAGCGGTTGTGTGGGTGTCACGACCCCTCCTCGGTGCGGTCGGTGCTGCCAGCGACCTCGAAGGCTACTGGAAAATCTGCGGTGGAGAAATTAGTCTGCCGTAAGTTTTCCCGCGACGCGAGTCCCTGACCGGGGGTTCGGGCGGCTGGACAGGGGGAGGGTTGCCGTGACGTCACCGGTGGGTCTGCATCGCGTCGTGGAGCCGGTGGGGGTGCTGCCGCAGGCGGCGTGGCGGTTGGACGCCGCGCGGGAGATCGCGCCGAACGAGGTGCGGATCCGGGTGGAGCGGCTGAACCTGGACGCGGCGAGTTTCCGACAGTTGTCGGAGAAGCACGGTGGGGACGGCGAGAAGGTGCGCGCCGAGGTGCTGGAGATCATTTCCCAGCGCGGGAAGATGCAGAATCCGGTGACCGGGTCGGGTGGGATGTTGATCGGCACGGTCGAGGAGTCGGGGCGGCGGTCGCCGTTGGGGTTGCGGTCGGGGGACCGGGTGGCGACGTTGGTGTCGTTGACGTTGACGCCGCTGGTGGTGACCGACGGTCTGGCCCGGTGGGACGGGCGGAGTGAGCAGGTGCCGTGTGACGGGTGGGCGATCCTGTTCGCGCGGTCGATCGCGGCGGTGTTGCCGGCGGACCTGGATCCGGGGTTGTCGCTTGCCGTGCTGGACGTGTGTGGCGCGCCGGCGTTGACGGCGCGGGTGGTGGCCGAGCAGGTGGCGCGGCGGGAGCGGGACGGTGATCCGCGGGCGGTGACGGTGGCGGTGGTCGGGGGTGCGGGGAAGAGCGGTTCGTTGTCGCTGGCGGCGGCGCGGCGGGCGGGTGCCGGTCGTACGGTCGGGGTGGTGCCGGTGGCGGCGGAGCGGGACGCGTTGGTGGCGGCGGGCCTGGCCACGGAGGTGGTGTTGGCGGACGCGCGGGATCCGGTGGCGTTGTCGTCGGCGGTGACCACGGCGCTGGGGGTGCCGGCGGACGTGACGGTGGTGTGCGTGGACGTGCCGGGGTGTGAGCACGGGGCGGTCCTGGCGACGGCGGACGGCGGGACGGTGGTGTTCTTCTCGATGGCGACGAGTTTCGCGGCGGCGGCGTTGGGGGCGGAGGGTCTGGCGGCGGACGTGACGATGCTGGTGGGGAACGGGTACGTGCCGGGTCACGCGGAGTTGGCGTTGGATCTGGTGCGGTCGGAGCCGGGGGTGCGGGGGCTGTTCGCGGCGCGGTTGGCGGCAGGATAGGGCCATGACGAACCCCTCGACGTTGTACCGCGGTGGTGTCTTGCACTGTCCGGCGGATCCGGGCGCGTCCGCGCTGCTGGTGCGGGATGGTCGGATCGCCTGGTTGGGGTCGGCGGCGGATGCGCCGTCGGCGGACCGGGTGGTGGATCTGGACGGGGCGTTGGTGACGCCGGCGTTCGTGGACGCGCACGTGCACGCGACGGATACGGGTCTGGTGTTGTCCGGGTTGGATCTGTCGGGGGCGCGGTCGGCGGGTGCGGTGTTGGACGCGGTGGCGTCGTTCGCCGCGGGGTTGCCGGGTGACGCGGTGGTGTTGGGGCACGGCTGGGACGAGTCGGGCTGGGTGGACGCGGCGCTGCCGGACGCGGTGGCGTTGGATCGGGCGGCCGGTGGTCGTCGGGTGTATCTGTCGCAGGCGTCGATCCATTCGGCGTTGGTGTCCCAGGCGATGCTGGCGGCGTGTCCGGAGGTGGTGTCGGCGGCGGGGTTCGACGCGTCGGGTTGGGTGCGTCGGGACGCGCATCATGTGGTGCGGGCGGGGGCGTTCGCGTCGGTGTCGCGGGCGCAGCGGGTGGCGGCGCAGCGGGTGGCGTTGGGGCGTGCGGCGTCGTTGGGGATCGCGGCGGTGCACGAGTGCGGTGGTCCGGAGATCTCCGACGAGGAGGATTTCACGGGTCTGCTGGCGCTGTCGGGTGTCGGGGTGCCGGAGGTGTACGGGTACTGGGGTGAGTTGCTGGGTGCGGCGCGGGCCCGGGAGTTGGGGGCGGTGGGTGCCGGGGGTGACCTGTTCGCGGATGGGGCGTTGGGGTCGCGGACGGCGTACGTGTCGGAGCCGTACCGGGATTCGCGGTCGGGGTCGTGTGGGCACGGGTATCTGACGGCGGAGCAGGTGCGTGACCATTTGTTGGACTGTGCGGCGCACGGGGTGCAGGGCGGGTTCCACGCGATCGGTGACGCGGCGATCGGCACGGTGGTGGCGGGGTTCGCGGGGGCGGCGGAGCGGCTGGGTGTGGATCGGTTGCGGGCGGCCCGGCATCGGGTGGAGCACGCGGAGATCATGAGTCGGCGGTTGATCGCCGGGTTCGTGGAGTTCGGGATCGTGGCGTCGATGCAGCCGGCGTTCGACCGGTTGTGGGGTGGCGTGGGGCGGATGTACGAGTCGCGGTTGGGTGTGGACCGGTCGTTGGCGTCGAATCCGATGGGTGCGATGCATTCGGTGGGGGTGGCGTTGGCGTTCGGGTCGGATTCGCCGGTGACGCCGTTGGATCCGTGGGGGTCGGTGCGGGCGGCGGCGGCGCATCACAATCCGGCGCAGCGGATGAGTGTGCGGGCGGCGTTCGCGGCGCACACGCGGGGTGGTTGGCGGGCGGTGGGCCTGGACAGCGAGGGTGTGTTGGCGTTGGGTGCGCCGGCGACGTTCGCGGTGTGGTCGACGCCGGCGGGTGTGGAGCGTGGGTTGCCGGTGGTGCAGGCGGAGGATCCGGAGTTGCGGGGGCCGGGGGATCAGACGCCGTTGCCGGTGTGTCGGCGCACGGTGCTGCGCGGCGAGGTGATCTATGAGGAAGGGTCGTCGTGACGGGAAAGCTTGACCTCGATCCGCAGTTGGTGGCGCGGGCGCGGGAGTTGGCGCGTCGTGCCGGGCAGCCGGTGGTGGAGTTGGCGCGCAGCCACACGACGGTGTCGGTGGAGCGGGCGGTGTTGCGGCTGGCGGGGGTGTCCGGTGCGGATCCGGACGGTATTCCGTGGGTGAACCGTCTGGTGGACGCGGTGGTGGCGGATGTGGGGTTGGGGCGCGGGGTGGCGGTGCCGGTGTTCGACGCCCTGGTGCGGGAGCAGATCGCTGATGTGACGTTGCTGGCGCAGAAAGCGGCGGCGGGTTCGGTGCGGTTCGTGGTGCCGTCGGGGCGGGCGGCGACGGTGGCGCGGCGGGCGGCGCGGCGGGCGGTGGGGGCGGGGATCCGGCGGATCGACCGGCGGCGCGTGGAGCGGGAGCGGCTGGTCGGGCGGTACGGGGATCCGGCGCGTCGGCCGTGGATCTATCTGATCGTGGCGACGGGGGACATCTACGAGGACATTCCGCAGGCGCAGGCGGCGGCGCGGGCGGGTGCGGACGTGATCGCGGTGATCCGGTCGACGGGGCAGTCGTTGTTGGACTACGTGCCGGAGGGTGCGACGCGGGAGGGGTTCGCGGGGACGTACGCGACGCAGGAGAACTTCCGGTTGATGCGGGCGGCGTTGGATGAGTCGTCGCGGGAGTTGGGCCGGTACATCCGGTTGACGAATTACGCGTCGGGGTTGTGTATGCCGGAGATGGCGACCCTGGCGGGTCTGGAGCGTCTGGACATGATGCTCAACGATTCGATGTACGGGATTCTGTTCCGCGACATCAATCCGGTGCGGACGTTCGTCGATCAGCGGTTCTCCCGGCAGGTGCACGCACGGGCGGGGATCATCATCAACACCGGTGAGGACAACTATCTGACCACGGCGGACGCGGTGGACGAGGCGCACACGGTGACGGTGTCGCAGTTGTTGAACGAGTTCTTCGCGCACGAGGCGGGTCTGGCGGACTGGCAGTTGGGTCTGGGGCACGCGTTCGAGATCAATCCGGATGTGCCGGAGTCGTTGCGGTTGGAGTTGGCGCACGCGTTGTTGGCGCGGGAGTTGTTCCCGGACGCGCCGTTGAAGTGGATGCCGCCGACGAAGCACATGACGGGGGACGTGTTCCGGGGGAACCTGTTGGACGGGTTCTTCAATCTGGTGGGGACGCTGACGGGGCAGGGGATCCTGCTGGTGGGGATGATGACCGAGGCGGTGGTGACGCCGTGGTTGTCGGATCGGGACATCGCGTTGCAGAACGTGCGGTACGTGTTGGGTGCGGCGGGCGGTTTGCGCGAGGATTTCGTGCCGGCGTCGGGTGGGTTCATCCAGCAGCGGGCGCACCGGGTGCTCGGTGAGGCGGTGGAGTTGTTGGAGCGGATCGGTGAGCAGTCGTTGTTGACGGCGATCGCCGAGGGCACGTTCGGCATCATGAAGCGTCCCGCGGATCGGGGTAAGGGTCTCGATGGGGTGGCCGCGCACGAGGCGGACTACTACAACCCGGCGACGGACATCCTGGAGCAGCCGGCATGAGCGGGAAGACGGTCGTGCGGCCGTACGGGGACACCACCGGTGACGGGATGGTGCAGGTGTCGTTCACGTTGCCGGTGCCGCACGACAAGCGGGCCGAGGGCGCGGCGATCCAGTTGGCGAACAAGATGGGCATCGATCCGGCGATGCTGGTGCACGCGAAGCAGATGGGTGACGGGTTCACGTTCTTCGTGGTGTACGGGCGGGTGAACCATCTGGTGGACGTCTCGGCGGTGCAGGTGGTGGAGCGGGATTTCCCGCTGCTGAGCGCCAAGGAGGTCAACGCGGTGGTGAAGCGGCGGTTGCGGCGGAAGCTGTCGGTGGTGGGGGCGTGTATCGGCACGGACGCGCACACGGTGGGCATCGACGCGATCCTGAACGTGAAGGGCATCGCGGGGGAGAAGGGCCTGGAGTACTACCGGGAGTTGAAGGTCACGAATCTGGGTGCGCAGGTGAGTGTGCCGGAGCTGGTGGAGGCGGCCCGGGTGGAGCGGGCGGACGCGGTGCTGGTGTCGCAGGTGGTGACGCAGCGGGACGCGCATCTGCACAACACGCGGGAGATGTCGGCGGCGTTCCGGGAGGCGATGCCGGCGGGTCGGCGTCCGCTGCTGGTGGTGGGTGGGCCGCGGTTCGACGAGTCGATGGCCGCCGAGTTGGGGGTGGACCGGATCTTCGGTCGGGGCACCACGCCGGGTGAGGTGGCGAGTTTTCTGGTGCACGCCTTGGTGCCGGAGAAGAGGGCGGGAGCATGAGTGATTCGCGGGTCGGGTTGACGGTGACGCACCGCCGGTATGTGCCGTACTCGCATGCCCACTATGCGGGGAACCTGGTGGACGGGGCGTACGCGTTGGGGTTGTTCGGGGATGTGGCGACGGAGGTGTGTATCCGCACGGACGGCGACGAGGGGTTGTTCGCCTCGTACTCGGACGTGCAGTTCCGGGCTCCGATGCGGGCGGGGGACGTGTTGGAGGTGTCGGCGACGGTGACCCGGGTGGGGACGCGTAGCCGGACGATCGACTTCGAGGCGCGGGTGGTGTGTCGGGGTCGGCCGGATCGGGGTGGGTCGGCGGCGGAGGTGCTCGCGGAGCCGGTGGTGGCGGTGACGGCGACGGGCACGGTGGTCGTGCCGGCGGCGGCGTGAGTCTGGCCGTCTGCGCCGACGTGGGGTCCACGTGGACGAAGGTCGCGGTGGTGGATCTCGATGGTGGGCTGGTGGTGGGGTCGGCGGCGGCGCCGACGACGGCGGGCACGGATGTGCTGCACGGTCTGGACGCGGCGGTGGCGGCGGCCACCGCCGGGCTGGATGGTGCGGGGCGTGCGCCGTGGTATGTGTGTTCGTCGGCCGGTGGTGGGTTGCGGCTGGCGGTGGTGGGTTACGAGCCGCTCGTGACGGCGCAGGCGGGCCGGCGGGTGGGGTTGTCGGCTGGGGCGCACGTGGTGCATGTGGCGGCGGGGCGGCTCGGTGGGGCGGGCGTGGCGGCGTTGCGGGCGGCCCGCCCGGATGTGGTGCTGCTGGTCGGGGGCACCGACGGTGGGGACGCGGAGACGGTGACCCGCAACGCGACGCGGTTGGCGCGGGCGCGGTGGCGGGTGCCGGTGGTGGTGGCCGGGAACGCCGACGTGCGCGGTGAGGTGTGCGCGCTGCTGGCCGGGGCGGGGGTGCCGGTGACGGCGGCGGAGAACGTGCTGCCGCGCATCGGGGTGTTGGCGCCGGTGTCGGCGCGGGCGGCGATCCGGGAGGTGTTCCTGCGGCACGTGATCGGCGGGAAGCGCCTGTCGCGGGGGCCGCGGTTCGCGCGGCTGGTGCGGGCGGCGACGCCGGACGCGGTGTTGACGGGGGTGGAGGTGCTCGCCGACACGGTCGGCGGTGACCTGGTGGTGGTGGACGTCGGTGGGGCCACCACGGACGTGTACTCGGTGTTGACGCCGGACGAGCGGGCCGACGGGCCGGGCCGGGAGGTGGCGGGGTCGTTGTGGCGGGCGCGGACGGTGGAGGGGGACCTGGGGATGCGGTGGAGCGCCCCGGGGGTGGTGCGGGCGGCCGTGGAGGAACGGCTGCTCGACGCGGCCGGTGAGGAGGAGCTGTCGGCGGCCGCGGCGGCGCGGGCCGCCGATCCGGGGTTCCTGCCGTCCACGGGGGCCCAGCGGGCGGCCGACGGGCGGATCGCGGCCCTGGCGGCGACGGTGGCGGTGCGGCGGCACGCGCGGGGCGCGGCGACCGGGGAGCGGGCGGGGCGGGATCTGCGGGACGTGCGGCTGCTGGTCGGTTCGGGTGGGGTGTTGCGGCATGCGCCGGCGGGGGAGGCGGCCGGGGTGTTGGCGGCGGTGCTGGCCGACCACGCGGGCGGGTGGGCGGTGCCGAGGGCGGCGCGGGCGGTGGTGGACGGGGCGTACGTGCTGGCCGCTGCCGGGTTGCTGGCCGGTGAGCATCCGCAGGTGGCGCGGGCGGTGCTGGGTCGGCATCTGGTCGTGGGCTGACCGTTCGGGTGGCCGGTGAACGTCGCGGAAACGGCGACTCGCCGGGGCGACACGCCGGGCGACTGGCCGGGGCGGGTTGACAGTCCCCGGGGGGTGGCACGTACCGTCTTTGAGTCCTACTACGGGGAAGCGGCTGTTGTTCGCTTCGTCCCTTCGTCCGCTGGCCGAGTGACCAGGATGGGTTGCGGCGGCCAGGTCCAGCGGGCGGGGGTCGGCGGGGCGGCGCGAACCGGCCGCGGTTACCGGTGTACGGGCAGGGTGAGGTGCACGGCCAGTAGACAACGGCCCGACGGGGGCAGCCAGTCCACCGTCCGGTCGGTCCGAAGGTCGGCGTGCCTGATCTTCGCCCCACCGGCCGGGGAGGGCCTGGGAGCATCGGGGCGCGGCGGTTGCCGCGCCCCGATTTTCGTGCCCGGGGTCAGCGGGACGTGGTGGGGTGGGCGCGCACGTGCAGCCGTTCGCCCTGCGGCCCGAACAGGTTGAGGATCTCCGCCGGCTGCGGGTCGGGGTTGGCGACGGCGTGCGGCACCCGGGTGTCGAACTCGGCGACCTCTCCGGGGGTGAGGATCAGGTCGTGGTCGCCGAGGATCAGCCGGACGCGGCCGGAGAGCACGTACAGCCATTCGTAGCCTTCGTGGGTCTTCGGCTGCGGGTCGGCGGGGGTGTGCGGTGGGATGATCTGTTTGAACGCCTGGGGGCCGCCGGGGCGGCGGGTCAGCGGCAGGAACGTCATGCCGTGGCGCACGATCGGGCGGGGGTGTACGCGCGGGTCGGTGGTGGGGGGTGCGCCGACGAGGTCGTCGAGGGGCACCTGGTGGGCGCGGGCGAGGGGGAGCAGCAGTTCCAGGGTGGGGCGGCGCTGCCCGGACTCCAGCCGGGACAGGGTGCTGACGGAGATGCCGGTGGTCTGTGCCAGTTGGGTCAGGGTGGTGCCGCGTCGGGTGCGTAGGGCCCGGAGCCGGGGGCCGACGCCGGCTAGGACCGCCGCCTCGTCATCGTTTGCCATACCGGCAAAGATAGTTGCCGTCGGGGGGTGGGTGGGCGCACCGTTGCGGTCGACGACGACAGACAGGGGCGCGGGATGGACGACAGGTACGACGTGGTGGTCATCGGTGGCGGTGCGGCCGGGCTCGCCGGGGCGGTGGCCCTGGCCCGGGCCCGCCGGTCGGTGCTGGTGGTCGACGCGGGCCGGCCGCGCAACGCCCCGGCCGGTGGGGTGCACAACCACCTCGGCCGGGAGGGCGTCGCCCCGGCGGAGCTGCTCGCGTCGGCCCGCGCCGACGTCACCGGCTACGGCGGGCACGTCGTCGACGCGACGGTCACCGCCGTCGACCGGGACGACGACGGGTTCGCGGTCGCTCTCGCCGACGGGGGGCGGACGCGGGCACGGCGGCTGCTGGTGGCCACCGGTGGCGTCGACGCGCTGGCGGACGTGCCCGGCCTGGCCGACCGGTGGGGGCGCGACGTGCTGCACTGCCCGTACTGCCACGGGTGGGAGGTCCGCGACCGGCGCATCGGGGTCATCGCCGACGGACCGCTGGGGGTGCGGCAGGCGCTGCTGTGGCGGCAGTGGACCCCGCACGTGCTGCTGCTGCGTCACCATGGCGACGCGCCCGACCCGGCGCAGGCCGAGCAGTTGGCCGCCCGGGGTGTCACCGTCGTCGACGGGCCGGTCACCGGAGTGGTCGTCGACGACGACCTGCTCACCGGGGTCCGCCTCGCCGATGGTGGGCTGGTGCGCGTCGACGCGCTGGTGGTGGCGACCCGGGTGGCCGCCCGGGTCGACGCGCTGGCCCCGCTCGGGCTGACCCCGGTCGACGTCGACCACGAGGGGCAGCTCGTCGGCACCCGGATCCCCGCCGACGCGGTCGGGGCCACCGACGTGCCCGGGGTGTGGGTGGCCGGGAACGCCACCGCCGTGGCCGCGACGGTCGTCGTGTCCGCCGCGCAGGGCGTGACCGCCGCCGGGGCGATCAACGCCGACCTGGTCGCCGAGGACACCGCCCACGCCGTCGAGGCGTACCGGCACGACCTGGCGACCATGTTCGAGCAGGACGCCTGGGAGGAGCGGTACCGGTCCCGGCCGGCGGTGTGGAGCGGCAACCCGAACCCGCAGTTGGTCGCCGAGGCCGCCGACCTGCCACCGGGGCGGGCCCTGGACGTCGGCTGCGGGGAGGGCGCCGACGCGGTGTGGCTGGCCCGCCGGGGTTGGCAGGTCACCGCCGTGGACATCGCCCCCACCGCGGTGGACCGCACCGCCGCGCACTCCGCTGACGCGGGCGTCGCCGACCGGGTCACCGCCCGCCACGCGGACCTGCGCGTCGAGGCGCCCGAGGCGGGCGCCTACCAGCTGGTGTCGGCGCAGTTCATGCATCTGCCGGCCGGGCAGTGGCGGGACCTGGTGGCCCGGCTGGCCGACGCGGTGGCCCCCGGCGGCACCCTGCTCGTCGTCGGTCACCACCCCTTGGACCTGCGCACCACGGCCCGGCGGATGCACTTCCCCGAGTTGATGTTCACCGCCGAACAGGCTGCCGAACTGCTCGACGCGGCCCGCTGGCGGGTCCGCGTCGCGCAGGCCCGGCCGCGTGCCGCCGTGGACCCCGACGGTCGGGACGTCACCGTCCACGACGCCGTCCTCGTCGCCCACCGGCTGCCCTGAGGCGTCGCGGTGGCCGGCGGGTAACCTTCGGCGGTGTGATCGAGGGTGAGGTGCCGGTGACGACGCTCAACGAGGTACGCCCCGCCGCCGCCGGCACGCCGCCGTCGCCGCGTCCGCTGCCCCTGGCGGCGGCCGTGGCGCTGGCGGTGGTGGCCGGGTTGGCGCTGCTGGCGGCGTTCCCCCCGTACGGGTGGTGGCCCCTCGCCGCGGTCGGGGTGGCGGCCCTCGCCGCGGCGGCGCACCGGCGGCGGGCCCGCGCCGGCGCGGCCCTGGGTTTCCTCACCGGGGTGACCCTGTTCGCGCCGCTGCTGGCCTGGACGAACCTGCACACCGGCTACCTGCCGTGGGTGCTGCTGAGCCTTTCCCAGGCCGCCTACATGGCGTTGCTCGGCGCGGCCACCGCCTACGTGTCCCCGCTGGTGGACCGGCGGCGGGCGCTGTGGCCGGTGGCCACGGCGCTGCTGTGGGTGGGGCAGGAGGCGCTGCGCGACCGTACCCCGTTCGGTGGGTTCCCGTGGGGGCGGCTGGCGTTCAGCCAGGGCGACTCGCCGCTGCTGCGGCTGGCCGGGCTCGGCGGTGCCCCGCTGGTCACCGTCGCCGTCGCGCTCGCCGGTGGGCTGCTGGCGACCCTGTCGTGGCGGTCGTGGCGGCGGCCCCGCCCGCACACCGTCGCGCCGGCCGTGGGCCTGGCCGCCGTCGTCGCCGCCGCCCTGGCCGTCCCGGTGGGGGTGCGGGGCGGCGGCGAGCAGGTCACCGTGGCGATCGTGCAGGGCAACGTGCCCCGCCTCGGGTTGGACTTCAACGCCCAACGGCAGGCGGTGCTCGACAACCACGTCGAGGCCACCCTCGGTTTGGCCCGGCAGGTCACCGCCGGGCAGGCCCGCCGCCCCGACCTGGTGGTGTGGCCGGAGAACTCCAGCGACATCGACCCGCTGCGCGACACCACGGCGGGGGCGCGGATCTCCCGGGCCGCCGACACGATCGGCGCGCCCATCCTCGTCGGGGCGGTGCTGCGTGGCCCCGGCGAGGGGCAGGTGCGCAACGCGGGGCTGCTGTGGCGGCCAGGCAGCGGTCCCGACACCGGGCAGTTGTACACCAAACGGCACCCGGTGCCGTTCGCCGAGTACGTGCCCATGCGGAACCTGGCGCGGATGGTCAGCAAGCAGGTCGACCGGATCCGGGCGGACTTCGTGCCCGGTGACACGCCGGGTGTGCTGCGCACCGGTGACGCGGTCCTCGGTGACGTGATCTGCTTCGAGGTCGCCTACGACGGGCTGGTCCGTGACACGGTCACCGGCGGCGCGGAGCTGCTGGTGGTGCAGACCAACAACGCGACGTTCGACGAATCCGAGGCGTTGCAGCAGATGGCGATGGTCCGGTTGCGGGCCGTCGAGCACGGCCGGGGCGCGTTGATGGCCTCCACGGTCGGGGTGTCCGGGTTCGTGTCCCCCGACGGGCGGGTAGACGGGGCCACCGGGTTCAACACCGGCGCGGTGGTGGTCCGGCAGATACGGCTCGGTACCGGGTCGACCCCGGCCACCCGGATGGGCGTGTGGCCGGAGGTGGCGCTGCTGGTGGCCGCCGGTCTCGTCCTGGCCGGCGCGGCCGTGCGGCGACGCCGGCCGGTGCCGCCCGGGTAGAACCGCACGACGACCGGTCCGGACGGGCCGGCGCGACCGGGGGAGGTCCAGGTGGGCGAGCAGACCGGCCGGACGGTCGGACGTCCGGACGTGGGGCGGGTACTGGTGGTGGTGCCCACCTACAACGAAGCCGACAACCTCGCCGGGATCGTCGACCGGGTCCACCGGCACGCGCCCGGAGTGGACGTGCTGGTCGCCGACGACAACAGCCCCGACGGCACGGGGGCGCTCGCCGACGGGCTGGCCCGCGTCGACCCCCGGGTGCACGTGCTGCACCGCGAGGGCAAGGCGGGACTCGGCGCGGCGTACCTGGCGGGATTCGCGTGGGCGCGGCGGCGCGGCTACGACGCGGTCGTGGAGATGGACGCCGACGGGTCGCACGCCCCGGAGGACCTGCCGACGCTGCTGGACGCCGCCCGCGACGCCGACGTGGTCATCGGGTCCCGGTGGCAACGCGGCGCGCGGGTCCTGAACTGGCCGTGGCGGCGGCTGCTGCTGTCGCGCGGCGGGAACTGGTACGCCCGGTGGGCCCTCGGGGTGCCCGTCTCCGACGCGACCGGCGGCTACCGGGTGTACCGGCTGCGCGCCCTCGACGCCGTCGACCTGGACCGGGTGTGTTCGCGGGGCTACTCGTTCCAGGTGGAGTTGTCGCGGCTGCTGCATCGGGCCGGAGCGCGGATGGTGGAGGTGCCGATCACGTTCGCCGAGCGGGAACGCGGATCGAGCAAGATGAGCCCGTGGATCGTGCTGGAGGCGTTGTGGCGGATCACCCTGTGGGGGTTGCAGGACCGGCGGCGCGGACGGCGGCGGCCGGTCGCGGGCCGGTGGCCGTGACCGGTGCCCGTGGCATCCTTGACCGGGGAAGCGTCGCCGACGTCGGATGAGGTGTGATGCGCCGGACGTGGAGGTTCGTACCGCTGGGGTTGCTGGCCGGGCTGGCCGCCGAGGTCGCGGTGTTCGTGCTGGTCGGCGAGGCGATCGGGTTCGCCTCGGCGGTGCTGGTGGTGTTCGCCGTGTCGCTGGTGGGTCTGCTGCTGCTGCGCCGGGAGGGCATGCGCGCCTGGCGGGGCTTCCGGGCCAGCGTCGAGTCGCACCAGCCACCCGGCCGGCAGTTGACCGACGGGCTCGTCGGCCTGGCCGGTGCGCTGCTGCTGGCCGTGCCGGGCCTGGTCAGCGGTGTGGTGGGGGTGGCGTTGCTGGTGCCGCCGCTGCGCCGGCTCGCCGGCGCGGGCGTGCAGCGGGCCACGGAACGGCGGGTGTCGTCGATGGTCGCCGGTGACCTGTTCGGTCCCCGCCGGGTGCGGGTGTACCGGGGTGCGACGCCGCCGACCGAACCGGGCCCGCCCCGGCCGGGCGTCGACCCGGCCGCCGCGATCGAGGGAGAGATCGTCGAACCGGGCCGGTGAAGCCCCCTGACTCCACGACGGGCCCCCGGGACGGAGATCCGTCCCGGGGGCCCGTCGTGGATGGTCAGGCGCGACCGCGGCGGGTGCGGACCTCCTGAAGCCGCTCGGCGAGGATGTCCTCCAGCTCGGCGATCGACCGGCGCTCCAGCAGCATGTCCCAGTGGGTGCGCGGCGGCTTGGCCTTCTTCTGCTCGGGCTCGCTGCCGTCGACCAGCCGGGCGACGCTGCCGTCGAACTTGCACTCCCAGGTGGTCGGCACCTCGGCGTCGACGGCGAACGGCACCTCGAACTGGTGGCCCTTGGCGCAGAGGTACTCGCGGGTCTGACGCGGCGCGAGCTCCGTGTTGCGGTCGGACTCGTAGCTGACCGCGCCCAGACGGCTACCACGCAGCATACGCTCGCCCATGTTCGACTTCCCCTCGTTGGTGGTGCTGGTCTTCTCGGTGTAACGGCCCGCCGTCGCCGGGGCATTCCCCGGTGACGCGGCCACGCCCGGCGGGCGAGCCACGCCGGTCCCCCGGCGGGCACCGCCGGCCGGGTGGGAAACGGTGGAGTGTGCTGGCTGTCACCTGTATGGTACCCGGCCCGTTCCGGTGGCCCTCGACGGTGACCGATACGCGGGCCGGCCGGGGCTGGTCAGCGCGGTGTCGCCGACCCCAGCCGGGCCAGTGCCGTGGCCAGGTCGCTGACCTGGTCGGCCAGCTGGGCGGCGCGGGTCACCGCCGCGTCCCGGTCGGTTTCGGCCGCACGCAACCGTACGGTCAGCTCCGCCAGGCGGGCCTCGGCGGTGGCTGCCGCCTGGCGGGCGTCGGCCACGTCGGTGGTGAGCCGGTCCCGGTGGGCGGCGAGGGCGGCGATCTCCTCCCGGGCCCGTCGCGCCGTGGCGGCGCTCTCGGCGCGGGCGGCGTCGGCGTCGACGCGGGCCGCTTCCGCCGACCGGGTCGCCTCGGCGGCCTCCCGGCGGGCGGCCTGCGCCTCGGCGCGGGCCCGTTCGGCGGCGGCACGGTGCGCGTCGGCGTCCCGACCGGCGGCGTCGGCGGTGGCCTGCGCCCGGTCGGCGCGGGCGACCGCGTCGGCGGCGGCCGAGGCGGCCCGGTCGGCGTCGGTGCGGGCGGTGTCCCGCTCGGCGGTCACCTCGGCGACGCGACGGCGTTCGGTGTCCCGTTCCGCGCGGACGGTCCGCAGGTCGTGGCGGGCCGCGTCCCGGTCCCGTTCGGCCTGCACCCGCAGCGCCTCGGCGGCGCTGGCCGTCCGGTGCGCGGCGTCGCGGGCCGTCTCGGCGTCCGCGGCCCGGTCGGCGGACCGCGCGGCGTCCTCGGCGTGCCGGGTCGCGTCCGCGCGCGCGGCGTCCCGCTGGGCGACGGCGTCCTCGGCGGCCCGGCGGGCGGCCACCTCGGCGGCCCGCGCGTCCTCGGCGGCGCGGCGTGCCTCATCGCGCTCGGTGTGGGCCTGCGCCACCTGCCCGGCCGCCTCCGCGCGGACCTGGGCGAGCTGCCGTTCCACCCCCACCGGGGACAGCTCGGCGTGCAGCGTCTCGGTCAGGGAGTCCACGAGCTGGTCGAGGCGGTCCACCGCCTCCCAGGTCCGGGCCACCTGGCCGGCGAGGCCGGGGGCGTTGCGGTGGCGCATCCGGCTGTTGCGCGACGCGCGTTGGCAGGCGCCGTCGTTGTCACGGCAGTACCGGAACGGACGGCCCGCGCCGGCGCGTTGCGGCACGTCCCGGCCGCAGTGCGCGCAGGGGCGGGTGTCGACGGGGGTGGCCTGGTCGTCCATCGAGGGCGAAGTCTAGGGCACGCGCGGCGGCCCCCGGCCGGTGTGCGGCCCGCCGGGGTGGGAACGTCCCCGCCCGGTGGGGCATCCTGGTGGCGGGTGTCGACGACACGGGGAGGTTCCGGCATGACCTACGCCTGGGAGGCGGCGGCCGAGGCGCAGATCCGCGCCGCCGTGGAACGCGGCGAGTTCGACAACCTGCCCGGCGCGGGCCGGCCCATTCCCGGCCGGGACCTGCCGTACGACGAACAGTGGTGGATCAAGGGACTGCTGGAGCGGGAGAAGATCCCCACCGAGGCGCTCCTGCCCACCCCCCTGCTGCTGCGCAGGCGCGTCGAGCGGCTGCCCGACGAGGTCCGGGACGTGCCCACCGAGGCGGCGGTGCGGGCGTACGCGCAGGAGCTGAACACGCAGATCGTGGCGTGGCTGCGGACGCCGACCGGGCCTCGGGTGGTGGTCCGGCCGGTCGACGTCGACGCGGTGGTGCGGCAGTGGCGGGCGGCCCGCTCCCGGCTGGTGCCGGCCGGCGACCCCCCTGCCGCCGCAGCGGTGTCCGACCGGCCCACGCGGCGACGCCGCTGGTGGCGCCGCACGCCCCGGCCCTAGACGAGTAGTTCCGAAACCCGGTCAGCGGTCGTAAGCGATCAGTGACCGGGTGACGGGGGCGCCGGTCTTGTTGTTGTGCCAGATCGCGGCGGCCATGGCGAGCAGGCGTTGGGCGACACGGACAGCAACACCGGCGAAGGTCCGTCCGCCGTGTTGTTCCAGGTCAAGCTGACCCTTGAGGGTGTCGTTGACCGACTCGATCAGTTGTCGGACCTTCTTGAGCATCGGCTCGCCGTAGCGGGCCTTCTCCCGCTTGCGCGACGGGCGCAGCAGTTCGATGCCCTGCTCGGCCAACTGCCGCTCGAACGGCTTGGAGGCGAAGCCCTTGTCGCTGATCAGCAGGATCCCGTCGTGCTCGGCGACCACGCCGGCCTCGACGTCCAGCATCGCGGCGAGGACCTCGCGTTCGCCGATCTTCGGGTTGGCCAGGGCCCACAGGATCGGCATGCCGGTCGGGGTGCACACCAGGTAGAGCCGCAGGCCCCAGAAGAAGCGGGAGTGTGAGGCGCAGTAGCCGTATCCGGCCCAGCCGGCCAGGTCGGAGCGTTGCACGGTGGGGCGGGACATACCGCAGGGTATCGGCGTGGAGTCGACGATCCAGTGGTTGTCGAACCAGAAGTCACTGTCGCGGGCCAGGTCCCGGATCGCCTTCTTGATCAGTGGGAGGGCGGCGCGGAGCCGTTTGTTGTAGCCCGATCGCTGCGGCAGGTAGGGGAACATGCCGGCCAGGTGGATACGGGCGTAGCGGATCCAGTGGGCCTCCGAACGGGCACCGAGCAGGACCTGCGCCACGGCCAGGCAGACCAGCTCGGAGTCGGTGAGCAGCGGTGGCCGGCCTCGCCACCGGGGCGTCCGGATGGTGTCGTCGATCTTCACGTAGAGTGCGGTCAAGAGGGTGTCCAAATCTTGCGTCACAACACGATCTTGGACGCCCTCTCTTCATGCCCAGACATCGACCTCCGACTTCGGAACTACTCGTCTAGTGTGCTGAGTCGTTAATTCGTTGGCAATATGCGGCGATCGTTTCGAGGATGTTGTCTGCCGTCTTGGTCCACACGAACGGTTTCGGGTCGGCGTTCCACGCCTCGATCCAGGCGGTGACGTCGGCTTCCAGTGCGGCGATACTGCGGTGGGTCGATCGGCGGAGTTTGCGGTTGGTTAGCTCGGCGAACCAGCGCTCGACGAGGTTGAGCCAGGACGAGTAGGTCGGGGTGAAGTGCAGGTGGAACCGGGGGTGCTTGAGTAGCCACTGCCCGATGGCGGGCGTCTTGTGGGTGGCGTAGTTGTCCAGCACGAGATGCAGCTCCAGGTCGGGCGGGGTTGCCCGGTCGATGGTGCGCAGGAAGCGCAGGAACTCCTGGTGGCGGTGTTTGCGTTGGGTTTGGCCGATGACCTTGCCGGTGGCCACGTCGAGGGCGGCGAACAGGCTGGTGGTGCCGTGGCGGACGTAGTCGTGGGTCACCCGGCCGGGGACACCGGGCATCATCGGCAGCATCGGCGCGGTCCGATCCAGGGCCTGGATCTGCGATTTCTCGTCCACGGCGAGGACCATGGCGGCCTCCGGCGGGTCCAGGTACAGCCCGACGATGTCGCGGACCTTGTCGATGAACAGCGGGTCGGTCGACAGCTTCCAACTCTGGACCTGGTGCGGTTTGAGGCCGAACGCCCGCCAGATCCGCGAGACCGCGGTCTGGTTCAGCCCCACCGCCGTGGCCATCGACCGCGTCGACCAATGACTGTCCTGATCGGGCGGCAGCTCTTCGAGCGTCTTCGTGATCACGGCCTCGACCTGGGCGTCGCCGATCTTCCGTGGCGCGCCCGGTCGCGGCTCGTCGCGCAGCCCGTCCACCCGATCGGCCACGAACCGCTTACGCCACTTGCCGACCGTCGGCAGCGACACCCCAAGCCGGCGAGACACCTCGCTGTTGGACAGGCCTTCCGCGCAGGCGAGGACGATCCGCCCCGCACCGCCAACGCCTGCGCCGTCTTCGGCCGCCGAGCCAGCCCTCGTAGCGCCTCCCGCTCCTCGGCGGTCAACTCCAGCGGCGCCAGCTTCGGACCACGGACATCACCCATACCCGCAATCTACCAACGAATTAACGACTCAGCACACTAGCTTGATCTTTAACCTGGGGTCGGTTGCATCGCCCCCCGGGCGATCATGGCCGCAGCCCTTGATCGATCAATCCTCTTGTCTAGGGAAGAAGATCAGGACCAAGGGCTGCGGGATGATCAGTGTGCATGACGCCGCGCGTGGAAGCGCGGTTGGGGACCTCGCGACGTTCCGTACGGAACTGCATCGCTGTCTGAGCGCCAGAGCTGATGCGCTGTTCGAGTTGGCCGACGCGGTGTTGTGCGCGGACGGGCCGGTACGGTCGCTGCCGGCCTTGTCCCTGGTGGCGGAGCACCGTCGAGGTCACGGCGCGTTGTACGACGCGCTTGGCGCCGGTCGGATCGATGTGGAACGGTTGCGGACCGTGGTGGCCTCGATGCCGATGCCACGGGCCGCCGACGATTGCGGGTATGGGTGATGGCCGTGGTCCGAAGCTGGCGCCGCTGGAGTTGACCGCCGAGGAGCGGGAGGCGCTACGAGGGCTGGCTCGGCGGCCGAAGACGGCGCAGGCGTTGGCGGTGCGGGGCGGATCGTCCTCGCCTGCGCGGAAGGCCTGTCCAACAGCGAGGTGTCTCGCCGGCTTGGGGTGTCGCTGCCGACGGTCGGCAAGTGGCGTAAGCGGTTCGTGGCCGATCGGGTGGACGGGCTGCGCGACGAGCCGCGACCGGGCGCGCCACGGAAGATCGGCGACGCCCAGGTCGAGGCCGTGATCACGAAGACGCTCGAAGAGCTGCCGCCCGATCAGGACAGTCATTGGTCGACGCGGTCGATGGCCACGGCGGTGGGGCTGAACCAGACCGCGGTCTCGCGGATCTGGCGGGCGTTCGGCCTCAAACCGCACCAGGTCCAGAGTTGGAAGCTGTCGACCGACCCGCTGTTCATCGACAAGGTCCGCGACATCGTCGGGCTGTACCTGGACCCGCCGGAGGCCGCCATGGTCCTCGCCGTGGACGAGAAATCGCAGATCCAGGCCCTGGATCGGACCGCGCCGATGCTGCCGATGATGCCCGGTGTCCCCGGCCGGGTGACCCACGACTACGTCCGCCACGGCACCACCAGCCTGTTCGCCGCCCTCGACGTGGCCACCGGCAAGGTCATCGGCCAAACCCAACGCAAACACCGCCACCAGGAGTTCCTGCGCTTCCTGCGCACCATCGACCGGGCAACCCCGCCCGACCTGGAGCTGCATCTCGTGCTGGACAACTACGCCACCCACAAGACGCCCGCCATCGGGCAGTGGCTACTCAAGCACCCCCGGTTCCACCTGCACTTCACCCCGACCTACTCGTCCTGGCTCAACCTCGTCGAGCGCTGGTTCGCCGAGCTAACCAACCGCAAACTCCGCCGATCGACCCACCGCAGTATCGCCGCACTGGAAGCCGACGTCACCGCCTGGATCGAGGCGTGGAACGCCGACCCGAAACCGTTCGTGTGGACCAAGACGGCAGACAACATCCTCGAAACGATCGCCGCATATTGCCAACGAATTAACGACTCAGCACACTAGCTGGCGGGCGACGGCGAGGGGCGGCCGCCGGGCCCCCACCACGCCCGTCACGTCCGGGGACCGGGCGTGGTGGTGTGCCGGCGGGGCAGGATGGGGTCATGGTGTGGGAGTTCGGGCGCCCGGTCGTGGTGGCGCCGATGGCCGGCGGACCATCGACGCCGGGCCTGGTGACGGCGGCCGCGGCCGCCGGTGCGCTGGGCTTTCTGGCGGCCGGGTACAAGTCGGCCGACCTGGTGGCCCGGGAGGTCGCCGAGGTGCGGGCCAGCCGGTTGCCGTACGGGTTGAACATCTTCCTGCCGTCACCGCCACCGGTCGACGTGGGACCACTGCGGGAGTACCGGCAGGCTCTCCGACCAGAGGCGGAGCGGTACGAGGTCGAGCTGCCTCGGCTTCGGCTGGCCGA
The DNA here is from genome assembly GCF_900091415.1 of Micromonospora inyonensis. Taxonomy (NCBI): domain Bacteria; kingdom Bacillati; phylum Actinomycetota; class Actinomycetes; order Micromonosporales; family Micromonosporaceae; genus Micromonospora; species Micromonospora inyonensis. The sequence goes on along the minus strand of NZ_FMHU01000002.1, from coordinate 1,956,248 downwards.
CGACGACGGTTTCGCCGCCAAGGTGCGGATCGCGGTCGGCGCGGCGGTGCCCTGGGTGAGTTTCACCTTCGGGGTGCCGGAGGCGTCGGTCGTCACGGAGCTGCGGCGCGCCGGCTGCACGGTGCTGGTGACGGTGACCGACGCCGAGGAGGCCCGACGCGCGGCGGCTGTGGGGCCGGACGCGCTGATCGCGCAGGCAGGGTCTGCCGGTGGTCATTCGGCCACGACGTCACCTGCTGACCACGACGGCTCGTCCACGGCGCCGCAGGTGGTCCGCGACGTCCGCGCCGCCGTGGGTCTGCCCGTCATCGGCGCGGGCGGTACCGGAACCGCCCGGGACGTGCGGCGCCTGCTGGCAGCCGGCGCGGTGGCGGTCCAGGCGGGCACCGTGTTCCTGCTCGCCGACGAGGCCGGAACCCGGGCGGTGCAGCGCGACGCGATGCTGTCGGGGCGGTTCACCGAGACGGTGGTGACCCGGGCGTTCACCGGCCAACCGGCGCGGGCGCTGCGCAACCGGTTCACCGACACGTACTCGTCGACCGCACCGCTCGGGTATCCCGCCGTCCATCACCTGACCGCACCGGTCCGGGCAGCGGCGGCCCGCCGTGAGGACCCCGAGGCGATCAACCTGTGGGCGGGCACGGCGCACGCCGAGGCCCGGCCGGGCCCGACCGCCGGGATCGTGCGCAGGCTGACCGGAGCCGGTTAGGGACCGGTTCCGGCGAAGCCGTCCCGACCCAGGTCAGGGTCGGCGTTCGGGCGACAGGACGATCGCTGCGGCCGGGCACAGGTCGACGGCCTCGCGAACCGCGTCCCACGTTCCCGCCGGCGGCTCGACCAGCAGGACGACCGCCCTGCCGTCGTCCTGCTGGTCGAACACCTCGCCGACGGTCAACACGCACATCCCGGAGCCGACGCACCGCTGCGCGTCCACGGTGATCCGCACCGGTCACGCGTCCCAGGTGACCGGGAGGCTCTTCACCCCGTAGATGTCGGCGGTCTCCGGGCGCAGGGCAACCCCGTCGGGCGGTACGGCCAGACGCAGCGTGGGGAAGCGGGTGACCAGCGCGGGGAACGCGATCCGCATCTCGACGCGGGCCAGTTGCTGACCCAGGCACTGGTGGATGCCGTGACCGAAGGCCAGGTGCCCGCCGTCGCGCCGGCGGAGGTCGAGCGTGTGGGGATCGGTGAAGCGCTCGGGGTCGCGGTTGGCGGTGTGGTACGACAGGATCACCGGCGAGCCGGCCCTGATGGTCTGGCCGCCCACCTCGACATCCTCCAGCGCCGTCCGCATGAACGTCTTGGCGACACTGAGGTACCGCAGCAGCTCCTCCACAGCCCGGTCGGCGAGCGTGGGATCGGCGCGCAGCGCGGCCAACTGCTCCGGGTTGCGCAGCAGCGCGAAGGTGCCCAGCGCCAGCATGTTCGCGGTGGTGTCGAGCCCGGCCGCCAGCAGGATCAGGGCGATCCCCTTCAGCTCCTCGTCGGTGAGGTCGGTGTCGGTGAGGTCGCTGAGCACGTCGTCGGTGGGGTTCGCGCGTTTGGTAGCCACCAGCTCCGTCAGGTAGTCCTGGGTCGCGGTGTAGGCCGCGAACAGGTCCTCGTCGCTGGTCTCCCCGTTCATGAACGAGTCGACCTGCTCCTGGAAGGAACCCCGGTCCTGGTAGGGCACCCCCAGCAGCTCGCAGATCACGATGGCGGGGATGGGCTTGGCGAACGCGGTCACCAGGTCCGTCGGTGGGCCGGTCTTCTCCATGGCGTCCAGGTGTTCGGCGGTGATCTGCTCGACGCGTTCGGTGAGCAGCCGCATCCGTCGTACGGTGAACCTGCCCATCAGCGGTTTTCGGTAGCGGCTGTGCTGAGGTTCGTCCATGAGGAGGAACTCGCCGGGCGGCGCCGGGGGGATCGTGATGTCTCCGTAGTCGATGGTCGGGTGGAGCATGAGTTCCTTGCGTGAGCTGAACCGGGAGTCGGCCAGGACCGACCTGACCAGGTCGTATCCGGTGATCAGCCAGCCGGGTCTGCCGCCGGGGAAGGTGTAGCGGCTGATGGGGCCGTGCCGGCGTGCGTCGATCAGTTCTGCCGGCGGGTCGAACGGGCAGCCGGGCTGACGTGCCGTCGGCATCGCCCGGACGGTGTGCAGGGATTCACCCATGACCATTCCTCATCTCGCGATGGTGACTGTTCAGCGATGGTCGAAAGCTACGTTTTGCTCGGAATGAATGTCAATCAGCAGAAGAGCGTTCCCGCAGGTCAACGGCGGAAAACTGATGCAATGACGCTGTCCTCTAACGCAATACCGCGTTGCAATGGATGACGGCGAAGGCAATACTCGCGGGATGCCAGGAGGACGGTTGACCCAGCAGGACCGCCAGCGCATCGCGGCCGGACTCGCCGCCAGGATCTCCTACGCCGAGATCGCGCGGCGGCTCGACCGTCCGACCTCGACGATCAGCCGGGAGGTCGGACGCAACGGCGGCCCCGGCGGCTACCACCCCCAGCAGGCGCACCGGGTGACGGCCCAGCGCGCGCGGCGCGGCACACCGGCGCCCCCGCGCGCGGCCGGACCGACGGGCGGCACGGCGGGAGACGAGATCGTCGAGCTGGCGGTCCGGACGGGACTACCGAGGATGACCGCGCGCGTGCACGTCGACCTGTTGCTGTCCGAAGACGGCAGGCGTACCGCCGCCGAGCTGACCCGCAGGCTCCGGGCCAGCCCGGCCTCCGTCTCCGTGGCGGTGAACTACCTGGTCCGCAGCGGGTACGTCCGGCGCGAGCGTGATCCGCAGCGGCGTCGCGACGTCTACGTGGTCGACGACGAGGCCTGGTACCAGTCCGTCGTGATCGGCGCGCGGCAGACGCTCGAGGCGGCGCAGGCCGCGCTGGCCGCGGCGGAGACGTCCGGGCCCGACAGCCCCGTGGGGCAGCGGCTGGCCAGGGCAGGGGCATTCCTGGAACGGGTCAGCCTGGACGGCATCGAGTCGGCCGACCGCTGGCGCGTCCTTCTGGCGTGACAGGTCCACCCGTGCCTACCGCTACGGATCGGGACAAGGGTGCGATCGCCGACGCGGACGCCGTGGCCACCGTCGACGTTCCCCCACGCCGTTGTCGGCGGTAACCGGCGCTTGAGGACTATCGTTCGGGAAGACCACGCAAACCCGGCCCGTGTCATTCGCACCCGCGACCGCGACGAGGGGGTCGGATTGGGTCCGTCATCCCTTCGACCCTATCGTTGAACTGCCGGTGTAAACCTTTGTGACGCTTCCAGCGGTGGACGAGGACGTACTGTCAAAATGCGGTTGCGGCCCATCGATCTGGCACGCGAACACGGCCTGTCCACGCAGGCGGTGCGCAACTACGAGGAGGCGGGGATCCTGCCGCCCGCCGAGCGCTCGCCGCACGGCTACCGCATCTACGCTGCGCATCACGCGGCCGCCCTGCGGACGTTCCTGACCCTGATCCCCGCGTACGGCCACGCGACCGCCGGGGCGATCATGCGCGCCGTGAACGGCGGCACCGTCGAGGAGGCGCTACGGCTGATCGACGACGGTCACGCGCAGTTGGCCGACGACCGGCGCACCCTGGAGGCCGTGGAACGGGCACTGCGTGACCTGGAGCCACCCCGTGCCGGGGAACCGGGTGTGACGTTCATCGGGCCGCTGGCGCGCCGGCTCGGCATCCGGCCGGCGACCTTGCGCACGTGGCAGCGGGCCGGTGTGGTCGTGCCCCGGCGCGATCCGCGCACCGGGTATCGCGTCTACACCGCCGCCGACGTACGCGACACGCTGTTGGCCCACCAGCTGCGGCGTGGGGGGCACGGGCTCGAGCAGATCGCGCGGGTGCTGGAGCAGGTGCGGGCGGCGGGCGGACCGGAGCCGCTGCGGGCGACCCTGCGCCAGTGGCGCGACCGGCTGACCGCCCGGGGTCGGGCCATGCTGACCGGCGCGGCCGCGCTCGACACCTATCTGCGACACCGCAGCGACTGACGCAGCGCTGATCCTGGATGCGCGTGAGGATCTGCCGCGGGATGGCGTCGGCCCTCATGACATCATCCTGGCATTGGTTGGGCGGAGGCTCCGCCGATGGTCGGCTCGGGAGGGCCCGAAGGCATGGAGCCCGCTCCAGGGGGATCGTTGCACATCTTCTACTACTCCTTGGCGCTCTTCGGCACCGTGTGGGCGCTGTTCGCGGTGCCCTTCGTCTACCACGTGGTCCGGGCCGTGCGTGCACGCAACGCGTGGCTTCCCTTCGAGCGCAAGCCGAACGGCCGCTACACGTTCATGGCGCAGCACCGTTGGTACTCCGCCTTCCGCGCACCTGGACCCGGGGGGCGGACCGCGACCGGTCTCATCGTCCGCTACGGGACCTGGCTGGCGGTCGTCGCGATGCTGTCGTACCTCCCGCTGAAGGACATCACCTACATCCTGACCCACTGAGCCGAGCAGGCGTCCACCGCGCGGGACCGTTGCCATCGGCGTCGGTGGTGGGTCCGTTCGGTCCAGGTCACGAGGGCGATCCGTAACTGGTTCCGATCGGGCTCGTGCCGACGAAGTGGGCCGGCTACCTGGTCGCCGCCGAGCAGGCCGGCACCGCCCCCGCACGCGCGGACCGGGTTCACCTGTCTCGTCTCGTTCGAGTTGGCGGGGTTGAGTTGGGCTGACCTGCGGTTCGCCATTCGTGCTCGGTGTGGTCACTGGTCGTCGTCTCTCACTTGAAGTGGCGGATTTCGGGGAACGGGGGTCGGGCGAACCCCGCGTGACGTTCGTAGAACTCGGTGCGGATCTTCGAGTGCTTGTGGCGGATCTCCGAGACCCACCGCTGGAGCGGGTTGGGAACCGACTCGTAGTTGCGGCGTAGGAGGCGGACCCAAGGGCGTTCCAGCCAGCGAGCGAAGTCGGGGGGCTGGTTGAGACGTTTCGCGACGTACAGATAGAAGTCAATCACCTGCAACTCGCGAACCATCGCGACGTGGCGGCGCCATTCGAGGTCGCAGAAGACCTCAGTCAGGGCGACTGCTTCGGGATAGACAAGCAGGTAGGTCGGCTTATAGGCGCTGTGAAAGCCGGGAAGCGCCTTGCCCCGGGCTTCCCAACGTTCATGCAGACGGGGGGCGAAGCGATAGCTGCGGGGTGCCCAGTCCATCAAGATTCGGGTGGCGCGGTGCAACTGTCCGTCAGTCCACTGACGGTCGCCGGTCGCGGCGAGGAGCCGGCCGTATCGGCGGTGGGCGGTAACAATCTCCGGGGTGTTGGTGAGACTGGTCTTGCTGGCGAGCCAGACTCGATGCTTGCGGCAGAGCGTGGGGAAATTAGGCTTCCTGGCCGGTGCCGGTGCAGCCGTAGTGCGTGTTCCATTGCGGCGACGAGCTTGGCCCAGTCCTGCTTATCCTGCGTGGTGCGGTGGGTAAACGGACTGGTGTTGACCGGGATGAACCCAATGCCACGTAGCCTAATTTGATCATGGGGTTGGACTGGGTCTTTGTGGATGGTCGGCGTGGTGGCGTGACCGGCAGGTCGGGTGCTGGTGTGCTTGCCGGTCATGTCCGAGACGGTGGCGGTGACGGCGGATCAGGTGTCGTTGGGGGTGCTGGTGTCCGCGGTGCCGCGGGATGCGGTGGACGCGGCGGTGGCCCGGTTTGGGGTTGGGGCCAAGCGGTCGGATGGGAAGCTTCCGCCGCATGTGGTGGCCTATCTGACGATGGCGTTGTGCCTGTTCGGTGAGGATGACTACGAAGAGGTCGCCACGAAGGTCACCGGGGCGTTGACCCGGTTCGGCTGCTGGGACGCCGCTTGGTCGGTGCCGACCGCGTCGGGGATCAGCCAGGCGCGGCAGCGGCTGGGCGCGCCGGTCATGGAGGAGATCTTCGAGTCGGTGGTGCAGCCGGTGGGCACGACTGATACGCGGGGGGTGTGGCTGCGGCGGTGGCGAGTCCTTGCTATTGACGGCTTCGATGTGGACCTGCCGGACACGCCGGGTAACGCCGCCGAGTTTGGCTACGCCGGCTCGGGGGGCAACCGGTCGGCGTATCCGAAGGCTCGGGTGGTGGCGTTGGCCGAGTGCGGCACGCACGCGTTCCTGGCCGGGGAGGTGTCCGGCTATGGCACCGGGGAGCGGACATTGGCGATGCGGCTGTACCCGCGGCTGCGCCGCGATGAGCTGCTGACCGCCGACCGGGGGTTCTACTCCTTCGACGCCTGGTCTGCTGCGGCGGGCACCGGGGCGGCGTTGCTGTGGCGGGCGCCGACCGGGCTGCGGCTGCCGGTCGTGCGGGTGCTGGCCGACGGCACGTATGTGTCCGTGGTGATCAACCCGAAGATCCGCGGTGCCCGCCGGGACCGCATCGTCGCCGCTGCCCGCGCTGGGCAGGATCTGGCCCCTGAGCTGGCGTATCTGGTACGAGTGGTCGAGTACGACGTGCCCGACCGCGACGGCGACGGCACCGGCGAGCTGATCGTGCTGCTGACCACCGTCCTCGACCCGGCCGAGGCCCACGCGGACGAGCTGGCCGAGGCCTACCACCTGCGCTGGGAAGAAGAGACCAGCAACGACCAGCTCAAGACGCACCTACGCGGCCCGGGCCGTCTGCTGCGCTCAAGGCTGCCGGAGCTGGCCTACCAGGAAATCTGGGCCTGGCTGATCGTCCACCACGCCCTCGCCGCGTTGATCACCCGCGCGGCCGAAGCCGCCGACCTCGACCCCGACCGGATCAGCTTCACCCGCGCGCTGCGAATCGCCCGCCGTACCGCCACCGGGACGGCGGGCATTCCCCCCTGGAGACTGGACTGACCACCTGCCCCACGCACTCGCCGAGCTGGGCCGCAAGCCGCTACCGCCCCGCCGGCACCGCAGCTGCCCCCGGGCGGTCAAACGAGCCCGCCACAACAGCTACCGCGTCAAGAAACACCACGAACCGGCCAGCATCCGCCACGACGGCCCAGCGACCATCCGGTTCTGGGGCCTCAAACCCCCACCACCGGCGGACCCGCCCGCCGCCACCAGCCAGAAAGGACTACCAGAAACACCCGGCCAGACCCGCCCAGCCAGCCGGCGTCAACACCACAGCCCGGACACGCTGACCCGCCCGCCGCACCACACCCGCCGGAAGCCCGTCCGGGCACAAACGACCAGCACAACAACATGATCAAATTAGGCTACGTGGCATTGGGGATGAACCGGCCGGCGATCTGCCGGCCGCGGACGCCGGAGAACATGCCGTTCTCGTCGAGGTCCAGGCCGGCATAGACGAAGGTGGCGCTGATCGTGTCGAAGAAGTATTTGAGCTGGTCGGAGGCGTTCTTGCCCTGGCGGGTGCTGAGGTCGAGGCGGTGAATCTCGTCGACCAGGACGATGCCGGTGCCGACCCTGCGCATCACCGAGGCGACGGTGTGCGCGATCGACTGTGGACTGTCGCGGGGTGAGACGGGCAGTCCGAGGAAGATGGCCATCTCGGTGGCCAGCATCTTCGGGGTGGCATCGGGTGGGACGACGACTTAGACGACCGGGATGCGGTCCGAAACGCCGGGGTTGCGGCGTTCCAGCTCGATCTGGAACTTCTTGCCGAGCTGGGTGATGGAGGTTGACTTGCCGGTGCCGCTGGCGCCGGACACGATCAGGCCGCGGCGGCCCAGCTGCTTGCCGCGGTTGTTGATGACCAGCTTCGTGCCGGTGTGGATGACCTTCTTGATGTCCGGGGTGGCAACCAGCAGCAGTGCAGAGTGGTAGTCCTGACGGGCCTCGTTGTAGAGATCTCGCTCGAACGGCGTGAGCCGCTTCCAGTCCTCGGTCGGCATCAGGCGGGGCGGCTCCGGGTTGATCTGCGCGACGAACGAGGCCCAGCCCTGCTTGGTGGCCAGCGGATGCCGGACGTCGGTGGAGAGCCTGCTCATCGGCCCGCCTCCAGATCGTCGGCGAACGGATCGAACAGCGCGAACGGCACGACCTCGCCGACCAGCACCGGCGGCTCGTCCTGTTCGGGTTCTGTGTCGGCCAGCACCGGCTGCGGATTGGCCGGCGGCTCCGGTTCCGCGGACGCGACGAGCGCGGCGGTGTTCAGCTCCAGCGGCAGATGGTTGCCCATCGCTTGGGCGGTGCGGGTGCGGGCCAGGACCCTGCCGCTGCCGGGGCCCTCGTCGGCCCGTCGTAGCAGCGCGGCCAAGATCACCGCAACGGCCATCTCGTTGGTGTCGTCCAGGCCTCGCTGTGCGGCGATTTTGCGGGAGGCGCGCCAGGTGAAGTCGGCGAACGGCTGCCCGACCACGTTGTGGTGCGTCCAGGGGACGGTGATCCAGCCGCCTTGGTGGTGGTTGCGAACCCAGATCCGCGAGACGTCGTAGGGGTCGTAATGGACTTCCCACCGTCCGGCGCGGCTGCTGACGCCGGAGTTCTTGCGGACGAAAGGACGCAGCTCAGCACAGTTGTAGGTGCGGTAGTCGATCTGGATTCCGCTGTCGCCGATCGCCCGCCAGTCTGCCGGTAGCAGCTCGATGTAGTCTGCGCCGGTCAGCGCGACCGGGACGTAGCCGGCTGCGGCGACCAGTGCCGCGTAGGCGTCGTTCGGAGACGCCGCCTGGTCCGGGGTGAACGGGTGCCGTAGTCCGTCATGGGGCCGGGATTGCCACCCGGCGATCACCCACTCGTCGAATAGCTCTTGCAGGTCAGGAAGAGACCAGACGGCTCTTTCGGCGACGTCGCTGCCGCGGCGGGTGACGTCGCGGCCGGTGTAACCGGCGACGTGCTGGCAGAACAGCGTGTTGATCGACTCGAAGGTCCGCTCGACGATCGCCTTATCCGTGGGCGTCTGCTGGTGCGCCGGCTGCACCGAGATGCCCAGTGTGGTCGCGGCGCGCAGGAACACCTCGGACAGGAAGACCTTGCCGTGGTCGATCACGACGGTGTCCGGGACGATAACCGGCTTCGCCGCGGCCAGAGCCATCCGCGTGTCCATGGAGACCAAGCGCTGGTGCGGGATCCGTGACGCCGACATCGCCAGCGCGGCGTCCCAGCCGGGCCGCATCGGCTCGGGGACCGTGACCCGGGCCAGCAGTAGCGCCGCGTCGACCGCCTTCGCCCCGAATGGCCGCAGCACCCCGGCGCAGATCGTGCGGGTCGCGATGTCGATCGCCAGGACGAGTTCGGCGCGGCCGATGACGCCATCGTCCATGACCGCCATGATGTCCAGCGGGGTGCTGTCCATCTGGACCTGCTCACCCGGACGGCTCGCCGTGGTCGGGGCGTAGGGGCGGGGCGGCTTGTTCGCCGTCTGCCGACGCGTCGTCGCCGCCCCGAACGTGTACTTCCCGGCCGACAACGCCTCCAGCAACCGGTAACAGGTCGCCCGCGACGGCATCTCCACCGCACCCGGGCCGTGCTCGTCATCCAGCACTTGGCGGAGTTGCCGGATCGCCCGCGACTTCGTGCCCGTCGACGTCGCCGTCTGGGCCTCGACCACCGCGGCCGCCGCCGCGACCACCCGGGCATCGACGTTGCCGGCCGGTTTCACCGTGCGCGCGTACCGCGTATCGACCAGACCCCAAAGCCCCTGCTCCCGGTAACGCTGCCGCATCCGCTCGACCGTGCGCACGCTCGTCTTGGTCCCGGCCGCCGTCAGTTCGGCGGCCTTGGCCCGCTGTCGGGCAGCCAGCGACTGCGTCGCCGGGTCATATTCACGGCGAGGCAGCGCCCCCTCCGGGGCGTCCGGCGCCACCCCGGTAACGACCTCGATCAGGTGCCGTTCCCACGTCCGCGCCGCCTTCACCACCTTCTCCGGCAGCGTTTCCAGCAACCCCAGCGGGTCCACCTTCGGTGCCGGTGCTGCGCCCACCAGCTCGAAATCCTCGGCGGCCAGCAGGTAACCCAACGCGACCACCGTGGTCTGCCCCGCAGTGGACAGCAGCCGGATCACCGTGCCCGTAATCGCCACCACTGTATGCGCGCCGCCGGCGAAAATGACCCGATCGCCGACGCGCAGCACGCCCGGCCGCTGCATTACCGCGCTCACCGGGCCGGCACCACGTTTACGGGCATGTCCGCATCGACCGCTGCCTGCACCACCGTGCGATCCGACAGCGCCAGCGTCAGGTCCGCCAGCAGATGTCGCTTCCAGAGCAGGTGAAACAGCACCGGCAGCGTCCTCAACGGATCACCGGCTAGCTCAGCGCCGTCCATCAGCCGCCGGGGCCGCTGGAACGTCCGCACCAACCGGCCGGTGACCTCGGCGTCGAAACAGCGCGGATGCCGGTAGCCGGCCAGCCAACGCTGATTGGCCACCAACACACCGTCGAGACGGTCCCAGACCGCGTACCGCCAACCGAGCAACGCGCAGGCCCGGTCACTAATGTCGAACACCAGCCGGTCGTCCTGCTCGATCAACTCCAGCGGCCGGGAGTCCAACACCAGCACGCCGCCGTCGGCCGTACGCACCAGGAAGTCCGGCGCATGCCGCCGCTGTTTGCCTTTGTCACCAGCCCACAGCAGCCAAAATGGCTGCGACACCATCGCGACCACCGACGGGTCGAAGTCCAACGCGACCAGATGATCCCGCTCGACCCACGACTCGTACCCCACCAGTCGGCCCACCGTGGCCGACCAATACCAGCCCGGGAAGTTGCGCTGACCTCTGTACGACGGAAACGACCGCACCGGCCGATCCAGCTCGCTGACGACTTCCGGCATCCAAGCCCACGGCATCTGCCGCTCCACCCCGTCGACATCGACGTACACGGCCTCGAAATCGGCGAGCACCGCCCGCCCTTGGCTGATCATCGGGATATCATCCGCCACATCAATTGTCGGATCGCGGCAGCACAGGCAGCGATAGACGGGACGCCGAGGGCCTGCATCGGTGTCGACAGGGTGCTGGGCTGCAGCGGCTCGCCGGCGCGGCGTCCGGGAGGCAGCCCAGCGTGATTCGCGGTTGGTGGCGGTGCGCTTGTTGGTGAGATGGCTAGGTACCCAAGCAACAGCTCGGCGACCGGTTCGGGCATCCGGATGGCCTACGCCCAGCCCGTCAGCCGGATCACCCGGCTCATCATCGACGACATCATCCGCAACGGCGACCAGGTCCTACAGTGACCAAACAGCAGGATCACCACAGCGGCCCGGTGCGGTCGATCGAGCGGTCTTGGCCGCGATCGCCGCCGCCCAACAGGCCGCCGGTGCCGGCGCATTGAGGACCGGCAGGCCGCGACAGGTCTTGAGGCGCGACGAAAGCAGGATCCGCTATGGGTTTCGGTCTAGACACGGCGTGTGTCGATCGGGTTGGCTAATGACATGGCCGAGTTCCCGGTACGACGAGCCACCTTGTGGCAGGACGCGGTCCGCCTTCTGTTGCTGCTTGACGCGGCTGCGAAACCAGTCGACGCCGATGCTCCTGAGGTACCCGTTGGCGCCGTTGGCGTTGTGTACACGCAGGTGCGGTTGCAGAAGCTGGACTTCTGGGTCCGCAACCCTGATTACCTGGCCAACGAGCTGCTCAACGATTACGAAGCCGACCCCGAATCGCCTGGGCTGGTCGATGAGGCGGCGCGCATCCTGGCTGGACAGGAGCCGGATCTCCGCCGTTTCCCGATGCTGAGGCATCGCTTCGGCGCCTTCGAGGAGTTGGACAATGCACTGGCGGTCCTGGTCGAGAAGGGGCTAGCTCGTAAGCGTCATCGTTTGGGTGGTGAACGGATCATTCAGCACAACTACTACTTACTCGAGCAGGGGCGGACGACAGCAGCTGGCCTGGTCAGTGAAGCGCCGGCGCTGCAGTGGTACCTGGAACGAACCCGTATGGTGGTGAACCTCGTCGACGGCGTGGGCGGAACCCAGATCAAGGACCGCCAGTATCTGCAACGCGACTATGCCGGCACTCCCATCGGGTCTTACATCCCCGCGATCACCGAACAGGTCCGCGCACGGTTGGAGGCACTACGTCCGTCCGATGCGCCCGGGCAGGCGCGGTTCGCGGCGGTGCCGCAATGAACGTCGCCGAGGGCGAGAGCCAGAAATGGACACCGCCGAGCCCGGGTGAAGTGCTGGAACGCGTGGCGGCCAAGTGCGCGTTGCCGGTCGAGACAGTACAGACCGCACTGAGCGAAGTCGGGATCACGCTGCCGAGCCCGGTGCCTCCCCCGCGCCAGATCGAGGTGCAGCGGCTGCGGGTCGAGGGCACCAAGAGCGACGGCACCGATTTCTCGATCGATCAGCGGCTGACCGCCGGTGTCTGGGCGATCATGTATCCCGACAACTTCGTCGGCAAGACGAGCATCCTGGAATTCATCGTCTGGGCGCTGCGCGGTTCCCCTCGCCAGCTGGCACCGAACATCAAGAAATGGGTACGCCGGATCACCGTCGACGCCGTCGTGACGGGCCAGGCAGTGCGGCTGGTTCTCGATCACGATGCCTCACAGAATCCAAGCGCGCTGCGCTGTCGTATCTTGTCAGCCCGATCCGCCGCCGAGCTAGCCGACGCCCAGGATGCTGATCTACGTCCGCTCGCCGAGGCCGGTGAGGCGGCGCAGGTGGAGGGCCTCATCAGCACCTTCATGATGGAGGCTCTTGGTCTCACCTACACCAGGATCTGGAATCCGGCTGGCGGGCTCGACGGTCACGGCGCCGCGCAGCTGCATGGCTGGCCTGTCTACTTCGGTGCGTGCTACCTGAATCCCGGCGGAAGCAAGATGCTTCTCGGCGACTATCCGTCACTCTCGTGGCTGCCCGGAAAGCTGCTGGAACTTTTCATCGGCCTGCCGTATGCCTCAGTCCTGGCACAGCTATCTACAGTGTCCAGGCGATTCGTGAAGCAGACCAGCCAAGCAGCACACCGTGCTGAGCAGGATCGCGCGGCACGCCGAACTGACCATGAGCGGTGGCAGCGAGAACTCGCGGACGTCCGCGAGGAACTGCAGAAGGCACGCCAGAGCACCGGCCCGCTGGCAGCAGAGGCCATAGCGATGGTCGATGCCACCTTGGACGCGCTGCGGACAGCACGGCAGGCGTACGCCGACGCCGCAGACGCCGACCAGCGTGCCGAGCGCGCGGGCCTGCTGGCACAGCAGCAGGTGATTGACGCCCGCGAGACTTGGCAGGCGCGACGGGTGCTGGGGTTGCTTTCTCCGAACTGCTGTCCTCGCTGTGAAGAACCGATCGACGGCGACCGTCACGTCATCGAGCGGCAGGAAGCATCCTGCGCCGTGTGCACCCGCCCGCTGCCGGAGGTGAATGCCGAACTCGCGCAGGCACGCATCGCGGAGCTGGAGCGTGAGCTCGCCGCGCAACAAGACCTGCATCGGCAGATCAGTGATCGCCTGCGCATGCTGAAGAAGGAACTGGATCAGGCGCAGACGGATCATGATGTTGCCCGTGCTCGGCTCGATGGCATTCGGGCCGCGTCGGCCTATCAAGCACTGCGAGAGCTGGAACTGCGCGCGGCGCGGCTGGAGGGACAACTGCAAGTCAGCGAGACCACGGCTGGCGCTTCCGAGCCCGAGTCCGACAGAACCGCCACGATCCTCTCCGTAACGCACAAGGTGCTCACCAAGGTGGTGACAGACGCAGGAAGTCATCTGTTTCCGAACCTCAACCAGCAGATCGTCGCGCTCGCGCGTGACTTCGGCGTACGGGACCTGGAGTCGGTCGACTTCAAACGCAACGGCAATCTCAACGCAACGAAGGACGGGGCCAAGACGCCTTTCGACGACGAGGGTTTCCCACCGGGGGAACGCCTGCGAGTACGCATCGCCGTCGTCATCGCGATGCTGCGAGTCAGCATGCAACGAGGCGTCCCCGCGCATCCTGGTCTACTGCTGATCGACGCGGTGGGCAGCGAGGAGGTCGTCACACCGGACGCCACGCGGTTGGTGGCTGAGTTGGAGAAGCTCACCCAGCAGGTACCCGGGCTCCAAGTCATCCTAACGACCGCCAAGCCCGAGTACGTCGAGGGGGTCCTGCCACCCGAAAGGATCATCACCAGCAGCGGGCCGTTCATGTTCTAACCACAGGACATGTTTAGGTGACAGGAGCGGGCGACCCGCCGCTGACGAGATGGACCGGGGAGGGCGTGATGGGAGCCGTCGAAGACGCGTTGACGTCCTGGGCTGCCAGCGCGACCTACCAACAACTCGACGTCGGGCCCTCCCTCGCTGACTTGGGCGGCAGTGAAGTCGTAATCGCTGAAGCGCCGGTACTGGCTACCGGCCCCCACCTACCCATGCTGCTCCAGGTACTGGTCCATCCTGAAGTCCCGGCAACACAGGACACCCTCGCCGCACTGTCACCCGCCATTGACCAAGGGTTCCGGCAGCCGTACCGAGCCTGGGTGCTTCTCGAAGCAAGCGAGATCCTGAACAACGAGCCGGTTCTGTTGAACGCCTACGGCCGCAAGGCGGCTGCGGCGCTACTGCGGCACGCTGAGGCAGCACTTGACGGTGGAGAAGACCCCGCTTATGCCCATCCGGCCATTGCCGCCTTGCTGCCGCTCTGCCTCGGCGGGTACCTCAACCACCGCCGGCTCACCGGATTGCTAACCGATATCCGGGGCGACGAACCACCAGACGCACTGCATCGTCTGCCCCTTCTCCTCGGCATCGCCTACGACCACTACCGCGATGACGGCCTCCTCGGCGTGCTGCACATCCTGGAGCAAACGCAGGCACTGCCGCCGGCAACCCGCAACGACGCTCGATACGAACTGGCACTGGCAACGCTGAACGCAGCACTGCACGCCGACAAAGCAGGCGAGGTCATGCGGCTTTTGAAGGTTGCGGCGCTGCGCCTGGCAAACGCTGAAGACGCCGAAGAAGCACGCCTGGACGCTCGTGCCTACCGCTTGGCCGTCAACGCTGCGCTCGCCTTCGCTGATCTCGGCGAACAGCGGACCAGCACTGTCCGTGACCGCCTCGTCAGCACAGCACACGACCTCGATGAGACAGTCGCGCAGCGTTTCGCCTGGGCCGCCCGAAGGCACCAGCCACCCTGGCTAGAAGCCCGCGGACACACCGAAGCAGCGTGGCATCAACTTGTTGCCACCCTGCGTCACGTCAGCACGCGACTGTTGGAACCAAGCTGGCTCGACGCCACGAAAGTGCTCGCCGAGGTCCTGCAGGTTTATCAGGCCAGCCGCGCCGTTTACACCACCTCCGCCGCTAACGGGCTCGAACAGATCCTCTCTCCTGCGGTAGAAGCGGCATTCATCCAGGAGATGGCGCTGCTGTACCACCTCGAACAAGCCCTCCAACACGACGCAGAGCTGGCCCGGCACCCCGATGCACAGCAACTAGTGGAAAGAGTGCAGGCCCGACGATGTGCCCTTCAGTCAGGAGCCCCAGCGGAGCCGCCGGGAAAATCCACAGCCGGACAGCCGTTGTCGACATGGCTGCCCGATAGCCTCGACCCTGCCGTCCAGCACCGGATTCTTGGGATTCTTACCGACCACGCTCGCGGCTTCGCGCTCACCGGAAACGTCCTTCTCGACGGCCAACTTGAGGCATTGCACGCCGCGCTGGCACAAAGCCCCGCGTGGAGAGAACCGGCGCGCAGCTACTTCACCAGCCTACAAACGCACTTCCTGAGATTTCTCCACGACCGCTTCGACGCCCAGGCCGACAAACTGGGTGCCATGACCGCCTACCTCGGCCCCCCGAAACCGGGCCAGAAGCTGTGGCTGGAGGAGGACGTACAGAACGACTGCCTCCAGTACCTGACCGGCATGCTCGAGCCGGGCAGCGTCCAGCGGGAAGTCATCGACATCGCCTCTGGACGCACCGATGTAACCTACACTCCCCAGCCCGGCATGCGTTTCGTCATCGAAGTCAAACGGCATGAAAGCAAATGGACCCGGGACGGGCTGGAAGCCAAGTACAGCGCTCAGGCCGCCAACTACACCGCTACCACCCCGCCGTTCTGCATCCTGCTTGTCGGCGATCACAGCGACCACAGCAAGGGATACACCAGCCTTCAGGACAGCGTCTGGCACACCTGGCTCGCCCGAAGCCCTACTGAGACGCCCCGTTTCATCCTCATCGGAGTCCTCCCCATCGGAGGCTTCACCCCTTCTGAACTCACCAGGCGAGCTCGCCTTTCTCGCGCACAACGCACCGTGTAGCTAAAAGGCTAGGAGAGCTGCAGACCGGTGAGAAACAGCAGCAGCTCACCGACGGAGCTGACCCGCCGCAGCGATCCGACGGTCAACTCGGTCGTATCCCCGGGCAGCAGGAACGGTGTGAACGGCAGCACGACGACACCGGCGATGGTGACGTCGGCCGGCACGGGCACCGCCAGCTTGGTGCGGTTGCCATCGATGATTGCCATCTTGCCTGCCCAGGAGGCCCACGCCCTCTCGGCCTTCTCTCGCAGCGTCTTGATGGCTGAGTACTCGCCTGCGGCGAGCCGGGCGTTGCTCTTGTAGGCCTTGCAGTCGATGAGCAGCAGCACCCCGTCGTAGTAGGCGACCGCATCGATGTCGGTGATCAACGTGCCGTCGATCTTCACGTTGCGGCGAATCAGCGACCGGTAATGCTCCGGTGGCCGCCACACCGTCAGGTCGATGAGCTGTTGCACCTCGTCCTCGAAAGCACCAGCCCACACGTTCGCTGCGTTGTCGTCGGCGGGCCGATCGAAGACCTCCGTCAGCGCCGCCGTCGCCATGGCGCCGTTGAGGACCACGTGCCGGCGACCGACTTCGTGGATCAGCCCGATGCTGGTGAGGTACACAATCGCGTCCTCCGGGCCTGCGTTGAGCCAGCCGCCGGTCAGAACGGGATGCCCGGCCGCCGCCTTCGTAAATGCCCGGAGGAACTCGCGGCGGGTCCGCACTACGTAGCCGAACCTCGACCACGCCCGCCGGGAGAGCCGGCGGGCTGCGCTGCGGGCCACCACCAGGTCGCTGTATGCCTTGAGGAACACCGCGACTGCCTGAGCCTCGCCGGTGATCCTGGTGGTTAATTACGGGTCATGCAGCGAGGCCGAGTTCGAGGCGTGAGAGGTGGCTGGTTCTTCGTCGGTCCAGTGGTGTTCCGTTCCAGAAGGCTTCGAGGCGGAGCAGGTTGAGGGCGCAGGCCATGAAGATGTGGTCGAGGCGGGTCTTGGGTAGTCCGCGGTAGCGGGCGCGGCGGGCGCCGTGGGAGATGGCTTGGTGGATGGTGCCTTCCACTCCGGCACGGCGGGCGTAGTCGGCTTGGAAGCCGAGGGTGTGTTCGGCGGCCCGGATGGTGGTCTGGGCCTCGGCCAGTTCCCGGGGTAGTAGGGACAGTTGTCGTCGTCTTCCGGTGGTGCATAGGGTCCGGGCGGGGCAGGGGCCGCAGTCGCTGGTAGCGAAGGTGGCCACGATGGCGGGCTTGCCGTACTGGGTGCACGGTGTCCAGGAGGTGGCCTTTCTGCCTTGTGGGCAGGTCACGGTGCGCGTGTCGTAGTCGATGGTGAAGTCGGCGCGGGCGTAGCCCTTGCCGGCGCGGGCCTGGGCGGAACAGTCGGCCAGCAACGGGCGATCAGCGTGATGCCGTGCCGGGCGAGTTCGGAGACCACGAGCGCGGCGGACAGGTAGCCGGAGTCGAGGTAGTGCCGGCCGGGGGTGAGGCTCATATCGGCGAGGGCGTCGTGGATGGGTTCGGTCATCCGGTTGTCGGTCACGGTCGCGTCGGTGGTGGCTACATGCGTGATCAGGTTCGGCCGTAGCTGTGGGCAGGCGGCCTCGTGCCTGTCGCCGGTGCGCCCCGGTCGCCCTGCCGGGGTGTGCCCGCCGGGCTGTCGGCAGCCGCACGGCGCAGCGTCGTCGCAGGTCTCGGTGACGTGCAGTTTGTAGCCCAGCCAGAACTCTTCTCGTTTGACACCCCACCGGGCATCGGTGTCGTACGGGGAAGCGATGCGGATATGGCCGGGCGGGAGACCGTCGCCCTCAGGCGCTTTCTCCCGCCGGGTAATCACCTCCCGCCCGCGACTGGTGACCGTGCGGGTGTAGTGCTGCACCAGTACCTGGCGCAGCACGTCCACCGCCGGTATCTGGGCCAGCCAGGCCGGTGCGTGCTGGTCGTGGACCGCCTCCAGCAGCCGGTAGCCGTCGCGGGCGTAGACGATCGCCAGTGCGTCGCGTTTGGCCTGCGAGACCGGCGGCCGCCAACCGGTCATCGGGCTGCCATAACGATCGGCGAAATCCGGCACGCAGATCCGCCCGGCCAGCCACTGTGGATGCGCCGCGGCCAGGGCCTCCAAAGCCGCCCGGATGCTTTCCCCGACCAGTTCCAGACGGTTGAGCGCGGCCACCGCCGCGGCGACATGTGTGGAATCGGTGCGCTGCTTGCCGCCAGCGGAGAGCAGACCAGCCTCGGCCAGCCGGGTCAGCAACGCGTCCAGCACGAGGTGTTCCAGACCGGCGTCGGCCACCCTGGTGCGGAACTCGGCCAGCACCGTGTGGTCGAACCCTGGATCGTCCAACGGCAGACCGAGCAGATACTGCCAGTCCAGCCGGTTACGCGCCGCCTCGGCCGCTTGCCGGTCAGTGAGATTCTCCACCCGCTGCAACACCGTCACCAGCGCCAACCGCGACGGCGACCAACCCGGCCGGCCACGAACCCCGAACGCCGCGACGAAGTCCGCATCATGCAGCCATTCACCCAGCCGGTCACGGATCTGCACCGCCAACGGCCGGGCACGCCGACCCCGATACTTCGCCGCGATCGCCGCCGCGATCCGCCGGTCCGGCTCCGGCCACGGCGCGGGCTGCACAGACACCACAATCCCCATCCCGCAGCCGGGACGAAGGGAGAAACACCGGCAGCGAACCGACACCATCACCCACACTACGGCCCGGGGCCGTCACCCCGACCGGCGCGTCGCGAATTAACCACCAGGATCGCCGGTGAGCCCAAAACTGCCGGGCAGGAACGCTGCGGGGACCGTCTGCTTGAGGTCGGTGAGCATTGGGAACACCGGGTCCCAGTCGCGTAGTGCCTGCCGCAGCAGCGGACCGTGCAGCGCCGGCTGATTGATCAGCGAGCCCCAGACGATCATCGGCCACTGCGCGGTCAGCGGCGCCAGCGCCGTGCCGTACGCGCCGAGCGCGGCGGCGGGCCCGTGGTGGGCGGCCGCGACCCGCTCGTCGAATAGATCGATCGCTGCGGCGACCTCGGTACCAGGGTCGAACAAGGCGTGGAACAGCCCTACGTGGGCCAGGGCGACTTCTTGGCCTTTGCCGACGCGGCGTTTGGCGATCTCGATGTTCGACAGGACCAGTCCCAGATAGATCAGCTGGTCGAGCTCGGTCATCACGCTCGGCGGAACCCGCCACGGCGCGGTTAGAAAGCCGGCCAGGGTGGACTTCCGCGGGGACGAAAACACGGCCGAGCCGATCGCTGGTAGAGCGAGCATTGCCACGTTGCCCAGCCAGGCGATCATGAGCGGCTGTGCCCTTACAAGCAGCGCATACCAGAAGCCTGGGTCGTGCCGTACGGCGATCGTGCGCATCATATGCCGAACCTCGTCGGCGATCTCTGACAGCGCCCGCCAACCGGCCAGCTCGGTCAGCGGTTGCCGGTGCCCGGCACCGAGGCGGGTGGCGGTAGCGCTGATCTGCGGTCCGAGCACCCACCCGGCGCGCAACCGGAACCCTTGGCCGTGATCGCCGAAGAACCCTTCGATCAGGGTGGTGGCTAGGTCACCGCGCGATCGGGGCTTGAGTGCCTGGGTGAATCCGTCCAGTAGGTGCGGGCCGATCCGCTCACCGGGCTGAGGCTCCCCGGCCCCCGGCCCGGGCACGCCTGGCACCGGGCTCGGCTCCCAGCAGAGGATGAGATGGGGCCGGCTGCGCCGTACCCGCCGTCTGCGCATACATCGGACTCTATCGTCGGGCCCAGACGCCCTTAGATGGGTCTTCCTGCTTGTCCGTTGAGTCCTAGTTTCCAGCTCAATCGAAGACACCGCTGGTCAACCGGCTGACGCCATGAGTGGGACCCTTCGCCGTCCTTTGGTTGGAACTCACGACAGTCGAATAGACGCTCTCCCCAGTCGGACGGGCCTACCGCGCGACCGCATCTCGCATCAACTGCGTCCGTCAGATCGACTGAGACTCCGCCACCTCTACCGACAGGTCGCCTGAGACCCTGCCAGGTCCGCTGAGAACTGACATCACCGATCACCGATGGCCGACGCCGTCGCGTCCAACGTCGGCGGATTATCGTATTACCGGTAAAGGAATTCCGATAATAGAGCCTGGCGAATGGGGCATATCGGGTGCACATCATAATGTCAGTTAAGGTGCATAAGGCTTTGCTCTGTTGTATCCGGGTCGCATCGGTGCCCGGGAAGGCCGCTGCAGCACACAGGCCACTACCCGTGTCCGTGTGCGACGCGGGCCTGGGTGACCTCGTCGGCCTGCCGTTGCCGCCAGCGGCGCTGGGCTTCCCGGTTGCACGCGCGACACACCTGGCGGTACGTGCCGGTGACGGGGTCGAGCTCTCGCTCGTGCCCGTTGCGGCAGCGCGGCGGGCGGATCCGGTCCCGGCAGTTCTCCGCGCGCGTGACCTGCCGCAGGTGGGCCGGCTCGATACAGTCCGCGACACCGCAGGTGTGGTCGACCTCGAGGTCCGGGTCGTAGTCGCCGACGAACACGGCGTACGCGGCGATGTGTGCCCAGGCCCGGCCGGCGACCTTCTGGTGGACCCCGCGCCGGCTGCCGTAGCCGCGGACGATGAGGCAGCCGGTGTCGACGCGGGTGGCGCGGGCGAGGAGGTACTCGCGCAGACTGTCCGGGGTGAAGTGCCGGGACAGACCGTTGACGCAGGAGAGGGAGAGCATGTGCCCCACGCTACGGGCGGCCCCAGGTCACAGGCTCTGCCACAGGCGTCCTGACCGGCGACCAGTCCGCCGTTCGTGGCGGCGCACGGTCAGAGACCGAGCGACTCGGCGACCTGGGCTGCGAGGTCGTCCTCGGTTGTCTGCGGGTCGACGCGGATGACCGGCAGGCGCAGGCTGGTCACTGTGGCGTCGAGGCGCTCGGTGAACAACCGGTCTCGTTCCAACAGGTTGCGCCGAGCGGCGTTCGGGGTCGCTGGTCCGGCCGGCGATCTGCCACAGGCCACCGCGGCTGTCGAACGCCGCTCGGCGGAAATCCGGTGTCGGGAGCAGCCAGACGGCGCGTCGGGGCTCGGCCAGCAGGGGTGCGACAAGTTCCGGCAGAAGTCGGAAGCCCTCCGCGATGACGCCGCGCTCGGCCGGGAACGCCAGCAGGTCCTCGACGACGAGGTCGAACGCCTCGCCGCGGTACCAGTGGAACGTGTCCAGCATGGTGTCCGGAGACCGGTTCACCCACCGGTCGGAGCTTGACCCCTGATCCTGGACATGGGTTTATGCGGCCGGGGCCAGCGTATCTGGTGCTGGCCGGGGGTTCTTCTTCTCGTAGGTGATCGGGGATTGCTGTCCGAGCCGGGAGTGGCGTCGGACGGTGTTGTAGCGGTGTAGCCACCGGAACGTGGTCAGTCGTGCTTCGCGTTCGTCGGTGAAGGCGCGGCGACCTTGGAGGGTCTCGCGTTTGAGGGTGGCGTTGAACGACTCCGCGGCGGCGTTGTCGGCGGAGCTGCCGACCGCGCTCATCGACTGCCGCACCCCGGCCGTGGTGCAGGCCTCGGCGAAGGCCCGGGAGGTGTACTGGGCTCCGTGGTCCGTGTGCATGATCGCCCCTTTCAGGGTGCCCCGGGTGCGCTGCGCGGCGTGGAGGGGCATCGATGACCAGGTCGGTGCGCATGTGATCGGCGATCGCCCAGCCCGCGAGGCGCCGGGAGTGCAGATCGATGACGGTGGCCAGGTAGAGGAAGCCACGGTCACCGACTGGTAGGTAGGTGATGTCGCCGACGTAGCGCTGGTTCGGCGCGCAGGCGGTGAAGTCCCGGCCGATCAGGTCAGGGGCCTTCGTCGCGGCCGGGTCCGGCATCGTCGTCCGCGTTCGTCGGCGCAGTCGTAGACCCTGCACGCCGAAGCGGCGCATCACCCGGGCGACCCGCTTCCGGTTGACCGCCAGGCCGGCATCCCGAAGTTCGGCGGTGATCCGTGGTGCTCCGTAGGTGCCGTCGTGAGCCGTGTGCACAGCCCGGATCCGACCCACGAGAGCCGCATCCGCGGCCTCCCGCGCGGCCCGCGTTTCTGCGGCCGCGCGCCAGTAGTAGAAGCTCGAGCGGGACACCCCAATGATCTGACACAACCGCTTCACGCCGTAGCGTGCCTGGTGGTCGGCGACGAACTGGAAGCGGTTCACCAGCGCGTCTCCCCGGCGAAATACCGGGCCGCCTTCCGCAGAATGTCCCGTTCCTCCTCCAACTCGCGGACCCGCCGCCGCAACGCGGCGTTCTCGTCCTGCACCGAGCCGGCCGCCCGCGGCCCCGCCGGCTCGGCCACCACGCCCCGACGCTGATCATCGGCGCGGACCCAACTACGCAACGTCTCCCGATTGACCCCGAGATCCTCCGCGATCTGCGCGATCGTCGCCCCCGGCCGAGACCGGTACAACGCGACCGCATCGGCCTTGAACTCCGCCGGGTAGTGCTTCATCACCATCTGTCAGGAACTCCTGATCTCCCCGGACCATCACGATCCAAGGCTCAAGTGTCCAGGATCAGGGGGCAACTCCCGTCGTTGCGCTCGGGCTCGCCGTGCACCAGAACGTCCAGGCCGAGCTGTTCCTGCAGCCGGATCACGTGCTCGATCTCGGCGCGCATCCGTTCGGTGTAGCCGGCCTGGTCGAGGCTGCCGGCGCGCAGGTCGGCGCGGGCCTTGCGCAACTCGGCGGTCTGCGGGAAGGACCCGATCGTGGTGGTGGGCAGCTCCGGCAGCCGCAGTCGTTCCTGCTGCTTTGCGGCCCGGTCGGCGTAGTCGCCGCGTTGCCGGTCGGTGGGCCGCAGGGCGGCCAGGCGGGCGCGGACGTCGTCCTGCCGCCACGCCGCCGGGATGGGCGGCAGCGGGGCGGGCAGGTCGGCGGTGCCGTCGCGCAGGGCGCGGCCGAGCAGCACCACCTCGTCGACCTTCTGCCGGGCGAACGCCAGCCGCTCCCGCAACTGCGGGTCGAGGCGGGTCTCCGCGGTCAGGTCGACCGGGACGTGCAGCAGCGAACAAGACGTGGACACGGCCACATGGTCGGCAAGGCCGGCGACGGTGGCACCGGTGACCGCGGCGGCGCGCAGGTCGGTGCGCCAGACGTTGTGCCCGTCCACCAGGCCACCGACGATCGTCTTGCCGCGCAGCGGTCCGGCGCCGGCGAGCCGCTTGAGGTTGCCGGGGCCGGCGACCAGGTCGAGGCCGATCGCCTCGACCGGTGTGGCGAGCAGGGCGGGCAGGGCGTCGCCGAGCTCGCCGAAGTAGGTGGCGACGAAGATCTGCGGCCGCTGCTCCCGTTCGCCGAGGCGGGTGTACGCGCGGCGCAGCGCGTCGATCTGGGCGGGAGTGCGGTCGGCGACGTAGGCGGGCTCATCGAGTTGGACCCACCCGACGCCGGCCCGCGCCAGGTCGGCGAGCAGCGAGGCGTAGGTTTCGACCAGGTCGTCCAGCCGGGCGAACGGGTCGGCGCCCTTGGCCAGCAACAGGAACGTGGCCGGGCCGACGAGCACCGGCCGGGTGGTGACGCCGAGCGCACGGGCTTCGCCGTACTCACGCAAGGCCTTGGCCGGGTTCGGGGCGAACTCGGTGTCGGCGTCGATCTCGGGCACGAGGTAGTGGTAGTTGGTGGCGAACCACTTCGTCAGCTCGAGCGCAGGTTCGGCGTCGACGCCGCGGGCCATCGCGAAGTAGGTGTCCAGCTCGGGCAGGCCGAGTCGACGGAACCGGGCCGGGACCGCGCCGACGGCGACGGCGGTGTCGAGGACGTGGTCGTAGTAGGAGAACGTGTTCGACGGGATGGCGTCGAGGCGGGCGTCGCGCAGCGTCTGCCACACCTGCGTGCGCAGGCCGGCCGCGGTCGATTCCAGGGCGGCGGCGTCGATGCGCCCGGCCCAGTACGCCTCGACGGCCTTCTTCAGTTCGCGGTTGCCGCCGATGCGCGGGTAGCCGAGCACGGTGCTGGTGCCGAAACTCACGGGTGTTCCCTTCCCTCGATGTGCCCGACGGCACGGAAGGGCAGGGGAAAGGCCGTCGCCGGCCTTCCGCCCGGCCCTCCCGAGAGGCCGTCGGCGGCGCACGCGGTCGCGTGCGCAGTGCGGGCAGGTCTTCGGACTCGTGGGCGTCGTGCTCGCGCCTACCGGCCGTCGCTTCCCAGGCTCGCGCCCAGTGCTTGATGACGGTTTTCGTTCCCACTCACCGCTGCGGGGCAGTCCCGGTCTCGCACCGGGTTCCCTCTTACGACGCGCGGCCTGACGGCCGCGCGAACCAGCACTGCGGGGAATCCTAGCTAGAACTCGTCGTCGAAGCTCACCGAGCCGGTGACCCCGACCTGGTATGCGGCGACGCGACGCTCGAAGAAGTTGGACAGCTCCTGCACGTCCTGCAGCTCCATGAACGCGAACGGGTTCTTGCTGCCGTAGATCGGCTCGATGCCGAGCACGGCGAGGCGCCGGTCCGCGACGTGTTGCAGGTACTCGCGCATGTCCGTGAGCGACATTCCGGAGACTCCTTGTTCGAGCAGGTCGGCGGCGAACTGCAACTCGCACTCGACGGCTTCGGCGAGCATGTCGCGGACCTGCTGCTGCATCTGCGCGTCGAACAGGTCGGGTTCCTCCCGCCGGACGGTGTCGACGACGTCGAACGCGAACGCCATGTGCATGCTCTCGTCGCGGAACACCCAGTTGGTGCCGGAGGCGAGCCCGTGCAGCAGCCCGCGCGAGCGCAGGTAGTAGACGTAGGCGAAGGCGCCGTAGAAGAACAGCCCTTCGATGCAGGCGGCGAAGCAGATCAGGTTGAGCAGGAACGCCCGCCGGTCCTCGCGGGTCTTGAGCTCGCGCAGCTCGAAGATCGAGTCGATCCACCGGAAACAGAACTCGGCCTTGCGGGCGATCGAGGGGATGTTGTCGATCGCGGCGAACGCCGCGAACCGCTCCCGCTCGTCCGCGACGTAGGTGTCGAGCAGGTTCAGGTAGAACTGGACGTGCACGGCCTCTTCGAACAGCTGCCGGGACAGGTAGAGGCGGCCCTCGGGCGAGTTGACGTGCTGGTAGAGGTTGAGCACGAGGTTGTTGGCGACGATGGTGTCGCCGGTGGCGAAGAACGCGACCAGGCGGCTGACGAGGTGCCGCTCGGCCGGGGTGAGCTTCTCCAGGTCGGCGAGGTCGTTGTGCAGGTCGACTTCCTCGACGGTCCAGGTGTTCTTGATGGCGTCCTTGAACCGGTCGAAGAAGTGCGGGTAGCGCATCGGCCGTAGCGTGAGGTCCATGCCGGGGTCGAGCAGCATCTGGCGCTCGACGGCGGGCGCCGGTGCGGTGCGGGTTTCGGGAATGGTGGTCACTGGCAGGCCTCGCAGGATTCCGGGTTCTCGATGGAGCAGGCCAGCGCCCCGTCGTCGGCGACGGCAAGCGTGGCGGCGGGTGTCTTCGCGGCTGCGGGGGCGACGGAGACGGTGGCCTGCTGGATGCGCGTCGCGGGGCGCGAGCGCAGGTAGTAGGCGGTCTTCAGGCCGGCTTTCCACGCGTACAGGTACATCGAGGAGTGTCAATCCCCTGGAAGCGTGGAGGGCTGTTTAAGCTGCCTGAGCCAGGCGGGCTTGGGCGATGAAGCGTTCGTAGTCGATGGGTGACATGCCATCGCAGGCGCTGTGGCGTCGGCGGGTGTTGTAGAAATCGACGATCCAGGTGGCGATCTTGAGTCGGGCTTCGGCGCGGGTGCGGAACCGCTGCCGGTGGATGTACTCGACCTTGATGGTGGAGTTGAACGCCTCCGCGGCGGCGTTGTCCAGGGCGCAGCCGACCCGGCCCATCGATTGCAGGACACCCAGCCGGCGGCAGGCGGTGGCGTATTCGGCGGCGGTGTACTCGCTGCCGCGGTCGCTGTGGAAGATCACTCCGTCCACGGTGCCGCCGCGGGTCGCGGCGGCCATGCTCAGGGTGGCCTGGGTCAGGTCGGCGTCGTGCCGGTCGCCCATGGCGTAGCCGAGCAGCCGGCGGGAGTGCAGATCGATCACCGTGGCCAGGTACAGCTTGCCCTCGTCGGTAACGATCTCGGTGATGTCGCCGCACCACAACACGTCCGGTGCGACGGCGGTGAACTGCCGCCGGACCCGGTCCGGTGCCACCGGCCGTTTGCCCTGCTTGGTGAGGGCGCGTCGGCGGCGCGGGGTGCGTCCGGCCAGACCCAGCCGCGCCATGCGGGCCGCGACGGTGTTGACCGACACCTGCCACCCGTCGGCGTGCAGGTCCTGGGTCACCCGCGGGGAGCCGTAGGTGCCGCCGGAGGCGTCGAACGCTGCCCGGATCGCCTCGTCGAGGGCATCGCGGCGGGCCTGCCGTGCGGTGGGTCGCCGGTCACGCCACTTGTAGAACCACGACTGCGACAGCCCCAGCGCCCGGCAGGTCACCGCGTGCGGCACGGCATGCTCGGTCCTCTGGGCGGCGACGAAGCGGGCCACGGTCACTTCGTCGCCTCCTTGACCCACAGGACCACGGATCGCTTGAGGACATCACGCTCCATCGCCAGCTCAGCGTTTTCCTTACGCAGCCTGGCCAGCTCGGCGCGTTCGTCCTCACCGAGACCACCCGCGGCGGCCTCGCCCCGAGCCCGACGCTCCTGCGCCACCCAGTTCGCCAAAGTGCCGTTGTTGATACCCAGATCCCGAGCGACCTGCGCGATCGGCTTACCCGTCTCCCGCACGATCCGCACGGCGCCCTCACGGAACTCCCGGTCGAACCGTCTCCTCGTTTCAGCCATGACCATCTATCCCCTTAGGTCTGGCCTCCACACTATCGGGGGAACCTCACAAGTCCTTCGGGGGTTGACGGTTCGGTGCTTGGATGCGGCCAGTCGGTGATCGGGCTGATGAGGACGTCGCAGACGAAGTCGAGTGCTTCTTCGGTGGTGCCGCTGAACCAGTACTGGTCTTCGTAGCTGTTGTTACTGGCCCGGTAAGTGGCGAGGCTCCAGCGGTGGGCGGATCCGCTGTAGCGCAGTCGCATCACCGGCAGTTGCTGGCCGCCGGTCAACTCGACGGTGACGTAGGCGAACTGACCCTGGTAGCGCACGTGCACCGCGGCCAACTGCGGCCAGTTCGCCCTGGCCCGTGCCCGCAGTCGCTGCGGCAGGGACGTCTTCGTGGAGGCAGGGATGACCGGCATAGGTTCACATCCTGCCGCCTCCGGCGTGTCCTGTCGGGTTGCGGCCCGCCTGACCGGCATCCTCGACCAGCCCTGAACGAGATCATCTCCAACGGAAGCTGGCCGGTGCCTGCCCCTCACGCTCGCCCGATTACCCTGACCGCCGCCGAACGGCGCGGGCTCACCGCTCTGGCCTACTCCCACACCGCCGCATATCAGCAGGTCGTCCGGGCCCGGATCGTCTGCGATGCGGCCCGTGGGCACTCCAACGCCGCGATCGCCCGCCGACACGACCTCACCGTTGATACCGTGCGGCGCTGGCGCGGCCGGTTCGCCGACGAAGGCCTCGCCGGCCTCACCGACCGGCCCCGCCCGGGACGGCCACCACGGTTCACGCCGGTCCAGGTCGCCGAGGTCAAAGCCCTGGCCTGCCAGTTGCCGGCCGAGACCGGCACACCACTGTCGAAGTGGACGTGCCCGGACCTGGCCGCTGAAGCCGTCGACCGGGGCATCGTCGCGGCGATCTCGGCGTCCACCATCCGCCGGATCCTGGCCCGCGACACGCTCAAGCCCTGGCAGCACCAGTCCTGGATCTTCATCCGCGACCCGCAGTTCGCCGTCAAAGCCGCCCGCGTGCTCGGCCTCTACGCCCGCACGTTCGACGGCGTCCCGCTCGGCGATGACGAGTACGTGATCTCCAGCGACGAGAAAACCAGCATCCAGGCCCGCTGCCGCTGCCACCCCACCCTGGCACCCGGCGTCGCCCGGATGATGCGGGTCAACCACGAGTACCAGCGCAAAGGCGCCCTCACCTACCTGGCCGCCTACGACGTCCACCAGGCCCGAGTGTTCTCCCACCGCAACGCGAAGACCGGCATCCTGCCGTTCATGACCCTGGTCGAGCAGGTCATGACCAAAGAGCCCTACGCCTCGGCGAAACGGGTGTTCTGGGTGGTCGACAACGGCTCCTCACACCGCGGCCAGGCCGCCGCCGACCGGCTCAGCCGGCGGTTCCCGAACGCGGTCATGGTCCACACCCCGATCCACGCCTCCTGGGTCAACCAGGTGGAGATCTACTTCTCGATCATCCAGCGCAAGGTCCTGACACCCAACGACTTCACCAGCCTCGACCAGGTCGAAGACCGGCTCACCGCCTTCGAGCAGCGCTACAACGCGACCGCCCGGCCCTTCAGATGGAGATTCACCCCGGCCGACCTCGAGGACCTCATGGCCCGGATCGAGCGACACGAACAGAAAGAGCACAACCTCCAACAGCCCACCGGCTGCGATCACCAGCCTGCCGCACACGCCCTGGCCGCATAACCCCCGAAGGACTTACGCCCCGAACCACTTAGACCTGGACCTGGGGTGATCGCCTCAAGGGCGCGGATTGTCGGAAGGTCACTCCACGATTTCCCGCCGTTTCGGTATGTGGACGCGGGAGCAGCGACAGCTGCCCCAGCTACGTGAGCCGGTCGAGGGGGCGGCCCTGGATCCGGGCTGCCAGCTCGGGGTTGATCGCGTCGAGGACGCGGGCAGGCCGGGGGCGCACGATCGCAGGGAGGCTGCCGTTGGCGCGCTGCGCGTGCTCAGCGTTGGCCTGCTCGATCGCGTCTATCCGCCGACCCAGGCACCGCGTTGCGGACGCGGGTGCCTGGGAGAGCTATCACTTACCAGTGCTAGTGGGGGTGATGCCGCGAAGGTTCTGCAGGACCTCGGACGGGGCCGACTTGCCGAGCATCTGGCAGATGTTCACGGTGTCGGCACCGAAGACGATGGTCTGGTAGTAGCGCTGCACACCGGGGTTCTCCGCCGCGTCGTTGGGTCCGGCGGTGCTGTCGGTGACCGCGGTACGTCGACCGTCTTCGCTCGCCACGGCGGTGCTGTGGTGTCCCATGGTGTCGCCGCCGTGACCCCAGACGGTGCCGCAGGGCGACTCGATCCGGACCAGGCCGAGGCCGTAGCCGCCCTTGAGCGGGAAGTCCTTCGGCAGGGCCACCGTGGTCTTCATCTGCTTGAGCTGCGTCTGGGAGAACAGTTTGCCCTGCAGGACAGCGGAGAAGAAGCGGGAGAGATCGCTTGTTGTGGAGATCATCGCGCCCGCTGCGCCGGCCCAGCTACCGAGCGGCCGGTCGGAGATGTCGGTGTACTGCGGGGTGCCGCTGGCGTACTTGATCGCGTAGCCGTGGGCGTAGCCCGGGCCGGTGTCGGTCGCCTTCGGGTCGGCGTAGTAGGTGTCCTTCAGGCGGAGCGGCGTGGTGATGCGTTCGTCCACCAGGGCGGGCATGCTCTTGCCGGTCTGCTTCTGCAGGATCATTCCGAGCAGGGTGTAGTTGGTGTTCGAGTACATCCAGCCCTTGCCGGGGGCGAAGGAGGGCTCGTGCTTGAACGCCATGGCGAGCAGTTCCGCGTCGGTGTGGACATGCTGCGGGTCCTTCTCCATGTCGGTGAAGAAGTCCGGGTCGCCGGTGTAGGAGAACAGTCCGCTGGAGTGGTTGAGCAGCATCCGGACGGTGATGTTCGCGCCGTTGGGAACGACGCCCGGCAGGTACTGCTCGACGGGCGCGTCCAGCGTGACCTGGCCGCGGTCGACCTGTTGCAGGACGAGCACCGCCGTGAAGGTTTTCGTGTTGCTGCCGGCCTCGAACTGGTCGCTTACCGTGATGGGGCGGCCGGTGGCCTTGTCCGCGACGCCCTGGGCCAGGGTGTAGACCCGACGGCCGTTGTCGATGCGGGCGATGTACCCGGGCGGGCCGACCTGCAGGACATGCTTGGCGACTTCCCGTTGCAGGGCGTCGTTCACGGTCGGCGCGCCCGGCCTGACCAGGTTGAGCTGATCGGCGTGGGCGGCGACTGCGGTGCCGATTAGTGCGGCCGCCGTTGTCAGCACAACCGCTGTCTTGCGCAAGGAGCGGGGGGACTTGGTGGGGGCGTGGGTCTCGGTTGTCATGCTTCGATCTTGTCGGGGTTCACCGTTGGGGTCATTGCGGCTGACTACCCGGTTGATCTACCAGTCAGGGGTACTGCGCTGGTAGTGCCTGCGCTACCTCGTGGGCGGCCCTAACGGCCTGAGGGGTGCTTTCAGGGCCGGCGCCGGTCCTCGTGGCTGCCGTCGAGCCGCACCGGGCCGATCGTGGTCGAGGCGTTCGGCGAGCCACCCGGCCCGGAAACCCGGGTTGATCTCGTGGTCGATGGGGACCGCGGCGGGTCAGGTGATGGTCAGCCAGTGCGGTGGCTGCCCTGCAAGTATTTCAAGACTGCGGTGACGCGCCGGTCGGTGTGGTCGTCCGGGGCTAGGTCGAGCTTGGCGAAGATGCTGCGGATGTGTTTGTGCACCGCTCCGTCGGTGACGAACAGCCGTTCGGCGATCGTGGTGTTGCCCAAGCCTTCGGCCATCAGGGAGAGCACGTCCCTTTCCCGCGGGCTGAGCCGCTGCAGCGCGCCGTCCGGGCGGGTCCGGGTGAGCAGTTGGGCGACGACATCGGGGTCGACGGCGGTGCCGCCGTCGACCACCCGGTGCAGCGCGACCAGGAACTCCTCCACCCGACCCACCCGTTCCTTGAGCAGGTAGCCGAGTCCGGCCGCGCCGCCGGCGAGTAGTTCGGTGGCGAAGGTCTGTTCGACGTGCGCCGACAGCACCAGCACCGGTAGGCCTGGTTGCCGGCGACGGGCCTCGACGGCGGCGACGATGCCCTCGTCAGTGTGGGTGGGCGGCATCCGGACATCCACGATCGCCACATCGGGGCGGTACTCATCGACCGCGGCCAGGAACGCGTCCGGAGCGCCGGTGGCCGCCACCACGTCGAGCGCCTCGGCCCGCAGCAGCAACGCCAGGCCTTCGCGTAGCAGTGCGTCGTCTTCCGCGATTACGATCCGCACGGCAACTCCAGCTGCATCGTCGTCGGCCCCCCGGACGGGCTGGTCACGGTGAACACCCCGTCGAACGCCTCGACGCGCCGCCGGATCCCGCGCAGCCCGGATCCGCGGTATTCCTGGGCGCCGCCGCGACCGTCGTCGACGATACGCACCAGCAACCGGTCGGCCTTGCGGCAGACCGTGACACTGGCGGCGGTGGCGCCGCTGTGCCGGGCCACGTTGGTCAGGGCCTCGGCCACGGCGAAATACGTGGTCGCCTCCACGGAGACGGCGCACCGGCCGTCTACCTGCAGGTCGAGCCGACACGGCACCGGACACGCACCGGTCAGCCCCTGCAGCGCGGAGGCCAGACCGCGGTCGACCAGGACCGGGGGCAGGATGCTGCGTGCGACCGTGCGCAGCTCGGCCAGCGCCTGTTCGGCGGCATCCTGCGCGCGGTCGAGGATGTCCTTCACACCGGCCGGGTCGCGGCTGAGCGCGCGCCGGGCCGCGCCGAGCAGCACTGTCACGGCGACCAGCCGATTCTGGGTCCCGTCGTGCAGCGACCGTTCGATACGCCGCAGCTCGACGGCGTGCGCGTCGAGCGCCGCGGCACGGGTCGCGGTCAGTTGCGCCACCCGTAGCGACAGATCAGCTGCCGTCGTAGCTGACAACAGGATCCGACCCGGCCAGGCCTGCAGCCGGGCCAGCACCGGTCCCACCGCGATGACCACGACCACCCAGCCGAGGCCGAGCAACCCCACCGCGAGGGCGTCGACGGCGTCGTGCACGGACCACAAGCCGAGGCCCGGGCCGGTTTCCCCGGCCGGTTGCAGGCGCCACCACAGCGGAAACGTCAGATTCTGGATGGCGTACAGGGGCAGAGACAGCCCTATCAGCCCCATGCCGAAGCCGAATACTGCGTGGCTGGCGGTCCAAGCCAATTCCCGGCGAACCGCCGCGGTGCGCAACGCGCGCCGTGCGCTGGACGGCAACGGCTCCGCCCCGACGATGTCCGGACCCCACCGTGACAATCGTGCACGTTCCCGGTCGGCGACCGCCCGCACCATACGCATCGTCGCCGGGACGAGCGGGACACCCACACCGGCCGCGCTACTCAGCGCCACGACAATTATCCAAGGGAGCAACGCCAACGCCAGGACGGCCGTGCCGAGACCGCCCACCAGGTGTTCCAGCGCGTCCACCGCCTCCCGGACCCGGACCAGCAGGTACCGCCGCACAACTGCACCTCCAGGTCAGGAACCGAACCGATCGCTTGAACGATAGATCACCGACCGGCGGCCAGGCGGTACAGCAGGCTGTACCTGCCTTGTGGGTGTCAGCTGGATCGTGTGGCGCCGGTGATCTCGATAGCGTCCACGCCGACACCGTCACCGACGTGAGAGGCACGCCATGAACGCCCCCGAACACACCAACACCCGTAGGGACGCACGCCGCCTGCTGCTGTGGCTGGCATTGATTGCCAGTGCGGCGGCCAACGCCGTCACCTCCAGCATGGACATCCACCCGGCCTTCGGAATCGGCATCGGCCTGACCACTCTGGCCTGCGCTGTCGCGCTGATCCGAGACCACTACCACCGTCGCGGGAACGCCGCCCACCGGCATCCTGCTATGTCCGTGACCGCCCGCGACGAACCACGATCGTTGTCGTAATCCAGGGGCCGAGTAGTTGATCTTCGTGGACCGTCGGGATTGGCCCCGGGTGTCGCGGTTCTTACCAACACCCCGTCCTACCCGGGGTTGGAGCCAGTGCTGACCCGGGCGATCAACTGGGACCTGATCACCCAGCAGTACGACCAGATGATCAAGTACGCGCGGGCGTTGCAGCTCGGCACCGCCGAGGCCGAGCAGATCCTGCGCCGCTTCCACAACCGCG
Source organism: Micromonospora inyonensis (assembly GCF_900091415.1). Taxonomy (NCBI): domain Bacteria; kingdom Bacillati; phylum Actinomycetota; class Actinomycetes; order Micromonosporales; family Micromonosporaceae; genus Micromonospora; species Micromonospora inyonensis. Next base: position 1,923,308 of record NZ_FMHU01000002.1, on the reverse strand, counting down.
GCCCAAAGCACCCCACCCTCGCCGCGATAGAAGAGTTGGGCCGTGCGGTCAGGACGGCGTTCATCGCCGACTACCTCGCCGACCCCGCCTTGCGCCGCGAGATCCACGAGGGGTTGCAGGTCGTCGAGCAGTGGAACTCGGCGAACGTGGCCATCCACTACGGCCGCGAGGCCGAGCTGCCCGGCGCCGACCGCGAGGCCCAGAAAATCTCCATGCTCTGCCTGCACCTGCTGCAGTCCGCGCTGGTGCTCATCAACACCCGCCTGGTCGACCGGGTCCTCGACGACGCGGACTTCGCCGGCCGGCTCACCGCCAACGACCTGCGCGGGCTGACCCCGCTGTTCTGGTCCAACGTGGCGCTGCACGGCACGTTCGAGCTGGACCTAGACAAACGCATCGACTACGACCGCGGCGCCGCAAGCACCGCGGTCGGCGAGGAGGCCACGCCCGGATGACGAAGAAGCCCGCGAGGGTGCTACCGGTGACCGCCGACCGGCTGCTGCGCGGCTGGACCGGCCCGGGCGGAAGCCGAATCCGGCTCGCTGTCAGCGGTTGAGGTAGGCGGCTAGGCCGCCGAGTTCTTCGCTGGCGATGAACACCGAGCGCACGTTGATGATGGCTTCCTCGACGTGGTTGGCGCAGCCCCACGCGGAGTCACCCCACGAGTCGGCGATCTTCAGCTCGGCCGGTGCGGTGCAGCCGGCGGTTCCGCCGAGCTGGCAGTGCGCGGGGTGCGGCGTGGTGGCCTGTACGGCAGCCGCGGCTCGCATCTGGGCGGCGAGCTCGGCGGCGGCGGCGGCGCGTTGCTCGGCATCGTCGCGCAACTGGCGTTCGGCGCGTACCGCTTTGATGGTGGCCAGGCGCAGCTCCAGGTGCTGCGCGACCTGGTCGGCGAGATAGCCGAGCACGGTCCTCTGCGCCTCGGTCAACTCCCGAGGCATGGCGTCGATCGCGGTGACCGTGCCGAGGTGGTGCCCGTCGGCGGTGACGATCGGGGCGGCGGCGTAGAACCGTAGCCCCAGCTCGCCACGGACCAACGGATGGTCGAGAGTGCGCGGATCCGTCACCGCGTCGTTGACCACGTACGGGCCGTCGGCGCAGAACGCCGACGCGCACAGCCCGGGTTCGGTGCCGACCTGCGCTACGCCATCCAGTCCTTTGGCCGCGGCGAACCAGACCCGGTCGGCGTCGACGATGCTGACCGTGGCGATCGGGGTGCCGCACACCGCCGCGGCGGCCGCCGCGATGGTGTCGAACTGGCCGTCGGTGGGAGCGTCGAGGATCTCGTAACGGCGCACCGCAGCCAGCCGGGCCGGGTCGGTGAGGGCGGTTCTGTCAGCGGTGATCGACACGGTGTGGTGCTCGCTTCCAATGGGGGTGTTCAGGCCGGGGGTGGAATACGTGGTTGCGGCGTTCATGCCGCATCCGCTGTGGCTGTCGTGACGCTGGCGCGTTCGAGGACTCGGTACACCGTCGGGCGGGACACCTCGAACAGCTCGGCGAGTTCGGCGATGGTGTGTTCCTTGGCGGCGTGCAGCTTAAGCAGGTGCGCCTGCCGGGTCGGTGACAGCTTCGGCGCCCGGCCTTTGAGTTTGCCCTTGGCCCGGGCGATCGCCATGCCCTCGCGGGTACGCATCCGCAGCAGGTCCACCTCGAACTCAGCGAACGTGGCCAGGATGTTGAAGAACATCTTGCCCATCGGATCCGTTGGGTCGTAGATCATCGCGCCGAGCTGCAGCCGGATGCTGCGGGCGGCGAGGGAGTCACCGATCTGCCGGGCGTCGGGCACGGAACGGGCGAGCCGGTCGAGTTTCGGTACAACGAGGGTGTCGCCGGTCCGGACCGCGGCGAGGGCCTGGTCCAGGCCGGGCCGGGCCCGGCTGGTGCCGGAGTACGCCCGGTCGAGGTGGATCCGGTCGGCGAGCACCCCGAGGTCGAGCAGGATCTGCCGGTTCGCTTCGAGGTCTTGCTTGTCGGTGGAGCAGCGGGCGTACCCGATCGAGATCGCCGTCACGTCCGGATCGTAACGGATAGCCCCCGGTCACCGTACAGATCACCGGACACCCTATGTGAGACGTCTCCCACGCTGGTCAGGGTCAGCCGTCGACCGGCCAGGCGGGTGTCCGTTGAGGGTTCCCCAAACGGGACACCAGCATGAACGTCTCTCAGCCACGGCCGCGCTGCCAGCCAAGATCAACTGTTTGGCGGCTGGTGACACGTTCGTTACTGGCACCCCTACGCCGATGGGCTGGCTCAGTGCATCCCGTTCTCGGTACCCAGCTCACCGGGACTCCAGCAGATCATCCGGCTGTGCGACTGGCCGACGCAGCATCTCGCACGCTGACCGCCACGGCCCCCGGGCTGCGGCTGAGAGGACGTGTGCCCGGCTGGCGTGTCACGTGCCGCTAGCGGCACGGACACCGCCACAGTGGCGCTCTTGACCTGAACCTGGACCGGCCAGCGAGTCGGCTCCTGGGGGGATCACCTGGAGACCGGCGGCCTCCCCTCCCCCTCCAGATGACTGCCTTTGACCTGAGTCCAGCCGGACAGGACGCTGGCACAGGGGGTCGATCGCCGGCGCTGCACGAACATCGCCCCCGTGCTTGAACGGGGTAAGGCCGAGGCAGTTTGCGGCTACGCGGCCGCCGGGCCGGTGCGCCGGGCAACCTGGGCCAGCGCCCGCACGACGTCGGCCGGGCGTACCGTGATCGGCTCATCGCCGGCGGCGTCCAGCGCGGCGGGAAGTCCCTCAGTCGACGCCAGCCCGTGACCTGGTCGTGTCGCCACCTCGCACCATCTCCGAACAGCCTGAACACCTCGACCGCGCCCACCGACCGACGACCCCGGCGGCGGCCGTACCGACGCGAGCAGGTCGGGACGTCACCGCGACTGCACGCGGGCGGCGACCACGCCACTCGGTAGTAGAAGTGGCCACGGACCCGGCTGGTGCGGGTGGCCCACCCGGCACGGGGCGGCGGCCGCCGCACCCCGGCCGTAACCCGGCGGAAACGGGCCCCGCCGGTCCCGCCCACCCCACCGTGCAGGCCGACGCGTCCGGCCCCGCCTGCCAGGACGACGCGGTGGGGGGCGTCCGGGGCGTCCAGCGGCCGGGGCAGCCCTGAGAGTCCAGGCAGACCCGTGCCCGCCGGCGGGGCAGGTGCCGGCCCGGGCATCAGCGACGTATCCCCGTGGTTCAGCCAGGACAGATCCTCACTACCCTGCGGGCGGTCCGGTCCGGGGGCAGGGCCCGGCACCGATGCTTGCCGGGGCTGACCCCGGATCGCTCACCCTGTACCGCGCCGCCCCGCCACCGTTTGCTTCCTGGACCAGCTGCAGCAGACCACGGTCGCGCAATACCCCAATCCGGTCATGCACCGTCCGCTGCGGTGTGGATGTCGCCGCGGCGAGGTCTGACTCGGTGACGGTGATGAGCCCGTCGCCGTTCATATGGTCGATCAGGGCGTTCCACAACTTCCGCAGCTGATCCCGCTGCCGCGTTGCGGGGGCGTTGTGGCCGGCGTGCTGGTCGAACAGCGTCCGGGCATCATCCGGGTCGCGCACCCACTGGCTGTCCGCAGTGGGTTGGGGTTGGGGTTGGTCGGGGTGCAGTGGGGCGGTGGTGGGTGGCTCGTCGGCCGGGTGATGGGGGGTGTCGCCGGCGTGGAGAGTGCCGGCGTCGGTGCGGGTCACCGCTGGGGATGGTTGCCAGTCCATGTCCGGCCCCTGGTGGGTGGCCCAGTCGTCGAGGTTCCCGCTGCTCTCGTCGGCCTGATTGCGCGGCTGGCCGGGGTCGGTGGACATCGCAGCACCGTGGGTGGTCACATCACTGTCGGGATCCGGCCACCCCGGTTCCGTCCACCCCGCCTGCCAGGACGACGCGGTGGGGGCGTCCGGGTCGTCCAGCGGCCCGGGTAGCCCGGGCAGGCCCGTGCCCGCCGGCGGGGCAGGTGCCGGCCCGGACATCGGCACCGTAGCCCCGTGGTCCAGCCAGGACAGGTCCTCACCCTGCGGGTGGTCCGGTCCGAGGGCAGGGCCCGGCAACGGTGCTTGCTGGGGCTGACCCGGATCGCTCACCCCGTACCGCGCCGCCCCGCCACCGTGACCTTCCCGGACCAGCCGCAGCAGACCACTGCCGCGCAATGCCCCGATCCGGCGATGCATCGTCGGCCGCGGTGTGGTTGTCGCCTTGGCGAGGTCTGACTCGCTGGCGGTGATGATCCCGTCGTCGTTCATACGGTCGATCAGGGCGTTCCACAACTGCCGCAGCGGTTCCCGCTGCCGTGTTGTGGTGGCGATGTGGCTGGCGTGCTGGTCGAACAGCGTCCGGGCCCTATCCGGGTCGCGCACCCATCGGCTGCCTTCGGGAAGGGCCGGTAACGGTGCTTGCTGGGGCTGACCCGGATCGCTCACCCGGTACCGCGCCGCCCCGCCAGCGTGGCCTTCCTGGACCAGCTGCAGCAGAGCACTGCCGCGCAATGCCCCGATCCGGCGATGCACCGTCGGCCGCGGTGTGAATGTCGCCTCGGCGAGGGCTGACACGCTGGCGGTGATGATCCCGTCGTCGTCCATATGGTCGATCAGGGTGTTCCACAACTGCCGCAGCTGTTCCGGCTGCCGTGTTGTGGTGGCGATGTGGCTGGCGTGCTGGTCGAACAGCGTCCGGGCCCTATCCGGGTCGCGCACCCATCGGCTGCCTTCGGGAAGGGCCGGTAACGGTGCTTGCTGGGGCTGACCCGGATCGCTCACCCGGTACCGCGCCGCCCCGCCAGCGTGGCCTTCCTGGACCAGCTGCAGCAGAGCACTGCCGCGCAATGCCCCGATCCGGTCATGCACCGTCGGCCGCGGTGCGAATGTCGCCTCGGCGAGGGCTGACTCGCTGGCGGTGATGATCCCGTCGTCGTCCATCCGGTCGATCAGGGCGTTCCACAACTGCCGCAGCTGTTCCCGCTGCTGCGTTGTGGTGGCGATGTGGCTGGCGTGCTGGTCGAACAGCGCCCGGGCCCTATCCGGGTCGCGCACCCATCGGCTGCCCGCAGTGGGTTGGGGTTGGTCGGGGTGGAGTGGGGCGGGGGTGGTGGGTGGCTCGTCGGCCGGGTGATGGAGGGTGTCGCCGGTGTGGAGAGTGCCGGCGTCGGTGCGGGTCACCGCCGGGGAGGGTGCGAGGGATGGCTGCCAGTCCATGTCCGGCTCCTGGTAGGTGGCCCAGTCGCCGAGGTTCCCGCTGCCGTCGCCGGCCTGATTGTCGGTGCTCGGCTGGTCGAAGTCGGTGGACATCGCAGCACCGTGCCCGTCGGTCACACCAGTGCCGGGAACCGGCCCCGCTGGTTCCGCCCACCCCGCCGGCCAGGACGACGCGGCCGGCCCCGCCGGCCAGGACGACGCTGTGGGGGCGTCCGGGTCGTCTGGCGGCCCGGGCAGCCCAGGCAGACCCGTGCCCGCCGACGGGGCAGGTGCGGGCCCGGGCATCGGCGACTGAGGTGCCGGATCCTGCATGCCCGGTCCGGGCGGGAACGACTGAGTCCCTGGGAACTGGCTGGGCTGGTCGCCGCTGGGCTGCGACCACGATGTCGGGCCGGGTGGGGCCTGCGGCCGGGGCGGATCCATCGGTTGCGGCCCGGGGTCGGGTTCCATGTCCACGGCCGTGGGCGGGCCGACCCACGCCGGATGGAGCGGATCAAGCAGGACGAGCAGGTCGGCTGGGTCCACACCGAGCAGGTCGGCTGGGTCCACACCGAGCAGATCGGCTGGGTCCACCGGGTAGGTGGCCCAGTCGCCGGGGTTCCCGCTGCCGTCGCCGGCCTGATTGTCGGTGCTCGGCTGGCCGAAGTCGGTGGACATCGCAGCACCGTGCCCGTCGGTCACACCAGTGCCGGGAACCGGCCCCGCTGGTTCCGCCCACCCCGCCGGCCAGGACGACGCGGCCGGCCCCGCCGGCCAGGACGACGCTGTGGGGGCGTCCGGGTCGTCCAACGGCCCGGGCAGCCCAGGCAGACCCGTGCCCGCCGACGAGGCAGGTGCGGGCCCGGGCATCGGCAACTGAGGTGCCGGATCCTGCACGCCCGGTCCGGGCGGGAACGACTGAGTCCCTGGGAACTGGCTGGGCTGGTCGCCGCTGGGCTGCGACCACGATGTCGGGCCGGGTGGGGCCTGCGGCCGGGGCGGATCCATCGGTTGCGGCCCGGGGTCGGGTTCCATGTCCACGGCCGTGGGCGGGCCGACCCACGCCGGATGGAGCGGATCAAGCAGGACGAGCAGGTCGGCTGGGTCCACACCGAGCAGATCGGCTGGGTCCACCGGGTAGGTGGCCCAGTCGCCGGGGTTCCCGCTGCCGTCGCCGGCCTGATTGTCGGTGCTCGGCTGGCCGAAGTCGGTGGACATCGCAGCACCGTGCCCGTCGGTCACACCAGTGCCGGGAACCGGCCCCGCTGGTTCCGCCCACCCCGCCGGCCAGGACGGCGCGGCCGGCCCCGTCGGCCAGGCCGATGCGGTGGGGGCGTCCGGGTCGTCCAGCGGCCCGGGCAGCCCTGGCAGGCCCGTGCCCGCCGGCGGGGCAGGTGCAGGCCCGGACATCGGCACCGTAGCCCCGTGGTCCAGCCAGGACAGGTCCTCACCCTGCGGGTGGTCCGGTCCGAGGGCAGGGCCCGGCAGCGGTGCTTGCCGGGGCTGACCCGGATCGCTCACCCCGTACCGCGCCGCCCCGCCACCGTGGCCTTCCCGGACCAGCTGCAGCAGAGCACTGCCGCGCAATGCCCCGATCCGGTGATGCACCGTCTGCTTCGGTGTGGATGTCGCCTCGGCGAGGGCTGGCTCGCTGGCGGTGATGATCCCGTTGTCGTCCATATGGTCGATCAGGGCGTTCCACAACTGCCGCAGCTGTTCCCGCTGCCGTGTTGTGGTGGCGATGTGGTCGGCGTGCTGGTCGAACAGCGTCCGGGCCTCATCCGGGTCGCGCACCCATCGGCTGCCTGCGGGAAGGGCCGGTAACGGTGCTTGCTGGGGCTGACCCGGATCGCTCACCCGGTACCGCGCCGCCCCGCCAGCGTGACTTTCCCGGACCAGCTGCAGCAGACCACTGCCGCGCAATGCCCCGATCCGGCTATGCACCGTCGACTGCCGTGTGGTTGTCGCCTCGGCGAGGGCTGACTCGCTGGCGGTGATGATCCCGTTGTCGTCCATATGGTCGATCAGGGCGTTCCACAACTGCCGCAGCTGTTCCCGCTGCCGTGTTGTGGTGGCGATGTGGTCGGCGTGCTGGTCGAACAGCGTCCGGGCCCTATCCGGGTCGCGCACCCATCGGCTGCCTGCGGGAAGGGCCGGTAACGGTGCTTGCTGGGGCTGACCCGGATCGCTCACCCGGTACCGCGCCGCCCCGCGACCGTGGCCTTCCTGGACCAGCCGCAGCAGAGCACTGCCGCGCAATGCCCCGATCCGGTCATGCACCGTCCGCGGCGGTGTGGTTGTCGCCTTGGCGAGGTCTGACTCGCTGGCGGTGATGGTCCCGTCGTCGTCCATCCGGTCGATCAGGGCGTTCCACAACTGCCGCAGCTGTTCCCGCTGCCGTGTTGTGGTGGCGATGTGGTCGGCGTGCTGGTCGAACAGCGTCCGGGCCCTATCCGGGTCGCGCACCCATCGGCTGCCTTCGGGAAGGGCCGGTAACGGTGCTTGCTGGGGCTGACCCGGATCGCTCACCCGGTACCGCGCCGCCCCGCGACCGTGGCCTTCCTGGACCAGCTGCAGCAGAGCACTGCCGCGCAATGCCCCGATCCGGTCATGCACCGTCCGCGGCGGTGTGGTTGTCGCCTTGGCGAGGTCTGACTCGCTGGCGGTGATGATCCCGTTGTCGTCCATCCGGTCGATCAGGGCGTTCCACAACTGCCGCAGCTGTTCCCGCTGCCGTGTTGTGGTGGCGATGTGGTCGGCGTGCTGGTCGAACAGCGCCCGGCCCTCATCCGGGTCGCGCACCCACCGGCTGCCCGCAGTGGGTTGGGGTTGGTCGGGGTGGAGTGGGGCGAGGGTGGTGGGTGGCTCGTCGGCCGGGTGATGGAGGGTGTCGCCGGCGTGAACAGTGCCGGCGTCGGTGCGGGCCACCGCCGGGGAGGGTGCGAGGTATGGCTGCCAGTCCATGTCCGGCCCCTGGTAGGTGGCCCAGTCGCCGAGGTTCCCGCCCTCGCCGGCCCAGTCGCCGAGGTTCCCGCCGTCGCTGGCCTGATTGTCGGTGCTCGGCTGGTCGAAGTCGGTGGACATCGCAGCACGGTGCCCGTCGGTCACACCAGTGCCGGGAACCGGCCCCGCTGGTTCCGCCCACCCCGCCGGCCAGGACGACGCGGCCGGCCCCGTCGGCCAGGACGATGCCGTGGGGGCGTACGGGTCGTCCAACGGCCCGGGCAGCCCTGACAGCCCGGGCAGCCCTGACAGCCCGGGCAGACCCGTGCCCGCCGGCGGGGCAGGTACCGGCCCGGACATCGGCAGCGTATCCCAGTGGTCCAGCCAGGACAGGTCCTCACCCTGCGGGTGGTCCGGTCCGAGGGCAGGGCCCGGCAACGGCGCTTGCCGGGGCTGACCCGGATCGCTCACCCCGTACCGCGCCGCCCCGCCACCGTGACTTTCCTGGACCAGCTGCAGCAGAGCACTGCCGCGCAGCAATGCCCCGATCCGGTGATGCACCGTCTGCTGCGGTGTGGATGTCGCCTCGGCGAGGGCTGACACGCTGGCGGTGATGATCCCGTCGTCGTCCATCCGGTCGATCAGGGTGTTCCACAACTGCCGCAGCTGTTCCCGCTGCCGTGTTGTGGTGGCGATGTGGTCGGCGTGCTGGTCGAACAGCGTCCGGGCCCCCTCCGGGTCGCGCACCCATCGGCTGCCCGCGGGAAGGGCCGGTAACGGTGCTTGCTGGGGCTGACCCGGATCGCTCACCCGGTACCGCGCCGCCCCGCCACCGTGGCCTTCCTGGACCAGCTGCAGCAGAGCACTGCCGCGCAGCAATGCCCCGATCCGGTCATGCACCGTCGACTGCTGCGCGGATGTCGCCTCGGCGAGGGCTGACTCGCTGGCGGTGATGATCCCGTTGTCGTCCATCCGGTCGATCAGGGCGTTCCACAACTGCCGCAGCTGTTCCCGCTGCCGTGTTGTGGTGGCGATGTGGTCGGCGTGCTGGTCGAACAGCGCCCGGGCCTCGCCCGGGTCGCGCACCCGCCGGCTGCCCGCAGCTGGTTGGGGTTGGGGTTGGGGTTGGGGTTGGTCGGGGTGCGGCGAGGCGGGCGTGGTGGGTGGCTCGTCGGCCGGGTGATGGAGGGTGTCGCCGGCGTGAACAGTGCCGGCGTCGGTGCGGGCCACCGCCGGGGAGGGCGCGAGGTATGGCTGCCAGTCCATGTCCGGCTCCTGGTAGGTGGCCCAGTCGCCGAGGTTCCCGCCCTCGCCGGCCCAGTCGCCGAGGTTCCCGCCGTCGCTGGCCTGATCGTCGATGCCCGGCTGGTCGAAGTCGGTGGACATCGCCGCACCGTGCCCGTCGGTCACGCCCATGCCGGGTACCGGCCACCCCGGTTCCGCCCACCCCGCCGGCCAGGACGACGCGGTGGGGGCGTCCGGGTCGTCCAACGGCCCGGGCAGCCCTGGCAGACCCGTGCCCGCCGGCGGGGCAGGTGCAGGCCCGGACATCGGCAACGTACCCCCGTGGTCCAGCCAGGACAGGTCCTCACCCTGCGGGCGGTCCGGTCCGAGGGCAGGGCCCGGCAACGGTGCTTGCCGGGGCTGACCCGGATCGCTCACCCCGTACCGCGCCGCCCCGCCACCGCGACCTTCCCGGACCAGCTGCAGCAGAGCACTGCCGCGCAATGCCCCGATCCGGTGATGCACCGTCTGCTTCGGTGTGGATGTCGCCTCGGCGAGGGCTGGCTCGCTGGCGGTGATGATCCCGTTGTCGTCCATATGGTCGATCAGGGCGTTCCACAACTGCCGCAGCTGTTCCCGCTGCTGCGTTGTGGTGGCGATGTGGTCGGCGTGCTGGTCGAACAGCGTCCGGGCCCTATCCGGGTCGCGCACCCATCGGCTGTCTGCGGGAAGGGCCGGTAACGGTGCTTGCTGGGGCTGACCCGGATCGCTCACCCCGTACCGCGCCGCCCCGCCACCGTGACCTTCCTGGACCAGCTGCAGCAGAGCACTGCCGCGCAATGCCCCGATCCGGTTATGCACCGTCTGCTGCGGTGTGGATGTCGCCTTGGCGAGGTCTGACTCGCTGGCGGTGATGGTCCCGTTGTCGTCCATCCGGTCGATCAGGGCGTTCCACAACTGCCGCAGCTGTTCCCGCTGCCGTGTTGTGGTGGCGATGTGGTCGGCGTGCTGGTCGAACAGCGCCCGGGCCTCATCCGGGTCGCGCAGCCACTGGCTGCCTTCGGGAGGGGCCGGCAGTGGTGCTTGCTGGGGCTGACCCGGATCGCTCACCCCGTACCGTGCCGCCCCGCGACCGTGACTTTCCTGGACCCGCTGCAGCAGAGCACTGCCGCGCAATGCCCCGATCCGGTGATGCACCGTCGGCTTCGGTGTGGATGTCGCCTCGGCGAGGTCTGGCTCGCTGGCGGTGATGATCCCGTTGTCGTCCATACGGTCGATCAGGGCGTTCCACAACTGCCGCAGCTGTTCCCGCTGCCGTGTTGTGGTGGCGATGTGGTCGGCGTGCTGGTCGAACAGCGCCCGGGCCTCATCCGGGTCGCGCAGCCACTGGCTGCCTTCGGGAGGGGCCGGCAGTGGTGCTTGCCGGGGCTGACCCGGATCGCTCACCCCGTACCGCGCCGCCCCGCCACCGTGACCTTCCTGCACCAGATGCAGCAGAGCACTGCCGCGCAGCAATGCCCCGATCCGGGCATGCACCGTCTGCTGCTGTGCGGATGTCGCCTCGGCGAGGTCTGGCTCGCTGGCGGTGATGATCCCGTTGTCGTCCATCCGGTCGATCAGGGCGTTCCACAACTGCCGCAGCTGTTCCCGCTGCCGTGTTGTGGTGGCGATGTGGTCGGCGTGCTGGTCGAACAGCGCCCGGGCCTCGCCCGGGTCGCGCACCCGCCGGCTGCCCGCAGCGGGTTGGGGTTGGGGTTGGTCGGGTTGCGGCGAGGCGGGCGTGGTGGGTGGCTCGTCGGCCGGGTGATGGAGGGTGTCGCCGGCGTGGACAGTGCCGGCGTCGGTGCGGGCCACCGCCGGGGAGGGTGCGAGGTATGGCTGCCAGTCCATGTCCGGCCCCTGGTAGGTGGCCCAGTCGCCGAGGTTCCCGCCGTCGCCGGCCCAGTCGCCGAGGTTCCCGCCGTCGCTGGCCTGATTGTCGATGCTCGGCTGGTCGAAGTCGGTGGACATCGCCGCACCGTGCCCGTCGGTCACGCCCATGCCGGGTATCGGCCACCCCGGTTCCGCCCACCCCGCCGGCCAGGACGACGCGGCCGGCCCTGCCGGCCAGGACGATGCGGTGGGGGCGTCCGGGTCGTCCAACGGCCCGGGCAGCCCTGACAGCCCTGGCAGACCCGTGCCCGCCGGCGGGGCAGGTACCAGCCCGGACATCGGCACCGTAGCCCCGTGGTCCAGCCAGGACAGGTCCTCACCCTGCGGGCGGTCCGGTCCGAGGGCAGGGCCCGGCACCGGCAACTGCGCCCCTGGATCCCGCGACGGGCCCCACACCCACTGGGCGGCGGACACCGGGCCAGGACCAGACGGGTCGCCGCCTTCCGCTGGATCGGTCGACTGCCCGTCTGAGGTGTTGCCGGCCCACCGGTGCCGACCGCCAGCGGCGGCGAAGTCCTCCTGATCCGGCCAGCGCACGCCGGGTTCCTGCCCGTTCTCGACGATGTCCGCGGTCCGTACCGCCTCCACCAGATCCGGCCCGAACAACTCCACCGAACCATCCGAGAACAACACCGACCGCACCGGCTCGTCCCCGTGTGGCCGCAACTCGCCGGGCATCTGGTCCACCTCGTGCGTGGACGACATCAGCCGCCGGGCACGCAGCCGGGTGCGCAACCATTCACCGAAGGAGGTGGCCTGCCCCGGTCCCCGCCATGCCGCGTCACACCAGACCAGCAAGATGTCAGGTATGCCGCCGCCGCGCTGTCGCGCCTGCGCGACGGCGTGTTGCCAGGCGGGCGAGGCGGTGATCATCCGGAGGAACAAGGCCTGACGCACCGGATCGTCGGCCAGCCGCTCGGCCAGGTTCCGGTGCCCGGCGATGGTGAACCATCCCTCCACCGACGGCAGCGCCTGCGCCGCCGTGCGATCCGCCGCCGCGTCCAGATCCGCCACCACCGGGTCGGCGAAGTACACACCGCTGACCGTGTCCGCCATGACGACATCCCTGGACACCTCGAACAGTTGGGGCAGGACCCCGTCCGGCGACGCCGCCTGGATACCGAGGTCCGCAGCGAGCCGGCGCAGCTGAGCGTCGCTGGCACGGCCGTAGCCGCCGCTGGCGAGATCGTGGATTCGTTCCACGGCCGGCCCAGTCGCCGCGACGGCCCGCTCGCCGAGACCGCCAGAGCCGGCACTGATCGACTCGTCCAGCAACGACACATCACTGATCGAACCCGAGTCCCTGAAACCGGTCGAATCCGTGTCCCGGGAGCCGAGATCGGGGCTGAACACTCCACCGCTTGCCATAGACACGTCACTGACCGACGCCGTATCACCGACGCTGACGACGTCGACGATCGACATGCCACCGCCATGGGAGCCGGCACCACCCGGCACCGTACCGAGGGCCCCGACCACATCCGCCGTCCCGGGCGTCACGCTCCCGCCGGCCGACACGAGCACCTTGTGGTACCCGTCCACCCACTCCCGCTGGAACGAGGTGACCAACGCCGCATGACCGGCCGGATCGACACCGTACCGGCGGGCCAACGCGGTGAACTGGGCCTGCGCCAGACCAGCCGCCGCCGCGGTGTGCCGCTCAGACATCACCGGCACCGCCGGCCCGCCGACACGCCCGCCTTCCTCGACATCGACCGTAGCCACACCGGCGGCCGCTCCGGTGACGCCGGGGACCGTCACGGCCGAGAAACGGGCGGACAGGTCGGTAACCGCCTGCCGGACCACCCTCCCCACGGCACTGACCTGCCCGGCGTCGGGACCGGCCACCACACCCGGCAGCACGGCAGGGGCACCGAGGATCACATCGACCCCACGGTCCACCTGGCTCCACACGCCGCCCTCGACCGCCCTGAGCACGCCAGCGGACGGCACCACCGCCCCAGCGCCCCCCGACACGCCAGCGTCTGTCGGCGTGCCGGGGCCTGTCGGCGTGCCGGTGCCTGTGGGTAGGCCGGCGGCGAGGTACTGGTCGATGTGGTGTTGAACGGCCAGGTGCGCGAGCGAGCGCAGCGCCTGCCGGTCGAACTCCGCCGGCAGCCCGGCGATCACCTGCCGCGCCCGCACCTCGGCCGGGATCCGCCCACCGGAGAACGCCAACGCCTCGACCACCCGGGCCACCGCCCGCTGCCGGACACCCGTCAGATACCCCTCGGTCAACGCGGCAGCGGGCAGACCGACCGCGGACAGGAAAGCCGCAACAGCCCGATCACCCCGCCGGGCGTCGACCCACCCGGCGAACACCCGCTCAACCGACACGGGAAGCGCGGCCAGGAACTGCCGCGCCTGCCCCATCCCGGCCAGCAGTCCACCATAGTGGTCCACCAGTTCCCGCTGGAACCGCTGCCACTGCTCCACCACCAACGCACCAGCGACCGCTACCCACTCCGGCACGGGCACCACCGGCACCGTCGGCACCGAGAAGCTCGGCACGGACCACGACGGCACCGGCAGGTCCGGTGCCGACCACGCCGGCGCGGACAGGACCGGTGCCGGCACCAGCGGGACGGACACCGGGGCCTGCCCCCCCGACCCCGCACCCGCGGGATCCCCGACCTCCGGCTGGTACAGGGACGGGTCCGCAGTGACCGGCGCGGGTATCGGCGGTACCGGCGCGACCGGCTTACCGTCGGCGGTGAAACCGGTGCCACCGGGCATGTTCCACCGGGGCCGGGTCGGATTGAACCCCAAACCGACAGCCACACGACGCGCAGCGGCCCCGGCCGCGGTCCCGGCCAGCTCATTTCCCGCCGACGCCGCCCCGGACGCCGCGGCCAGAGCGAGACCACTGGGGTCGTAGGTCCCGTCGACGATGTAGCTGGCGGCGGCGTCGCCGACCACCTCCATGCCGACTTCCGACACCGGCACCATCAACAGACTGGTCAACAGGTCACGCGTGGAACCCGACACCCCGAGGTGCGCCAGACCACCACCGACGGCACCGGCGAAACGGGCCAACGCCGGCGCGGCCGCCGTGGTGACACCCGCCACCGCCAACCCGTACAACGCCTGCTTGCCGACCTGCGCCCAGTCGATCCCCGGCATCAGACCATCAGCCAGCATGCTGATCTGCGCCAACAACGACGACCCCGGCATGAACAACATCTGGATCGCCGTGCTGCTCGCCGCCGCCCGCACCATCGACGACCGCAGGATCGTCTGGATGATCGTCCGGGTCTTCACGATGTGCGCCGCCGCCTCCACCGGCAGGAAGAACGCCATCGCGAACGCGACCGCCAGCTCCGTCATCATGAAGATGAACATGACCAGCGCCTGACGATCCGTCAGCTCCATCTGGTTCAGGAAGTCCCGCATCGCCTGGGCCGCGTTCACCTTCAGATCGGCGACCCGGTCCAGCAGTTCCACGAACGGAGCGGTCTGCGCCACGAACCGGTCGAAGACCTCACCCTCGCCCGCCGCCCGAACCGCCTTGATCGCCTGGATCAGCTCCGGAACCAACAGGGTCCGCACCCGCTCCGCCAGCACCTCCAACGCGTTCAGGTCGTACGCCAACACCGGCAGATTCGACCGGTGCAACCGCATCCCGGTGAACGCCTCCAGGGCCTGCTTCGACGACTCACTGAGACCCACGGAAGGAACAGCAGCCTCAGCCACCGCCAACGCCCCCTCCCCACCCCCACCAGGGGCACTCAATGCCAATCACCCAGCAGCGCACCAACGCCTCGGCCGTCGGCCATCTCGTTCCCACGCGAAACAGCCCCGCGCACCGCCACTCATGTCCGCAACCAGCTCGGAACCGATGGCCTCCGTGTTCACCCAGACACAACGACAGAGGCCCACCGCCTCGCCCTGAAATCCAGGGCCGCACACACCTCGACCAACAGCTCCTCATCACTCAACGCGCTCATCCCACCACCCCCCCCCGTTACCCCACGACTGAATCCTGGCAGTGGGTTCACCACCCGGGACTGCGTAGGATTTCGGCCCTGTCTCACATTCGGTGGTGACGGAGAGTCGTGGGGGTCGTCGACACTGGCGTGAAGGATGTCGATGAGCTTGCGCGGACGGTGTTTTCGGGTCTTTCTCCGCTGGTCGTAGCGGACGTGGCCGACGAGGGCGAGCGGATCGTGGTGCGGGGTCGCCGCGATGACGGACGCTGCTCCCCGCGCATGCGGGGGTGATCCCGCCGTGGACCTGGTGGAGTCCCTCGACCCGGCCCTGAGCGTTGTTCTCGCTCGCGGTGATCATGCAGGCGCTCACTCCCGTGGGTCCGGTGACACCCGTGGGGGCGCTGATGCTGCAACCGGAGAAGGTGCGCCGGGTGCCGCCGAATGCGAGCCCTTGGTAGGTCGACGCTAGACGAGTAGTTCCGAAACCCGGTCAGTGGTCGTAAGCGATCAGTGACCGGGTGACGGGGGCGCCGGTCTTGTTGTTGTGCCAGATCGCGGCGGCCATGGCGAGCAGGCGTTGGGCGACACGGACAGCAACACCGGCGAAGGTCCGTCCGCCGTGTTGTTCCAGGTCAAGCTGACCCTTGAGGGTGTCGTTGACCGACTCGATCAGTTGTCGGACCTTCTTGAGCATCGGCTCGCCGTAGCGGGCCTTCTCCCGCTTGCGCGACGGGCGCAGCAGTTCGATGCCCTGCTCGGCCAACTGCCGCTCGAACGGCTTGGAGGCGAAGCCCTTGTCGCTGATCAGCAGGATCCCGTCGTGCTCGGCGACCACGCCGGCCTCGACGTCCAGCATCGCGGCGAGGACCTCGCGTTCGCCGATCTTCGGGTTGGCCAGGGCCCACAGGATCGGCATGCCGGTCGGGGTGCACACCAGGTAGAGCCGCAGGCCCCAGAAGAAGCGGGAGTGTGAGGCGCAGTAGCCGTATCCGGCCCAGCCGGCCAGGTCGGAGCGTTGCACGGTGGGGCGGGACATACCGCAGGGGGAGTTGCCCCCTGATCCTGGACACTTGAGCCTTGGATCGTGATGGTCCGGCGCGCGGCCGCAGAAACGCGGGCCGCGCGGGAGGCCGCGGATGCGGCTCTCGTGGGTCGGATCCGGGCTGTGCACACGGCTCACGACGGCACCTACGGAGCACCACGGATCACCGCCGAACTTCGGGATGCCGGCCTGGCGGTCAACCGGAAGCGGGTCGCCCGGGTGATGCGCCGCTTCGGCGTGCAGGGTCTACGACTGCGCCGACGAACGCGGACGACGATGCCGGACCCGGCCGCGACGAAGGCCCCTGACCTGATCGGCCGGGACTTCACCGCCTGCGCGCCGAACCAGCGCTACGTCGGCGACATCACCTACCTACCAGTCGGTGACCGTGGCTTCCTCTACCTGGCCACCGTCATCGATCTGCACTCCCGGCGCCTCGCGGGCTGGGCGATCGCCGATCACATGCGCACCGACCTGGTCATCGATGCCCCTCCACGCCGCGCAGCGCACCCGGGGCACCCTGAAAGGGGCGATCATGCACACGGACCACGGAGCCCAGTACACCTCCCGGGCCTTCGCCGAGGCCTGCACCACGGCCGGGGTGCGGCAGTCGATGAGCGCGGTCGGCAGCTCCGCCGACAACGCCGCCGCGGAGTCGTTCAACGCCACCCTCAAACGCGAGACCCTCCAAGGTCGCCGCGCCTTCACCGACGAACGCGAAGCACGACTGACCACGTTCCGGTGGCTACACCGCTACAACACCGTCCGACGCCACTCCCGGCTCGGACAGCAATCCCCGATCACCTACGAGAAGAAGAACCCCCGGCCAGCACCAGATACGCTGGCCCCGGCCGCATAAACCCATGTCCAGGATCAGGGGTCAAGCTCCCTGATCATCCCGCCGCTGACCGCCGAGGACGTGCCCGCCGAGGCCGACGCGCTGCGTGCGGAGCTGGCCGGGATGCTGCCGCGGGTGCCGATCGCCTCGGTGCTGGTGGAGGTCGACGCCCGGACCGGGTTCACCGATCACCTGGTGCACGCCGGCGGGAAGGTCGCCCGGCCGGCCGAGCTCAAGCGCAACCTGCTGTACGTGATCATCGCGGAAGCCACGAACATGGGCCTGTCCGCGATGGCCGAGTCCTGCGGCGTGCCGTACGACGTGCTCGCCTGGACCGCCGAGTGGTACTTCCGCCCCGAGACCTTGGAAGCCGCGAACGCCGCAGTGGTCAACTACCACCACCGACTCCCACTTACCCAGACGTTCGGCTCCGGCACCCTGTCGTCCTCGGACGGGCAACGGTTCCCGGTCAAGGGCAAGTCCATCACCGCCCGGCACCTGTCCCGGTACTTCGCCCGGGGACAGGGCGTCTCCACCTACACCCACGCCTCCGACCAGCACTCGACCTTCGACACGAAGGTCATCGTGGCGACCGCGCCGGAGTCGCACTACGTGCTCGACGGACTGCTGGGCAACGAGACCGACCTACCTGTGTTCGAGCACGCTACCGACACCCACGGCGCCACCCTGGCCAACTTCGCCCTGTTCGACCTGGTCGGCAAGCAACTCTCGCCGCGCATCCGCGACCTCGGGAAGATCACCCTCTACCGGACCGGCCCGAACGCCGACTTCCTCGCACGCTACCCGCGCGCGGGCGGCCTGCTGACCCGTCGCCTGAACACCGACCTGATCACGAGCACCTGGGACGACCTGCTGCGCGTCGCCGCCTCGGTGCAGGGCGGACACGCGACCGCAGCACTGGTCGTCGGGAAGCTGTGCTCCTCGAAACGGCAGCAGAACGCGCTGACCAGCGGGATCAAGGAGTACGGGGCGCTGCGCCGCACGGTCTACGCCGCCCGGTACCTGGCCGACGAGACCTACCGGCGGCGCATCGCCCGGCAGCTCAACAAGGGCGAGAACCTGCACGCCCTGCGCCGCTCCCTCGCGTACGCCGGCGAGGGAGCGCTGCGCCGCCGACACCACGAGCAGCAGACCGAGCAGATGTGGTGCCTCACCCTGGCCACCAACGCCATCGTCTGCTGGTCGACCGAGTACCACGGCCTCGCCGTCGGTATACTGCGCCGCGACGGCCGCCAGGTCGACGACGAGGTCCTCGCGCACATCTGGCCGACCCACCACGAGAACGTGCACTTCTACGGCACCCACTCCGTCGACATCGACGGCGAACTCGCCCAGCTCGACGCCGACGGGTACCGGCCCCTGCGTCCGAGCGGGCGACCTATCGATGCGTCCGGGACGGTCGACAGAGGCTGATCCGGCCGCGCTTGCTGGGTGCCCCGGACGTCTTCCTGGCCCGCCGATGTGTGTAGTGAGGCTGCCGAATCCTGGAGGAGGACGGGCTACTTCTCGGACGCCAGTGGCGCGGGCCGCGGCCACAGGTACACCCGGGCGTCCGCTACGGCGCTCTCCGTCCCCGTGATCATGATCAGTGACGTGTCGATGCGGGTTCCGCAGGCGACGAGCTGGGTCCCGCTGATCAGGTCCGGGAAGGTGAGGTAGATCCAGCTGGCACCCCGGCCATCGATGGGGATGACGCGGGTTCCACTGGGCTCTCCCGGAAGGTCCGCCTCAAGGCGCTCGAAGTAGTCCGGTGGTGGCGGTCCGGCTCCCCAGGGAAAGGCGCTCCGTCGGCCTAGGAGCCCGAGGTGGTAGTTGCTCAGGCACGACCGCAGGCGGTTACCGATGGAGGTTCCGTCGGTGTTGTCCCGCGCCGTGATGAGGTCGATGGTCGTGTCGTCGTCCAGTTCGTAACCGAGCCTCACCTCGGCGTTTCGGACACCGCCCTGATCGCCGACGGATTCCCAGCTCTGCCCGATGGTGCGGGCGCGATAGTGGGGAGCCTCCAGCATGGCGAACCTGCCTCCGAGCCAGCGATGGATCTCCTCGGGTGACGGCTGCGTCAGATTCACATCCGCACCGTGCTGACCTGGTCGAAGGACGTGCATGCGGGAGGCTCCCCTCATCTAACGTGCTCGGCCTTCCAGCCTCGGCAGAGAGGCGAGGAAGCTACAGGTATGCGCTGGCCTCGGGCCCGTGGGAGTAGCAGATCGTCCCATTGGACAGGGTAGCGACGCTACCCAGGAGGACATCGGCGTAGGCCCAGCCAGGACCGCTGGAAGTGAACCCATGGGTCTTCGCCCAGAAGTGCGTCGGCGTGGACGGGTCGTTCCAGGGCTTGGTGCTCGACCCGTAGTTGTCGACGACACCAACCCGCCAGTTGGTGTAGATGGCACCCGGCCAGCTGGCATGGATCGAGTAGCCGGTGTAGATCGAGGAGTAGTGCTTCGTCGTGTCCACGGCGGTGAAGTACACGAACGAGCTTCCGCACTCGCCGGGAACCTCGTTGTACGTGGTCACGCCCCCCTTCTTGACGGCGAACTCCACACCGTTCGCGTCGACCCGGCACCACGGCGTGCAGCCCGTCGGAGCAGAGCAGGTAGCGGTCGCCGGGCAGGGCGGTGCGCAGTGCCAGGTCCGCCTCGACGTCGTGCCCGCCGCCGAGGGCACGGACCAGCAGCGCGCGCCGGGGGTGGGTGGCGGCCCGGTGCGGGTCGAGCCGGCCCTGGTCGACCTGGGTCTGCACCCAGGTGTGGTCCTGGGTGAGGCGGAACAGGGCGCCGCCGCGCAGCAGGTACGCCCGGGTGTCGCCGACGTGCACCAGGGCCAGCCGGGAGCCGTGGCGCAGCAGCGCGGTCAGGGTGGTGACCGGCTGGTGGTCGCCGGTTCCCGCGCCGCGGACCACCCGGTGCGCGTCGGCGACCGCGCGGGCCAGCATGGTCAGCAGGTCGGCGGCCGGCGCGTCGGTCAGTTCCAGCGGTTTGAGGGCGTCGATGGCGGCGACGCTGGCCGCGGCGCCGCCGGGTCCGCGCATGCCGTCGGCGACGGCCAGCAGCCGGTCACCGGCGTAGACGGCGTCCTCGTTGCTGTCCCGTACGGCGCCGGGGTCGCAACTGGCGGCGGAGCGGACGACGATGGTGGGGGTCGGGTCGGACATGGTGCCCCTTCCGGAGAGGTCCTGGACGAGGAGGGCGGCCAGTCGGGCGCGGGTCGCGGTGTCGGCGGTGACCTGCTGCCAGTACGCGGTGACGGCCTCAGCCGCCGCCGCGTGGTCGAGGTCGCACACGTCACGGATCTCGGTCAGTGGCATGCCGATGCGGCGGAGTCGGGCGATCAGCCGTGCCCGGTCGAGTTGTGTCGGGTCGTAGAGCCGGTACCCGGACTCGGCGTGCACCGCCGCCGGTGGCAGCAGGCCCAGTTCGTCGTACAGGCGTAACGCCTTCGGCGTCAGCCGTGCCGCCCGGGCGAACGCCCCGATGGTCAGCAGCCCCACGTCGCCATCCTCCTCGTGCCGGTCCGGGTGACCGGCACGGACCAGCCTGGGGTCTGCCCGAGGGGGGAGGGTCAACGCCTCTCGGGGACGGCGGTCGGATCGACTTGACGACGCCGCGGGGGCGCGCTATCAAAGGAGAAGGGCTTGAGTCGACCAGACTCAACTTGAATCCTTCGGCCCAGGAGAACCGAGGAGGCACACCATGCTGATGCGTACCGACCCGTTCCGGGAGATCGACCGGCTCGCCGACCAGGTCTTCGGCACCGCCGCCCGCCCGGCGGTGATGCACCTCGACGCCTACCGCGACGGTGACCACTTCTACGCCGCGTTCGACCTGCCCGGGGTGGACCCGGACAGCATCGACTGCACCGTGGAGCGCAACGTGCTGACCGTCAGGGCGGAACGCCGTCGACCCACCGGGGACAACGTGGAACTCGTCGCCGCCGAACGACCGATGGGGACCTTCACCCGACGGCTCTTCCTCGGCGACACCCTCGACACCGACCGGCTGGAGGCCGGCTACGACAACGGGGTCCTCACCCTGCGGATCCCGGTGGCCGAGCGGGCCAAGCCGCGCCGGGTCGCCGTCCTCACCAACGGCAACGGCCGCAGGGAGATCAACTCCTGACCGTGGCGTCGGTGACGCGTCCCGCGGGTGCCGTACCCGCGGGACGCGGGGTGTCGGCTCAGGACACCAGCTTGATCCGGACCCGCCGGTTCTGTCGGCCCTTGCTCTCGACCTTGGTGACGACCACCCGGCCGATCTGCCCGGTGGAGGCGACGTGGGTGCCCCCGTCGGCCTGCACGTCGAGACCGACGATGTCGACGACGCGGACCTGGGGCATGGTCGGCGGAGCCACGAACTGGGTGCGCACCAGGTCGGGGATCGCGTTGGCCTCCTCCGCGGAGATCAACCGGACGACGATCTTCCGGTCGGCGGCGATCTCGGCGTTCACCGCGTCCTCCAGGCTCTGCTTGAACCCGGGTGGCACCTCCGGCAGGTTGAAGTCCATCCGGGCCTCGCCGGGCTCCATGTTGCCGCCGGTCACCAGGGCGTTGAAGTCACGGAAGACGGCCCCGCAGAGCACGTGCAGCCCGGAGTGGGTCCGCATCAGGGCGGAGCGGCGGTCGTCGTCGATCGCCCCCACGACGGTCGTCCCGGGCGGCGGCACCGGGTCACCGGGCGCGGGCAGCAGGTAGAGGTCGTCGCCCTTGCGGGTACCGACGATCCTGGTCTGCACGCCCTGCCAGATGAGCACCCCGTGGTCCGGTGGTTGTCCGCCACCGCCGGGGTAGAAGGCGGAGCGGTCCAGCACGATGCCCTGGTCGGGATCCGCGGGATCCGACCACAGGACGGTGCAGTCCCACTTTCGTAGCGTGGCGTCCTCCCAGTCCAGGCGGTGCGTACGACCGTGGTGATCAATTCCCATAGGATGATGTGGAGCAACGGTCCCGCCGGCTCGTCGCTCCGTCCCCTTTCCCTGATCTCGGGTGCGCTCGTGCCCGCGCAGCGCGACGGCACGTGCGGTCACGCGGTTTCCGGACCCCGATTATGTTGACGGCGAACGTGCCTGACAAATACGCGAAGCCCATGCGCGAAAAGGCGTACCGACCAACCGGGACGGCAGGAACCGGCCGGGCGCGCCTCGTCGCCAACCCGGCCCGGACCTGAGAGCCTTTCCGGTATGTCGTATTCCGACCTTCCGGTGCTGTCGGGCACCGCGCCGACGCCCGCCCTGCCCGACGGCCCGGTCGACTTCACCGAGGCGTGGCTCGCCAACCGACGGCTGTCCACGCACACCCGCGACGCCTACCGGCGCGACGTCGCCGGCTGGC
Source organism: Micromonospora inyonensis (assembly GCF_900091415.1). Classification (NCBI taxonomy): domain Bacteria; kingdom Bacillati; phylum Actinomycetota; class Actinomycetes; order Micromonosporales; family Micromonosporaceae; genus Micromonospora; species Micromonospora inyonensis. Next base: position 1,900,893 of record NZ_FMHU01000002.1, on the reverse strand, counting down.
TGACCTGGTGCGCGGCCCAGGACATCGACCCGTTGCGGGCCAACTTCCTGCACGTCAACGCCTACGGCCGGGACCTGGAGTCGACCCTCGCCGCGCGGACGGGCCGCCCGCTGACCCCGGCAACCGTCGCCCGTAAACTCTCCGCGCTGTCCAGCTGGTACGACTTCCTGGTCAAACTGCGCGCCATCGACGCCAACCCGGTCTCCGGTGCCGACCGGCCGCGCGTCGACCGGGATCACTCGGCCACCGTCGGACTCACCCCGCAGGAGGTCGACGCGCTGCTCGCGGCGGCGCAGGCCGCCACCGGTCCGACTGCCGTACGGAACCGGGCCGTGGTGGCGCTCCTGGCCGACCTCGGGCTGCGGGTCGGGGAACTGGTGTCGCTGAACCTCGACGACCTCGGCGTGGAGCGCGGTCACCGTAGCGTGCGGTTCGTCGGCAAGGGCGGCCGGTCGCGGCGGCGGGCACTGACCCCGGGCACCGCGTACGCGCTCGACGCGTACCTGGCGGCGCGGGCGGACGGGCAGGGCGTGGCCGTGCACGAGTTGACCGGGCCGCTGCTGGTCACCGCCACCGGAGGCCGACTCGACCGGCACTCGGTGTTCCGGCTGGTCCGCCGGCTGGCCCGGGAGGCCGGAATCCCCGCCTGGGCGAGACTGTCCCCGCACTCGCTGCGGCACGCCTTCGCCACCACCGCCCGCGCCGAGGGCGTCCCCCTCGAGGACGTGCAGGACGCGATGGGCCACGCCGACCCGCGCACCACCCGACGCTACGACCGGGACCGGCACAACCTCGACCGGGACCCGGCGTACGTGATCTGGGCGGCCCGGTCCCGGCGGTCACCCGGCTGAGGCTTCCCGGCCCGGTGCTCCGGGACGCAGCGTCAGCAGAGCAGGTCCAGGTTCTGGTGGGCGTCCACGGCGATCTCCTCGTGCCGCAGCCAGCGCCGCGCCCACAGCCGGGCCGCCACCTCGGCCGCCCCGTCGCCCCAGGCGGCGTGCTCGACCAGCAGCGCCGCCGTCAGGGCGTACGCGGCGCGCAACGCCACCGCGCGGGCCCCGGCGACCGCCTCCACCCCGCCCGGGTCGGCGGTGACCGCGGCGAAGGTGTCCCGCAGTTCCTCGGTGACCGCGGTCAGGGTGTGCGCCAGGGCGGGGGACAGGCTGCGGGCGGTGTCGGCGGCGGCGGCGAGGCGGCGCAGCAACGGCCGGGCCGCGTCCTCCCGGGTGACCGCGCGCAGCACGTCCAGGGCGAGCACGTTCGTGGTGCCCTCCCAGATCGGCAGGACCTGCGCGTCGCGCAGCAGCCGCGGCACCCCGGTGTCCTCCACGTAGCCGGCCCCGCCGAACGCCTCCACGTACTCGCTGGCGCAGGCGACGGCGAGCCGCCCGGTGGCCAGCTTCGCCAGCGGCGCGACGACCCGCAGTTCGGCGGCGGCGTCCGGGTCGGCACCCACCTCGACCCGGCCGAACAGCGCGAACGCGTGTCCGGCCAGGACGAACGCGCCAGCGGTGTCCACCCCGAGGGTGCCGAGGGTGGCCCGGTGCAGCGGCGAGTCGACCAACCGGCCCCCGGCGACCTGCCGGGCGTCGGCGTAGGCCCGCGCGTACGCGAGACCCCGGCGCATCCCGGACACGGCGGCGGCCGCGTTGTGCAGCCGGGTGACCACCACCAGGGTCATCGCCCGGACCAGGCCGGGCTGCGTCGGGTCGCCCAGCGGCAGCGCGTACGCGTCCCGCAGGCCGACCTCGGCGGTGGGCAACGCCCGGGTGCCGAGCTTGTCCTTGAGCCGGTGGATCCGCACCCCCGGTGCGCACGCGTCCGGGGCCCGGCCGTCGGCGAGGGGGGAGTCGGCGGCGTAGCGGGGCACCAGGAACGGGGCGAGGACCCGGCTGCCCCTGCCGGCTCCCTCCGGCCGGGCCAGGGCCACCGCCATCGCCGAGTCGACCGCCGAGCAGAACCACTTCTCGCCGGTCAGCCGCCACGACCCCTCACGGGCAGGGCGGGCGATGGTGCTGGAGCGGGCCAGGTCCGAGCCGCCCTGCGACTCGGTCATCCACTGGCCGCTGGTGATCGCCACGTCCGGGTCGGTGGCGGTCAGCCGGGGCAGCCACGCGTCGCGCACGGCGGCGTCGACCTCGGGACGGGACAGCAGCGCCGCCGCGCCGTCGGCCATCGCCACCGGGCAGGAGAACGTCGCCGACTCCGCCCCGTACAGGTGCAGCAGGGCGTGCTGCACGATCCGGGCCGCCGCGCCCCACTCACCGCGCGCGGACTCCAGGTAGGGCAGGGCGACCACGGCGTGCCGGGCGGCGGCGGCCCGCTGCGTCCGCCACCCGGCGGACGTGTCGACCCGGTCGATCCGGGCGCCCCACGGGTCGTAGCGGACCAGGGTGGGCGGGTGGGCCTCGGCGCCGGCGTGCGCGGCGCGCAGCGGGCCGGTCACGTCGGCGGCCAGCTCCGTCAGGCGGCCCCTGGCGGCGGCGTGTCCGGCCGGGCCGAGCTGCCGCTCCAGCCACGACCGCAGCAGCGGGTCACCGACGTACGGGTCGGCGGGTGCCGACACCGGCTGCACGAAGCGGACCATGCGTCACTCCTGGCGAGGGGGACAGGGGCTCGCGTCGACGGTAGACGATCCCCGGGCGCGGCGACAGGCGCGACTTCCTGCGCGGCGGGTGTCGGATTATCTACCGTTGGTCATCATGTCCTCGGCGCACTGGTCCCGCCCGCACCGCCCGCACCGGCCGGTGCGGGCCGGGCTGGTGGTGGCCGGCGCGCTGCTGGGCCTGTGCTGCGTCGGGGTGACCGGGCTGGGCGTGTGGAACGTGCAGGCGGTGCGGCAGGCCGACGCCCCGGTCCGCGAGACCGCCGAGGCGTTCCTGACGGAGGTGGCAGCCGGGGACGCCGACCGGGCGTACCGGCGGCTCTGCGCGTCGGCGCGCACCCGGTGGAGCCCGGTCGGGTTCGCGGCCTGGGTGCGCACCCCGCCGGTGGTGACCGGACACCAGGTCACCGACGTGTCGGTGAGCACCCGCGACGGGAAACCCACCGGCACGGTGACCGTACGGCTCATCCGCGACGGGGGTCGCAGCGAGGAGCGGGAACTGCCGGTGGTGCGGGAGGACGACGGCTGGCGGGTCTGCGGCGACCCGTTCTGACCGCCCCGCGTCAGGCGGGCACCGGGGCGTCGACCCGCCGGCCGTCGCGCAGGGTCACCACCTGGTCGGCGGCCTCCACCAGCGCCGGGTCGTGCGTGGCCACCAGCGCGGTCATGCCCCGGGTGCGGACCAGCGCCCGCAGCAGGTCCATCACCGCCTGACCGGTCTCCGAGTCCAACTGCCCGGTCGGTTCGTCGGCGATCAGCAGCGCCGGGTCGTTGGCCAGGGCCCGGGCCAGGGCGACCTGCTCGTCCCGCAGGGCGTGCACCACCTGCCCGACGCCGGGGAACTCCCGGCCGACGCCCTCGACGAGACCAGGTTCTCGCTCACTGCTGCTCCTTCTGTCCGCTGCCCGGGTGCACCTGCACGTGGTCGGGTTCCAGGGTGAGCCGGACCCGGTCACGCAGTGCGAGGGCGTCGACGAACGCGGCGGGCAGCGGCATCCGGCCGGTGCGGTCGAGCACCGCGTACTCCTCGGTGACCAGTTCCTCGACGCCGTCGGCGCCGACGCGCGCACGGCGGCGTACCTCGCTGGCGGTGCGGCCGTCGCGGATGGCGACGGTCCGGCGGACCTGGGTGGCGACCGCGTGGTCGTGGGTGACCACCACGACGGTGACACCCAGTTCGGCGTTGATGGTGCGCAGCGCCCCGAACACCTCCGCGGCGGTGTTCTCGTCGAGCTCCCCGGTCGGCTCGTCGGCGAGGAGCACCTCCGGGTCGTTGGCCACCGCCACCGCCACCGCGCAACGCTGCTGCTCCCCGCCGCTCATCCGGGCCGGCCGACGGTCCGCGCAGTGTCCCACCCCGACCATGTCCAGCAGTTCCGCGGCCCGCCGACGGGCGACGCGGCCCCGCCGGCCGGCCAGCCGCATGGGCAGTTCGACGTTCTCCGCCGCGCTCAGGTAGGGCAGCAGGTTCCGGGCGGTCTGCTGCCACACGAATCCGACGGTCCGCCGACGGTAGGCCAGGCGCTTGCGCGCCGACATGGTCAGCAGGTCGTACCCGGCGACCCGGGCGATCCCGGCGGTGGGTACGTCCAGTCCGGAGAGGATGTTCAGCACGGTCGACTTGCCGGAGCCGGAGGCACCGACGACGGCCAGCAGTTCCCCCCGGTCGACGACCAGGTCGAGGCCCTGCAACGCGACGACCTCCACCCCGTCGGTCTTGAATATGCGCACCAGGCCGTCGCAGACGATGTGGCCGCGCAGCCGGTCGGCGCCTCCGGCGCGGTCGGCGGCCCGGTCGGCGGCGCGCTGCTGCAACGACACCAGGTCCGGGACGGTGTGGACGGCGGTTACGGGTTCTCCTCTCCCAGCCGGAGCGCCTCGCTGGGACGCGTCCGTCGGTTCACCAGAATCTCCATGCCCAGCCCGGCCGCCAAGCCCACCGCGACCAGCCCGAGCACCGCGCCGACGACCAGCGGGTCCAGGTACCAGCCGGCGGTGACGCCGGGGGTGAACGCGGACAGCCCGAGCGCCGGGCCGATCAGCCCCGGCAGGGCAACCCCGACGGCGGCGCCGGCCAGCGCGGCGACCGCCACCAGCGGCACGAGTTCGTACACCAGCAGCCGGTGGCCCTGCCCCTCGGAGAAGCCGAGGGTGCGCAGCCGGGACAGCAGCCGGGCGCGGGCGCGGGCATCGGCGAGCACCGCGAACCCGACGGCGACGACGGCCAGCGCGCCGCCGCCGACCGCGCCGACGGTGAACGCCAGGGTGATCACGTCGTTGCCGCCGGTACGGTCCAGCCCGTCCCGGTACGCGCGTCGGGTGAGCAGCTGTGCCGGCACCTTGGGTGCGTCGACCTCGCTGCCCAGCACCGCCGACTGCCACCGCCGCTGCCCGTCGTCGGCGGTGCGCAGCAGCACCGCCGGGTCGTGCCGGTCGGTGGCGAGCAGGTACCGGTTGGCGACGATCGGGGTGTGCTCGTACTCGGCCAGCGCCTGCCAGGGCAGCACCACGAACCGGTCGGTGCCCAGGTCCACGCCGGGGAAGGTGTCCGCCACCCCGGCCACCCGGAACGGGTACAGGCGGCTCTGCACGTCCGCGGCGGCGGTGTCGTCGACGGCCGCGGCGACGCCGGGTGACACCACCGCCGGCACCGGACCGTCGCCCCGCGCGGCGGCGCGCAGCACTGCCGGCACGTCCACGTCGACGCCACTGGCCGCGGCGACCCGGGCGAACGCGGGCGCGTCGACCACCATGATCCGGGCGGTGCCGATGGTACGGGCCTGTAGGTCGGTGCCGGAACGCAGCGGCCGGTTCGAGTCGATGCGCACCGGGGTGAGCGCCCGTACCCCGTCGACGTCGGCGAGCCGTCCGGCGGTGTCCGAGGCGAAGGCGTACCCGGTGAGCCAGGCGTCGGCGGGCACGCTCAGGTCGGCGGCGGTGTCCCGGGCCCGGCCGACGGTGTCGGTGACGACCGCGCTGAACACGCCGGTGCTGACCGCGACGACCAGCACCGCGAGGGGGGCGGTGGTCACCGGCGTGCCCCGGCCGGCACGGGCCACGCCGAAGAACAGCAGCGCGCCCCGGGCCCGGGCGGCGGCCCGGTCGAGCAGCCGCAGCGGCCAGGGCAGGGCCCGCAGGGTGAGCAGGGCCACCGCGGCGGCCAGCAGCACCGGCACCGCCGCGAGGTAGACGTCAACGTCGCCGCCGGGGTCCAGGCCCCGGCGGCGCAGCAGGACCAGCCCTCCGACGGCCGCCAGCAGCACGGTGACCTCGACGGCGACGCGGCGCGCCGACGGGCGGGTCCGGGTCAGGTCCTGCCGGCCGTCGACCACGGCGACGTGCCGCTGCCCGGCCATCGCGAACACCGGCACCGCGGCGGTGGTGACGGCGGCGATCAGCGGCAGGGCCCACCAGGTTCCGCCGTCGCGTCCGGGTGCCGCCAGCGCGAGCAGCGCCCCGGCGGTCACCGCGGCCGGTTGCGGCAGGGCCGCCTCGGCGAGGGTGTGCCGGCCGATGGCGGCCAGCGACGCGCCCCGTGACCGCAGCGGGGTCAGTTCGGCGAGGCGGGTCTGCCCGGCCACCCGGGCGGCGAGCAGGATCAGCCCGAGCAGGCTGGCCAGCAGTTCGGCCTGCGCCACGGCCAGCAGGTTGCGGACCGAGGTGAGTTGCGCGCCGAAGCGCACCAGTTGGGTGTCCAGGGAGGTCTGCACGGTCGCGCCGGGCAGCCACTGGGTGCGTCGGGCCGCGCCGACGGCGGCGGCGACCGGTTCGATCGTCGAGGAGTTGATCCGGTCGTGGTCGAACCGCTACCGCCAGGAGTGGGTGACGGGCAGCCCGGCCCGGCCGGCGGCGGCCAGGCCGGCGGGGTCGGTGACCGCGACGGCCACGAACGGATCGCCGTCGTTGATCGGCAGCAGCGGTTCCACCGCCTGGGGCATGGCCGCCCAGAGCGGGTCGGCGGGGCGGGCCGGTTGGAACACCCCGGTCACGAGCAGGTCGGCGGGGGGTTGTCCGGGTGCGGCGACGCCGAGGCGCACCCCGGGACGCAGGGCGAGGGTGTCGGCGACGGCCTGCGACACGGCGACCTGCACGGGCCGGCCGAGGTCGGTGCGGGGCCACGTTCCGGCGGTCAGCCGGGTCGCCTCGGGCAGGCCGGTCTGGGTGCGCAGTCCGAGGCGGACGGTGCCGCCCTCGGCGAGCGGGCCGACGTCGCCGGAGGCGGTCGCGGTGTCGGCGGCGACGGCGGCCGCCTGCCACCGCTGGTCGACCAGGGCGGACAGCGGCTGCGGCAGGGCGGCGTGGAAGCGTTCGAGCGCACCGGCCGCTCCGGTCGGGGTGGCCCCGTCGGCGCCGGCACGGACCTCGATGGTCAGGTCGCGTACCTGGTGGGGCAGGGGGGCCAGATCGGCGTGCAGGCTCCGGTCGGCGAGGCCGTTGGTCAGTCTCGGCGCGCCGGTGACCAGCGCCGCCGCGACCAGGCCGACGGCCACGCCGGTGCCGGCGAGGAACGCCTGTTCGGTCACCAGGGACCGGGTGACGGTGCGGTGGGTCGCGCCGAGGGCGCGCAGCACGGCCAGTTCGGTGGCCCGGCGGCGGGCGGTGGCGCTGACGTCGACGGCGATACCGACGGCGGCCAGCAGCACCGCCCCGAGGGCGGCGGCGAACAGCGCGCCGCGCGCGCCCGCGCCGAACGGGTCACCGGCCAGGTCCCGGGCGACCGCCTGCCGGTCGAGCACGTCCACGCCGGTCAGCGCGCCGGCGGCGGTCACCGCGTCGTCGTGCCGGTCGGTCGGCACCGACAGCCACCATTCCTGCACATCGCGGGTGAGTCCCCGGTCGTGGAAGATCCGGTCGCGCAGTGACGGCAGGTCGGCGAAGACGGTGGCGGCGGCGGTGTCGCCGGGGAACGCCTCGACGGTGCCGACGACGTGGACGTCGACCTCGGCCGCGCCGAGGAACAGCCGGGTGTCGTCGCCGACGGCCAACCGGAGCGCGGCCAGGGCCTGCGGGGTGACCAGCAGCGGCACCCGGCCGGCCGCCGGCCGGGTGACGGCCAGGCGCACGGGGGAGCCGCCCCGACCCCGGCGGGTGTCGTCGTCGCGTACCCAGCGGGCGGTGAGGGTGTCACCGGCGGCGGTGGCGGTGGTGCCGTCGCGGGTCACGCCACCGCGGTCGACGGTGTGCCACGGCCCGCCGCCCAGGTCGACGGGCCTGCTGTCGGCGCGCAGGTCACGTAGCTGCCAGTCGACGACCAGCTTGGCGGGGCCGGTGGTCTCGACGGTGAACCCGGCCAGCCGGGCCGGGTCCTGGGGCAGGTCGACGGTGAAGTCGACCGCCCGTCCGTCCCGGCTGGCGCCCAACGGCACCCGGCGGTGTGTGCCGGCGGGTTCGGCGAACACCGCGAAGGCACGCACCGGGGCGGTGGTGTCGGTGGCGGTGACGGTGCCGGTGAACCGGCCGGTCAGGCGTCGCGCCCCGACCGGCAGGGCGGTGTGGGGTGCGTCGACGCGGGCCCGGGTGACCTGCGTGAACACGTCGGCAAGGTCGGGGCGCAGCCGCACGACGCCGGTGGCGGTGCCGGCGTCGACGGCGACCAGCGACGCCGGCTGCGCGGTCGCGCCGAGGCTGAGGGTGGCCCGCCAGGCGGGCAGCGCGGCGGTCACGCCGGGCAGCCGGGCCAGTTGCGCGGCCCGGTCGGCGGGTGGGGTGCCGGCGGTCTCGGTCAGCCGCAGGTCGGCGCCGACCCGGTGGTCGGCCTGGTCGGTCAGGGACCGTCCGGTCGTGCCGGCCAGGGACCAGGCGAGGGCGCTGACCGCGACGGCGAGGGCGACGAGCAGCACCGGGCCGGCGTGGGGGCGGCGTCCGGCCTGCCACCTGCCGAGCATCGCGGCGGTGGCGCGGGTGCGGTCGACGTACCGCTGCGCGAGGCGGGTCAGCGGCGGCAGGATCCGCAGGGCCGCCACGGCACCGGCGAGCACGCCGATGGTGGGGGCGGCGGCGAGCAGCGGGTCGGCGGCCAGGTCGCCGCCGACACCGGACAGCGGCGACGAGTACGACCGCAGCTGGTACTAGCCGAGCAGGGCGACCACGACGAGGACGACGTCGGCACCGGCGCGTTGCACCGCGCCCCGGCGGCCGGGCCGGGACCGGGCGGCCAGGTCGGCGACGTAGCTGTCGCCCCGGCGCAGGTTCGGGCCGAGCATGGCCAGCGCGCACCCGGCGGCCACGAGGAGCGCGGCGGTCCAGGTGAGGACGTCCAGGCGTGGTTGCAGGCGCAGCGACGCCTCGGCCAGCGCCGGTATCCGTCCTGCGTGCCGCAGCAGTTCCGTGGCCAGCGGTGGGGCGAGCAGGATCGCCGGGGCGACGACCAGTGCGGCCTCCCGGCCGGCGAGGCCGGCGAGCTGCCAGCGGGCGGCGCCGCGGGCGCGCAGCAGCGCGGTCTCGGCGCGGCGCTTCTCACCGAGCAGCGCCGCCACCAGCAGCAGCGTGTACCCGCCGAGGACGGCGACCAGCAGCATCGGGGTGACCAGGGCGGACCGGCCGACCAGGGCGGCGCGTTGGATCCGGTCGACCAGGTCGTCGAGGGCGGTGGTGGCGGTGCCGGAGTCACCGAGTCCGGCGGTGGTGGCCAGTCCGGTGGCGGCGTCGGCGGCGTCGGCGAGCCGGTCGAGGTCCGCGGTGCCGGTGGCCGCGCCGACGTCGGGGTGATCAGCCAGCCGGCGGAGGCGTTGGTGAGGAAGTGGCGGACGAAGTCGGCGCGGTCCACGGTCAGCGGACCGTACGTGGCCGTGCCGGGTTGCACGCCGGTCGTGGTCTCGGGGGCCAGCCGCCAGTACGGGTCGTCGGCGGCCCGGGGCCGCCACAGGCCGACGACGGTGAGGTCGGTGACGCGGCCGGTGAACCCGTCGGTGACCGGGATGCGGCCGCCGACGGTGACGCCGAGGGTGGTGGCGACCGGTTCGGCGAGGGTGGTCTGCACGGGGCCCGCGCCGGCGGCCGGCCAGGTGCCGGCGGTCAGGTCGGCGTGCGCGGCGAGGTCGTCGAGGAACAGCACGCTGGCGTAGACGGTGCCGTCGTCGTCGGCGACGGCGTCACCGACGTCGCCGTGCAGCTGCCGGCCGGCGGCGTACCCGGCCACCTCGACGGTGCCGGGCCAGCCGTCGAGGACGTCGGCGGCGCCGGCGCGCAGCGCGGTGTCCCGTTGGGCGAGGGTGTCGGCGGTGCGGCCGGCCGCACCGCGTACCAGGATGGAGCGCTCCTCGGCGGTGGCGGTGGCCAGGACCCCGCGCACCCCGGAGCTGACGACGTCGCGGTGGTAGCCGGCCAGGCCGGTGAGGGCGACCGTCGCCACCAGGGTGGCGCCCACCGCCGCCAGGAGCAGACCCTTCGCCCCACGGGCCCGTCGAAGCGCCAACCGCATGTGCCGTGTCCCCCGCGTCGCCGTGGCGGGGTGGCCCGGTGCCGTCCCGCGTGCCGGTGGAGAGCGGCCAGACGAGCCGAAAGGTTGGCGCGGCGGCCGGAAGTCTCGATCACGGTCTGGTCACGGGGCCGCCGGGCGTCGGGGCGGCTCAGTCGCGGGGGCCGAGGTCCCCGGTGCGGTGGTGGCGGCGGCAGAGCACCTGGTAGCGGACCTGCGCGTCAGGAACGGTGTCACCGATGACGACCTGTTCGCCCTCGCGGACCACCCGTCCGCCGACGACCCGGGCGTTGAGCAGCCCCTCCCGGCCGCACCAGCAGAGCACCTCGACCTGGATGCGGGCGACGGAGTCGGCCAGTTCGAACAGCCGCTGCGCGGCGGGGAAGAAACACGACCGGAAGTCGGTGGCCAGGCCGAAGGCGAACACGTCGACGTCGTCGTGGTCGACCAGTTCGGCCATCTGCTCGACGTGGGCGACGCTGTAGAAGGACGCCTCGTCGCAGATAAGGTAGTCGACGCGTTCCCCGGCGGCCCAGCGGTCGCGTACCAGGGCCCGCAGGTCCAGGTCGTCGGTGACCTCGATGGCGTCGTGGGCCAGGCCGATGCGGGTGGTGACCCGGGGGCCCAGGGACCGGTCGATGCGGGTGGTGACCAGGCCCCGCCGGCCCTGCCGGGCGTGGTTGTAGTTCATCTGGAGGGCCATCGTGGACTTGCCGCAGTCCATCGGCCCCCAGAAGAACTTCAGCGCCGCGGCGTGCAGCGGACGCCCGTCGGCCCCGCGCGCGGCGGCGCAGATGAGGGTGTCCTGCTCACCCGGCAGGGGTCGGGCCAGGCAGGTCGGGGCGGCGGGGTCGGCGTCGGTCACGGTCGGGCAGCCTATCCCATCGACATGCGCCAATGGATCTGGTCAGAGGACGCGGGGCGGGGTGTTCCCGGCGGCGATGATGGCCCGGCGCACCGGTACCGCCACCAACAGCAGGAACCCGACCACGAAGAAGATCAGCAGGGAGACCAGCCCGACCCGGTAGGAGTTGGTCAGCTGGAACACCAACCCGAACGCGAGGGGCCCGAGCCAGCTGGTGCCCTTGTCGCTGATCTCGTAGAAACCGTAGTACTCGCCCTCCCGTCCGGCGGGGATCAGCTGACTGAACAGCGACCGGCTCAGCGCCTGACTGCCGCCGAGCACCAGGCCGATGCCGGCGCCGAGCACCATGAACGGCACCGGCGCCTCGGCCGGCAGCCGGAACGCGGCGAGGACCACCACCGTCCACAGCACCAGCGACAGCAGCACCGTCTTCCACGCGCCGACACGCCGGGCGAGCGCGCCGAGCAGCAGCGCCCCACCGAAGGCGAGGAACTGCACCAGCAGGATCGTCACGATCAGGGTGGTCTGGCCCAGCCGTAGTTCCTCGGTGCCGTACTGGCTGGCCAGGGCGATCACCGTCTGGATGCCGTCGTTGTAGACCAGGAACGCCAGCAGGAAGAACAACGTCAACGGGTACGCCCTGACCTCCCGCAGGGTCCGGCCGAGCTGCCGGAACCCGTCGACGAGCACGTTGCCACCGCCGACGGTCGCCTCCGCCGACGGGTGTTCCCGCAGCCAGCGCAGCGGCACCAGGGTGAACAGCGCCCACCACAGCCCGGCCGACACGATCGACCAACGGGCCAGGTCCAGGGTGCGCTGATCGGTGCCGTCGCCGAACGAGTTCACCACCACCAGGTTGACCGCCAGCAGCAGCCCACCACCGAGGTAACCCAACGCCCAGCCCCGGCTGGAGATGCCGTCACGTTCGTCCGGGCCGCCCAGCTGCGGCAGGAACGAGTTGTACACCACCACGCCGGCGCCGAAGGCGATGTTGGCGACCACGAACAGCGCCCCGCCGAGCAGGTAGCGGTCCCCGGTGACGAAGAGCATCGCGGTGGTCGCCCCGGCGCCGAGGAACGCGAACCCGGCCAGCAGCGGCTTCTTGTGCCGGGACCGGTCGGCGACCGCGCCGGTGACCGGCAGTACGAACACTGTCAGGAACACCGACAGTGACACCAGGTACGGAAAGTACGACCCGGCGGCCACCTTCACGCCCAGCGGGTACACGTACCCGGAGCAGGTGTCCGCGCCCAGCTCGCAGCCGGCGGCCAGCTCGGTGACGCTGGTCAGGAACGGCCCCAGGAAGACCGTGATGACGGTGGTGGAGAACGCCGACATCGCCCAGTCGTAGAAGTACCAGCCGGTGCGCTCCCGGCGGCTGCTCGCCGGCGGGGTGTGCGCCGCCGGGGTGGTCACGGTCTCGGCCATCGGGTTCCTCGGGGTGGATCAGGCGGCCCAGTGGCCGCGGCTGCGGTAGACGTCGCGCAGCACGCCGACGTGATCGGTCATGATGCCATCCACACCCAGGTCCAGTAACTCGTGCATCTCGACAGGTTCGTCGATCGTCCAGACATGCACCTGCAGGCCGAGTCGGTGGGCGTGCCGCACCAGCCGCCGGTCGACCACCCGTACCCGCCCGTAGCGGACCGGGACCTGCGCGGCGACCACCGACGGCGGCAGCCGCAGCCGCTGCCCGCTCAGCGACGCCCACCGCAGCCGGACCACCCCGCGCATACCCAGGGAGGTGGCGACCTTCGGACCGGCGAGGACCCGGATCCGGGCCAGCCGGGCGTCGCTGAACGAGGCCAGCAGCACCCGGTCGCCGGCCCCGGCGCGTTCCACCGTCGCCACCGTCGGCCGTATCCCGCCGTCGGCCTTGACGTCGACGTTGAACCGGATCTCCGGCCAGGCGGCGAGGACCTCCTCCAGACGCGGCACCACGGCCGCCCCGCCGACCCGCACGGTGGCCAGGTCGGCCCAGCGCAACGCGGCGATGCGCCCACGCTCACCGGTCAGCCGGTCCAGGGTGGCGTCGTGGAAGACCACCGCGACGCCGTCGGCCGTGGCGTGCACGTCGGTCTCGACGTACCGGTAGCCGAGCGCGACGGCCCGCGCGAACGCCGTGGCGGTGTTCTCGTCGCCCTGCGCGGCGCCGCCCCGGTGGGCGAAGGCCAGCGGGGCGGGCGCGTCGAGGTAGGGGTGGGACACGCCGGCAGTATGCCCGCCGCCGGTGGCCGGTGGGTGACCGGCCGGCGACCGGCACGACCCCTGCCGGGCACCGGACAGCGCGTACCGCCACGGTGTCGACGCGCCGTCACGGGTTGGTGGCGAGGAAGAGGTAGCCCGCACACAGTGCCAGGTGCACCCAGGCCTGCAACAGGGTCGCCCGGCCGGGCATCACGGTGAGGATCCCCACCGCGGCGGTCAGACCGAGCAGCACGATCTGGGTGGCCCCGAGACCGAGCACCAGCGGCCCGTCGAGCCACAGCGAGGCGACCGCGATCGCCGGGATCGTCAGTCCGATGCTCGCCATGGCCGACCCGAGGGCCAGGTTGAGGCTGATCTGGGCGCGGTCCCGGCGGGCGTTGCGGGCCGCCGCCAGGGTCTCCGGCAGCAGTACCAGCAGGGCGATGACCACGCCCACGACCGGCCGGGGTAGCCCCGCGTCGGCGACCACCCCCTCGATGGTGGGCGACTCGACCTTCGCCAGCCCCACCACCGCGACCAGCGCCACGATCAGCAGCGCGAAGCTGACCAGGGCGGTCGCCGGCGACGGCACCGGGGCGTGCTCGTCGTCCCCGCCGGCGGTGACCGTCCCGCCGCCGACCGGGCCACGCGCTGCGGGGGCCTCGCGCGGCGGCGGCAGGAAGTAGTCCCGGTGCCGTACGTTCTGCACGAAGACGAACGTCGCGTACAGGAACAGGGACGCCACCGCGGCGAAGGTCAACTGCGGACCGGTGAACGCCGAACCGGGACTGCCGGTGGTGAACGTCGGCAGGACCAGGCTGAGCGTCGCCAGGGTCAGCACCGTCGCCAACGCCGCGCCGGTGCCCTCCGGGTTGAACACCACCACCCGGCGACGCACGGCGGTCAGCAGCAGCGACAGCCCGACGATCCCGTTGCAGGTGATCATCACGGCGGCGAACACGGTGTCCCGCGCCAGCGTGGCGGTGTCCGGGCCACCGGAGACCATCAGCGTGATGATCAGCCCGACCTCGATCACGGTCACCGCGACCGCGAGGATCAGCGACCCGAACGGCTCCCCGACACGGTGCGCGACCACCTCGGCGTGGTGCACCGCGGCCAGGACCGCGCCCGCCAGCAGCACCACGACGACGACCTCCACCACCGCCGGCAGGGCCCGGCCCCAGACCGCGACCAGAGCCACCACGGCCAGCAGCGGCACCACCGTCGCCGGCGCCGTGGCGGGAAAGCGGGTCACCCCGTCCGGTGCGCGCATAGGTGCCTCCACGGTTCGGCGCGGACCGCTCCGCCGCCGGGTACGGGGCCGGCAGCCACCACCGCCGCACCGTGACGGACGGCGGGACGCGACCCCGGGCGGCGGGCGGCCGCCCGGTCCTGACCGTACCGGAGAAGAGCAGGTCAACCCGGCTACCGGCGGCGTAGTCCCCGGTTCAGGGGCGGGCCGGCCGCCGCCGGTGCAGCCGGCTGGTGTCAGCCGGCCGCCCCGGGTCGACGTGCCGGGGCCGGTCGGGTTCGTCCGGACGCAACGGCACCAGCGCGTCGGTGACCGCGTCGATGATCCGGTCGGTGGCCCGCCGGGCCGCGCCGACCGCCGCCGGATCCACATCGGCCAGGTCCACCGGCGCGCCGAAGTGCACCCGGATCACCGGCCGCCGCCACACCGCCCGCCACACCGCGCCCAGCAGGCCCTTCGGCGCCCGGTACGGCAGCACCTCGTGCGAACCCCACTGGGCGACCGGCACCACCGTCGCGCCGCTGGCGAACGCCAGACGGGCGGTCCCGGTCTTGCCGCGCTCCGGCCACATCCCCGGGTCCAGGCCGATGCGTCCCTCCGGGTAAACCAGGATCACCGACCCGGCGGCGACGGCGTCAGCGGCGTCGTGCAGCGCCCGCCCCACCGCGGCGGTTCCCCGGTCCACCCGGATGTGCCCGGCGTGACGCATCGCCGCACCCACCACCGGGGCCCGGAACAACCCGCCGGTGGCCATGATCCGGGGAGCCACCCCCCGGGCCCGGCAGGCGGCGGCGAGCACGATCGGGTCGAACGGGCTGATGTGGTTGGCCGCCAGGATGAGCGGCCCGGCGCGCAGCCGGTCCGGCACGTCGCCGCTGACCCGGAGGCGGGCCAGGGCACCGACCACGAGTCGGGCGAGCAGTTGCGCGGCGCGCCACAGCCAGGGCGCGTGCCAGGGGGAGTGCGGTGTTTCCATCAGCGGTCGATGGTCGCACGCCCGCGCCAGCGGCGCGCGGAACGGGGCGACCGGCGGGGGAGCGGTGAGGGCCGACCGGCCCGGTGACCAGGGACTTTTGCCCCGGGACGCTTCGGGACGGGCGGCCCTGCCCCCACCCCTACGACACCCGGTAGTATTTACTACGTCTTGTAGTACGACCTGGGGGGTTCCTGGTGGACGCGTTGGACGTCGCCCGCTGGCAGTTCGGTGTCACCACCGTCTACCACTTTCTCTTCGTGCCACTCACCATCGGCCTGTCCGTCCTCGTCGCCATCCTCCAAACCATGTGGCACCGCACCGGCGACCAGCGCTACCTCAAACTCACCAGGTTCTACGGCAAGCTCTTCCTCATCAACTTCGCCATGGGCATCGTCACCGGCATCGTCCAGGAATTCCAGTTCGGCATGAACTGGAGCGACTACTCCCGATTCGTCGGCGACATCTTCGGCGCACCCCTAGCCATCGAAGCCCTCGTCGCCTTCTTCCTCGAATCCACCTTCCTCGGACTCTGGATCTTCGGCTGGGACCGCCTCCCCAGACACATCCACCTCGCCACCATCTGGGCCGCCGCCCTCGGCTCCACCTTCAGCGCCTACTTCATCCTCGCCGCCAACTCCTGGATGCAGAACCCCGTCGGCTACCGCATCAACCCCGACACCGGACGCGCCGAACTCACCGACTTCGTCGCCGTCCTCACCAACAAGGTCGCCCTCATCACCTTCCCCCACACCATCGCCGGCTGCTTCCTCGTCGCCGGCAGCCTCATCGTCGCCGTCGCCCTCTGGCACCTCATCCGCCACCCCGACCACAGCGACACCCCCACCTACCGCTTCGCCGCACGCTTCGGAGCCTGGGTCACCCTCGCCGCCACCGCCGGCGTCCTCATCACCGGCGACATCCAAGGCAAGATCATGACCGACGTGCAGCCCATGAAGATGGCCGCCGCCGAAGGTCTCTACACCACCGAGAGCCCCGCCGCCTTCAGCGTCCTCACCATCGGCACCCTCGACGGCAGCCGCGAGATCTACGCCCTCAAGATCCCCTACCTGCTCAGCGTCCTCGGCACCGGCGACCCCCACGGCACCGTCCAGGGCATCGACGACCTCCAGGCCCAATACACCGCCCAGTACGGCCCCGGCAGCTACACCCCGATCATCCCGGTCACCTACTGGAGCTTCCGCCTCATGATCGGCTTCGGCCTCGCCGCCGCAGCCATCGCCCTCTGGGTCCTCTGGGCCCACCGCAAAGGCCGCACCCCCCGCGGAAAATGGCTCCTCCGCGCCGGCCTCGTCATGCCCCTGCTGCCCCTCGCCGCCAACAGCTTCGGCTGGATCTTCACCGAGATGGGCCGGCAACCCTGGATCGTCTTCGGCGAAATGCTCACCCGCGACGGCGTCTCCCGCACCGTCAGCCTCACCGAAGTCCTCACCAGCTTCACCGCCTTCACCATCGTCTACGCCACCCTCGCCGTCATCGAGGTCCGCCTACTCGTCCGCTACGCCAGGACCGGCCTCCCCGACGACACCCCCGACCCCACCCCCGACGACACCGACGACACCGACCGCCCCCTCGCCTTCGCCTACTGACCCCGGAGCCCCACCGTGGACCTCACCACCGTCTGGTTCGTCCTCATCGCCATACTCTTCACCGGCTACTTCATCCTCGAAGGCTTCGACTTCGGCGTCGGCGCGCTCCTACCCGTCCTCGCCCGCGACGACCGCGAACGCCGCGTCATGATCAACACCATCGGGCCCGTCTGGGACGGCAACGAAGTCTGGCTCATCACCGCCGGCGGAGCCATGTTCGCCGCCTTCCCCGAGTGGTACGCCACCCTCTTCAGCGGCTTCTACCTCCCCCTCCTGCTCGTCCTCCTCGCCCTCATCGTCCGCGGCGTCGCCTTCGAATACCGCCACAAGCGCCCCGAAGCCACCTGGAAACGCCGCTGGGACACCGCCATCACCCTCGGCAGCCTCATCCCCGCCATCCTCTGGGGCGTCGCCTTCGCCAACATCCTCCGCGGCGTACCCCTCGACGCCGACCACGAATACGCCGGCACCCTTCTCGACCTCCTCAACCCCTACGCCCTCCTCGGCGGCGCCACCACCACCGCCCTCTTCCTCACCCACGGCGCCATCTTCACCGCCCTCAAGACCACCGGCGACATCCGCCACCGCGCCGGCACCCTCGCCGTCCGCCTCGGCATCCTCGCCGCCACCCTCGCCGTGACCTTCCTGACCTGGACCCTCACCATCCGCAGCAACCCCGCCGCCGTCATCCTCGCCACCGCCGCCACCGCCGCCCTGCTCGCCGGCCTCACCGCCGCCCACGCCCGCCGCGAAGGCTGGGCCTTCACCGGCACCGCCACCGCCATCGCCCTCACCGTCGCCACCCTCTTCACCGCCCTCTTCCCCAACGTCCTGCCCTCCACCGGCGACCCCACCGGCACCCTCACCGCCACCAACGCCGCCAGCACCCCCTACACCCTCGAGATCATGACCTGGGTCGCCGTCATCTTCACCCCCGTCGTCCTCGCCTACCAGGGCTGGACCTACTGGGTCTTCCGCAAACGCATCGGCGTCGCCCACATCCCCACCCACTGACCCACACACCAACCGGCCCCCGACGTTCTGTCGGGGGCCGAAAACAACACGCGGCGCGGAGCCACCCTCCGGCAAACCCCACGCCACACCCACCACGATCAGCGACACCCACCGGCGCCCCCGACCACCACACCTCACCCCGCCTCGCGCAACTCCGCCAACCGCGCCTCGATCTCCGCCAACTCCGCCCGCAACCGCTCCGCCTGCTGCTCCGCCTCAGCCCGCTCCGCCCCCAGAATCTGCTCCACCGCCTCCTGCACACCCGGCACATCCACCAACGCCACCATCCGCAACGCCTCCGCCGGCTTCACCACATACGGCTTCGCCAACGACTTGCTGCCCTGCTGCGCCGCCACCGTCCACTCGCCCTCCGCGTACTGCAACGTCACCGTCAACCCCGCCGGCACCTTCGGCTTCGCCGCCTTCACCGCCCGCTTCGCCGGCTTCGCCTCCACCACATCCACCTTCGGCTCCTCCCGCCGCTCACCCCGCGACTCGTCCCCACGCGACTGCTCCGGCACCGACACCCGCTCCAACACGAACTCCGGCTCCGCCACCACCGCCTCCGACCCGGCCTCCGCCCCCGGCTTCGGCTCCACCACCCGCCGCCCCGCACCACGCGGCGCCACCGCCACGTCGGCAGGGGAGAAGGGCAACTCGTCCCGCCCGAACCGCACCACCACGAACTCGTCCGACACCGCCGGATCGGTCAGCTCCACCACCTGACCCACCTGCCCGGCGATCTGCCCCGCCGCAGCCGTGAACACCACCTTCGGCTTACGCCCCGCCGCCAACGCCTCCCGGATGCCCTGCACCTCGTCAGTGGACAACCCCTGACCCGCCGCCCCCATCGCCAACCACCCTCTTTTCGGACAACTGTCGGAAATTCCTGCCTTTGATACCAGCCACCCCCGACACCCACCCCGCCGGGGCACCACCCACCACCGACCACAACCGACCGACCCCCGGCGCGCGCCACGGTAGCCTCGGCCGACACCACCAGCACGGGGGAGAGGCACCATGACGACGCCGGTCACCGTCATCACCGGAGGCGGACGCGGCATCGGCGCCGCCACCGCCCGCCGCCTCGCCCACGCCGGCCACGACATCGCCCTCTGCTACCGCCGGGACACCGACGCCGCCACCGCCGTCCTGGCCGACATCCACGCCACCGGGCGCCGCGGTATCGCCGTACCCACCGACACCCGCGAACCCGACCAGGTCACCCGCCTCTTCGACACCGCCACCGCCACCCTCGGCCCGATCACCGGCCTGGTCAACAACGCCGGCATCACTAGCCCGATCGGCCCCCTCGTCGACCTCGCCGTCGAGGACCTCCGCCGCGTCGTCGGCTACCTCCTCTGCGCCCAACAGGCCGCCCGCCGGATGACCGCCGGAGCCGCCATCGTCAACGTCTCCTCGGTCGCCGCGACCCTCGGCAGCCCGGGGGAGTACATCCACTACGCCGCCAGCAAGGCCGCCACCGACACTTTCACCGTCGGCCTGGCCAAGGAACTCGCCCCACGCGGCATCCGGGTCAACGCCGTCGCGCCCGGGATCGTCCGCACCGACATCCACGCCCTGTCCGGCATGCCCGACCGACCCGACCGCGTGGCGGAACCCCATCGGCCGGGCGGGCGAACCCGACGAGATCGCCGCCGCGATCGCCTGGCTGCTCAGTCCGGAAGCCTCCTACACCACCGGTACGGTGCTGCGCGTCGCCGGCGGCCTCTAATGGGGGCTACCGGGTTGGTGTCGGTTCGGGCTTTAGCCCTGTTCGGGCCGGAGGAGGGCCCCGACCGGTCTACTTGACATAATGTGCATTATCGAATCGGAGCGGATCACCCGATGGCACCGGAAGCTGCGACTCCCACCCGCGCGCAGCGCCCGGACCAACCTCACGTCCCGGGCCCCGGTCTGACCCACTTCTTCCCCCAGCCTCGAGCCAGGCTCGCCAGGCGGGGTGATGTCCGCGTCTCGTCGGGGCCCCTTCTCCGCAAGGGTCTCTCACGTTGCCATACACACACACCGATCCATCCGACCTGTCCCGATACGGATGGACCAGCGCACTCGACCAAACCTTCATCGGACACTACGAAGCAGGCCTCGTACCCGCCCGGATCTCCCGGGTCGACCGCGGCCTGTGCACGGCGATCACCCCGTCGGGCCCGATGCGGGCCACGTTCGCCGCGCCACACCCGCCCGACCCGCTCCTGACCCCCTGCACCGGCGACTGGGCCGCGCTACGCCCGGGCACCGAACCACACCTGGTGACGCTGCTTCCACGGCACAGCGCGATCGTGCGCTCGTCGGCGTCCAGGTCCTCCCACGCACAGGTGCTCGCCGCCAACGTCGACACAGTCGTCATCGCCCTGTCCCTGGCCACCCCCCTGGACGCGGCCAAACTGGAGCGGCTGCTCGCCCTGGCCTGGGAGAGGGGGGCACAGCCGGTGATCGTCTTGACCAAGGCGGACCTGGCCCACGATCCCACGACCGTCCACGCCGAGGCCCGAGCGCTGGCACCCGGCGTGGACGTCCTGGCCACCAGCGCCGCCACCGGCCACAACATCGACGTGCTGGCCGCGACGATGCACGGCACCACCGTGCTGCTCGGCCCCTGGGCGCGGGCAAGTCCACCCTCGGCAACACCTTGCTCGGCGAGGAACTACTGGCCACCGGCACGGTACGAGAGCAGGATGGCAAGGGCCGCCACATCACCGTCCGCCGCGAACTCCTCCCCCTGCCTGGCGGCGGGGGCCTCATCGACACGCCCGGCCTGCGCGGGATCAGCCTGCCCGATGCCGCCGACGGCCTGGAGCAGGTCTTCGCCGAAATCGAGGAACTCGCCGCGTATTGCCGCTTCGGCGACTGCTCCCACGACACCGAGCCAGGATGTGCGGTGCAGGCCGCCATAGAGGCGGGTGAACTGCCCGAACGTCGCCTGCGCAGCTACCACAAGCTGCAACGGGAGAACGCGTGGGCGGCCTCACGTACCGATGCCCGGCTGCGCGAAGAGCACGTCAACCGGCAGAAGGCCATCACCAGTCACCTGCGCGCCACCTACAGGTTCCGGGACCAGCAGCCATGACCGGCCGTATCCCACCGACCTCCCCGGCCGAAGGATCCGCGCACGTCATCGGCTTCGACACCGCCCTTTTGCAAGAGATCACCATGCGCCGCGAGCACGGCGCGGACCACCAATACACCGGCTGTGCCCCGCATCCGCAGAAGGACAAGGAGACGAACCCGACCATGACCCCTTCCTGGACCACCCGTCCCGAGAGCGCCGGCGACGTCGCCGCCGTCCGCGACATCAACCTTGCCGCCTTCCCCAGCCCGCACGAGGCTGACCTCGTCGAGGCGCTGCGGTCCGACCCGCAGGCGTGGCTGTCCGGTCTGTCCTGGCTGGCCGAGGCCCCCGGCGGCGAGCTCGCCGGATACGCGCTGCTCGCCCGCTGCCACGTCGGCGACTCACCCGCCCTCGCCCTGGGCCCCTGCGCCGTCCGGCCCGAACATCAGCGGCGGGGCGCCGGTTCCGCCGCCATCCGCGCCGCTCTGGAGGCCGCCCGTCGGCAGGGCGAGAATCTGGTGCTCGTGCTCGGCCACGCCGAGTACTACCCGCGCTTCGGCTTCAGCCCGGCCTCCGGATTCGGCATCCGCCCGCAGTTCGACATCGAGGACAAGTACATGATGACCCTCGGCCTCGACCCTGAACAGCCGGTCCCGAGCGGCGTCATCCGCTACCCGGCGGCGTTCGGCGTCTGACCTCCCGCTCGTCGAATGCGTCGAACGGCCCCCGACACCGCTGGGGGCCGTTCGCGCTAACGACCTGGCACCGTGACCGCCGCCGCTCCGCCACTGCCCCACTCCCGCAGGGACGTGCAGTAATCCGAAAATCATGCATAATTACCCTTATGCATGACAAAGTGGACTATCGGGTTCCGGTGCTGATCGAGGAGTTCCTGATCGCCCGGGCGACCCGGAAGCCGTCGCCGCACACGCTCCAGGCGTACCGCCGGGATCTGGTGGGGGTCGGCCGACTGGCCGCGGAACGCGCCACCCCTCCCCTACCCCTGGACGCCCTGCCGGTCACCGCCCTCTCCCCCCGGCTGCTGCGCGCGGCGTTCGCCGCGTTCGCCGCTCCCCGCGCGGCAGCGTCGGTGCATCGCGCGTGGTCCACCTGGAACAACTTCTTCACGTTCCTGGTCGCCGAGGGTGTGGTGCCGGGCAACCCGATGCCGGCGGTGGACCGGCCCCGGGCTCCGCTCCCCCAGCCGAAGCCGTTGCGCGGCGAGGACACCCCGGAGCGGTTGCTCGACGCGGTGGCCCGCGCTGCGGGCCGGCAGCACGATCCGTGGCCGGAGCGGGATCTGGCGGTGGTGGCGCTGGCGCTGTGTACGGGGTTGCGGTTGTCGGAGTTGCTGGCGTTGCGGGTCGGGTCGGTCGCGGGTCGTCCGGGTGAGCGTCGGGTGGATGTGGCGGGCAAGGGCGGTCGTCCGAGGGTGGTGCCGGTGGAGCCGGAGTTGGACGAGGTGCTGGTGGCGTATCTGGAGAGTCGGGTGCGGCGGTTCGGGGCGCGTTCGGTGCGGCCGGATTCGGCGTTGCTGGTGGATCGGCGGGGTGAGCCGTTGCGGCGAGGTGGTCTGCAGTATCTGGTGGATTCGTGCTATCGGCGGGCGGGGATCGCGGATCGGGTGCCGCGGGGTGCGCGGTTGCACGCGTTGCGGCACACGTTCGCGACGCGGCTGGCCGAGGACGGGGCGAGTGCTGCGGAGATCATGCGGTTGCTGGGGCATGCGTCGTTGGCGTCGTCGCAGACGTACATCGAGGTGACGGCGGGTCAGCAGCGGGCGGCGGTGCGGTCGAATCGTACGCATCGGGTGTTGGTGGGGTTGGTGTCGGTGGAGTGAGGGCGTGGGCTTGCCGGGGAGTTGTTTGAATATTTCTTCAAGTGATGAAGTGTGCAATTGTCGAAGGGGGGTGGGGCGGTGTCGGTGCCGCTGTACCAGGCGAAGGCGGAGCTGTTCCGGACGTTGGGGCATCCGGTGCGGATCCGGGTGTTGGAGCTGCTGCAGGACGGTCCCAAGCCGGTGCGGGATCTGCTGGCGGCCATCGAGGTGGAGGCGTCGAATCTGTCGCAGCAGCTCGCGGTGCTGCGTCGGGCCGGGATGGTGACGTCGCAGCGCGACGGTGCTCTTGTGGTGTACGCGCTGAGCACTCCGGACGTGGCGGACCTGCTGGCGGTTGGTCGGCGGATCCTGGGGGCGGTGCTCACCGACCGGGACGGTCTGCTGGTGGAGTTGCGCGGCGACGGGCGCGATCGGTGAGTGGGTCCGTGGTGTGGCGGGTGGGTCGTCGGATGGGGTCGTTGTTGCCGGGCGGGATGTGCTGGCCGGTGTGACGGTGGCGGTGGTGGCGTTGCCGTTGGCGTTGGCGTTCGGGGTGACCTCGGGGTTGGGTGCGGCTGCGGGGTTGGTCACGGCGGTGGTGGCTGGTGCGGTGGCGGCGGTGTTCGGTGGGTCGGACGTGCAGGTGTCCGGGCCGACCGGGGCGATGACGGTGGTGTTGGTGCCGGTCGCCCAGGGGTACGGGGCCCGGGGTGTGCTGATGGTGGGCGCTTCATCGTCGGCGACCAAGTGCCGCTCGGGGACCGCAGGGAAGCCGTGCACCTAAGGGCTCGCAGAAGAATAACGCGCAGATTTCCGCCCGCGCGGATTTCCATCTGCTAGAGGCCAATGGCCTGCAGCGATGCCGGGGTTCCTGTCAGCCTGGCACCCGAGCCTGTGCGCGGATCTCAGCAGGTGGCGGGATCCACACATCACATTCGTGGCCGCCAGATTCGGAACCGACGTGTTATTTTTCTGCGAGCCCTAATGTGCCAGGGTTGCGGCAAGGGCTGCATGGTGATCGAGGCGGCCTACACCGACGGCCGCTCGGTGCGCTACAAGCCTTTGCACTGGTGGCCCGTGCCGGGCGCTGCCCATCTCGACCCTGCTGTGCCCGAGAATGTGGCTGGAGCCTACGACGAGGGCGTCCGGTGTCTCGCTGTCCAGGCTCCCCGAGCCGCGGCAGTGATGTTCCGCTCCATGTTGGCCTTCATCGTGGCCGACAAGGGCAGCGAGCAGGCCAGGCAGAAGCGAGGTTTGAAGGCACGCCTGGAGCAGATGGCAAGGGAGGGAACCCTTCACCCGAGCTTGGCGAGCTGGGCCGCCACGATCAAGGATCTCGGCAACGGTGGGGCACACCCCGATGAACTGCCTGAGCCGACTCAGGCTGAAGCCGAGGAAATGGGACGGCTGTGCCGAAGAGTGATCGATCTGGTTTACGAGACCGACGCGCGAATTCAGAGGGCCAGGAACCCAGAGCCCTCGCCACCCGAGCAGCCATACGAGCCGCCCGCGCGTTCGGGTGGGGATTTCTCCATGGGGTCCGTCGGCCGGTGATTCGGCAGCGGGTGATCGCCCGCTGGCACCATGGGGTGATGGCGACCACCCCCTGAGCCTGGCCGACCGCGCGTTCACCGCCCGGCCGGCGGGCAGCATCGGCCGTGTCCAGGATTAACGTCCCTGATCGGAGCGCCGGTTGGCGGTGGTGAATGCTGCTGGCACGATGGGTGGATGCCGCGTGACCCCCTGACGCTGGCGGGCCGGGCGTACCAGGCCGCAGCGAACTTGGCTGAACTGCTGTCTGGCGATGTCCGAATCGCAGACCCGGGACCGCTGCTCGCCGCGATGCGCGCCACCGGCATCATGCTCGCCGGGTGCTGCCAGGAACTCGCCGACGCTGCCGACGGGGCGAACCAGGATGAGGCGGCTGCCGAGTTGCGCGCTGCCATGGTCCAGCATGCGGAGGCGGCGAACGCGGTGGCTCGGGCTGTTCAGGCGTTCAGGTCGGCCGGCGTGCGGGGGCGTTAGCACCTGCGCCGATCGTGGCCAACCGGGGCTTTTTTCTGTTGCTGCACATGGGGTTTCACGATGCGTAGCGTCGCGCTACCGTCTGCTGGCCAATGGGCTTCGATGAGAGGTGCGTCATGTCGGCGAAGAGCAACCCAGGTGACGGCACACACGGCAAGGGGACGAAGGGCAGCAAGGCTCTCGCTGGTGAGGGTTCCCGGGGTCCGCTGGGGTTCGTGGTGGACCTGGCCCGGGGGCTGCGGGACCTGCTGCGCGGGTGAGGCAGCTGCGGCCTGAGTTCCGGGGCCCGTCCGGTCGGGGGGATGATCCTCTGGCCGTGGCGGGCCCCGCTCCGTCTGTGTCGTTGAAGCAGGTGGCCCGGCTGTTCACCGGCGTCGGCGTGACGGGGGAGTTCCCGCCGGGCAGCTGGTGGGAGGGTGTGGACCTGGTGTGGCCCGCGCCGACAGCCGGCCACGCCGGCCGACACCTGGGCGAGGTGTTCGACCGGGTGGTAGCGGAGATGTGCGGGGACGCCGAGGTGGTCGGGGTGAACTTCTCCGGCGGGCTGGACTCCCTGGCGGTGCTGGCGGCGGTGTGCAGGCTGGTCCCGGCGCGGCGGGTGGTGGCGTTCACCGTGGACCTAGCGGCCGACGACGGTGCCAGCACCGCCGCGGCGGCCGGCGCGCTGGTGGCCGGTTTCGGTCTGCCCGTCGACCTTGTGGTTGTCGAGCCTGATGGGGCCGGACCGGTGCCGCCGTGGTCGCCGCTCGGCCCTCGATTCGACGCGCTACCGCACGTCAACGCCCGGGTCAACGCTGCTGCGGTGGAGGCTGGCTGTGGGGTGCTGCTGTCGGGCAACGGCGCGGACGAACTGCTGGCTGCTGGGTCGTTCGCGGCGGCCGAAGTGGCGGCCCGGTGGGGTGCGCGGGGTGCCCGCCGGTATCTGGCGGACCTGGCCGACACCGCAGCCGGGTGGCCCGGGGAGGTGGCGGCGGTCGCAGCCCGAATGCTGCCGGCCGGCTGGTCAGCGCGGGCGTACTGGGCGGCGAACTGGCCAGGGTTGTGCCGGCCGACCGTGTCACCGGTGCTGGCGTCCCGCCACGTTGAGGCTGCACTGGGTTGGGCGGCAGGCTGGGTGCGTGGCCAGGTCGCCGATCATGCGCGGGCGCGTCGGTCGTGGGCGCAGGCCGACAGGATCGACACCTTCTGGCCGCGTGGGTTCTGCCCGGCGGCAGGCGGCGTACCCGAGGGGTCGCCGTTCCTTCATCCGGATCTGGTCGCCGCCGGTCTGGCAGTGCCGGTCGCCCTGCGCTACGACCCGCGCCCTGCGCACGCCTACCACCGGATCAAGCCCCTGGTCGTCGGCCTGTTCCCGGGCGGACTAAAGGACCGTCTGCCGGTCCGGAAGCGGTACTACGCGACCGCGCTGTCCAGCGCGGTCGCGGGCCCGCTGGCCGCCCCGGTGTGCGTGGAGGCCGGGCTCTTGGACGCCGCCGCGGTCGCGTCCTGCGACCAAGCTGATGGTGGCGGCGGTGGAGTCCTGGCTCGCCGGGGCGGCGGCTCGCGGGCACCTGCTCTAGCGTTGTTTTCGGTCCGGAAACTACGGGCGAGCCTGCTCAGCGGGTGAGCTGGTAGGACCACAGCCGGTCCACCTCGGCGAAGCCGGCCCGCTCGTACATGGCGTTCGCGGCAGCCCGGGACCGCTCCGGGTCGTCGTCCGGCGCGTCGTCGTCAACATAGAGGATCACCTGCTGGGCACCGGACGCGGCCAGCTCGGCCAAGGCGGCCCCGAGCATCCGCAACCCGAGACCGTCGCCGCGAGCAACTGGCTCGACGCCGATCCACCACAGCACGCCGACCCCGTCGACCGGGTCACCGATGGTGGCCTCCGCGATGACTTTCCCGTCGCGCTCGACCTCCAGAACGCGGCGGTCCTCGTCGCGGCGGGTCCGGTACGCGCACGTCGGCAGCCCGGCGGCGGGCAGGTCCCGGCACATGTACCGCCATAGGTCACTGCCGGCGAAACCGAGGTCGGTCAAAGCGGAGTGGGTGGCCGGGCGGTGCCGCACCGGCAGGGCCTCCAAGCCCAGGCCCAACGCGGTGGCGAAGGTGAACGCCTCCACCGTCGGGCAGCCGGCCAGCTCGACCAGGGCGTGGTCGAGCAGCGCCCGCACGACGGCGGGGACCTCCCGGGCGTGCAGCCACAGGATCACCCCGGCGCCGTCGCGCGGGCGGCGGGCGTAGGCGATAGCACCAGCCGGCGTGCCGTCGGCGCCGGGCAGCACCTCGGTGCGCAGGTCGGCCAGCTCCGCCCACCACGCCGAGTCCACCGGTGAGGTGCCATCGATCGCGGCCTGCACCATGGCCAGCGTGCAGGCCGGCTGGCCGGGCATCCGGTCGGCGTTGATCAGCTCGACCAGTTCCGGGGTGGCGGTGGTAACCGGGGTCAACGCCGGCCGTGGCACGCCAGCTCCACGCTCAGCGGTCTCGGTGATGGTTCTGCCACTAAACAATGATGCCTCCTTGACGCCTGCGGCGAGGGTGATCCCGCCGGACGATGTGGCCACGCGGCCGAGCTGCCGCTAGCTGGTGGATGTCGCGGCGGCCACCAGCCAGGCCCTTGAGACTGGCAGGGTGAGGTAATCCGACTGTCTCGTATTCCCCGCCCGCTGATCACGGTGCGTTGCGGGTTGGGCTGTAGCGGTTCCAGGTGCCGCCGGCCGCGGCGTGGTGCCGTTGGGTGGTGTGGTGGTGGAAGCCGAGGGCCTGGGCGACGACTGGTGCCGGGGCTTGGAGCACGAGCTGGCGCAGCGCGGCGAGGCGGCCGGGGACGGTCGGGACGCCGAGGTCCCGGATGAGCGGGGCGATCGTGCCGAGTGTGAGGGGCTGGCCGGCGCGGCGGCCGGGAAACAACCAGCGGGCGTTGTGGTTGGTGGCGGTGCGCATGTTGGTCCGCTGGTCGCGCAGGGCCAGCAGCAGTGCGGCGACAGGTTCGGGGACTGGTGTCGGCGGGTCGCCGAGGTGCAGCAGGACGTCGGGCCCGGTGGTGTCGATGTCGTCGATGCTCAGGCGCAGGATCCGGCTGAGGGGTTGGGCGTAGAGCAGGACGAGGATCGCCGCCACGCGGGTGCGCAGTCCCCCGGTGTCGTCGGTGATCAGTTTGCGCAGCAGCGCGAGACGGCGGTGCTGGGTGATTGGGGCCTGCTGGCCGGGGCGGTAGGGAGGAATCTTCAGGCGGGGCATGTGCCCGGCGCGTGCGGCCCAGGTCAGGAATGGCTTGAGAAGTTGCCGTTGGTGCGGCCGGTGGTCGACGAGCCAGCGGTCGAGGTCGGCCTGCCGCAGCATGCTGAGGATCAGGCTCCGCTCCTGGGTCCAGGCGAGGAAGTCGCCGGCGCGTAGGACTTGCTGGCCGAGGTCGTTGCGGGTGTGGCGGCTGATGGGTCCGCGTTCGGCGCGGCGCCGTAGCCAGGGCAGGGTGTGCCAGGTGGTGTATTGGCGCAGCAGCCGGCGCTGCTCGGGGTCGGTGACGGTGTCCAGGTGTCCGAGCAGCCACCTCTCGAACAGCGCGACCTGCTTGTCGATGCGGGGTAGGACGCCGCAGGCCATGAGCAGCTCGCGGAGGTGGGCGGCGACGCGCCAGGGCTGCAGGCGGTGGAATGCATCGTGGCTCAGCTCGATGTCGCCGCGGCCCAGGCCCCGCAGCAGGTCGGCGACCCCGACGGAGCGGCCGCGCCGGGACGAAACCCAGGCCAGGCCGGAGAGTGGGTTTTCCATACTGGTCAACAGCTCGGCCAGAGGCGCCAGCTCGGGCCGGATTCGGCCGGTGCCGTCGTCGAGGAGTTCGGCGATGCGGCGGGCGAGGGTGCAACGGGTGCACCGGAGGCCAGCGTGCAGCTTGCCCTCCTGCCCGCACTCGACGCAGGCATGTGAGGAGGAGAACCCGGCGCAGCTGGTGCAGATCGGCTCCCGGTCTGCAGGGCGCAGCCCGGCCAGAACCCGGTCGTGGCCGCAGCCGGGGCAGCTGCCATGGGTGCGTAGCGCCTGATCGTGGCAGGTGCGGCAGACGTGTCCGTCCGGCCAGCGCGCCGCGAAGTTGCCGCGCCGGCCGCACCGGGCGCAGTCCCGGATGAACCAGCGTTCGTACTGCTCGGCGGTGGCGTAGGGACGGTCCATCAGTCCGGTCGCACGCGGGCCCGCCGGGGCCGGACCGTGGCCAGGTCCACCGGTGCCGGTGCCGGTGCGTCGCCGGCGACGGCCTTGCGCGGCGCGACGTTGGCTGCCGACGTGACGACCAGATCGGCGGGGGTGACCTCCAGGATGTCGCACAACGCGGCCAGCACCGGCAGCGATAGCCGCTCCGGGGTGCCGGTCACGAGGCGGTGGACCTGGGAGGCGGACAGGTCGATGCCACGTTCGTGCAGCAGAGGGACCAGCTCGGTGGCGGTGAACACGCCGCGGGCAGCCATCATCTCCCGCAGCCGCCACCGGTAGCTGACCTGGCGTTTCATGCTCATTGCGCCCTCCGGGACGGTCGTAGTGCCGCGTCCATGGTCGCGTCGAGAGCCTGCCGCAGCGTGCGGGTGCGGAAGTCCGACGACACGCAGGTGTAGATCGCCGTGGTGGAGGCGTGTTCGTGGCCGACCTGCTGCTGCACGAACAGCGGGTCCCAGCCGGCCTCGATCAAATGAGTGACGTAGGAGCGGCGCAGCGAGTGGAAGTCCAGCCCGGCGCCCAGGCCGAGAGCGTCGCGGTAGGCCGACAGCCGTGCGTTGATCTGCGCCAGCCCGACCCGCGAG
Organism: Micromonospora inyonensis; assembly: GCF_900091415.1. Lineage (NCBI taxonomy): Bacteria > Bacillati > Actinomycetota > Actinomycetes > Micromonosporales > Micromonosporaceae > Micromonospora > Micromonospora inyonensis. Next base: position 1,871,281 of record NZ_FMHU01000002.1, on the reverse strand, counting down.
GCCCGTTCCGAGGGCCACAGCGCCGGGTTGCCGTCGACCGCCAGCAGCGGCCGGATCTCGTCGATCCACTCGGCGAGGATCTCCGGCACCCAGCCCCAGACGGTCAGCACGCTGCGCCGCTTCGGCGGCGAGCCCTTCATCGCCTTGCCGTGCCGCACGTAGAGCACGCCGTACTCACCGAACTCGTCGGCGTGCGGGTTGCGGCCGAAGTCGGCGACGTCAAGCATCCGGGTCTCGTTGCGCCGCAGCCCGTACCCGTAGGCGACCTTGAACAGGGTGGCGTCGCGAAAGGCCGGCAGCCAGCCCTTACGCCCCGCCGCCCGGATCCGGGTGACCTGCTCGTCGGCGTAGTCCAGCAGCGCCTGCATCTCGTCGAGCGTGAACGCCCGCTTGGCCGGATCACCCTCGGCCGCCGCGACGTGAACAGCGGCGTTCCACTCGTGGACCACCTGCACCGGATGCGTGCCGAACCGCTTCTCGCACTCACTGATCCAGCCGTAGGCCGGGTCAGTGAGGTACGCGCAGAACGTGCGGACCGCCTCTTGGTAGCCGCGCAGCGTCGAGCGGCGCACCCGACGCACGGCCCGCAGGTCGGTGCACCACTCGTCGACCAACTGCGGAGTCCACCGCCAGGGCAACGCCTGTGCGTGCGTGGCGAACGCCCGCACCGCCCGCTGTCGGTTCTCCACGGTGCCGAACGACAGGTTCCGCGCGAGCTGCTGGTTACGCCAGCCGTCAAGCATCGCCGTGAACACCTGCTCGTCCGGCCGCAGCAGCCGCACCCCGTCGGCGAGGTGCAGGGCCGCCGACCCCGGCCCGGCGCGTTTCACGTCCACCGACAGTGACCTCCCACCCCTCGCATCAGATGCGAGATCTTCGCATCTGATGCGAGCCGCTTGTCAAACAAGCAGGTCAGCACGGGTGCCGGGAGCAGCTCAGGAGGCGGCGGCATGCCGGCGGCCTCTACGACGGGCGGTGCTGCTACCTTCGCGACCACCAGCGCCAAGACCGGACCAGGCTCGCAGGCAGACCGCCGTGTATTCGCATCAGATCGAATACACGGCGGAAGGACTAACGTTCGGGAAAGTCACGCTAAGGGGCCCGGCGCTTGGGTAGCGGGCCGGCATGTCGGGGTATCAGTAAGAAAGGTGTCACCAGCCGCAAGCGCGAGTGATCTCAATGCTGCTCACGGGGTGGCGCGGGCGGGAGTTGGTGACGGGCTCGGCCGGCGGCGCGCAGCTCGCGCAGGTCGGGGATGTGGTTGTAGAGGGTGCCGGGGCTGACGCCGAGTAGCCGGGCGATGGCGGTGACGCTTGCGTCGGGGTTGGGCAGCATGTCTCGGGCGGCGCGGATGATCTCGGGTGTGATGACGCTGGGGCGCCCGCCGACGCGTCCGCGGGCGCGGGCGGCGGCCAGGCCCTCGCGGGTGCCGGCGACGATCAGCTCGCGGATGAACTCGGCGAGGGCGGCGAAGACGTGGAAGACCAGTCTGCCGCCGGGCGTGGTGGTGTCGAGGTTTTCGTGCAGCGAGGTGAATCCGATGCCGCGGCGGCGTAGGTCCCCGACCGTGGCGATCAGGTCTTGCAGGGAGCGGGACAGCCGGTCCAGGGATGGCACGACGAGGGTGTCGCCGGGGTGCATGAAGTTCAGACAGGCGACGAGCTCGGGCCGGTCGGTGTCGCGGCCGGACTGTTTCTCGGCGAAGATTCGCCGGCACCCGGCGGTGGTGAGCGCGTCGAGCTGGCGTTCGAGCTTCTGCCCGCCGGTGGAGACTCGGGCGTAGCCGATGCGGATGTTGGTGAGCACCGCCGGTTCGGCGGCGAGCAGTTCGGTGGGTTCCAGCGTGCCCGTCATGGCCGTGATCTTTTCAGAAAACGGCCTTCAGGCGGTTGTTGAACAGCTCGGTTTTTGAAGGAGTTTTTGAAGGCAGACCGGGGTGTTCCGAGACTCGCTCGTCGATCTTCAAGAAACGATGGTTTGTTGACGATGCGAGACGTGGCGGCGGGTGGCGGCCGGCGGCCACCAGGTCATCGGTCGGAGCATTTGACGCTTTTGGGTGATTTTCTCGTTGCTGGTGGTGATGTCGCAGCTGGTGCCGGACATAAGCACAGTAGGAGGTGCCATGGACGGCAGCGAAGACCGCTTCACCGAGTTGTACGAGCGCCACCACGGTGATGTGTGGCGGTATGCGGCTCGGCGGGTCGGCGGGTCTGACGTCGGCGATGTGGTTGCCGAGGTCTTCCTCGTCGCGTGGCGCCGCCTGCATGAGGTACCGGCGGAGTCGGCCCTGCCGTGGTTGTACGGGGTGGCGCGGCTGGTGCTGGCCAACGAGGCCAGAGGCCGTCGACGGTGGCGGGAGTTGACGCTGCGCGTCGCGGCGGAGCCGAATCAGTCGGTGGCGGTGGATCACGCGGACGAGGTGATCAGCCAGCGTGACGTCGCGGTGGCGTTTGATCAGGTTTCGGAGGCCGATCGGGAGGTCCTTCGGCTGGTCGCCTGGGAGCGTCTGACCGTCGCCGAGGCGGCGGTCGTTCTCGGGTGCTCGCGGGCGACGTTCGCGATGCGGCTGATGCGCGCCCGCCGCCGGCTTCGGACGCGACTGGGTGTGGTCGGTGTCGAGGCGGGGCAGGCGCCGCAGACGGCGCCGTCGATGTCGAATGGGGGGCGATGAGATGAACTCTGCCGATGAGGTACGTCAACTGTTGGGCGGCTTGGATCCCGCACGGGACAGCCGGCCCGAGGACGAGGAGCGTCGTACGCGCGACCTGGCGCGAATCCTCGCCACCGACCGCGCGGATCGTCCGGCCAGACGGGCGATGCCACGACGCCGTCTCGTGCTGACGGCTGGCGCGGTGGTCCTGGCGATGGCCGCTGGTGCGGTAGTGCTGGAGACGACTCGGGATCCGCAGCCGGCGTACGCGGCCACCCCCGCGATCCTCACCTACGGCCCGCCGGCGAGCACGGAACCGGCCAGAGCCCGGCTGCGGCGCCTGGCGGAGGTGGCGGCGGGACAGCCGGCACCGCAGCGGCCAGCCGGTACAGTCGAGTACCTGGAGTCGGCGAACTGGTTCCTGAATTCCTCTGTCACCGGCGGGCGGACGACGTCCGCTGTCGTACCGGAGCAGTGGCGATCCTGGCGGACCGACGACAACGCCGGCCGGCAGATCTGGAAGGCACTGCCCCCGACGTTCCGTTCTGACGAGGACCGCCGGGAGTGGAAGAAGCGCGGCGGCCGGACCAACTCGTCGGAGAAGACACGCGACTACGCGGCCGGCGAGTTCCACCGCTGGCGGGGCCCGGTGCCCACGGACGCCACCACGCTGCGCGCTTGGCTCACCGCTGGCGCGCCCGCGCCGGAGGCCCCAGTGCAGTACCTGGAGGCTATCGCCGAACTCGCCGGCGTGCGGCTGCTGAATCCGGCGCAGCGCGCGGCGGCACTCAGGCTTCTCGCTGACCTGCCAGGTATCACGGTGACCGGCACTGTCACCGACCGCGCCGGGCGGTCCGGGGAGGCGTTCTCGATCACTTCTGACGCCCATGGTCTACCCGCCCAGTACACCGTGATCGTTGACCCGACCTCCGGCGCGTTGCTTGGATACGAGGCGGTGCTGACCGAGACGGCGGGCATGTTGAACGTGACGATCCCCGCGGTGATCACCTACCGGTCGTACCTGGTCGCCGAGTACGCCACCATGCCCCGCTGACGAGTCTGGGTGGGTGGCGTCCCGGAGACGCCACCCACCCAGACGAGGGTGCGATTGCTGAACCGCTCAGGGCATCAGCCGTGGATGTCCTCGGTCCGGTCGTTGTAGGTGCCCAGGTTCGCCGACGCCGTGCAGTCGGTCATCGTGAGGTTGTCACCGGCGCCGTCGCCGAGAATGCCGCTGTCGCTGCCCGAACACCCGAAGAGCCCGCCACCCTGGTTGTTCGTGAACGACGTCGCCATGTCCACGAACGCCCAAGTCGCGAGGTCGTGCCAGAACTCGTCGTTGAAACTGAGCTTGCGACCTCCGAAGTTCTGGTGCTCGTAGATGCACACCCAGCCCTCGTCGCACCCGTTCCAGTCGAGTGTGCCAATGGGCCCGGCAGTACCCCGGGACACGCCGATCGACGTGGCGCGAGAAGCCAGATCGGCCTTCTCCTCCTCGCGGGAGGCGTAACAACGCACCTCGGTGCGCGACAGGACGGCCCGCCGGTAGTTTCCGGACCAAAAACAACTCCAACGCTGGTCAAGGACGTGATGGGGACCCAAGTTCCCGGGGCGTTCGTACCGTGCCGCGACCAGGGTTGGCGTTGTTTTTTCGCTGGAAACTACGGCGAGGCCAGTAGAAGCGCCGTGCGGCAGGGCCACGTCCGGGGGACCTGGACGAAGGTCGAGCAGACCGAGCGCGCGGCCGTCGACGTCATCGCCGCGGTGATGGCCCGGCAGGAGGCTGAGCAGCAGCAGCGTCGGGGGAGGCTCCGGTGATGGAGCGTCACTCTCCGCACATGCCGCTGGCCGTATGTTCAACGACGGTGCATCATTTGCCACTACTCGCTGCGAACGTTGAGTGACAGTGAGGAGCGGTGGGAGCTTGTTCGGGTCTTATCCCCCTCGGACAGGAGGACGCCTTGCGTATCCCCCGCCTCAAGACACTCGGGCTGGCGTTGGCCGCACTGACCGTCGCCACCCTGCACGCCCAGCCGGCCAGCGCCGGCCCGGCCCCAGCGAGCGAACCGCAACCTGAACCCTGCGTCAGCCTCGCGCTGAGCAGGGGCGCGGACCTCTGGACCTGCAACGCCGAGGGCATCATGGAGGTCGAGGTCGATGACCAGACCGGCGAGCCGCAGCCGCCGGTCTACACCCCCATCCCGCAACCCGTCGTCCAGGTGGGCCCCAGCCCGTCGGACGCCGGGACGATGGACGACTGGGACACCTGGTGCGAGACGGGCTCCATCTGCCGGAGGCCGATCAGCCGGTGGATCAACGAGACGAAGGGCAACACAGCATACGGGAACCGGTCCGGTGTGATCGGCACGTACGATCTGATCATCCGCACCAACTTCAGCGGCCGGCAGCCCCGGCACGACCTCTCCCTGATCTGGGACACCGGCCCCTCGATCGACTTCAACGACGTCTACATCCGGTGCCGAGAGGACCGGAACAACCTGCCGGACCTCAACTGCGGCGACCACTTCGTCGGCGGCCCGACGATCGGCCCGGCCTACTTCAGGTGGAACGCGGGGACGACGTACGGCAACCGGCTGGCCAACTCGAACCCCTACTACGCCGATGTGACCGCCGAGTTCTGGCCGACCGGGTACCCGATGTACACGGCCGCGCCCCTGCGCACGCAGAAGTGGTACTGCCCGCCGGACGTCGGCAGTGACACGAGCTGCTACTTCCCGTGACCGGCAGCCGCTGAACTGGGACGATGGGATGGAGCCGGCGAGCGTCGCCGGCTCCATCCTCCATGAGGAGCCCTATGAGCCCCGACCAACAGGCAGGCACCGGAGCCGCCGGACCGACCTGGGACGACGTGCCGGTGCTCGACGAGCCGCCGGGCGACGGCTACTACGAGCTGGCCGAGAGCGCGTGGGGCGCCATCATCGGCTGGTACAGCGGCGTCGACCGGATGGTGCGGTGCCCGGAGCGGCGCGTCCACATGGTCACCGAGGAGTGCACCGACAGGAACGGGACGCGGCGCACAACCGCCCCGCGCACCGCCGAGGATCAGCAGATCATCGACGACAGCATCACCGACTACCTGCACGATGCGGGCGTGCCGGCACGCCCTGGCGGGTGGCGTTGGTTCGCCGAGCTGCCGGCCGGGCACACGGGCCCCGGGATCGAGTCCTTGGTGAACAGGGGCGTGGCGGATCTGCCGGCCGACCATGTACGCCCGGCCCAGGTCGCGCCACGGGTGCGGGAAGTGGTCGAGGGCGTCTACGCCGAGCAGGCCGAGGGCTAGCGCAAGGTAAACGGCGGGGGACGGCCCTGCGGCTCCATCGGGGCTGCGGGGCCGTTTCGTGTTGCTCGGCGTACCACCAGGCCAGCGTGAGTGCGGTTGACGGGCGGGCGAAGTAGAGCCACAGGACGGTGTGGCTCCACCCGCAGCGGCAGGAGGCAACCGCGGCCTGGGCGTGGGTGTCCTGTGTGGCGGTGACCACGTGGAGCTACGCGCCCCGGCGATGCCGCAGGTGGACGATCAGGGCGGCGGCGATGAGGGCTGGGTTGCGCATGAGTGGACTATCGTCCCCATCCCCGACCTGCTGCTCGTCCACCTCAGACACGAACGATCAAACTACGCGACATCCCGCCGGAGCTAATACCCGTCGCCTGGCCCTGACCCCTCAGCCCAGACCCTTAGCGCCAGTTTTCGCAAGATCGTTAGTCATGGGCCTCGGCGCTGGCGGTGGCGGCTCTGGCGGGTTTGGAGAGTCTGTTGTCGGCGACGGTGGCGGACGGGATGACCGCGGGGCGTCGTCATGATCCGGATCGGGAGTTGTTCGGGCAGGGTCTGGCGGCGCCGGTGTTCGGGGGGATTCCGGCGACGGCGGCGATCGCACGGACGGCGGTGAACGTGCGGGCGGGTGCGGGTTCGAAGTTGGCCGCGTTGTCTCATGCGGTGGTGCTGGGGATGGTCGTGCTGGCTGCGGCGCCGTTGGTGGGGCGGATTCCGCTGGCTGCGCTGGCGGGGGTGTTGCTGGCGACGACGGTCCGCATGGTGCAGGCCGGGACGTTGTGGGCGTTGGCGCGGGCGACGCGTGGTGACGCGGTGGTGCTGGTGTTGACGTTCGCGGTGACGGTGCTGGTCGACCTGGTGGTGGCGGTGGCTGTGGGTGTGGGTGTGGCGGTGGTGGTGGCGTTGCGGGCGGTGGCGGGTGCGGCGCGGTTGGAGCGGGTGCCGGCGGTCGCCGGGGTTGACGACGCTGTGGACGGCGAGCTGATGGCGTCTGGTGGTGGTGTGGACGGCGAGCGGGTGGCGGCGGAGGTGGTGTATCGGGTCGATGGGCCGTTGGTGTTCGCGGGGGCTCATGACGTGTTGCCGCCGTTGGTGGAGGTGGCGCATGCGCGAGTGGTGATCCTGCGGATGTCGCGGGTGTCGACGCTGGACGTGACGGGCGCGCAGGTGCTTGGTGAGGTGGTGGCTGCGTTGGGTCGGCGGGGGGTGGTGGTGTTGTTGTCGGGTGTCGTGCCGGGCCACGATCGGGTGCTGGATGCGGTGGGGGCGGTGGATCGGTTGCGGCGTGAGGGTCTGGTGTTCGCGGATGTGGGTGCGGCGTTGGCGCGGGCGCGGGTGTTGGTGGGTGGTCGGGTGCCGGCGGTGGAGGCGTGATCGGGTCTGCGGTCAGGTGAGGTCGACCACGAGGGGGCGGTGGTCGGAGATGGTGGAGACCGGGGTGGTGACGGCGGTGACCGGTGGGAGTCGGTGGGCGTCGTGTCGGTCGATGAGGATGTGGTCGAGTTGTACCCGGGGTTGGGGGGCGGGGAAGGTGGGTTGTCGTCCGAGTGGTTGCCAGCCGGAGATGAGGCGGGCGGCGCCTGCGGGGAGGTTGAGGTCGCCGAGGAGTATCCGGGGTGCGGGGAGGGTGCGTAGGGCGCGGACGACCTGTCGGAGTTGGTGGGCATTCCAGCCGGGCACGAATGACAGGTGGGTGGCGGCGGCGGTGAGTGGTCCGTGTGGGGTGTCGAGGACGGCGGCGAGTAGGACTCGGGGTTCGTCGTGGAGGAGGACGAGGCCGCCGTTGGGGCCGGGTAGGTAGACCGGGGATCGGATGGGGGCGGGACGTAGTCGGGTGACCTGCCAGGTGCGTGCGGGGTAGCGGCTGATGAGGCCGACTCCGTAGCAGGGTTCGCCGTGGCCGTCGTCGTCGTTGGTGAGGGGTCGGAAGTGTTCTCCGGGGGTGCCGACGACGGCGGCGGCGAATCGGTGTTCGGTGGCGTGGAGTGCGCGGGCGGCGATGGCGGTGAGGTCGAGGTGGCCGCTGCGGGACTGGTCGCGGTCGACTTCCTGGAGGGCGAGGATGTCGGCGTCGAGTGCGGTGACGGCTGCGGTGAGCCGGTCGGGGTCGACGAGCCCGTCGGCTGGGGAGCGGCCGTGTAGCAGGTTGAAGGTGGCCAGGCGCACCCTTGCACGATACGTGGCCGTGGGAGGGTTGCCGGGTGGTCAGGGCGTTGCTGTGTTCGGTGCTGTTGTTCGTGGCGGTCGGGGCGGTCGGGGTGTGGGTGCGTCGTCGTCGGGGCCGGTGAGGCTGGCCACAGGGCCTTCGGCGGGTGGGTGTGGGTGGGCAGAATGCGGCCCGTGGATCCGCTGTCGTTGACGACCATGTTCGCTGCTGCCGCTGTTGCCGGGTGGGTGGATGCGGTGGTGGGTGGGGGTGGTCTGCTGTTGTTGCCGGCGTTGTTGGTGGCCGCACCGGGTGTGCCGGTGGCGACGGCGTTGGGGACGAACAAGTTGGCGGCGATCGCGGGGACGTCGACGGCGGCGGTCACCTATGCGCGGCGGACGAAGGTCGACTGGGCGGTGGCGGGGCCGGCTGCGGGGTTGGCGGTGGTGACGGCCGGGGTGGGTGCGGCGTTGGCGGGGGCGGTGCCGGCGGGGGCGTACCGGCCGGTGGTGTTGGTGGTGCTGGTGGCGGTGGCGGTGTTCGTGGCGGTGCGGCCGCGGTTGGGGACGGTGGCGGTGCCGCAGCGGCGTACCCGGGTGCGGGTGGTGGCCGCGGTGGCGGTGGCCGGTGGTGGGATCGCCCTGTATGACGGGTTGATCGGTCCGGGTACGGGGACGTTCCTGGTGGTGGCGTTCACCGTGTTGGTGGGGGCGGACTTCGTGCACGGGTCGGCCATGGCGAAGATCGTGAACGCGGGTACGAATCTCGGCGCGCTGGTGGTGTTCGGTCTGGCGGGGCATGTGTGGTGGCTGTTGGGGCTCGGCATGGCGGTGTGCAACATCGCCGGTGCGGCTCTGGGGGCTCGGATGGCCTTGCGGCGGGGTGCCGGGTTCGTGCGGGTGGTGTTGCTGGTGGTGGTGCTGGCGTTGGTGGTGAAGTTGGGTTACGACCAGTGGCGGGCGGGCTGATCCTGCGGATCCGTTGTCGCACGTGGATGCGGGGGTGGCGCATCGCCGGTTGGCGTTGACCGACGTGGGGCGGTTGGCGGGGGTGCGGCCGGCGGGTGCGGTGTTGACGGCGTGGGGTCAGCGGCGGCGGGGTGAGTCGTAGCGGCCGGCGCGGATCTCGCGGAGTGCCCGGCGGCGGGTGTCGCCCCGGAGGGTGTCGACGTAGAGGGTGCCGGCGAGGTGGTCGGTTTCGTGTTGCAGGGCGCGGGCGAGGAAGCCGCTGCCGGTGATGGTGAGGGGTTCGCCGTGCTGGTCGAAGCCGTGCGCGGTGGCGTGCAGGGCGCGGGGCGTCGGGAAGTACAGGCCGGGGATGGAGAGGCAGCCCTCGTCGTCGTCCTGGAGTTCGGTGGACAGTTCGAGGGTGGGGTTGATGAGGTGGCCGCGGTGGCCGTCGGCGTCGTAGACGAATACCTGGGCGCTGACGCCGATCTGGGGGGCGGCGACGCCGGCGCGGCCGGGTGCGCCGAGGAGGGTGTCCATGAGGTCGGTGACCAGGGCGCGTAGGTCGGCGTCGAAGGTGGTGACGGGTTCGGCGGGGGTGCGCAGGACGGGGTCGCCGATGATGCGGATGGGGCGCATGGTCATGGCGGAAGGTTAGCGGCCGGGTGCGGGGGGTGTGGTGTCCGGTCGGTTGGTGATGAGGACGGTGATGCCGTCGAGGATGCGGTCGAGGCCGAAGGTGAAGGCGCGGGTGGGGTCGGTGGTGGCGCCGTATTCTTCGCCGGCGGTGGTGCCGACTCGCGCCGCGGTCGGGTAGCGGCGGGGGTCGAGGGCTTTTTCGAGGTAGGGGGCGTGGGCGTGCCACCACTGTTCCTCGGTCATGCCGGTGTGTCCGGCGGCTTGGGCGATGTCGACGGCGCCTCGGACGGCGCCGTGGACGTAGCTGTTGAGGAGGGTGACGACGGCGTCCATTTCGAGGTCGGTGAGGCCGATGCCGTCGACGGCGCGGAGTTCGTTTTCGTATTTGGCGATGACGTGGGGGCCGAGTGGGGGGCGGGTGGTGGCGACCTGGAGGAGCCAGGGGTGGCGGAGGTAGCGGTTCCAGTTGGTGTGGGCGATGTGGGTGAGTCGGGTGCGCCAGTCGTGGGCGGTCGGGGTGGGTGGGTCTTCTGGTTCGCCGTAGACGGTGTCGACCATGACGTCGAGGAGTTCGCCCTTGCCGGGGATGTGGGTGTAGAGGCTCATGGTGCCGACGCCGAGGTGTTCGGCGACCCGTCGCATGGACAGGGCGGGTAGTCCTTCGGTGTCGGCGAGGTCGATGGCGGCGCGGACGATCCGGGCGACGGTGAGGTCGGGGCGGCCGCGTCGGGTGGGCCGTTCCCGGGTGCGCCAGAGCAGGGCGAGGCTGCGGGCGGGGTCGCCGGTGCCGCTGTACTCGGTGGTCACGGCGACACTGTACCCGTGCGGCTTACCGTAGGGCGTACGGTGGCCGCGATGGGCGGGGAGGTGGGCTTCGACGGGCAGCATCCGGTGACGTTCGCGCCGGCTGACCCGCCGCGCGCCGGGGCGCTGCTGGTGTGGGTGGACGACGGCGACCGTCGGGTGGACCTGGCGGTCCCGCCGGACGGGTCGGTGACGGTGGTGACGGTGCGGCCGGTGCCGATCGCCGAGGCGGTCGGGCCGCTGCTGGCGGTGCCGGCCGGCGCGCATCCGGCGGCGGTGTTCTGGGCGGGCGCCGCCCGGGAGGCCCTGCACCTGGCCGCCCGGGGTCTGGTGTGGCCCGCCGTGACCGCCGGCGGTCACCGTACGTGGCGGATCGGGCCGTACGGTCCGGCCGACGCTACTCGGTGGCGGCTGAGAAAAAACCGGTCGCCGGGTGGCGGCCGGTCCGGCGAGCATGGTCGGTTGCCGTTGCTGTGACGAGACCGGAGGAGCCGCCCATGTACCCGACGATGCAGGCACACGCCGAGGGGATGCTCGACGTCGGCGACGGGCACCGGGTGTTCTGGCAGGTCGGTGGGAACCCGGACGGCAAACCGGCGGTGGTGCTGCACGGCGGTCCCGGGTCGGGGTGCGAGCCGGGCTGGGCGCGGGTGTTCGACCCGGCCCGGTACCGGATCGTGTTCCTCGACCAGCGGGGCTGCGGGCGCAGCACCCCCAACGCCGGTGATCCGACGGTGGACCTGTCCACCAACACCACCGGCCACCTGGTGGCCGACGTGGAGCGCCTGCGGGAGCACCTGGGTGTGGACCGGTGGCTGGTGCTCGGCGCGTCGTGGGGCAGCAGCCTGGCCCTGGCGTACGCGCAGCGGCACCCGTCGCGGGTGTCGGAGCTGGTGCTGTTCAGCGTCACCCTGGGCACCCGCCGGGACGTGGAGTGGATCCTGCGGGACATGGGTCGGGTGTTCCCGGCCGAGTGGGCGCGGTTCCGCGACGGGGTGCCGCCCGCCGACCGGGACGGTTGTCTCGCCGACGCGTACGCCCGGCTGCTGGTCGACCCCGACCCGGCCGTACGGGAGCGGGCCGCCCGCGACTGGTGTGCGTGGGAGGACATTCATGTGGCCACCGTTCCCGGGTACCGCCCCGACGAGCGGTACGCCGACCCGGAGTTCCGGATGGTGTTCGCCCGGCTGGTCACCCACTACTGGCGGCACGGCTGTTTCCTCGACAACGGGGAACTGCTGCGCGGCGCGCACCGGCTGGCCGGGATCCCCGGGGTGCTGGTGCACGGCCGCCTCGACATCAGCAGCCCCGTCGACGGGCCGTGGCAGCTCGCGCAGGCGTGGCCGGACGCCCGGCTGGTGCTGCTCGACGCGGACGGGCACGGTTCCCGCGGGCCCGACATGGCCGGGGCGGTGACCGCCGCGTTGGACGAGTTCGCCGCCGTCTGCTGAGCCGACCCCGGTCCGCCGGGTCGCCCGGCGGTGGCGGGGGACGGACGCTCAGGGGCGGGCCAGGGCGGCGCGCAGCGGGGCGGCCTTCGCGGCGGCTTCGACGACCTCGGCGTGCGGGTCGCTGTCCCAGGTGATGCCCCCACCGGCCCACAGGTGCATCCGGTGGGGGTCGGCGGCGGCGGTGCGGATGGTCAGGCCGAGGTCGACGTGCCCGGGGCCGACCCAGCCGAGGGCGCCCATACCCGCGCCCCGGCCGACGGGTTCACAGGCGGCGATCTCGGCCAGCGCGGCGAGTTTCGGGGCGCCGGTGACCGAGCCGCCGGGGCAGACGGCGCGCAGCAGGTCGGCCAGGGCGAGGCCGTCGGCGGCGACGGCGGAGACCGTGGACTCGGCCTGCCACAGGTCGCACCAGCGGCGAACGGCGAAGAGCTCGTCGACGCGGACGCTGCCGGTGCGGGCGACGCGGGCCAGGTCGTTGCGTTCCAGGTCGACGATCATGACGTGTTCGGCGCGTTCCTTGGCGGAGGCGAGCAGTTCCCGGCGGCCCTGGTCGGTGGCGGGTCGGGTGCCCTTGATGGGGCGGGTGAGGATCCGCCCGGCGGTGACCTCGACGAGGGTCTCCGGGGAGGCGCAGCCGAGTGCCCAGCCGGGGCCGTGCAGGGTGCCGCCGTAGCGGGCGCCGGGGAGGGCGCCGAGGCGGGCGAGCGCCGGCAGGGGGTCGCCGGTGTAGTCGGCGGCGGCGTGGCCGACCAGGTTGACCTGGTAAACGTCGCCGCGGGCGATGGCGGCGCGGACCGTGTCGACGGCGGCGACGTGCTCGTCGGGGGTCCAGCTGGGTTCCCACGGGCCGAGCCGCCACGGCCGGGGCGCGGGTGGCGGCGGGGCGGGCCGGTCGGTGTGGGCGTGGACGACGACGGCGACGTCGGGCAGCGCGGGCACGGGGGTGGGTGGGCCGGTCGGGGCGCCGACCATCCGGGCGCCGGCGGCGGCGGAGACGTAGAGGGAGGCGCCGCAGACGCCGGTGGGGTCGTGGCGGGCGGGGCGGGTCAGGTCGGCCACGGGCAGGCCGTGGGCGGTGAGGAAGTCTTCGATGATGGCGGCGGGGTCGCCGCCGTCGGTGGGGCGCCATTCGAGGCGGGCGTGTTCGGCGAGGGTGTGCCGGCAGGTGGATGGGGCGGCCGGTGGGTTGTTCACGTGCCGCGAGAGCGTTTCCACGCCGTCCAGGCCATGGGGGATCATCCGTTCAGGGGATTTCCGGGCAACTCTGCGTACAGCTGCTCGATGTCGTGAACTTCCGCTTGGTACTGTGCGTGCTCTGGTCATGTGAACCATGACACAGTGCCCCCACAGTCCGGAGAACCCGATGTGCCAGCATCAACCAACCTGCCCCTCCGCTGAGGCCACCGACCGGGAAGCCGCCCGGATCATCGCCTGCTTCCCCGAGCAGGGCTGGAGCCTGCTCTGCAACGGGGTGATCGTGTTCGAGGACACCGGGGAACTGCTCCCCGACGGCCGTACGATCGCCCCGCACCGCGGGCCCGCCCGCCACGCGCTCGCCGCCTGACGGCGGCGCCGCGTCCGCCGCCCGGCGGTGTCCGCGCTGGTCCAGGCTAGACCCCGGTACGCGCGCCGTGCCGGCCGGGGCGGCAGTGCCGCCGCCCCGGCGCAGCCCGACTCACTCGGCGAACGCCTCCGGCGCCGGACACGAACACACCAGGTTCCGGTCGCCGTACGCGCCGTCGACACGCCGCACCGGCGGCCAGTACCGCCCCACCCGGTCCACACCGGCCGGGTACGCGCCCACCGACCGCGGATACGGGTGCGGCCACTCGTCCGCCGACACCATCGCCGCGGTGTGCGGGGCGTTCGACAGCGGGTTGTCCCCCGCCGGCCACTCCCCCGACCCCACCCGGTCGATCTCCGCCCGGATAGCGATCATCGCGTCGCAGAAGCGGTCCAACTCGGCCAGGTCCTCACTCTCGGTCGGCTCCACCATCAGCGTCCCGGCCACCGGGAACGACATCGTCGGCGCGTGGAACCCGTAGTCGATCAGCCGCTTGGCGACGTCGTCCACGCTCACCCCGGTCGCCTTCGTCAACGGCCGCAGGTCCAGGATGCACTCGTGCGCCACCAGGCCCTTGTTGCCGGCGTACAGCACCGGGTAGTGGGCGCGCAGCCGCGCCGCCACGTAGTTCGCCGCCAACACCGCCACCCCGGTCGCCCGGGCCAGGCCCTCGGCGCCCATCATCCGCAGGTAGGCCCACGGGATCGGCAGGATCCCCGCCGACCCGTAGCGGGCCGCCGACACCGCCGGCCGGTCGGCGTCGTGCCCACCGACCGGGTCACCCGGCAGGAACGGCGCCAGGTGCGCCCGCACCGCCACCGGACCCACCCCCGGGCCGCCCCCGCCGTGCGGAATGCAGAACGTCTTGTGCAGGTTGAGGTGTGACACGTCCGCCCCGAACCGGCCCGGCTTGGCGTAGCCGACCAGGGCGTTGAGGTTCGCCCCGTCCACGTACACCTGGCCACCGGCATCGTGGACCTTCGCGCACAGCTGCGCGATGCCCGTCTCGTACACGCCGTGCGTCGACGGGTACGTCACCATGATCGCCGCGAGCGCGTCGCGGTGCTTGTCGATCTTCGCGTCGAGGTCGACCAGGTCCACGTTGCCGTCGGCGTCACAGCCGACCACCACCACCCGCATCCCGGCCATCACCGCGCTCGCCGCGTTCGTGCCGTGCGCCGACGACGGGATCAGACACACGTCCCGGTGCGCCTCACCCCGTCCGCGGTGGTACGAGCGGATCGCCAGCAGCCCCGCCAGCTCCCCCTGCGAACCGGCGTTGGGCTGCACGCTGACCGCGTCGTAACCGGTCACCTCCGCCAGCCACCCCTCCAGCTGGCCGACCAGGTCGCGGTAACCGGCGGTCTGCGGGGCCGGCGCGAACGGGTGCAGGTGGGCGAACTCCGGCCAGCTCACCGGTTCCATCTCGGTGGTGGCGTTCAGCTTCATCGTGCACGACCCCAGCGGGATCATGCCCCGGTCCAGGGCGTAGTCGAAGTCCGCGAGCCGGCGCAGGTAACGCAGCATCGCCGTCTCCGAGTGGTGGCGGCGGAACACCGGGTGGGTGAGGATGTCCCCGGTACGCGCCAGGGCGGCCGGCAGCGCCGTGTCCACCGTGCCGGTCACCGGCTCCACCCCGAACGCCGCCCACACCGCCTCCAGGTGCGCGACGGTGGTCGTCTCGTCGCAGGAGACACCCACCCGGTCGGCGTCGACCAGCCGCAGGTTCACCCCCCGCGCGGCGGCCGCGTCGACCACCTCGGCGGCCCGACCCGGCACGTGTGCGCACACCGTGTCGAAGAACGGCACGTCCGCGACGGCCACCCCGCCGGCGCGCAGCCCGGTCGCCAGCCGCGCCGCCATGCCGTGGGTCCGCGACGCGATCTCCCGCAGCCCGTCCGGGCCGTGGTAGACGGCGTACATGCCGGCCATCACCGCCAGCAGCACCTGCGCGGTGCAGATGTTGCTGGTCGCCTTCTCCCGGCGGATGTGCTGCTCGCGGGTCTGCAACGCCAGCCGGTACGCCGGGTTGCCGTCGGCGTCGCGGGACACCCCGACGAGGCGGCCCGGCAGCATCCGCTCCAGCCCGGAACGGACCGCCAGGTAGCCGGCATGCGGGCCACCGAAGCCCATCGGCACCCCGAACCGCTGGGTGGTGCCGGCGGCGATGTCCGCGCCGATCTCCCCCGGCGGACGCAGCACCGTCAACGCCAGCAGGTCCGCGGCCACCGTCACCAGCGCACCCGCGGCGTGCGCCGCCGCCACCACAGGGGCGTGGTCGCGCACCGCGCCGGACGCCCCCGGGTACTGCAGGTGCAGGCCGAAGAACTCCGCCGGCAGCTCGTCGCGCTCCACGTCGAGCACCCGCACCTCGATGCCGAGCGGCTCGGCCCGCCCGGCGATCACCGCGATGGTCTGCGGCAGGGTGTCCGCGTCGACCACGTACACGTTGCTCTTCGTCTTCGTGGCGCGGCGCGCGAGGGTCATCGCCTCCGCCGCGGCGGTGCCCTCGTCGAGCATCGAGGCGTTCGCGGTGGCCAGGCCCGTCAGGTCGGTCACCATGGTCTGGAAGTTCAGCAGCGCCTCCAGACGGCCCTGGCTGATCTCCGGCTGGTACGGGGTGTAGGCGGTGTACCAGGCCGGGTTCTCCAGCACGTTACGGCGGATCACCGCCGGGGTGTGCGTGCCGTGGTAGCCCAGCCCGATCATCGACACCGCGACGGTGTTCCGCGCGGCGAGGGCCCGCAGCTCGGCGATCGCCTCCCGCTCGGTGGCCGGGGCCGGCAGGTCCAGGGTGCCGTGCCAGCGGATCACCTCGGGGATCGCCGCGTCCATCAACTCATCGACGGAGCCGTATCCCACCGTCTCCAACATCCGGCGCTCACTGTCCGGATCGGGACCGATGTGACGGGCGGCGAACTGCTCTACGGTCATGGGCTGCGCTCCCGGGGGCCAGGTCGACTCAGATCGGCCTCCCCCTCTGTCGCGCCCGGACAGCGCTCCACAGTGCCTGCCCACGAGGTCCTTCTGCCTGAGAGGTTCCGGGGAGGGGTTGCCCCTTCGGCGCCGCGGCGGGACGGATGCCCGCGCGGTCTCTCCCCCGTGGGTGGTACCGGCAAGGTCCACGCTACCAGCGGCCGGCGGGGCGTACCCCGTCAGGAGGACACGTCGGCCGGCGCGGCCACCACCCGGTCGGCCAGGGTGGGCAGGAACCGCCCCAACGGGGCGTCGACCGTCACCGCCGCGTACCCGTCGCCCCGGGTGGGCCCCTGGTTGACGATCACCACCGGAACGTCCCGTTTCGCCGCCCGCACCACGAACCGGCGACCCGACATCACCGTCAACGACGACCCGAGCACCAGCAGCAGCCGCGCCCGCTCCACCAGGTCGAAACAGCGGGCCACCCGCGACGCCGGCACCGTCTCACCGAAGAACACCACGTCCGGCTTGAGCAGCCCGGTACGGCAGAACCCGCAGTCCACCACCCGGAACGCGGCCACCGCCTCGTCGGGCAGGTCCACGTCACCGTCCGGGTTGACCGCCGTGACCGTCACGTCGAATCCGGGGTTCGCCTCGCGCAGCCGCCGGTCCAGTTCCTCCCGGGAGGTGAGGTTCCCGCAGTCCAGGCAGACCACCTCGTCGAGACGGCCGTGCAGCTCCACCACCCGGGTACTACCCGCCGCGGTGTGCAGGCCGTCGACGTTCTGGGTGATCACCGCGTCCACCAGGCCGGCGTGCTGCAACCGGGCCACCGCCCGGTGCCCGGCGTTCGGCGCGGCCCTCGCCACCAACCGCCACCCCAGGTGACTGCGCGCCCAGTAGCGTCGCCGCGCGGCGGCGTCACCGGTGAACGTCTGGTACGTCATCGGGGTGTGCCGGCGCGCCACCCCGCTGGGCCCCCGGTAGTCCGGGATACCCGACTCGGTGGACAGCCCCGCGCCGCTGAGCACCACCACACCACCGGCGGCGACCAGCTCCGCCACCGCGTCGACCCGCTCCGTCACCCGTCCATGCTGCCTCAGCCGCCGCGCCCACGGCGACAACGGGTCGCCCGGGGGTCGGCCCGCGTCCGGACCGACCCCCGCGCCTCAGCGCGGCGCGGGTGGCGGCGGCTGCTGCCGGGGCAGCGCCGGGGCTGCCCCCGCGGCGGCCACCGCCGGCCCGGCACCGGCCGCACCCACCAGCCGGTCCATCGTCCGCGCCAACTGGGCGCTGCCGTCGTCGAGCTGGCGGGCCGCCGCCTGCATGTGCGAGATCATCATCTCGCCGTAGATGCGCAACGCCTCCCGGGTGGCCACCGAGTCGTCGAACTCCGACCCGGCGGCCCGGCGGTAGTCCTGCACCGCCCGCTCCGCCTCCTGCCGGGCCTCCTCCGCCGCGGCCTGCACGTAACTCTCGTACTGCATACGCGCGTACTCGGCGACCCGCCGGGCGTAGTCGTGCGCCTGGGCGATGATCTGCTCCGCCTCGCGCTGCGCGGCGGAGAGCAGGTTCACCTCCTTCGCCGCCGGGGTCGCCCCCGCCGCCCCGGCGCTCGGGATCACCCCGTGCCGGTGCAACTCCACCCGGTCGGTGAGCCGCTCGTTCTCCGCGCGCAGGTGCGCGACCTGCGCGGCCAGCAGGTCCAACTCGTCGGCGACCTGCACCCGGAACCGGTCCACGTCCTGATGGTCGTAGCCCCGGCGGGTGAACGACGCCGTCGTGAACTCCCACCGCCGGACCCGGTCCGCCGTCAACCGCACCTGCGGTCCGCTCACCGGCACCGGCACCGGCTCGTACCTGCCGATCGGGGTCGTGTTCACCGGGCACCTCCGGAATCGTCCTGGGGCGACGACTCCACCGCCGTGCGCCACGCCGGGCCGTACCAGTGCCGGCCCAGCCCCTCGTGGTGCACCTGGCCGGCGTGGTAGCCGGCCCGTGACAGGGTCTGCACCGTACGCCCCACCATCTCGTCCGAACCACACACGTACACGTGCCGGGACCGCCAGTCACCGTCGGCCAGCGCCCGGTCCACCGGGTACGTCACCTCCCCCGGCCGGCGCGGGTCGATCCCCACCACGGACGTCACCGTCAACCAGGGGTACGCCGCGGCGAGCTTGTCGACCGCGTCGGTGTCGTAGAACTCCAGCCTCGACCGTGCCCCCACGTACAGGTCCACCCGCCGGCGGGAGCCCTCCGCCGCCACCTGCTCCACCAGGGCCTTCACCGGCGCCCAGCCGGTACCGGAGGCCAGGAGCAGCAGGTCGGCTCCACCCGCCGGCCAGAGCGTCAACCGGTCCCCCACCGGGGCCGCCAGGTGGATCTGGTCACCCGCCGCGCACCCGTACACCAGCCGGGAACTGACCGCCCCGCCCGCAGCGGCCCGTACGTGCAGCTCGATGGTGCCGTCCGGGCGGGGCGCGTTCGCCGGGGAGTAGTAGCGCCAGGCCCGCACCGCCGGGTGCGACACCCCGATCGACTGGCCCGGCGTGAACGGCAGCAGGTACTGCGGACGCAGCGTCAGCACCGCCACGTCGAAGGTCCGCCGTTCGTGCCCGACGATCTCCGCCACCCACCACGGCGGGTTGACCTGCTCCGCCGCCTGGGCCGCCTCGATCATCACCCGGGACACCAGTTGGTACGCGTCCGCCCAGTCCCGGGCCAGGTCCTCGGTCCACTGGTCGCCGAGGAAGTGCCGCAGGGTGGCCAGCAACGCCTCACCCACCGCCGGATAGTGCTCCGGGCGTACCGCGAACTTCCGGTGGTCCGCGCCGAGGTCCCGCAGGAACCCGGTCAACCGGTCCACCTGGTCCACCTGCGAGACGATGTGCCCCAACGCGGTCACCAACCGGTCCCGCTGGCCGGCCATGTTCGTCGGGAACATCTGCCGGATCTCCGGGTGGGACAGGAACAGCGCCGAGTAGAAGTAGAGCGGAACCTGGTCACCGTGCGCGGCGACCAGGTTCCAACTCGTCCTGAGCCGTGCGGCGTCCACGTTCAGACGCCCGGACGGCCGCTGGTCACCACCTGGTCACGCACCTGACCCAACACCGCCCGTACGTGGTCCTGCACGTCCGCCGGCACACCCAGCTGCGTCAACGTGGCCAGCAGGTGCGCGCCGACCAGGTCGTAGTGCGCGTCGGGGATGCCCAGCGGCTGGTGCGCCTCGGCCAGCCCCCGGCCGGCGTACTCGTTCGGACCCCCGAGCACCACGGTCAGCATCAATGCCAGGTGGCGACGCTGACCGACCATGTCGATGTCGGTGAAGTAACCCGCCAGTTCCGGATCGGCGAGTACCCGACCGTAGAACACATCGACGGCCGCCTTCACGGCAGCCGCGCCGCCGATGCGGTCGTAGTACGAGGGAATGGACTGCTCGGTAACCGTCACGGTCAATCCTTCCAAGAAGGGAGGGGAACCGCGCAAAGGACAGCGCGGACCAACACACGGCCAACCGGCGTGGCCCTTTCGGGCTACACCGACTGACCGTGTGACGGACCATAGCGTGTCCTCGTGGACGACTCGCGCCCGGCCTGTCGGCCTCCCGTGCCCCGGCCGTCACCGACGGCGGTGACCCGGCGGACTCAACCCGCCCGACGCCGGGCCCGTCGCGCCGCCAGCTCGTCACCCACGGCCGGCTCCGTCGGCTCCTCCGTGCCCGGCACGGCCGGCTCCGCCGGCAGATGCGACAGCGAACCCTGGATCTCCTTGAACGCACCACCGATCGCGATGCCGAACACCCCCTGGCCGCCCTGCAACAGGTCGACCACCTCCTCCGGGGAACGGCATTCGTACACCGTCGTCCCATCGGAGATCAACGTGATACCGGCCAGGTCACCGACACCCCGCGAACGCAACGCCTCGATCGCCTTGCGAATGTTCTGCAGGGACACCCCGGCGTCCAACAACCGCTTCACAACCTTCAACACCACCAGGTCGCGGAACGAGTAGAGCCGCTGGGTCCCCGAGCCCGAAGCGTCCCGCACGCTCGGCACCACCAGCGCCGTACGGGCCCAGTAGTCCAGCTGCCGGTAGCTGATACCCACCGCCGCACACGCCGTCACGCCCCGGTAACCCACCGAGTCGTCACCCTCCGTCGCCAGCGGCGGCGACACCTCACCGAGGCCCTGCGGCGCCGTACCCGGATCTGGATCTCGCGGCCCGTGCATCCCGACAACCTCCCCGCCCGTGCGGTGACACGTCGTGTGGGACGTGCACCCCTCGACACGGCAACCTTATAGCGGGGTTCAGGAGTTACCGGGCAGGCACCGTCGCGACACGCCGAACGATCACCACATATCACCGAACGTGACGACAGGCAACCTCACAGCCGTCAGGCCCGGCGACCCCGGGCACCGGCTCAGCCGGCGAAGTCCTCCGGACGGACCTGCTCCAGGAACTCCCGGAACTTCTCCACCTCGTCCTCCTGCTCGTCGGGAATCACGATCCCCGCCTCGCTGAGGACCTGCTCGGCACAACGAATCGGCGCCCCGACCCGCAACGCCAACGCGATCGAATCACTCGGCCGCGCCGACACCCGCACCCCGTCCCCGATCAGCAGGTCGGCGTAGAAGACGTTCTCCTTCAGCTCGGTGATCTCCACCGCCCGCAACGGCGCCTTCAACGCCGTCAACACGTCCCGCAGCAGGTCGTGCGTCAACGGCCGGGCCGTCTTCACACCCTGCTGCTCGTAGGCGATCGCCGTCGCCTCGACCGCGCCGATCCAGATCGGCAGATAGCGGTCCCCCTCAACCTCCCTGAGCAGGACGATCGGCTGATTGGTGGGCAGCTCCACCCGAACTCCGACCACGCTCAGCTCGCGCACCGCCGCCTCCGTGTCGTTGTCACCTACGCCGCACCGCGCCCTTCCCTGCACGGTACACGGACCCCGAGACGACCGTCCCGCGCGCACCACGCCCGCCGCACCCGCGCCGGGAGGGATTACCCCAGGAAGCCTACGGCACGCTCCCTGGAGCAGATCTCCGCCGCCGTCTCAGCGACCCAACGTCGACCGCAACCCCACCCGCACCAACGCCGCGTGCAACTGCTGCGACAACGCCACCAGCTCCCGGGCGGTCTCCGCCGCCCGGGCCCGCGCCGCCGGGTCGCTCTGCCGCGCCAACGGCAGCAGCAACTGCGCGAACAGTCCCGCCTCCCGGTCCGCCGCCGTCCGGAAGGCCCGCAGGTGCCGAGGCTCCAGCCCGTACGCCGCCAGACCCGCCACCGCCTTCGCGATGACCAGGGCGTCACCGTCGTACCAGCCCGGCGGACTCGACACCACCACCCCGAGCCGTTCCAGCTCACCCAGGGTGGACTCCTCGATCCCGCTACGGGCCACCAGGTCCGTCCGGCTCAGCCGCACCGACGCCGACTCGACCGGATCAGGCTCCGCCGGCGCGCGACCGGGTACCTCACCGCCCGGGCCCACCGCGACCAACGTCGGTCGCGGCCGGCCCGCACCATCCGGCGAGGAGTCCCACTCGGCCAACTGCTCACGGATCACCCGCAACGGCAGGTACTGATCCCGCTGAGCCGCCAGCACGAACCGCAGCCGGGCCACGTCGTCCCAGCTGTACTTCCGGTAACCCGCCGGTGTGCGCTGCGGCTCCACCAGGCCCTCGGCCTCGAGGAACCGCAGCTTCGAAATCGTGGTGTCCGGAAACTCCACCCGCAACTGGGCCAGCACCTCGCCGATGCTCATCAGCGGTTGGGACCGGGCCGCCCCGGGCGGCATGGAGGCCGCAGGCTCGTTCACCCCCGGCCGGCCTCCTCCTCCGGGCGCGGACCGGCGATGAACACGACCCGGAACTTACCGATCTGCACCTCGTCACCGTTGCTCAGCGTCGCCGCCTCCACCCGCTCCCGGTTGACGTACGTGCCGTTCAGACTTCCCACGTCCCGCACGGTGAACGTGCCGCTGTCGCGGTGGAACTCGGCATGCCGCCGGGACACCGTGACGTCGTCGAGGAAGATGTCGCTGTCCGGGTGCCGGCCACTTGTCGTCACGTCATGGTCCAGCAAGAAGCGGGCACCGGCGTTCGGGCCGCGACGGACCACCAGCAACGCCATACCCGGCGGCAGCGAACCGGACATCCGGCTCGGCACCACGTCGGTGTCCGGACCCTCGAGAACCTCGTCGAGCGAACCGAGATTGAGCGTCGACGTGACGTCGAGCGGGGGGAACTCGTCGTCTGGGCGCGTCATGGGACCACCTCACGGATCTGTTCGGTCGGCGTCGGGTAAAGACCGGTCTTGGCCGCCGGGCTGAGAAACACCCGGCGGCTGGCTCCCCGGGCCCGGGAAGGCAATTTTCCACGACGCGCAACTATTTGGTTTCTCGGTCGACTGGGCGAGCCTAGCCAGCGCCGAAATGCAGGGCAACCGGACGCGCGGAGACACCGCGATCCGGACCGGAGGAATCAGCCCCCGATGAGATCCTGGTAGGCGGCCGGAGTCAGCAGACCCGCCACCACACCCGGATCGTCCGGCCGGATCTCCAACAACCAACCCGCACCGTACGGGTCAGTGTTGATCACCTCGGGCGTGTCGCCGAGCGCCTCGTTGCGCGCCGCCACCGTCCCGCTCACCGGAGCGTAGATCTCCGACACGCTCTTGGTCGACTCGATCTCGCCCAGCGGCTCACCGGCCGCCACCACCGCACCCTCGTCCGGCAACTGGACGTACACGATGTCACCCAACGCGTCCTGGGCGTAGTGGGTGATGCCGACCCGCACCGGGCCGCTACCGTCACCCGCCACCCACTCGTGCTCGGCGGTGTATCGCAGGTCCTCAGGAATCACCAGACGCGTCCTTCGTCCTCGTACTGACCAAACGCGCGCCGGGGTTGCGTCCCGGCGCCGCCCACCGGTCAGGAGACCGGACGGGCGTGTTCCAACGTGATCGGCTCGTGCAGCGCCGAAACCTCGGCAACCTCACGATCCTCGAAGCTCACGTTACCGCCGTCACCCTTGATCGATGCGGCCACCCCGCCGGGAATGTTCAAGGCGGTTCGCATCGTCGCCGGGTCACCGATCACCGTGATCGAATACGGCCCGGTCATCCGACGGCCGTCGACCACCAGGCCACCGCCCTCGCCGTCCAGGAAGTACGTCGACGCGATGATCCGCACCGGCGAACCGACCCCACCGGCGATCTGCATCGCCTCCGCGCCCGCGCCCCGCAACTCCTGCACCGCGTCGAGGATCCGACTCGCCGGCACCGACCGGCCGCCACCGCTGATCCGGATCGTCAGCCCCGGCCCGGTCGCCGGCAACGTACCCGCCAGGATCCCCAGCTCGTCGGCGCGCCGCGCGGCCTCCTCCAGCGCCGCCTCGCGCCCCTGTGCGCCCGAGGCCAGCTGCCGCTGGCTCTCCTCCAACTCGGCGATGTCCTGCCGCAGCCGGTTCTCCCGGGCGTCCAGGTCGGAGAGGATCCGCACCAGGTCCTCCTGCCGGGCCGCCGACAGGGTCGGATCCGTCGACGTGGTCTTCAGCTGCACCACCAGGGTGAACCCCAGCAGGGCCAGCAGGACGGCGATCATCACCGACGCCGACGTCATCCGCTTCACCGGCGTGGCCGCCGGTGCGCCACCGGCCACCACCGACCGGCTCAGGTCGACGGTGACCTCGGCGCCGTCGGGGCGCTCACCGTCGGCGGGGGCCTCCCCCGCCTGCGGGTCGACCCGCAGGGGCGCGGT
Organism: Micromonospora inyonensis; assembly: GCF_900091415.1. Lineage (NCBI taxonomy): Bacteria > Bacillati > Actinomycetota > Actinomycetes > Micromonosporales > Micromonosporaceae > Micromonospora > Micromonospora inyonensis. The sequence continues at coordinate 1,847,110 of NZ_FMHU01000002.1, read as the reverse complement.
CCCGTCCGGGTCGGGGGCGTCGGGACGCGGATCCGGCTCCGCCGCCGGACCGGTGGGGCTCGACGGTGCGGTCCGCTCGGGCCACCCGGTACCGGTACCACTCTGCTCGTCGCTCATCGCCCACCAACCTACGCCCGGAACAGGTGCCGGCGGATCGCCGCCACGTTCCCGAAGATCCGCACCCCCAGCACGACCACCACACCCGTGGACAGCTGCCCGCCCACCCCCAACTGGTCACCCAGGTACACGATCAGCCCGGCGACCAGCACGTTGGAGATGAACGACACCACGAACTGCTTGTCGTCGAAGATCCGGTCCAGCTTCGCGCGTACCCCGCCGAAGACCGCGTCCAACGCCGCGACCACGGCGATCGGCAGGTACGGCTGCAAGCCGGCGGGAACGGTGGGGTCCAGGTACACCCCGAGCACCACACCGGCGATCAGTGCCAGCACCGCGATCATCGGCCACCTCCGGAGGGGCTGGGAGACGACGTTCCCGACCCGGACGGCCGGGGAACACTGGACGAGCCCGCCGCCGGGGACGACGGGGACGGCTGCGGGGACTCCGGCGGCGGCGGACTGGCGTAGCGCAACTGCGAGTCGGTGGCCGCCTCCGGCAACGTCAGGTCCTCGGCCTCCCGCGACCCGAACGACAGCCCGGTCTGGTCGGCGACCCGCCGCAGCAGCGCCGCGGCCGTACTCGCCTCGAACCGACGGCGCATCCCGTCCGGGCCGATCGCCGACACCCGGTACGGGCCGGTCACCGGACGGAAGTCCACCAGGATCGCCTCGCCGGCCGACCGGATCGTCGACGTCGAGGTCAGCCGCTGGTCGTTCACCGCGATCGCCTCCGCGCCCGCCGCCCACAACGCGTTCGCGACCAGTTGCAGGTCCCGGTACAGCACCCGCCCCGGGCCGGGACCACCTGCTCCGGTGACCGCGTCCTGGTTGCCGGAGGCGTCGGCGAGCTGCACCACCACCCCGTCGCCGCGGACCCGGCCCAGCCCGGTCATCGCCTCCAGGTCCCGCAGCCGGGCGGCGGCACTGCGGGTCAACGCCGCGTCCCGCTGCCGGGCGACGTCCTCGCGCAACTGCTCGGCACGGCGGGTCAACCGGTCGGTCTCCTCCTGCCGCTCCCGGATCTGGCTCACCAGCCCCGAGCGGGCCTGGCTGCGGTCCGGCTCCTCCGCCACGGTCTGCCGGTACGCCACCGCGAACAGGAACCCCAGCGCCAGCAGCACCACCGCGCTGACCACCCGACCCGACCGCACCCGGGCCGGTGACGGCGGATCCACCCGACGGCGCTGCGCCGCGTCGGCGTAACCCTGGTCGAGCGGGTTCTGGAACAGCTCGGTGAGGAAGTCCGGCGCGTAGACCCGCTCACCGCGACCACCGCGGGGGCTGTTGTCGGTCATGCCGCCGCTCCGCCGCTCCGCCGCACCAGCTGACCGGCCTGCACCACGTAGAACACCCCGGCCACCCAGTAGAGCACCAGCCCCCACCAGGCCAGACCCCAGCCGATCGCCGCGGCGGCCGTCGCCACGGCCGGGGTGGTCGCGGCCAGCAGCAGGATCGGGAAGGCCGCCAGCAGCACGAACGTGGCCGTCTTGCCCACGTAGTGCACCGGCGGCGGGCCGTAGCCGTGGCGGCGCAGCACCGCGAGGGCACCGAGCAGCAGCAGCTCCCGGCCGAGCAGCGCGGCGGTGAACTGCCACGGCACCACCTCGCGGGCGGTGAACGCGAGCAGGGTGGCGAGAATGTAGAGGCGGTCGGCGAACGGGTCGAGCAGCTCCCCGAGCCGGCTCACCTGACGCAGCCGGCGGGCCACCCACCCGTCGACCCAGTCGGTGGTGCCGCCGATGGCCAGCACCACGATCGCGGCGACGTCGGCCTCGACGGTGAGGAACAGGTAGAGGAAGAGCGGCACCCCGAGCAGCCGGACGAAGCTGATCAGGTTCGGCAGGGTCCACACCCGCGAGCCCGCGTCCGCCGCCCGGTCGACGGTGTCCCCGGACGGCTGGGCGTGCCCTGCCCGAGCCTGCCGACGCGACACCGAACCTCCCTCCGCGACACGGTCCGACGCCCGGCCGGTGGTCGGGGCGGTTCGGAGGGACGTGCGCGCTGCCGGGCCGGCGGTCGCCGGCACCCTCTGCCCCGGGTCGGGGCGCTGACGCGAACCCCGACCCGTGATCGTGGTGATCATGGGCCGTCGATTCGCGGTGCCACTATAGCCGGCCCCCGTCTCCTGGCTGTGGCACCGGTCGTTGGAGCGGGGTGTGGTCGGTACCCACCGGGCGGGGCAGACGGCACACCCCGTAGACCGTCCTAGGATGACAGGGTGGCCCGGTGCCGCCTCAGGCCGTACGGGCGGCCTTGTCACGCTGCGCGGGGACCGGCTCGCCGAGGGCCGCGGCGTGCCCGAACGCCAGCAGGGCCAGCAGCAGCTCGTGCTGCGCCCGGTTCGGCATCCGGTCCAGCACCGCCTGCACCGCCCGGTGCCGGCGCTCCTTGATCTCCCGCAGCAGGTTCTCCGCCGCGGCGGTGGGCACCAGGTGGACCTCACGGCGGTCCCGGGGGTCGGCCGCCCGACGCACCAGCCCGGTCGCCTCCAGCCGGTCGCAGAGCCGACTCGCCGACGACGGTACGACGTCCAGCAGCTCGGCCAACCGGTTGACGTTGGTGCCCGGCCGTTCGGTGATGATGGACAGCACACGGAGCTGGGTCGGTGGCACCGACACACTGTGCCGGGACGCGGCCGACTCCAGCACACCGACGAGAGCCCCGGCCGCAGCCTCGACCGCCGCGGCCAGATTCGGAGGTCGCTCCACCCGATGTCCCCTGCGATTGTCCCGACCGGGTCGTCCCCGGACGTACGGCTACTGCTCCCGCCCGTCCCGGCGCGGTATTCCCCGCCAGTCGAGGCACACGACCACCGCATCATCGCGCAGATCGGCGTCAGCGTGGTAGGCGTGCAGTTCGCGCATCACCGTACCAACCGCCTCGGCCGCCGGTTGCAGCCGTGTCGATCGCATGGCCCGCGCCATCGCCCGCCGCCCGTACGACTCGGTGCCGGTCGGGTCGGCCGCGTAGACCCCGTCGCTGACCGCGAACAGCCGGTCCCCCGGTTCCAGGTCGAACTCCTGCACCTCGTAGCGGGTGTCGGGGAACATGCCCAGCGGCATCTGCTGGTCCAGCGGGATCCGCTGCACCGCGCCGGCCCGGGCCCGCAGCAGGTGCGGCGACCCGGCGTCGACGGCCCGTACCCGCCCGGAGGGCACGTCCACCTCCAGCAGCAGGGTGGCCACGTGCCGGCCGCCCCGATGCTGGTAGAAGATCGTGTCGGAGGCCAGCTCGGCCTGCTCCACCAGGCTACCGCCGGAACGGCGGGCGTTACGCATCGCGTTGACGGTGATCGACGTCAGCAGCGCGGCCGGCAGGCCGCTGCCCGTGCCGTTGAGCACCGTCACGGTCAACCGGTCGGCGTCCAACGACCAGTCGAAGTGGTCGCCGCCGACGGAGTACGCCGGTTCGAGCTGCCCGGCCAGGAGGAACGCGGTGTGGCTGAGGCTGCGCCCGGGTAGCAGGTCCCACTGCATCTCGGCGGCCAGGGTCAGCCGCTCCCGTCGCCGCGCCCGGCGGTACCGGTCGGTCTCCCGGTCGGCGGCGCGCAGCGCCACCGCCAGGTCCCCGGCGACCTCCCCGACCCAGCCGAGCAGGTCACGGTCCGGGTGCCCGGCCACCTCCACCAGCAGCACCCCGAGCCGCTCACCCCACGCCGTCAGCGGCAGCCACAGCTGGCAGCGCCCGTTCCCGGCGTCGTCGAGCACCGGCTGCTGACTGCGGAAACACCGCTGGGCGCCGCCCCTGTCGAGCAGTGATCCGGCGTCGGGCAGCGTCGGGTCGAGCACCGGCCACAGGCCGGTGATGCGGTAGTCGGCGATGAAGACGTCCGTTCGCAGGGCGCCGGTCGACGAGCGGATGACCCGGTCGGCGACCTCCACCAACCGGTCGGGTGAAGCCTGGCGTAACGCGCGCGACACCGATGCGGGCGCCTGCGGCATGGATTCCTCCGAAAACTGTTGCTCTATGGCAAGCAAGCATACGGAGCACGCCGCGGGCGCCTCGCCCGCGGTCGTCACCCGGCGGGTTTGACCGCCACCGCCCCGTAGAACGCGTCCGGCACCGCCTCCCCGGTGCCGTCGGGACGCCACCGGGCCACCGGCACGATCCCGTCGGCGGTCGGCTGCCAGCGCCCCAGCAGCCGGGCGAACGACTCCGGCGGTCGCATCCGGAACGCCGGACCCATCATCGCCAGGGCCTGCGGATACCCGGCGAGCTCCTCGGTGTCGAAGTCGACGGCGAGCCGGCTGCCCGGCGCCACCGCCTCGTACAGGTCGTCGAGGGTGCGGGCCAGGGTGTCGTCGTCGAGGAACGCGGCCAGCCCGAGGAAGACCAGCCCCACCGGCCGGTCGCCCCAGCCGGGCAGGAACCGCCGCCGCAGCGCCGGGTCGATGCCGTCGACCGCGGTGGCGTCGGCGAAGCCGTAACCCACCCGGTCGTGGCCGGCGAGAATCCGCTGGCCGATCTCGACGGCCACCGGGTCCACGTCGGTGTAGAGGACGGTCGCCTCCGGCACCACCTCGTGGACGTTGCCGCACGTCGGCACGCCCGCGCCGAAGACCAGGAAGGAGTCCACGCCGGCGTCGGCGATGTGCCGCACCGCCCGGCCGAGGAACGCCCGCAACGACCGGAACACCGGCGTGCACGGCCCGTACGCCTGCTCGAAGGCGTGCGCGGCGGCCACGTCGACCGGGAAGTGGTCGCTCCCGCCGAGCCAGAAGTCGATCATCCTGGCGGTGCTCGGTGCGGTCGGCTCGGCCATCGTCTCGTCCCCTCCACGGTGATCGCCGACAGCGTACCGACCGGTGTCCTGACCGGTATCGCCACGGCACGGCGGCCCCGGCCGCGATACTGGGCCGGGCAGGTGGGACCGACGACGCGCGGAAGGGGCCAGGCGGTGAACTCGGCGGACGGCGCGGCGGTGGTGGTCGGGGTGGACGGCTCTGCGCAGGCGTTGCGCGCGGTGCGCCTGGCCGCCGTGGAGGCCGACCGGCGGCAGCGGCCCCTGCGCGTGGTGCACGCGTACATCTGGCCGCTGCTGCACGTCAGCGGCGCCCCACCGGCCGGCGGGCCACCGGGCAGTGGACTGCGGCAGCAGGCCCACCGGATCGTCGACGAGGCCGTCGACGAGGCCCGCGCCGCCGTGGCGGACCTGCCCGTCACCGGGGAGATCATCGACGGTGGTGCCGCCGCGGTGCTGCTGGGCGAGTCCCTCACCGCCTCCTCGGTCGTCGTCGGCGACCGGGGCCTGGGCGGGTTCACCTCGCTGCTGGTCGGGTCGGTGGCGATCCAGGTCGCCGCGTACGCCGACTGCCCGGTGCTGGTGGCCCGGGGCACCGACCGGACGACCGGCCCGGTGGTCGTCGGGGTGGACGGCTCCGACCTGTCCCGGCTGGCCGTGCAGGTCGCCGCCGAGCAGGCGGCGTGGCGGGACACCGGGTTGCTGGCCGTGCACGCCTACCGGCATCCGGCGTCCACCGGGCCCGGCGACATGCAACCCCTCGTGCACCAGGAGGGGGCCCTGCGCGGTGAGGAGGAGCGGCTGCTCGCCGAGTCCCTGGCCGGGCTGGCCGACCGGTACCCGCAGGTGCCGGTGACCGGGCAGGTGGTCCATGCCAAACCCGGTGCGGCGCTGACCGAGGCGTCCCGCCGGGCGCAGCTGCTGGTGGTCGGCGCGCGGGGCCGGGGTGAACTGACCGGCCTGCTGCTCGGCTCGGTGAGCCAGGCGGTGCTGCACCACAGCGACTGCCCGGTGGCCGTGGTCCGGGGCCCGCACTGACCCCTCCCGGCCGCGCCGGCCGTGCGTGACCGGACAGCCGCCGCCAGTCCGCCGCCGCGCCCCGACGGCATGGCCGGGGGCGCGGCGGGTACACGGCGTACGCCAACGGCCACGACGACGCACAGGGAGGCGGCAGACATGCCGGGACCACGACCGGGCAGCAACGCGTACGACAAGGAACGGGCCCGACTGCGCAAGCTGGTCGAGAACTCGGGGCGGGCCGCCGACGACGAGGCCAACGACGTCGCCAACCGGATCCTGCGGGAGGACCGGGGACAGCGGGGCGTCGTACGCGGCGACCGCACCTACGGCCCGAAGGCCGAGCGGGAACCGGGTGATCCCCGATGACCGGCGTGGCGGTCGACGGAATGCTCGCGGGCGCGGTCGGCAGTGCCGCGCTGAACATGGTCAGCTACCTGGACATGACGGTCCGGGGCCGCCCGGCCAGCAGCACCCCGGACGAGACCGCCGGCCGGCTGGCCGACACCGCCCACCTCGACCTGGGTACGGGTGAGCCGGCCGCCAACCGCCGCGCCGGCCTCGGGCCGCTGCTCGGCTACGGGCTGGGCGTCGGCGTCGGCGCGGTGTTCGCGGTGGCGACCCACCGCCGCCTGCTGGCGCCGCCACTGGCCGTGGGGCTGCTCGGCGCGGCCGTGATGGTGCTGTCCGACGCGACGATGACCGCTGTGGGCGTGACCGACCCGCGCCGGTGGAGCCGCACCGACTGGCTGGCCGACATCGTGCCGCACCTGGCGTACGGGGCGGCGGCCGCCGCCACCTGGTACCGGCTGCGGCCGCCCTGCCGGGGTTAGCCCCGCGCGTCGCTCTCGTCGTCGGCGACCGGCTCGCCGGCCGGCCCGTACGGTGAGGTCTGCCCGCGCGGCACCGGTCGGCCCCGGTCGCCGGTGCTGTGGCCGCCCTGCGGGTGCCCGGTCGCACCGGGACCCTTGGCGTCCTGCACCGCGTCGTTACGGGCGTTGCGCCGCAACTCCGGCTGCTGTGGGTTCGACACGGCTGTTCTCCTCACTCGTCGGCTGGTACACGGCGGGGTGCCGCCACCGGCCGGTTACCCGGGCCCGGCGGGCCCATGCGACCGCCCCGCCCACGGTCACCGCGGCCGGCGGGGATCCCCGCCGGGTGACGGATCGACCCCGCCGGGCGGGGCTGATCGGCGGCCCCGGGGGTACATCCCGCCGGTGAGCGACGAACGCGCGGTGGCGCGCACCCTGCTGCGCCGCCAGCCGCACACCTACGCCGAGCAGGCCGGGATCCGCCTGAGCGACCAGCCCGCCGCCCTGTACCAGTTGCTGGTGCTGGCCACCCTGCTGAGCACCCGGATCCGGGCGCAGGTGGCGGTGGCCGCCGCCCGGGAACTCTTCGCCGCCGGCCTGCGGACCCCACAGCGGATGGAGGCCGCCGCCTGGCAGGACCGGGTCGACGCGTTGGGACGCGGCCACTACCGCCGCTACGACGAACGGACCGCCACGATGCTCGGCACCGGGGCGCGGCTGTGCCTGGACCGGTGGCGGGGCGACCTGCGGCGGCTGCACGCCGCCGCCGGCGACCCGGCAGGGTTACGGCGGCTGCTCACCGCGTTCCCGGGGATCGGCCCCACCGGCGCGGACATCTTCCTGCGGGAGGTGCAGACGGTGTGGGCGGACGTGCGGCCCTTCGCCGACCGGCGGGCCCTGGCGGGCGCGGCCCGGCTGGGCCTGCCCGGGTCGGCGAGGGACCTGGCGGCGCTGGTCGCCCCGGCCGACGTCGGCCGGCTCACCTCCGCGCTGGTGCGGGTGGCCCTCGGTGCGGAGTCCGCCGCCGAGGTGACGAGGGCGGCCGCCGACGGCCGGTGACCGCGCGGGCCGGCAGGCGGCGCAGGCGCGGCCGGCCGGTGACGGCTCACTTGGCCGCGGAGCCGCCCGGCCTGGTTAGGTTCCACACCAGCAGCGCGGCGGCCAACGCCAGGACGATCACCCCGTTGGAGACCCGGCCGTCCTCGCCCGGATCCCGGCCCGCACTGCCGAAGTAGAGCACCACCAGGCCGGTCAGCACGGTGACGAACGTGCGCAGTCCTCGGTCCTTCACCCCACCGACACTAAACCGTCGAAAACCAACAGAAAGGACATAACGGTGGGGGTCATCCGTCCGGGTGGCGGCGACCCGGCGGAGCGTCCTCCGGCGCGACCGGCGCCCCCCGGCGGGGCGCCGCCCGGGACGGACCGCCACCGTCGCGGCACCCCGACGACCCGGCCGGTGCCGGCCGCACCCGCACCTGCCGCACCGCCCGATCCACCACCCGCACCACCTGCACCGTCAACCCCGGCAGGCACACCGTCTCCCCCACCCCCCGGGGCACGTAACCCAGACCGGCGAGCACCAGACCCGCCACCGTCGTGTACTCACCCGACACCGAGAACCCCACCGGCACCCCCACGTCCGGCAGGTCGTGCAACGGAAAATCCCCCGGCAGCAGCAACGCCCCGTCCGGTTCCCGCACCACCGCCCGCACATCCCGGTCCGTCTCGTCGTACAACTCCCCGACGACCTCCTCCAACAGGTCCTCCATCGTGACGATCCCGTCGACGCCACCCCACTCGTCGACCACCAACGCCAACCGCTCCCGCTCCACCCGCAACCGGCGCATCGCCTCCGACACCGGCACCGACCCCGGCAGCAGCAACGGCGGCCGGGCCCGACCCGCCACCGTCGACGCACCCGCCCCCACCAGGTCCCGGATGTGCACCACCCCCACCACGTCGTCCAACCCGCCCCCACCGACCACCGGCGCCCGCGACCGGCCCGCCTCCGCCAACCGGCGCATCCCCTCCCCCGGCGACAGGCAACCCGGCAGCACCGTCACATCCCGCCGGGCCACCAGCACCTGCCGCACCGTCCGACCGGCGATGTCGAACGCCCCGGTGAGGATCTCCCGCTGCTGCGCCGACAGGCCACGCTGGCTGACCAGCATCTCCCGCAACTCCTCCTCGGACACCTCCTCCCGCCGTGCCCGCGGATCCCCACCCACCACCCGCACCGCCGCGTCGGTGGCCACACTCAACAACCACACCGCCGGCCGCGCCACCCACGCCACCGCGTCCACCACCACCGCACCCCGCAGCCCCCACCGCTCCGCCCGCTGCATCGCCAGCCGCTTCGGCGCCAACTCCCCCACCACCAGCGTGACGAACGTCAACACCATCGTCACCGCCACCACCGCCACCGGCTCCGCCGCACGCCCCAGAAACCCCAACAGACCCACCAGCGGACGCGCCAACGACACCGCCGCCGCAGCCGACGCCAGGAAACCCGCCAGGGTGATACCCAACTGGATCGTCGCCAGGTACCGGTTCGGATCCCGGGCCAGCCGCGCCAGGCGGGCACCCCGCCCACCGGCCTGCGCCAGCCGCCGCAACTGGCCCTCCCGCAACGACACCAACGCCATCTCGCTGCCCGCCAGCGCGGCGTTGACCAGCACCAGCACCACCACCAGCGCCACCTGCCCCAGCAGACCCCCCACCCGCCAACCTCCGGTCCGCGCCGCAGCCGTCAGTCCCGCTCCAGGTCGTCCAACTCGATCGAATGGGTCATCAACCAGCGCGCCAACGCCGACATCCCGAACAACCACACCGGCGCCGACTCCGTCGGCCCGTTCGTCGCCACGATCGCGAACCGCAGATCAGGAACCCGATACGCCTCGATCCGCCACCGGTGCAGCCGGTCCCGCCAGACCGCCGAAGGGTCCATGCGCCCACCGTAACCACCGGCCCCGGCCGCCCACCCCCGGAATCGACCAACCCGACGTCAGGTCAGCGCGCCACCACCGACCGCGTGTCCCCCGGCCACCGGCGCGTCACACCCCGACTGTCCAACAACTCCAACAACGGCACCGCCACCCGACGGGTCGTGTCCAACGCCTGCCGGGCCGCACTGAGCGTGAACGGCTGCGGCAACCCCGCCAACACCCGCACCGCCTCCTCCACCGCCCCCGGCAACAACACCACGTTCCCCGCCAACCGCAGCAGCACCCCCGCCCGCACCGCCGCCCCGACCTCCCGCGGCCCCAGGCCCAACGCGGCAAGCCGGTCCGCCTCCGGCGCCCGGAACGGCCGCGACCGCAACTCCCCCCGCAACCGGTCCACCGCCCGCACCACCGGCTCCGGCAACCCCGACACCGGCCCCACACCCACCCGACCACCGTGCACCCGCAGCGGAGCCAGCACCAGCGCCTCCACCAACGACCGGTCCGGCAACCCCAACCGCTGCCGCAGCACCTCCACCGGCACCCCCGGCTCCAACGGATGCTCCCCCGCATACCGGGACACCTCCGCCACCAGCCGCGCACCCCACCCCGCCCAGCGCTCCGGATCCACCAGCCAGTCCCCCACCACCGGCGCGACCGCCGACGGCACCCCCATCCGCGCCAAGTCCGACGCCCGCACCAACCCCCGCCGCCGCACCTCCCCCACCGCATCGGCCCGCCCGTCCAGACCCGCCAACACCCGCGCCCGCGCCGCCGCCGCACCCCGACGCGCCAACGGCGGCGGCGCCACATCCAACACCGTCACCCCACCGGCCACCGACCGCCGCCCCGGATCCCGCAACACCGCCCGGTCCCCCACCCGCAACGGCACCGGCCGGGCCAACCGCAACCGCGCCGTGTCCCGCCCCAACGGCCGCACCCGCACCGGCACCGCCGCCGACCCCACATGCAGCATCACCGACCCCGGCAGCCCCGCCACCGGCTCCCCGACAACCCGCACGTCCACCACATCGACCCGACCGAACCCACCCGGCGACACCAGCGCGTCCCCCCGCGCCACCCGCTCCCGCGCCACCCCCCGCAGGTTCACCGCCACCCGCGACACCGCCGACACCTCATCCCCCGCCACACCCAGCCGGTGCAGGCCCCGCACCCGCACCCGCGAGCCGTCCGCGGACACCTCCAACTCGTCACCGACCCGCAGCCGCCCCGCCCCGAGCGTGCCCGTCACCACCGTGCCGCTACCCCGCACCGTGAAACACCGATCCACCCACAACCGCACCGGCGCGTCCACCACCGGCGCCGGCAACCGCGCCCCCAACCGGCCCAACGCCGCCCGCAACCCCGGCAACCCCACCCCGGTCACCGCACTGACCGGCACCACCTCCACCGCACCCAACGACGTACCGGCCACCTCCGCACGCACCCGCCCCACCACCGCACCCGGATCCGCCAGATCCGCACGGGTCACCGCCACCAACCCGTACGCCACCCCCAGCGCGTCCAACACCGCCAGATGCTCCGCCGACTGCGGCATCCACCCCTCGTCCGCCGCCACCACCAGCAACGCCGCCGGCACCGGCCCCACCCCCGCCAGCATGTTCGGCACGAACCGCTCATGCCCCGGCACGTCCACGAACGCCACCGTCGCCCCCGACGGCAACGACGTCCACGCGAACCCCAGATCGATCGTCATGCCCCGGCGCCGCTCCTCGGCCCACCGGTCCGGCTCCATCCCCGTCAACGCCCGCACCAACGTCGACTTGCCGTGATCCACGTGACCGGCCGTCGCCACCACGAACATCTCAGCCGGCCACCCGCGCCACCGCAGCCCCCAGCACCTCGTCCGCCGACTCCGGCACACACCGCAGATCCAGCAACAACCGGCCCCGCACCACCCGACCCAGCACCGGCGGATCCCCCACCCGCAACGGCTCCGCGAACCCCTCCGGCAACACCACCGCCCACGACGGCAACTCCACCCCCGGAGCGCCACCCCCACCGAACCACCGACATGCACCCCGTCACCTCGGCCGGGTACCCGTCGGCCACCAGCCGGTCCCGCAACCGGACCGCCCGCGCCCGCAGCCACGCCGCGTCCGCCCGCAGCGCCCGCCACGTCGGCGTCGCCGGATCCCGCACCGTCGCCGCCAACGCCGCCAACGTCAACTTGTCCACCCGCAACGCCCGCGCCAACGGATGCCGCCGCAGCCGCTCCACCACCTCGACCGCACCCCACAACAAACCGGCCTGCGGCCCACCCAGCAACTTGTCCCCACTGGCCGTCACCAGCGCCGCCCCCGCCCGCAACGCGGACGCCGCGTCCGGCTCCGCCGGCAACAACGGATCCGGCGCCAACAACCCCGACCCGATGTCCACCACCACCGGCGCACCCAACGACACCAGCTCCGCCACCGGCACCGACGCCGTGAACCCCGACACCACGAAATTCGACGGATGCACCTTCAACACGAAACCCGTCTCCGGGCCCACCGCCGCCGCGTAGTCCGCCACCGACGTCCGGTTGGTGGTCCCCACCTCCCGCAACCGCGCCCCCGTACTCACCAGCAGATCCGGCAACCGGAAACCGTCACCGATCTCCACCAGCTCACCCCGGCTGACCACGATCTCCCGGCCCGCCGCCAACGCCGTCGCCGCCAACACCAACGCCGCCGCACCGTTGTTCACCACATGCACCGCCCCGGCCGCCGGCACCGCCGCCGTCAACGCCTCCACCGCGTCCCGGCCCCGCCGCGCCCGCCGCCCCGTCCGCAGATCCAACTCCACGTCCGTGTGCCCCGCCGCGGCCACCACCGCCTCCACCGCCGACGCACCCAACGCCGCCCGACCCAGATTCGTGTGCAGCACCACCCCGGTCGCGTTCACCACCCGCCGCGGCACACCCACCGGCAACGACGCCACCGCCACCGCCGGCACCTCCTCCGGCGCGATCGCACCGACCCGGGCCCGCTGCTGCGCGGCAACCACCGCCGCCTTGACCCGCTCCCGGCCCCACACCCCGACCGCCGCGACCACCCGAGGATCCGCCAGCACCACATCCGTACGCGGCACCCGCCGCCGCGGATCGTCCGCCCCCACACCCACCACCCGACCCCCGCACACGCTGACGGAGACGGACGGGAATCGAACCCGCCTGGCCCGGATCCCGGGCCACACCGGTTTTGAAGACCGGGAGGGGCACCAGCCGCCTGAACGCCTCCACCCGCACTAAACCACAAACACCCCACCGGCCACCCGGCAAGGTCGCCTACCGGCCCGCCGCCCGCCGCGCCAACCGCTCCCGCTGCGGCACCACCGTGTACCTCGGATCCCGCGCCGACGCCACCCCACCATGGAAGATCCCGAACCGCGTCGCCACCGACGCCGCCACCAGCGCAGCCCCCGACACCGCCGACACCACCCGAGACCGCCGCCCCAGCAACGCCCCCACCACCCCCGCCGCCGTCAACACCCGCCCCACCCGCAGCAACCGACCCGCCACCCCCACCCGGTACGGCTCACTCAACAACCCCAACCGCGTCTCCACCCGATGCGCGCCCACCAACTCCAACGCCGCACCCGCCACCGCCAACCGCCGCGCCGGACCCGCCTGACCCACCGGCGCCGCCAACAACCCCACCCCCGCGCCACTGGCCAACGCGCTCCCCGCGAAAACCACCGGCAACTCCGGATACGCCTCATGCCACGACGGCACCGCCGTGTTCGCCAACAACACCCCCGTGTACGTCGCCAACACCGGCGCCGTCACCGCCGCCACCCACCCGGCACCCCGACCCACCGGCGGCAACACCCCACGCGCCAACCGCCACACCCCACGCGACGGCAACCACGACGCGGCCTCCGCCACCGCCGCCACCCCCGCCGCCGGCCCGAACACCGCCAGAATCCACGTCCCCACCGACATCGGCGACGTCACCTTCGCCACCCGCAACATGTGATGGAACCGCCCCGGCCGACCCAGATCGTGCACCAGGAAAAACGCGCTCGCCCCCACCCCACCCAACGCCACCAGCCGGCCCGCCCGCCGCAACACCGGCCGGCCCGTCACCTGACCCCCCACCGCCAGCAACGACGACCCCGCCGCCAACCCCCCGGTGAACAGATACGCCGGAATATCCCACCGCCACACCGGCGCCTTCACGATCGGCCGCCCGTAGTACGAGGTGAACTCCACCGGCGGCACCGCCACCTCCTCACCGCCCCGCCGCCCCCGCCGCCCCCGACGACCCCCCACCGGTGCCGGACCCGCCCCCTCCCCGTCGACCACCCGCTCCCGGAACCGCCGGAACAACGCCCCCACCGGCCGCCCCTCCACACCACCCCCGGACCGGCCACCACCCCGGGACACCCCGGTCACGACGAACGCCCCACGAACGCCGCCACCACCGCCGCCGCCATCGCCACCGCAGCCACCCCCGCCCGTCGCCACATCCGCGGCAGATCCCGCGTCGTCACCACCGGGTCCGGGGGTAACCCGTACACCTCCGGCTCGTCGAGCAACAGGAAGAACGCGCCGTCACCGCCCACCCCGTCGCCCGCGTCGTGCCCGTACAACCGCGCCTCCGGCACCCCCCGCTCGTGCAACACCGCCACCCGCGCCGCCGCCCGCTCCCGCAACTCCGTGACCGGCCCGTACTGGATCGACTCCGTCGGACACGCCTGCGCACACGCCGGTACCGCCCCCGCACCCACCCGGTCGTAACACAACGTGCACTTCCACGCCCGACCGTCACCCCGGCGCTGATCGATCACCCCGTACGGACACGCCGGAACGCAGTACCCACACCCGTTGCAGATGTCCTCCTGCACCACCACCGTCCCGAACTCCGTCCGGAACAACGACCCCGTCGGACACACGTCCAGACACGCCGCACGAGTGCAGTGCTTACACACGTCCGACATCATCAACCAGCGGAAATCCGACCGACCCCCACCCGCGCCGGTCCGCCCCGGCGGCTGCGAACCCGGCATCCCCAGAAACTGCGGCCCACCACCCGCCGACCCGGCGGAATCGCCGCACGACTCCAGTACGGAGCCGGAGCCGTCGCCGACCACCCCCGCACCCGCCGGACCCGCCCGCCGTGGCTGCTCCACGAACGCCACATGCCGCCACGAGTTCGCGGTCAACGCCCCCGTGTTGTCATACGACAAACCCAGCAGATCGAGACCCGACCCCGGCACCCCGTTCCACTCCTTGCAGGCCACCTCACACGCCTTGCACCCGATACACACGCTCGTATCGGTGAAGAAACCCATCCGCGGCGGAGCGTCCGTCCAACCCGCATCCGACGCCGGATCCACCGGCCCGAACAGGCTGCCCCCGTCAACCATCACACTCCCCGTCCGCGACCACGACCTCCGACGCCAACCCCGCCCGCCGCCGGTACTCCCCCACCAGGCCCCGCAACGCCGCACCCCTCGGCCGCCGCCCCGCCCGCACGTCACACGTACCGACCTTGCTCTCCTGGATCAGCACATTCGGATCCAACGTGATCCCGAACAGGTCGTTCGCCGAATCCCCCGTCACCAGACCCTCCGAACCGAAGTGATACGGCAACCACACCTGGTGCACCACCCGGCCCTCCACCCGCAACGGCGTCAACCGATCCGTCACCAACACCCGCGCCTCGATCACCGCCCGCCCCGACACCAGATGCGCCCACCCCAGATGCGCCAGCCCCCGCTCGGCCGCCAACTCCGGCGACACCTCCACGAACATCTCCGGCTGCAACTCCGCCAACGGCCCCACCGTCCGGCTCATCCCGCCCGCCGTGTGATGCTCCGTCAACCGGCTCACCGTGAACACATACGGAAACACCCCCGCATGTGCCTCCGACGGCGACGGATTCACCGAATTCACCGGATGCCCGTACACCTTCCGCATCGGATTCGCCTGCTGCCCGTACAACGCATTCCGCACCGGCGACTCCGCCGGCTCGAAATGCGTCGGCAACGGCCCGTCCACCACCCCACTCGGCGCGAACAACCACCCCTTACCGTCACCCTGCATCACGAACGGATCATCACCCGCGATCCCCGCCGTACCACTCGCACCCTCCGGCGGCCGATACGACGGCGGCTTCGTCCGCTCGAAGTCCGGCACGTCGTACCCCGTCCACTCCCCCGCCTCCGCATCCCACCAGACGTACCGCTTCCGCTCACTCCACGGCCGACCCTCCGGATCCGCAGAAGCCCGGTTGTACAACGTCCGCCGATTCGCCGGCCACGCCCAACCCCACTGGGCCGCCACCCAGTCCTGCTCGTGCCGCGACCGCCGCCGCGCCGCCTGGTTCACCCCGTCGGCGAACACCCCGCTGTAGATCCAGCAACCCACCGCCGTCGACCCGTCATCCGCCGCCTCCGCGAACGACGACAACAACCGGCCCGACCCCACCTCGAAGCCGTTGATCTCCCGCAGCACCGCCTCCGCACTCGGCTCCCCATCCGGACCATGCGTCGGATAGTCCCAGGTCAGATCCAGCAACGCCCGGTCCCGCGGCAACGTCGAGCCGGCCAACCTCTCCCGCAGCCTCCGCCCCAGGTGGTAGAAGAACCACAACTCCGACCGGCAGTCACCCGGCGGATCCACCGCCTTCTCCCGCCACTGCAACAACCGCTGCGTCTGGGTGAACGTGCCCTCCTTCTCCACATGCGACGCCGCCGGCAGGAAGAACACCTCCGTCCGGCACTCCTCCGGCACGATCTCCCCGGTCTCCACCTCCGGACCGTTCCGCCAGAACGTCGCACTCTCGATCATGAACAGATCCCGGACCACCAACCAGTCCAGATTCGCCATCCCCAACCGCTGCGCCCGCCCGTGCGCCGAACCCACCGCCGGATTCTGACCCAACAGGAAGTACCCCTTCACCTTCCCGTCGATCATGTTCAACACCTGCTGGTACGTCCCATGGTCACCGGTCAGCCGCGGCAGGTACCCGTAACAGAAGTCGTTCTCCGGCGTCGCCGCGTCCCCCCAGTACGCCTTCAACAAACTCGCCGCGTACGCCCGCGCGTTACCCCAGAACCCCTTCTGCCCCGGATGGGCCATGCTCCGCACCCAGTCGTCGAACGTCATATGCGCGTCGTGCCGCGGCATCGGCAGATAACCCGGCAACAAATTGAACAACGTCGGAATGTCCGTCGACCCCTGGATACTCGCGTGCCCCCGCAACGCCAGCACCCCACCACCCGGACGACCCACGTTCCCCAGCAACAACTGGATGATCGCCCCCGTCCGGATGTACTGCACCCCCACGCTGTGCTGCGTCCACCCCACCGAATAGATCAGACACCCGGTCCGCTCCCGACCCGAGTTCTCCGTCCACGCCCGCGCCAACTCCAGGAACCTCTTCTGCGGAATACCGCAGACCCGCTCCACCATCTCCGGCGTGTACCGCGCGAAGTGCCGCCGCAGGATCTGGTAAACGCAGCGCGGGTGCCGCAACGTCTCGTCCCGCTGGACCTGACCGTGCACCCGCGCGCCGTGCGCCTCGTGCTGGAGCCCCGCCGCACTGTCCCGCTCGACGCCGGTGTGCCCGGCACCCGAGTCACCCTCGTGCCCGGCGTACTGCCAGCTGTCCTGCACATAGCTGGCGGTCTCCGGATCGAACCCGGAGAAGAACCCGTCACCGTCCTCGGCGTCGACGAAGTCCGCGCTGACGATCGTCGCCGCGTTGGTGTACGCCAACACGTACTCCCGGAAGTCCAGCTCGTTCTCCAGGATGTACCGGACCACCCCGCCGAGCAGCGCGATGTCCGTCCCCGCCCGGATCGGCAGGTACGTGTCCGCGAGCGCACTGGTCCGGGTGAACCGGGGATCGACGTGGAACACCCGCGCGCCCCGCCGCTTCGCCTCCATCACCCACTGGAAACCCACCGGGTGGGCCTCGGCCATGTTCGAGCCCTGGATGACGATGACGTCAGCGTTGGCGACGTCCTGCTGGAAGTCGGTCGCACCACCGCGACCGAAGCTGGCCCCCAGACCGGGGACGGTGGCGGAGTGTCAAATGCGCGCCTGGTTCTCGATCTGGAGCGCCCCCATCGCGGTGAACAACTTCTTGATGAGGTAGTTCTCCTCGTTGTCCAGCGTCGCCCCGCCCAGGCTGGAGATGCCCAGCGTCCGGTTCAACGGGCGCCCCTCGGCGTCGACGTCCTCCCACGTCTCGGCACGCGCGGCGAGGATCCGGTCGGCGATCATGTCCAACGCGGTGTCGAGTTCGAGGTCCTCCCACTCGGTGCCGTACGGACGCCGGTACCGGACCTTGGTCTGCCGCAGCGGGCTGGTCACCAGCGACCTGCTGGCCGAGCCCTTCGGGCACAACCGTCCCCGTGAGATCGGGCTGTCCGGGTCACCCTCGATCTGGGTCACCTGCCCGTCCTTGACGAACACCCGCTGACCGCATCCCACCGCGCAGTACGGACACACCGACCGGGCCACCCGGTCGGCCGTCTCGGTACGCGGGGTGAGCGCCCGCGAACGGGCCGACTGGGCGGCGGATCCCCGACCGAGCGGATCGGTGCCGGTGAGCTGCCGGTACACCGGCCAGCTTTCCAGGAAGGTTCGCAGTCCCACCGACCGCCACCTCCCTCCGTCACGCTTCTCTGCCGACCCTAGGGCAACCCGGCGGGTCCGGCGACCCGGTGCGGGAGGGTTTTCTCCGTATGGGCGACGACACTACCCCTACGGCATCCTAGGAAGATAGGCGGCAGGATCTGGAGACGTGCGGGCCGGCACCCCCGGGTTCGGGGTGCCGGCCCGTCAGCATGTGGGTCAGCTGGTCCAGTGTTCGGCGACGAGGTCGGCGGCCTGGGTCTCCCACTGGGCGTAGTGGTCGGGGTACGCCGACACCTGCACGGTCTGGGCGGCCTTCGTCAGGGGCATGTCCCGCCACCCGTCGACCTGCTTCAGACCGGTCAGGAACGCGGTGGTGGCGTACTCCGGGTCGGTGATCTGCTCGACCGTGCCCCACCCGCTCGACGGGCGCTGCTGGAACAGGCCCTGCGAGTCGTGGTCGTTGCGGTCACCCAGATGACCCAGGTTCTCCAACTTCGACTCCTGCAGGCTGGTGGCGATCGCCACCACGGCAGCCCGCTCGTCCATGCCGGCCTTCTTCGTCGCCGCGATGATCGCCTTCACGTTGCCGGTCTGCTCCGCGTCCAGGGGAATCCGGGACTGCTCACCCCGCACACCGTGCGGCATCAACCTGCTGGTGTCCGGCTTGTCGCCCTGCACCGCCACCGGAGTGGCGGCCCGCGCCGGGGACTCCACCGCCACCGCGGCGACCGGACCGGCGACCACACCGGCGGCGAACGCCACACCGGCCACACCCAGCACACCCTTACGCAGCATCGACAGATTCATCGTGTTCGTGTTCATGGGGGAACTCCCATCAGGGGGGTCGACACCCCGGCACCCAGGGGGAAACAACACAGTGCCAGGGGGCACGAGCACCGACCCGGCACCCGCACACCAGAACAGAAAACAGAAAAGGGGAAAGACTCACCACCGGCGGAAAGCTCAACCACCGCCCGTCCACGCCGGTGAACCATGTACAACGACCCGCCACCCGCCGGCATTCCGGGGGCCGGCGCCCGGCCGCAAGCCGCCGGTGGCGCCGGCGAAACCGGACACAGTCCACCGACAGGCACGTACCACCCGGCCGGAACCGGTTTGTGCGGCGTGTCGGCGCGTCGGGATCGCCCACCGACACCACGGACGGTGGCGGACGGACACCCCGGGCAGGGGCGATCCGCCGCTGGTTTCCGCGCGGCACCCGGCGCGGGGGTTACCCTGACTCCATGCAGGGCCTCTCCCCCACCTCGGCCGGCGTGGCGTTCCTCGCCCGTCCGGGACGCCCGGCAGTGGTCGCGCGCACCCTCGCCGAGTTGACCGGCCCGAGGCACGGCGTGGTCGAGCTGCCGGTACGACTGATGTGGAACACCGAGCGTACCTTCGACCTCGGCGACCCGGACGACCTGCTCTGGATGTACGAGAACGTCCTGCGGGAGACCACCCGTTGTGAGGACCTGCGGCAACTCATCGACGGCCGGACACTGCGGCGGGTCTGGCGTCTGCTGAACCTCCCCCGGGGCGTCCGGCAGGCGTGGGAGAGTCGCCACCGCTGCCTGCGTACCGCGTGAGCACCACCCACCTCAACGAGTTCTACCGCGAGGTCGCGAGGGTGGCCCTCTCGGCGGCCGGTCCGCACCGGTTCGTCCTCGGCGGGGGCGTCGCCTGGGCGGCGCACGGCCTGGTCACCCGGCCGACCGAGGACGTCGACCTGTTCGCCGACGTCGAGGGGGCGGCTGCCGCGGCGGCGGTGGAGGTCCGCACCGCGCTGGAGGGGGCCGGTTTCGCGGTGGCCGACGCCGACCCGGACAGCGAGCTGGCCGACCTGTTCGCCGGCTTCGACCAGGACATGAAGGACTTCGTGGTGACCCGGGACGGACGGCAGCTCCGGCTGACCCTGGCCCGCCTCGACCGGTACCGCAGCCCGGTGGTGATGGACCTGGGCCCGGTGATGGACGTCCGTGACCTGGTGGCGAGCAAGACAGCGGCGCTGGTCAACCGTCGGGAGGTACGCGACTACATCGACGTCGCCGCCGCACTGGACCACTACCCGGTGACGGAGCTGCTGGAGCTGGCCCGGCAGCTCGACCCGGCGTTGGACCCGGAGGACGTGGCCGCCGCCGGCCGCTACCTGGACCGGCTGCCCGAGCGGCGGTTCGCCCGGTACGGGTTGGACGCCGAGCAGGTCCGCCGGCTCCGGGAACGCCTCGCCGGGTGGCCGCGCTGAGCGGTGCGCACGACCACCCGGCGCACGCCGGGACGTCGGGCGTCAGCTGATCGGCTTGCCACCGGTGACACCGAGCACCTCACCGGTGATGTAGCTCGACTCCTGGGAGGCGAAGAAGACGAAGGCGGGGGCGAGCTCGGCGGGCTGGCCGGCGCGGCCGATCGGGGTGTCCTCGCCGAAGGACTCGACCTTCTTCTCGGGCATGGTGGCCGGGATCAGCGGCGTCCAGATCGGGCCGGGCGCCACGGCGTTCACCCGGATCCCCCGCTCGGCGAGGTCCTCGGCGAGCGCCTTGGTGAAGTTGGCGATGCCCGCCTTGGTCGTGGCATAGTCCAGCAGCTGCGGCGACGGCTGGTACGCCTGGATCGAGGACGTGTTGAGGATCGTCCCGCCCTCCGGCAGGTGCGGGACGGCGGCCTTGCAGAGCCAGAACATCGCGTACAGGTTCGTCTTGAGCACCCGGTCGAACTGCTCGCTGCTGATGCCGGCGATGCCCTTGTCCTGCGCCATCTGGTAGGCGGCGTTGTTCACCAGGATGTCCAGCCCGCCGAGCTCGCGCACCGCCCGGTCGACCAGCGACTGGCAGTGGCTCTCGTCGGTGATGTCGCCCCGTACGGCGATGCCCCTCCGCCCGGCCTCCTCGATCAGCCGGACCGTGTCGCGGGCGTCGGCGTCCTCCTCCTCGCCGAGGTAGGAGATGAGCACGTCGGCACCCTCGCGGGCGAAGGCGATGGCGACCGCGCGGCCGATGCCCGAGTCACCGCCGGTGATCAGGGCCCGCTTGCCCTCGAGCCGGCCACTGCCCCGGTACGACTCCTCGCCGTGGTCGGGCTTCGGGCGCATCTGTCGCGTCGTGCCCGGCGGGGACTGCTGCTGCTCAGGCTGACCCTGCGCGTACTGCTGGGTCGGATCCTGCTGGGTGTACTGGTCCTCGCTCACTGCCGTCTCCTCGCGCTCGCCGGCCGGGTCCTGCTCTGCCCTACCCTGCGGCGTCGCCCGGAAACAGCAGGCGTGTCCCGCCGCGCGGGCGGCCCCCGGCTCCCTGCCAGCTATCCGGCGTCGAGCACCCGGCACCGGCCCTCGTCGGCTATCCGGCGGATGACGTCTCCACCCACCAGCCGGCCACCGCCGGCACCACGGGCCGCATCTCGGGCGATGCAGGTTTCCACCGGCACCTCCCGCAGGTCGACCGCCACCAGGTGCGCCCCGGCCTGCTCGGCAAGCCGCCGCCACTGCTCCACCGACGCGTCCGGCAAGTTCGTGTCGTCCGCGATCACACTCATGCCCGCGCGCAGCAGCGCGAGCACCTGCGCTTTCTGCGCGGTGGTCACCGCGTCCTCCTGCCACCGCACACCGACCCTACGGCCATGGCCCATGGCCCGCAGGTCGTCGCGGTTCACGCGGAAGCGGCGCTCAGGATCCTCGGCCACCCACCGCTTGGCGTAGGTGGTCTTACCAGAGCCGGGCAGGCCACGGGTAATGACAAGTGCGGGCATCATTCCTCCTTGGCGAACATGCGGCGGACAACTCCCGGTGATCGGCGAGCCGGGCGCGACGTGGAACTTCGTACCGGAACCACGTGCTCCCACCTGACTCACGGCCGGGAGTGCCTCGTGGTTCACGAAACTGTCGAGCAATCTCTCCCACCACCGCCACGTCACCTCTGCCTCTGCCCTCTGCCGCCGGCACGAGGCCGGCCAATCGAGGTGCGACGACGGCCCTGGACGCCGGTCAGCACACCCGAGCCGGGAGGCGGTCCAGGAGGGCCAGCGCGGCGCGGACCGGCGCGCGGGTCAGTGTCTCGTCGAAGCTGGTCCGGCCCTGGCAGAACCGGACGAACATCCGCCATCCCGGTGGGGTGGCCAGCAGGGCGTGGAACACGTCGGGCCGGCGGGCGAAGAGGTCCAGCAGCCGGTGGCCGGCGCGCATCGACGGCACCAGGTCGGCGTGCACCGCACGGGCGTACCCGTCGAGGTCACCGGCGGCGACCGCCGCGCCGGCCAGCGCGCCGGAGCGCAGCGCGTAGCTGATCCCCTCCCGGCTCCAGGGTTCCAGCAGGCCGGCGGCGTCCCCGGCGACCAGCACCCGCCCCCGGCGCAGCGGGGAGTCGTCGGCGCGGCAGCGGGTCAGGTGCCCCGAGTCGTGGGCCGGTTCCAGCCTGGTCAGGCCCAGCCGGTCGACGAAGGCCCGCAGATAGGCGCGGGTCCGCTCGCCCTCGCCGCGGGAGGCGATCACGCCGACGGTGAGGCGGTCCCCCTTCGGGAAGACCCAGGCGTACGAGCCGGGGATCGCTCCCCAGTCCAGCAGGACCCGTCCGCGCCAGCGGGTCTGTTCCTCGGCCGGCACCGGCAGTTCCAGTTCCAGCCCCAGGTCGACCTGCTGGTGGCGGACGCCGACGTGGCGGGCGGTGACCCCGGAGGAGCCGTCGGCGCCGATGACGACCCGGGCGGTGACGGTCTCCCCGTCGGCCAGGCGGACCCGTACCCGGTCGGGGTCCTGTTCGAGGGCGCGTACCGTGGCGCGTTCCCGCAGCTCGGCCCCCGCCTCGACGGTGGCCTGGCGCAGCCGCAGGTCGAACTCCTCCCGGCGGACCATCGTCACCAGTGGGCCGGAGTGCCGGCGGGTGAACTCCCGACGGCCGTCCCGGGTGAAGGTGACCCGGTCGACGCGGTCGTCGGCGGGCACCTCGATCCGCCCGGCGACGGCGGCGACCGAGGTGCCGATCAGTCCTCCGCCACAGGTCTTGTAACGGGGGTGGGTGGCCCGTTCGACGACGACGGTGCGGACGCCGGCCCGGGCGGCGGCGTACGCGGCGGAGAGCCCGGCCGGGCCGGCCCCGATGACAGCACAGTCCCAGACGGTCACGTCAGGCAGCCTAGGGCACCGCCACCCCACCGGACGCGGAGGAACCGCCCGGACGGGTGGGCTTCAACGACCCGGTGCGGGGTAACCCCGGGTGCGTGCACGGCCCGTCGGGCGTGCGGTCGAAGGAGGACGTCATGCAGCAGGTCCCGCTCTCGGATCTGGAGGAACGGGTCTACCAGGCGGTCTACGCGCTGGAGGCGCGGGGGCAGGTGCCGTACCCGGCGGTCATCGCCGAGGAGTCCGGGCTGACCGAGGAGGAGATCGTCGCGCCGCTGCGGATGCTGTCGGAGAAGAACCTGGTGCACCGGGAGGACTCGCCGATGGCCGGTCTCGACTTCGGTCCGCGCTGGTGCGCCCGGCAGATGGCGTGACCGGTCGTCCGTCCGCCCGGTACGGTGCCGGGTAGCGGCCGGGGGTGCGCGGTCCACTGTCGGCGGGATCCGGCGTGAGCCGGTCCGGAGCACGGGAGCAGGGCGAGAACCGGCGGCGGTGGCACGCCCTGGCGGTCGGGCTGGTCGCGGTGTTCATGACCCTGCTCGACGTCAGCATCGTCAACGTCGCCGTCCCGTCGATCGACCGGACGCTCGGCGCGAGCTCCAGCGACCTCCAGTGGGTGCTGTCCGGGTACGCGCTGACCTTCGGTCTGGTCCTGGTGCCGGCGGGACGGCTCGGGGACGCCCGGGGCCGGCGGATTGCCTTCGTCGTCGGCATCGCCCTGTTCACGGTGACCAGCGCCGTGGCCGGGTTCGCCACCTCGCCCGGCTGGCTGATCGCCGCCCGGCTGTTCCAGGGCGCTGCCGCCGGGCTGGTCAATCCGCAGGTCACCGGGCTGATCCAGGAGTTGTTCCACGGTCCCGAACGGGGCCGGCCGTTCGGGCTGCTCGGCTCGACGATCGGGATCTCCACCGCGATCGGCCCGCTGCTGGGCGGGCTGCTCATCGCCGTCGGCGGCGAGGACCACGGCTGGCGTTGGGTCTTCTTCGTGAACGTCCCGGTCGGCGTCGTCGCGGTGGTGCTGGGCTGGCGGCTGCTGCCCGCGCCGACCCGACGCGGCCCGGCCGGGCGCCGGCGGCTGGATCCGGTGGGCGTCCTGCTGCTCGGCGGCGGGGTCGTCCTGGTGCTGCTGCCGCTGGTACAGCGGGAGCGCTGGCACGGTGCGGGTCGGTGGCTGCTCGTGGCGGCCGGGCTGGCCACGCTGGCCGCGTTCGGCTTCTGGGAGCGCCGGTACGCCCGCCACGGGGAGCCGCTGTTCGATTTGGACCTGTTCCGGCGGCGGTCGTACACCCTGGGGTCGGTGATCGCGCTGGTCTACTTCGGCGGCTTCACCGCGTTGTTCTTCGTCTTCACGCTCTTCCTCCAGAACGGGCTGGGCTACTCCGCGCTGCTGGCCGGTCTGGCGATCACGCCGTTCGCGCTCGGATCGGCTGCCGCGTCCGCGTTCGGCGGCCGGGTGGTGAACCGGTACGGACGTCCGCTGGTCACCGTCGGACTGTTCACCGTCGTCGTCGGGCTGGGCGGGGTGGTGGCCGTCCTCCGGTTCGCGCCGGATGCCCCGGCACCCCTGGTGACCGCTCTGCCGTTGCTCGTCGCCGGCCTGGGCAGCGGTCTGGTGATCACGCCGAACCAGACCCTCACCCTCTCCGAGGTCCCGGTGCGGGAGGCGGGCAGCGCCGCCGGGATGCTCCAGACGGGGCAGCGGCTCGGCTCGGCGGCCGGTATCGCCGCGGTGGGTGCCGCCTTCTTCTCGTCGCTGTCGGGCAGTGGCGGTCAGTGGTCGGTGGCGTTCCAGGACTCGCTGCTGCTCGCCATCGGCGTGATCGCCCTGGCCCTCCTCGCCGCCCTGTTCGACACCCGTCGCTGACCCCGGGATCACGTATGGCCGCCCGCGCCGCGCCGTCCTGCCAGACGACGCAAAGGGGAGCCCCGCCCGAAAATAGACGAACGTCGACTCCAGGGGCAGCGGAGCCGAGGGGGTGACCAGTAGGACATAGACCATGACGAACACCCTCGACCGTCGTACGCTGCTGCGCGTCGCCGGCGCCTCCACCGGTACCGCCGTCCTCGCCGGGGCGGTGCTGGCCGCGACCGTTCCCGCCCACGCGGCCGGCGGCGCCTTCCGGCACGGGGTCGCCTCCGGTGACCCGTCTCCCGACGGCATCCTGCTCTGGACCCGGCTGACCCCCACCGACGAGGCGCTACCGGGCTCCGGGCGGGGACCCGACGTCGCGGTGTCCTGGCAGGTCGCCACCGACCCGGACTTCCGGGCCGTGGCGGCCCAGGGAGTGACGTCCAGCGGGCCGGGGAGAGACCACACGGTCAAGGTGGAGGTGACCGGCCTGGCCCCGGCGTCGACCTACTGGTACCGCTTCGGCTACGCCGGCACCTGGTCCCCGGTCGGCCGGACGATGACCGCGCCCCCGGTGGACGCGGCGGTGGACCGGCTGCGCCTCGGTGCCGTCTCCTGCGCCAACTGGGAGGCCGGCTGGTTCTCGGCGTACCGGCACCTGGCCGCCCGGGACGACCTGCACCTCGTCGTCCACCTCGGCGACTACCTGTACGAGTACGGCACCGGCCAGTTCGACGCGGGCGGTACGGTGGTCCGCCCGGTGCAGCCGCCGCACGAGACGTTGACCCTGGCCGACTACCGGATCCGGCACGCCCTCTACAAGACCGACCCGGACCTCCAGGCACTGCACGCCGCGGTGCCCTGGGTGATCACTCGGGACGACCACGAGGTCGCCAACGACCAGTGGTCCGGCGGGGCGGAGAACCACTCCCCCGACACGGAGGGGGACTACGCGACGCGGCTGGCCGCCGCCCGGCAGGCGTACTTCGAGTGGATGCCGGTGCGGGCCGGCACGGACGGGGCCATCCGCCGCCGGTTGCGGTTCGGGCAGCTCGCCGAGTTGTCCATGCTGGACCTGCGGTCGTACCGGTCGCGGCAGACCTCCGGCACGGCGGTGGACGACCCGGCGCGCACGATCACCGGGGACCCGCAGATGGCCTGGTTGAAGGCGGGCCTGGCCGGTTCGACGGCCCGCTGGAAGCTGGTCGGCAACCCGGTGATGATGGCCCGGCTCAACCTGGGCGCGCTGCCGGCCTGGCTGCTCGGCCCGCTGCGGGAGCTGCTCGGCATCCCGGAGAACGGCGCGGCGCTCAACCCGGACCAGTGGGACGGCTACAACGCCGACCGCAACGAGCTGGTCGACCACCTGCGGGCCACCGGCACGCGCGACGTCGTGTTCCTGACCGGGGACATCCACTTCTCGTGGGCGAACGAGGTGACCACCCGGTCGACCGCGCTGACCGGCCCGGCCGCCGCGGAGTTCGTCGTCCCCTCGGTCACCAGCGACAACGTCAACGACTTCCTGGGCCTGCCGCCGAACAACTCGCTCAGTGCGCTCGGGGTGTCGCTGATCCGCTCGACCAATCCGCACGTGCGCTGGACGGAGCTGGACGGCCACGGCTACGGCGTGCTGGAGGTGACCCCGCAGCACTGCCGGATGGACTGGTACCACGTGACCGAGCGGACCAGTCCGACCAGCGGCAGCGCCTGGGTCGCGGGATGGTCGGTGGCGACCGGTTCGGCGCGGCTGCGTCAGGAGTACAGCCCGTTGCTCTGAGGACACGTCCGGCCGGGCCCCGGGTGACGGGGCCCGGCCGGAGCGGGGGTGTCAGGTCAGGTCACCAGACCTGCTGGACGATGTCCGCGGCCTGCTCCTCCCACTGCGCGTACGCGAACGGGTAGGCCGAGACCTGCACGGTCTGCGCGGCCACGGTCAGCGGGGCCTGCCGCCAGCCACCGACGCCCTTGAGCGCCTCGAAGAACGCGGTCGAGGCGTACTCGGGGTCGGTGATCTGCTCGGGTGTGCCCCACCCGCTCGACGGACGCTGCTGGAACAGGCCCTGCGAGTCGTGGTCGTTGATCGCGCCGAGGTGGCCGAGGTTGTAGAGCTTCGACTCCTGTAGCGCGGTGGCCACGCCGATCACGGCGCCCCGCTCACCCACGCCGGTCTCCCTGGCCGTCTCGACGATGGCCCTGGCGTTGGCGAGCTGCGCGTCGTCGAGCGGGATGCGCGACTGCGCGCCCTGCACGCCGTACGGGATGAGGCGGTCGATGTGCGGCTTCTCGGCCGACGTGGTGGTCGACTCCGCCGGTTCGGTCGGCTCGGTCGGCTCGGCGGTGTCGGACCGGGCGTCCTCCGTCGGGGTGACGGTGCCGCCGGTGCTCGCCGGGCCGTCCGCGTCCTGCGGGACACGGTCCTTGCCGGTGGCCAGGTCGATGGCGGCCACCGCGTCCGGGTGGGGCTCGCCGGTGAGCGGGTCGGCGTACGCGGCCGGGGCGAGGGCCAGGCCGCCCAGTGCGACGACACCGGCGACGCTGAGGACGGTCCTGCGGTGCGTGGTCTTCGCGATGGCGGGGAGCCATCGGGTGAAGTGCGACTTCACGATGGTTGCCCTTTCGATCGGTGGACGTGCCGGACGGGGGTCCTGCCGTACCCGACGGGGGTTTGGATCCGGGGGTACGGGGGACACAACCCGGCTGCCCGGTCTGGCATTCCGGATATGTCGCCCAGCGCTCACGGCGCGGGCCGGGTCACCCCCGAGAATCCGGACACCGGGGCCGGCGACGGCCACACCGGTCAGTACGCCTGCGGCGGGGGGCGAGCCCCAGAGCCGCCCCGCACGTGGTGCCCCGGAAGGACGGGTCGGCCACCAGCGCCTCGACGTCCCGGCCGCACCAGCGCCGCGAACACCGGCTCGAACACGTCGGCCGTACCGACCACGGTCGGGCCCGGGTGACCGTCACCGACGCAGAAGGTGGCCCGCGCCAGCGCCGCCGGTCGCGACCTGAGGTGGCAGGAGCCGAACCGGGGGGCAGGCTCCCTCCGGATGCCCGAGCAGGTCGAGACCGCCGTACGTCGGCCGCTCGGCGAGCCGCACGCCGAGCGTCGGGTACGCGCCGCCGAAGAGCGCCGCCTCCCAGCGGTCCTGTCGCCGCCCGGGAACGCGGTCAACCCGCCGTTGGAGATGCCGGTCTCGAACTGGCTGCGGTAGCCGCCCCCCTCGGCCAGGGCGTCGGCCACGGTCCGGCCATCGACCGGCAGCCCGGCCGGGATGGCAGTTCAGGGTCAGCCCGGCGCCTGCGACGATCGCCGCGGTCACCCGTTCCGGGTCGTCGTGGACGCCGCAGCCGGCCAGCGCGGCGGCGAGCGCCGTCCGCGCCGCGGCCCGGTCGCGCCGGGCGAGCGCACGGACGTGGTCCGGGCAGCGGCATCCGTGCCGGGGAGCACGCGGAACGACGCGGCCCACCCGCGCCCCGGTCTCCGTCGGCGCGCCTGCCGGGGGGTGAGGTGGTAGCAGGGGCCCCTTGCAGGGCAAAAAGCGGTAACAAAGGGCCCCTGCTACCACCTCGGCGGAGCGGGAAGAGGGGGTCAGTGTCCGCGGGCCAGCCAGTCGGGCAGGTGTGGGGCCTCGGCACCGATGCTGGTGCTGTCGCCGTGACCGGTGTGCACGACCGTCTCCGGCGGAAGGGTCAGCAACCGCTCCCGGATGGAGTCGACGATCGTGCCGAAGTCGCTGAACGACCGCCCCGTCGCCCCGGGCCCCCCGGCGAACAGGGTGTCGCCGGTGAAGACCGCGCCGAGACCGGGGGCGTGGAAGCTGCACGCGCCCGGGCTGTGGCCCGGGGTGTGCAGCACCCGCAGGGCGGTGCCGGCGACCTCGATCGTGTCGCCGTCCCGCAGCTCACCGCCGGGCGGCACCTCCGGGTGGACCATGTCCCAGAGCACGCGGTCGGCGGGGTGCAGCAGCACCGGCGCACCCGTGGCCCGACTCAGCTCCGGGGCCACCCGGACGTGGTCGTCGTGGGCGTGGGTGGCCAGGATCGCCCGGACCCGCCGACCGGCGACGGTTCGCAGGATCGCCTCGACGTCGTGCGGGGCGTCCAGGACGACACACTCGGTGTCGTCGCCGACCACCCAGACGTTGTTGTCCACGTCGAAGGTCTGGCCGTCGAGGGAGAAGGTGCCGCTGGTGACGGCGTGGTCGATCCGCGCCGGCATCAGAGGACCACCACCGAGCGGAGCACGTCGCCGGCGTGCATCCGGCCGAAGGCGTCCTCGACCTGGTCCAGGCCGATCTCCTCGGTGACGAACGCGTCGAGGTCAAGGCGGCCCTGGAGGTAGAGCTCGGTCAGCGCCGGGAAGTCCCGGCTGGGCAGGCAGTCGCCGTACCAGCTCGACTTGAGCGCTCCACCCCGGCCGAAGACGTCCAGCAGCGGCAGGTCGACGGTCATCTCGGGAGTGGGCACCCCGACCAGCACGACCGTGCCGGCGAGGTCGCGGGCGTAGAACGCCTGCTTCCAGGTTTCCGGGCGACCCACCGCGTCGATCACCACGTCGGCGCCGAAGCCGCCGGTGGCCGCGCGGATCGCCTCCACCGGGTCCTCCGCGGAGGCGTCGACGGTGTGTGTGGCCCCGAACCTGCGGGCCCAGTCGAGCTTGCGGGGGTCCCGGTCGACGGCGACGATCGTGGTCGCGCCGGCCAGCACCGCACCGGCGACCGCCGCGTCACCCACGCCGCCGCAGCCGATCACCGCGACCGAGTCGCCCCGGACGACCCCGCCGGTGTTCATCGCCGCGCCGAGCCCGGCCATCACCCCGCAGCCGAGCAGGCCGACGGCGGCCGGTCGGGCCGCCGGGTCGACCTTGGTGCACTGTCCCGCGTGGACGAGGGTCTTCTCCGCGAACGCGCCGATGCCCAGCGCCGGGGTCAGTTCGGTGCCGTCGGTGAGGGTCATCTTCCGGGCCGCGTTGTGGGTGTTGAAGCAGTACCAGGGGCGGCCCCGCCGGCAGGCGCGGCAGTCGCCGCAGACCGCCCGCCAGTTGAGCACCACGAAGTCGCCGGGAGCGACCCCGGTGACCCCCTCCCCCACCTGTTCGACGATGCCGGCGGCCTCGTGACCGAGCAGGAACGGGTAGTCGTCGCTGATGCCACCCTCGCGGTAGTGCAGGTCGGTGTGGCACACCCCGCAGGACTGGACGCGGACGACGGCCTCCCCGGGCCCCGGATCCGGCACGACGACCGTGGTGACCTCGACCGGTGCGCCCTTGCGTCGGGAGATCACTCCCCGCACTTCCTGGCTCATGCTCTCCCCCTCGTTCTCCGCCGCGTCGCCGCGCCACGGTTCGTGGATCATGTCCACCTGGCAAGCTACTCCGGTATTCCCGCCCCGGCCCGAATCACCCGTGGACGGCTCCCGGACGTCCGTCGGACAAGCCTCGGCCGGGACAGCAGGACGCCCGGCAGACGAGCCACGGCCGGGACGGTAGGACGCCCGCCGGTCAGTCGGGGGTGGCCCAGAGGTCGGTGACGATTCGGCTGAACTCCTCGGCGCACTCCACCTGGGGCAGGTGGCCGCAGCCGCGGAAGAGGTGGGTACGGGCGTGGGGCAGCCGGGCGCGGGCCGCCGCGAGGTGGGTGACGGGCAGGATCAGGTCGCGGTCGCCCCAGGTGACCAGGACGGGCACCGGCAGCGCGGCCACCGCGTCGAGCAGGGCTGTCCGCCACTGCGGGTGGACGCCGCGCACCCCGCCGAGGCTGCGCAGGGTTTCCCGCATCACCCGGGCGGCGTGCGGCTCGCGGGCCAGGGCGAGGGCGTGCGCGACCCGGGCCTCGGTGACGTGGGTCGGGTCGTGGAACAGCGACCGGGTGACCCGGCGGGCGGCGAGCCGGCTGGGCCGCAGCAGCATCCACCCGAGCGGACGGATCGCCAGGATCCGCAGCGCGAGAGCCACCTCCCGGCCGAAGCCGGCGCTGTTGACCAGCACCAGGCTGGCCACCCGGGCCGGGTCGCGGACGGCCAACTGCATGGCCACGGCCCCACCGAGGGAGTTGCCGGCCAGGTGCGCCGGGCCGGTGATCCCGACCTCGTCGCAGAACCGCGCCACCGCGTCGGCCAACGCCGGCAGGGTGTGCGGTACGGGCAGCGGCGCGCTGCGGCCGTAACCGGGCAGGTCGAGGGAGTGGACACGGAACCGGTCACGGAGCAGGTCGTGTTGCTCGGCCCAGTCCTCCAGGCTGCGGCCGATGCCGTGCAGCAGCACCACCGGCGGCCCGGCCCCGTCGACCCGGTAGCGGACCCGTCGACCGGCGACGGTGAGCCAGCTGTCGCTCATGCCCGGTCCTTCGCGGGCCGGACGGAACGCCCGTTGCCGAGGGCGAGCAGCCGGCCGTAGGAGCCGGGCAGAAGCCGGGCCAACAGGTCGGGCAGGGTCGCCGACCAGCCGATGAGCACACGGCCCCGACGGCGGCGTACGCCGTCGAGGATGACCTCGGCGGCCCGGGCCGGGTCGATGGTGAGCAGTTTCTCGAACTGGCGGCGGCCGGCCTCGTACTCGTCGGGGTCGACGCCGCTGCCGACCCGGGCGCTCTCGGCGATCCGGGTACGGATGCCGCCGGGGTGCACGCAGGTGACGCCGACGCCGTCGCCGGCCAGTTCGTGCCGCAGCGCCTCGGTGAACCCCCGGACGGCGAACTTGCTGGCCGCGTAGGCCGCCTGGCCGGGTGGGGCGATGAGGCCGAAGAGGCTGGAGAGGTTGACCAGGTGCGAACCGGGTTCCGCCTTCAGGGCGGGCAGCAGCGCGTGGGTCAGCTGCACCACCGCCCGGAAGTTGATGTCGATCACCCAGGAGAACTCCTCCAGGGTGACCTCGTCGAACCGGCCGCCCAGCGCGACCCCGGCGTTGTTGACCAGCAGCCGGATCGCCGGATGCGCGGCGCGCACCATCTCGGCGACCCGCGCGGTGGCGTCGGCGTCGGCCAGGTCGACCACATGGGTGTCGACCCGGAGCGCGGGGCGCGCGGCCCCCACCGCGGCGGCCACCTGCGCGAGCCGCTCGGCGTCCCGGTCGAGCAGGACGAGGTGGCTGCCCCGGTGGGCCAGGCGGTGCGCGAGGGCTTCGCCGATGCCCCCGGCCGCGCCGGTGACCACGGCAACGCCGTCGGTGAAGAGCAGGTCACGCATGGGAGGCTCCTTCCCCGGTGGTGACCGGCGCGGCGGCCCGGGAGAACCGCACCCCGTCGTCGACCGGGCCGTGCCGCATCGTCCACACGTCCCGGGGATAGTTCTGGTGCAACCGCCACGGCGCGGCAGGGCCCTGCTTGGGCAGGGCGTCGACGCTGCGTCGTACGTAGCCGGAGCGCAGGTCGATGATCGGGTCCAGCCGGTCGGTGTCCGGTGCGAGTGGGGTGCACACCTGGTGGCCGTGCCGGTCCAGGTGGTGCAGCAGCCGGCAGACGTACCCGGCGACGAGGTCGGCCTTGAGCGTCCACGAGGCGTTGGTGTAGCCGAGGGTCATCGCGAAGTTCGGCACGCCGGAGAGCATCATGCCCTTGTATGCGACGGTGCCGGCCAGGTCGACCCGGTCGCCGTCGACGGTCAGCTCGATGCCGCCGACGGCGAGCAGGTTCAGGCCGGTGGCGGTGACGATGACGTCCGCCGGCAGGTCCCGGCCGGAGGTCAGGCGGATGCCGTTCTCGGTGAACGTCTCGACGGTGTCGGTGACCACCTCGGCGCGGCCGGACCGGACGGCGGCGAACAGGTCGCCGTCGGGGACCACGCAGAGACGCTCGTCCCAGGGGTCGTACCGGGGTGAGAAATGCGTGTCGACGTCGTAGCCGGCGGGCAGCGCACGGCGCACGCCGCGACGCAGCAGGGACCGCGCCAGTCGGGGCGCGCGGCGGCTGAACTGGAACATCGCCGTGGTGGCGAGGACGTTCTTCCACCGCACCAGCGGATAGGCGACGTGGGCGGGCAGCCGGCGGCGCAGCGCGTCGGCGAGCCGGTCCCGGGACGGCAGCGAGACCACGTAGCCGGGTGAGCGTTGCAGCATGGTGACGTGGGCGGCGCGGTCGGCCAGCGCCGGGACGAGGGTGACCGCGGTCGCGCCGCTGCCGATCACCACCACCCGCCGCCCAGTGTGGTCGAGGTCGTCGGGCCAGTGTTGGGGGTGCACGATCCGGCCGATGAAACGGTCGGCACCGGGGAAGCGCGGGGTCCACCCCTCGTCGTACCGGTAGTAGCCGGCACACGCGTAGAGGAAGCCGCAGGTGAGGACCACCGTCTCCGCGGTGTCGGTGCGTTGCGCGCGGACCGTCCAGCGGGCATCGGCGCTGGACCACTCCGCGGCCACCACGCGGTGCCGGAACCGGATCAGCGCGTCGACGCCGTACTCGCGGGCGGTCTCGCGGACGTAGCGGCGGATCGAGTCGCCGTCGGCGATGG
Source organism: Micromonospora inyonensis (assembly GCF_900091415.1). Taxonomy (NCBI): domain Bacteria; kingdom Bacillati; phylum Actinomycetota; class Actinomycetes; order Micromonosporales; family Micromonosporaceae; genus Micromonospora; species Micromonospora inyonensis. The sequence continues at coordinate 1,813,485 of NZ_FMHU01000002.1, read as the reverse complement.
CCTTCGGGTCGGTCCAGGGGCGGAACGAGTAGCCGAGGGTGAACATGTCGGAGTCGGAGCGGACGCCGGGATAACGGAAGAGGTCCCAGGTGCCGCCGACGGCGTCCCGGCCCTCGATGATGGCGAGGGTCTTCTCCGGACAGCTGCGGCGCAGATGGCAGGCGGCTCCGACCCCGGAGAGGCCGGCACCGACGATGAGCACGTCGACGTGGTCCACTGTCATGCCCGCTCCGTTCCCACGAGACGTGACCCCCGGTCGACGGACCGGCACTAGCGGACAGTAATCAGGTGGACGGGCCGGGTCAACGCCGGACCGACACCGCCCGTCACGACATCGTCATGGACCGTGGCGCAGTTGGTCACACAACGCGATCATGGCGGGGATGATCTATTTGTCGAGCACCTGGCATCGACGCGTCTCTCCGTAGCAGAAAGCGTCGAGCTGGTCACCCAAGGGTCTCTTACCGGCACCCCGTCTTGGTCTGTTCAAGGATCCGGACCGGGGGTCAGGTCCGCCGGGATCCGGGGCCGGGTCTGGGTGTGTGGTGGGCCACGTGTGGGTGGGGATGGCTGGCGTCGCCGATGTCGACTACCGTCACTCTACGGTGCGGGGTGTGTAGCTCTCAGCGATCAACACCTTCGGTGGTGGTGGTGGGCGTCGGTCGGATCGCGGGGGCGGGGAGTTGAGGTCTTGGCCGCCGGGTGGGGGACGGTGTCGAGGTCATCGCCGACGAGGTGGTCGGGGGCTGGAGGTGGGCGGTCTGCGGGGCTGGCTGATCCGCACCGGGGTGCCCCTTTCTTCGGGGGCGGGGAAGGGAGCGTTGCGCGTTGGTCGTCGCCGCGTTTTCGACCGTTGAGCTCAGTGAGAGCTCGATGCGGGCTTTGGAAGCGTTCACCGGGATGAGGCTGTCCCGGGTGAAGTTGCCGTTGTTGTGGGATGACATCGACACGCTGGAGATGCTGGCGCATCGGGTGCGTACGGTGCTGTGTCCGTCGCTGGAGCGGACGATCAGGGCGGTCCGGGAGGCGGGGGAGGGTGAGGTCTTCGACCGGTTCGTGGCGCAGACCGCTCCGTTCGTGGGGAAGGTGGCCGAGACGGCCGAGTTGATGCTCGCCGTGGTCGAGGCGGAGAAGAAGTTCTTCGTGGAGACGGAGTACGGCAAGCGTACGGCGTTGGTCATGTTCAACTTCATGGTTATCGAGTGGACCGTCGCCGCCGCGATGGCGTGGTGGAATCCGGTGGGGGCGGTGGCGCACCTGGCCCAGACGCGGAGCATCATCCAGGCGGTCCTGCGTTCGGTGGTGGTGCGCACGGCGGTGAGTAGCACGGCGATGCAGATGCTGCTCATGCCGGGTTCTGCGTTGCTGGCGCAGGTGTCGATGATGACCGATGGTCTGCAGTCCGGGGTGAACTGGTCGGCGGTCGGTAAGCAGGCGGCGTACGCGGGGGCGGTGGCGTTCCTGAGCACGGCGGGCGGGCCGGCGTTGGGCAAGGCCGCTGGCGCTGTCGCGGGCGGGGTCGGCAAGCTCGGCGTGTCGGACACCACGAAGATCCTGTTGACCGATCTGCTGACGCGGCCCGTGTTGGAGGCCGGCGCGGAGGGGCTCTTCGGTGGGCTTTCCAGTTTGATCGTCGATGGCTACTACGACCCCGGTAATCTTCCTGTGGACCTTGTCTCCGGGGGGATTGCGGGGGCTGGCGGGGCGGCCGCGAGCGGGCTCGGGCTCGTCTCGCGTCGTGCCGTGCCGCTGCCCCGGGTGCGGGTGTCTCGTCTCGACTTCACGCCGGACGGTAGGCCGGTCCTGCCGGTGGGGCCGATACCGGTTGGTGTGGACACGTCCACGGGGTACCGGGCTGGGGCCGATGGTCCGAAGGCTGCGGGTGCCGGCATGCAGGCCCCGCCGCCCACCCCGCTGCCGCTGCCGGCGTTGGACATGCCCACGTCGAAGCTGGACCTGCCCACGCCGCGCCTGGACCCGTCGGTGCCGTCGTGGTCGGTGCCGAGCCTGGCGGTGCCGGCTGCGCCGGTACCGGAGTGGGTCGCGGCAGCGGGTGCGCCGGTGGCCGAGCGGTGGCGACGGTTCCAGCAGGATCTGGTGGACCGTTACGGTGGGCTGCTGGCCGGGGTGGCTCAGGCGGGCACGAGCATGGCCGCGCTCGCCATACCGATCGAGCGGGTGTTCACCGGGTGGGTCGACGCCCGGCGGGGTGATCGGGCTGTTACGGCTTTCCTGTCCGCGGTCGGTCTGCCCGCTGCCGCGTTGACCCAGGGGTATCTGACGGGTGTCCGGCGGCGGGCGGTGGCCCGGATGACCGAGGCGTTGGCGTTCTCGGATGGGCAGATCCCGGCCGAGGTACGGGCGCAGCAGATCGTCGCGGCGCTGCCGGCGGAGTTCGACCGGCAGGCACTGCGCGCGATCGCGCACCTGGCCGTCCAACACCACATCGACCAGCACCTCACCGCCAGCACGCCGACCGGCGCCGGCGTGCCGACAGGCACCGGCACGTCCTCGGCCGCTGGCCCGGCGGGAGGCGCTGGCCCGGCGGGAGGCGTCGGCGTGCCGGGGGGCGCTGGGGTGGCGGTGCCGTCCGCCGCGGTGCGCGCGGTGGTCGAGGGCGACGTGCGGAGCCAGATGGACCGAAGGATCGCCGCGATCCTCGGTGCCCCCGCCGTGCTGCCCGCTGTGGTAGCCGGTCCCGACGCCGCGCAGGTCAGTGCCGTGGCGGACATGGTCCGGCAGGTGGTCGTCGACCTGCCCGCCCGCATCTCGGCCGCGACCGTTCCCGACGTCACCGGACCGGCCGCCGGTGTGGCCACCATCGACGTTCAGGAAAACGGGCGTACCGGCGCGCCGGCCGTACCGGTAACGCCCGAGCGGCACACCACGGCAGCGGCCGGCCTGGCGCAGGCCCAGTTCACCGCGCTCGCCCACCGGTACGGCCTGGACCCGACCGATCATGACACCCTTGCCAGGCCGTTCCAACAGGAATGGAAGGACCGATACCAGCAGGTCCTTGCCCAGGCCGCCGGCAGCGCCACGCCCGGCACGCCCGGCACGGCGGGGACGCCTGGCACCCCGGACGCGGCCAGCGCCGGTAGTACAGCGCCGGCTGGCGCCGCCTCCCCCACCGATGGCACGCCGATCCACCACCACGCCACCGCCAGCGGCCGTGACGACGCCAGCGCCAGTGACAGGTCTGGGTCCAGCGATGACGTGTTCAGCAACCTCGACACCCGCGACACCATGTCGATCAGTGACGTGTCCTTGCTGGACGAGTCGCTTGGCGAGGCGCCTGGCAAGCACGGCCTCAGCCACGCGGGTTCGTTCAGTGACGCGGGTTCGTGGCGGGATGTGTCGTTGCGGGACGATGCGATCAGTGGCGGCCCCGGCAGACACGGCGAGCCGGCTGTCGCGGCGACTGGGCAGGCTTTCACGCCGTCCGGGTCCGGGCAGCGGGCCGCCGACTGGGCTGCCGCGCAGCACGTACGTCCCGGCAGCGGTGACCTGCGGTGGTGCGTGGCGGCCACTCTCGATGTGTTCCAAACCGAGTACAAACGGCTGGGCAACCGGGCGGTGTTCGACGACCGGATCATCGGACCGGACGGCCGGCTCGCGCCCACCATGGGCTGGCCGCAACTGATGGAAATCCTCGACACGGTACCCGAGCGTGTCGCCCACCCCGACGGGGTCGCGGGAGAAGACGTGCTGGCCGCGTTGCGGACGGCGCCAGGGTCGATGGTCGTGGTCAAGGCCGCGCCATCAAACGAACCACAGCACGTGTTCGCCCTCTCCAGCCAGCCACAGGACTCCGGGCCGCCAAGGATCCAGGTGCGGGACCCTCTACTGCCCGGCGCCGCCGACCGACCCGAGCCAGACGACCCGATACGTGACCCGTGGCTGCGACACCTGTTCGCATCCAGCACCCGGGTGGCCGCGTTCAACGGAGACGGTTGGCCCACCACCATCACCGATCTCCTCGGCCGGACCGCCCGCCACCCGCGGCCGACAACCACGACCGGCACCGACACCAGCGCGTTCCTGCTCGCCTCCACCAGCACGCCACGCGGCCCGTCCCAAGCCATGCGGGCGGACACCACCGCCCCCGACCCGGCCGACTCCCCCCACTCCGATCCACGGGTGGACCCGGCCGATCTGCTCTATCTGCTTGTTGAGGCCGTGGGCACGGAACCCGGCCCCGGGCCGCAACCGATGGATCCGCGCAAGGACGACCCGTCTGGTACTGGCCCGGCGTCCGGTGATCAGGAATTCCTCAACGTATTGGACCCGGATCTTGACGGGATGGATCTGGACATACGACGCCTCGACGACGGGTGGGAGCCGCCGTGGGACACTAGACAGGTCGAGTCCCCGTACGGGGTGAGCGATCCGGGGCAGCCCCAGCAAGCACCGTTGCCAGACCCTCCTGAGGGCAGCCAGTGGGTGCGCAACCGGGACGGGGCCCGGACGCTGTTCGAGCAGCACGCCAACCACATCGGCACCACAACTCAGCAGCGGGATGATCTGCGGCGGTTGTGGGACGCCCTGATCCGCCTTATGGACAACAACGGGACCATCACCGCCAGCCTGAAAGCCCTCGCCGAGGCGACAAACACAGAGCAGAAGACGGTACATAACCGGATCAAGGTATTGCTCGGCAGTGGTCTGCTGCAGCTGGTCCAGAAAGGTCGCGGTCACGTGGCGGCGCGGTACGGGGTGAGCGATCCGGGTCAGCCCCAGCAAGCACCGTTGCCGGACCCGCCTGAGGGCAGCGAGTGGGTGCTCGACCAGGAGGGGGCCCGGACGCTGTTCGACCAGCATGCCGACCACATCGCCACCACAACACGGCAGCAGCCGGAGCAGCTGCGGCAGTTGTGGAACGCCCTGATCGACCGTATGGACAACAACGGGACCATCACCGTCAGCCGGGGAGACCTCGCCGAGGCGACAACCACACTGCATCCAGCGACGGTGAGTGACCGGATCGGGGTATTGCTCGGCAGTGGTCTGCTGCAGCTGGTCCAGAAAGGTCGCAGTCACGTGGCGGCGCGGTACGGGGTGAGCGATCCGGGTCAGCCTGGGCAAGCATCGGTGCCGGGCCCTGCCCCCGAACCGGACCGCCCGCAGGGTAGTGAGGACCTGTCCTGGCTGAACCACGGGGATACGTCGCCGATGCCCGGGCCGGTACCTGCCCCGCCGGCGGGCGCGGGTCTGCCCGGGCCGCTGGACGACCCGGACGCCCCCACCGCGTCGTCCTGGCAGGCGGGGTGGATGGAACCGGGGTGGCCGTATCCCGGCATTGATGTGACCGCCCACGGTGCTGGGATGTCCACCGACTTCGGCCAGCCGCGCAATCAGGCCGGCGAGGGCAGCGGGAACCCCGGCGACTGGGCCACCTCGCAGGGGGACCCAGCCCTCGATCTGTTTGATCCGCTCCATCCAGCGTGGGTCGGCCCGCCCACGGCCATGGGCACGGAACCCGGCCCCGGGCCGCAACCGATGGATCCGCGCAAGGACGACCCGTCTGGTACTGGCCCGGCGTCCGGTGATCAGGAATTCCTGAACGTATTGGACCCGGATCTTGACGGGATGGATCTGGACATACGACGCCTCGACGACGGGTGGGAGCCGCCGTGGGACACGAGACAGGTCGAGTCCCCGGACGGGGTGAGCGATCCGGGTCAGCCCCAGCAAGCACCGTTGCCAGACCCTCCTGAGGGCAGCCAGTGGGTGCGCAACCGGGACGGGGCCCGGACGCTGTTCGAGCAGCACGCCAACCACATCGCCACCACAAAACGGCAGCGGGATGATCTGCGGCCGTTGTGGAACGCCCTGATCGACCGTATGGACGGCGACGGAACCATCACCGTCACCGAGCAAGACCTCGCCGAGGCGACAACCACACGGCAGCAGAGGGTGCATGACCGGATCAAGGTATTGCTCGGCAGTGGTCTGCTGCAGCTGGTCCAGAAAGGTCGCAGTCGCTGGGCGGCGCGGTACAGGGTGAGCGATCCGGGTCAGCCCCAGCAAGCACCGTTGCCGGACCTTCCCGAGGGCAGCCAGTGGGTGCGCAACCGGGACGGGGCCCGGACGCTGTTCGGGCAGCACGCCGGCCACATCGCCACCACAACGCAGCACCGGGATCAGCTGCAGAAGTTGTGGAACGCGCTGATCAACCGTATGGACGGCGACGGGCTCATCACCGCCAGCGCGTCAGACCTCGCCGAGGCGACATCCATACCGAAGCAGAGGGTGCATGACCGGATCGGGGTATTGCGCGACCGTGGTCTGCTGCAGCTGGTCCAGAAAGGTCGCGGTCGCGGGGCGCCGCGGTACGGGGTGAGCGATCCGGGTCAGCCCCAGCAAGCACCGGTGCCGGGCCCTGCCCTGGGGCCGGACAATCCGCAGGACCTGTCCTGGCTGGACGACTGGGATACGCTGCCGATGTCCGGGCCGGTACCTGCCTCGTCGGCGGGCGCGGGTCTGCCTGGGCTGCCAGGGCTGCTGGACGACCCGGACGCCCCCACAACATCGTCCTGGCCGGCGGGGCCGGCCGCGTCGTCCTGGTCGGTGGGGTGGGCGGAACCGGGGTGGCCGTATCCCGGCATTGATGTGACCGCCCACGGTGCTGGGATGTCCACCGACTTCGGCCAGCCGCGCAATCAGGCCGGCGAGGGCAGCGGGAACCCCGGCGACTGGGCCACCTCGCAGGGGGACCCAGCCCCCGATCTGTTTGATCCGCTCCATCCGGCGTGGGTCGGCCCGCCCACGGCCATGGGCACGGAACCCGGCCCCGGGCCGCAACCGATGGATCCGCGCAAGGACGACCCGTCTGGTACTGGCCCGGCGTCCGGTGATCAGGAATTCCTGAACGTATTGGACCCGGATCTTGACGGGATGGATCTGGACATACGACGCCTCGACGACGGGTGGGAGCCGCCGTGGGACACGAGACAGGTCGAGTCCCCGGACGGGGTGAGCGATCCGGGTCAGCCCCAGCAAGCACCGTTGCCAGACCCTCCTGAGGGCAGCCAGTGGGTGCGCAACCGGGACGGGGCCCGGACGCTGTTCGAGCAGCACGCCAACCACATCGCCACCACAAAACGGCAGCGGGATGATCTGCGGCCGTTGTGGAACGCCCTGATCGACCGTATGGACGGCGACGGAACCATCACCGTCAGCCTGGGAGAGCTCGCCGAGGCGACAACCACACTGCGTCCGGCGACGGTGAGTGACCGGATCGGGGTATTGCTCGGCAGTGGTCTGCTGCAGCTGGTCCAGAAAGGTCGCAGTCGCTGGGCGGCGCGGTACAGGGTGAGCGATCCGGGTCAGCCCCAGCAAGCACCGTTGCCAGACCCTCCTGAGGGCAGCCGGTGGGTGCTCGACCAGGAGGGGGCCCGGACGCTGTTCGAGCAGCACGCCAACCACATCGCCACCACAAAACGGCAGCGGGATAATCTGCGGCCGTTGTGGAACGCCCTGATCGACCGTATGGACAACAACGGAACCATCACCGTCACCGAGCAAGACCTCGCCGAGGCGACATCCACACGGCAGCAGAGGGTGCATGACCGGATCAAGGTATTGCGCGACCGTGGTCTGCTGCAGCTGGTCCAGAAAGGCCGCGGTCACGTGGCGGCGCTGTACAGGGTGAGCGATCCGGGTCAGCCCCAGCAAGCACCGGTGCCGGGCCCTGCCCTGGGGCCGGACAATCCGCAGGACCTGTCCTGGCTGGACGACTGGGATACGCTGCCGATGTCCGGGCCGGTACCTGCCTCGTCGGCGGGCGCGGGTCTGCCTGGGCTGCCAGGGCTGCTGGACGACCCGGACGCCCCCACGGCATCGTCCTGGCCGGCGGGGCCGGCCGCGTCGGCCTGGTCGGTGGGGCCGGCCGCGTCGGCCTGGTCGGTGGGGTGGGCGGAACCGGCGGGGCCGGCTCCCGGCAGTGGTGTGACCGACGGGCACGGTGCTGCGATGTCCACCGACTTCGGCCAGCCCAGCATCGACGATCAGGCCGGCAACGGCAGCGGGAACCTCGGCGACTGGGCCCGGCGCTTGGATAGCTGACCCAGCCCGCCAAGTATTTGATCTTGAAGGGCCCGCGCTCGACCATGGCGTGACCGTACGGCGCGACCAGGGCTACACCTACGCGTCAGCGCGTCGCGCCCGCAGTTCACCACCAGTTCCTCGAACGCTGCCAGCCCCTCGACGGCACCCAGGCACACCCCGGCGACCCCGTATAGCCCCCCATCACCGGACAGTTCACCGACGCCCTATCTGTGACAACGCTCGTCGCTGGTAGGCTGGTTTCGCGCCACGGCCGCCCGCGTGTCCGTTGAGGGCTCGGCTAACGAGCCGCGCGACTGGCTGGGTGCGAAGGATCCGGACGCGGTGATCCGGGAACTCGGCGAGCTGACGAGTTGGCACCGGACCCTCGACTGATCATGGTCGACAACATCATCGCCAACAGCTTCTTCACCACGGTGCTGCACCGGCTCGCCGAACTCGACTGGGACCTCCGACTGCACTACGAGGTGAAGTCCAACCTGAAGCCCGCCGAGATCGACATCTTCCGGGCCGCCCGGGTCAGCCACGTCCAGCCCGGCATCGAGAGCCTGGTCTCACCGGCGCTCAAGATTATGGACAAGGGCGTGGCCGGGACCCGCAACGTGCGGACCCTGCGCGACTGCGAGGCCGCCGGCCTCACCGTCACCTGGAACTGGCTCTACGGCTTCTTCCCGGAGGAACGCGCCGAGGACTACGAGCCCGTGCTGCGGCAGATCCCGGCGTTGATGCACGTGCAACATCCGGCCGGAGCGTCCCGGATCCTGCTGAACGCTTCAGCCCGTACTTCGAGGACCCCGCGCTGGGCTTCCCGCACCGCCGCACCGCCCGGGCGTACCGGCACGTGTACGCCCTGCCGGAGGAGGACGTGCGCGACTGGTCTACCTCTTCGACACCGACCCCGCCGGCATCTCCGTTTGCAGTCCCGCCACGACAACGACGCATGTCAATAGAAGATCCGCCGGCGGCATGCGAGGGTCGCCACAGCGGCCACAGGGGCCGGACCGACGATTGACGACGCGGTGGCGAGCCGCCGCGTCCGCGACCGTGCCGGGCGGTCAGCCGCCGAGGGTCGTCCGGCGGCCCCGACGGCGGCGCAGCAGCACGACGGCGAGGGCCGCTCCGAGCACCACCACGCCGGCACCCGCCATACCCCACCACCGGGTACCCGTCCGGGGGGCGGGGGCGGGAGCGGCCACGACGGCCGGGGCAGCGGCCGGGACACCGGTCGACGGGGTGCCGGGCACCGGTTCACCCGGGTCGACCAGCCGGCCGACCGTGGCGTCCCGGGGCAGCGAGAACCCCCAGTCGAGCAGCGCGGCCCCCTGCTCCCAGCCGCGCATTGGCCGGGGTTCGGCCCCCAGCAGCGTCACGACCAGCCGCCGACCGTCGCGTTCGGCCGCGCCGACGTAGGTGTGCCGGGCCAGGTCGGTGAAGCCGGTCTTGCCGCCCAACGCACCGGGATACCGGGTCACGAGCGGGTTCTCGTTCTGGATCTGGAAGCCCCGCGCCAGGCGTCCCTGGGCCGGGACCTGAGCCGCTCCGGTGAGCGCGTACCGCCGGAACGTCGGGTCGGCGAAGCAGACCCGGGCGATCAGCGCCAGGTCGTACGCGCTGGTGAACTGACCCGGGCCGTCCAGGCCGGACGGCGTCACCGCGTGCGTCTGGTACGCCCCGAGCTGGCGGGCCCGCTCGTTCATCGCCTGCACCCCGCCGGCCGCTCCCTGCGCGTCGCCGCCGAGCCGGGCGAGCACGTTGGCGGCGTCGTTGCCGGACTGGAGCAGCAACCCCAGCCAGAGCAGCTCCACCGGGTACCGGCCGCCCTCGACCAGCCCGACGGCGGAGCTACCCGGCTCGATGTCGAGGTCGGCACGGGTCACCGTGACCACCTGACGCGGGTCGAGGGTGGGCACCAGCGTCGCCGCGAGCAGCAGCTTCTGCACGCTGGCCGGGGTGCCCGGCTCGTGCGGGCCGCATGCGCCCAGGACCGCCCCGGTGTCCAGGTCCGCGACCAGCCAGGAGGTGGCGGTCAACGCCGGTGGTGGTGGCGACCCGGGCGGCACGACCAGCCCGGGGGTGGCCAGTGCCGGCCCGCCCACCGCCCGCTCGCCCGCCCCGACCGGCGGCGGCGACGGCCGGGGCGGACGGGACACCGCCGGGGCCGGCTGCCGCGGGCAGGGCGGCCCGAGCGGCGACGGCACCGGGGCGGGAACCCCGGCGGCGCTCGGCACGGAGGTGGTCGGCGTGGGAACCGGCCCGGCCACGGCCGGCACGGGGCCCACCACGGCCACGGCGAGGACGAGGGCCCCGGCGACGGCCGCCGCGCCCCGCAGCACGCATCCGGTCACGGAGCACCACGTTACCGGGACGCCGGTGCCCACGGGCGGGTACTCACCGGCCGTCCACGCACCGTCACCCGGTGCGGTGGCCTGGACGGAACGGCTGGTCGATCGGCTATGTTGGCCCCGCTCGTGGGGCGTGGACGAGAGGAGCGGACGATGCGCGGGGACCTTTCCCGTCAGGCGGCGGAGGAACGGGACGCGGCCGACCCCCTCGCCGGGCTGCGCGACCGCTTCGTGATCACCGACCCGGAGCTGATCTACCTCGACGGCAACTCGCTGGGTCGGCTCCCGGCGGCCACGCCGCAGGCTTTGGACCGGCTGGTCCGGCAGGAGTGGGGCACCGACCTGGTGCGTTCCTGGTCGTCCTGGATCGACTGGGGCCGCCGGCTCGGCGACCGGCTCGCCGCGCACGCGCTCGGCGCACGCCCCGGTGAGGTGGTGGTCTCCGACTCGACCTCGGTGAACCTGTACAAGCTGGCCGCCGCCGCGCTGGACGCCAACCCCGGCCGGCACGTCATCCTGGTCGACGCGGAGGAGTTCCCCACCGACCGGTACCTCCTCCAGGGGCTCGCCGCGCAGCGCGGCCTGACCGTGCGGACCCTCCCCTCGGATCTGGACGAGGGGATCAGCCCGGCCGACGTACGGCAGTCCCTGGACGACCGGGTGGCGCTGGTGGTGCTCTCGGCCGTCTCCTACCGCTCGGGCACCCTGCTCGACCTCGCCGCGGTGAACGCGGCGGCCCGCGAGGTCGGGGCGTACGTGCTGTGGGACCTGTCGCACGCGGCCGGGTCGGTACCGGTGGAGCTGACCGCCTCCGGCGCGGACCTCGCCGTCGGCTGCACCTACAAGTACCTCAACGGCGGGCCGGGCGCGCCGGCCTTCCTCTACGTCCGGCAGGAGTTGCAGGCCCGGCTGCGCCAGCCGATCTGGGGCTGGTTCGGCCAGCGCGACCAGTTCCGGATGGGACCGGAGTACGACCCCGCCCCGGACATCGGCCGGTTCCTCGTCGGCACCCCGCCGGTCCTGTCGCTGGCCGCCCTCGACCCGGCGCTGGACGTGCTCGCCGAGGCGGGCACCGACCGGCTGCGCGCCAAGGGCGTCGGCCTCGGCGAGCTGATGGTCGACCTCGCCGACGCCTGGCTCACGCCGCTCGGCTTCACGCTCGCCTCGCCGCGCGACGCGCACCGTCGGGGCAGCCACATCTGCCTGGCCCACCCGGACGCGCTACGGATCTCCCGGACGCTGATCAGCGAGGCGAAGGTGGTGGGTGACTTCCGGGTACCGGACCGGTTGCGGCTCGGCCCGGCGCCCCTCTACACCCGTTACGTCGACGTCTGGGACGGTATGGCGCGACTGCGCGACCTGGTGGCGCGCGGCGGGCACGAGCAGCTTCCGCAGGAGACCCCGCGAGTTACCTGACCTGCGGACACACCCCGATCGACCGAGCCGCCCGGCGTCCGTGCCGGGCGGCTCGCGCATGTCCGCACAGCCCCGGGCTGACTTTTGTCATGAGTACCCGTGCGCTGCGCATACACCGTCGTGACTAAGCGCACTGGAGCCGACACCGTCCCGTCCACGAGACTCGGTGCATCGCCGGGAACGAGGACCGGCCCGGGACGCGGAGGGAGGCCAGACGGTGGACGAGGGCTATGACAGCTTCTGCGTGACGAACCGGTTGTTCTACGACTCCCTCGGCAACGCCACCGACGGGCACACCTTCGCCGCCGGGCGTCCCGCCCCGGCCGGCTGGACGTCCGAGGCGACCAGCGACTGGATGAACTACGCCCCGGAGGGTGCTTCGCTGCCCCCGCAGGGCTGGAAGATCCACGTCTCGGCCGGCGTCGAGAACGCCGAGCGGGTGCTCGACGCGGTCTGGTCCTACTGCGTGCCGCGCGGTCTGGCGTTCAAGTTCCTCCGCAGCCCGCGCATCGTGCTGCTGCGCAACTCCAAGTACGCCCACCGCGGCGGGAGCGGCAAGTTCGTCACCATCTACCCCAGGGACGAGGCGGAGCTGGAGCTCGCCTGCAAGGAGCTCGACGAGCTGCTCTCCGGTGAGGCCGGTCCGTACATTCTCAGTGACCTGCGTTACGGCGCCGGGCCGGTGTACGTCCGCTACGGCAGCTTCACCGCCCGATACTGCGTCACCCCGGACGGGCACACCGTCCCGGCGATCGCCGACGGCACCGGCACGCTGGTGCCGGACCGGCGCGACCCGGTCTTCCACGTGCCGTCCTGGGTGACCCTGCCCGACTTCCTCGCCCCCCACCTGGCCGCCCGGAACGCGACCAGCACGAACGAGGTGCCGTACCGGATCGAGAAGGTCATCCACTTCTCCAACGGCGGCGGCCTCTACGTGGGGCGGGACACCCGCGACGACACGCAGGTGGTGCTCAAGGAGGCCCGCCCCCTGGCCGGCCTGGACTCCGACGGCGCCGACGCGGTCACCCGGCTGGAGCGGGAGGCGGCGATGCTGCGCCGGCTCGCCGACCTGCCGCAGGTGCCCCGGCTGCACGACGAGTTCACCCTCGGCGAGCACAGGTTCATCGCGCTGGAGTTCATCGAGGGCCGGTCACTGAACAAGGTGCTGGCCAACCGGCACCCGCTGGTGGACGCCGACGCCACCGAGGCGGCCCGGGCAGCGTACGCCCGGTGGGCACGGGACGTCTTCGACCAGGTCGAGGCGGCCGTGCAGGCGATCCACGACCGGGGCGTGGTCTACGGCGACCTGCACATGGCCAACATCATGGTGCGGCCGGACGACCGGATCACGCTGGTCGACTTCGAGGTCGCCGTCGCCGAGGACGAGAGCCACCGGCCGGGCCTGCGCAACCAGGGCTTCGCCGCACCCCGCCACGTCCGGGGCCGTGCCGCCGACCGGTACGCCCTGGCCTGCCTCCGCCTGGCGCTGTTCCTGCCGTTGACCCAACTGATCCGGCTCTCCGCCGCGAAGGCCGCGCACCTCGCCGACGTCATCGTGGAGCACTTCCCGGTCTCCCGGTCCTTCGTCGACCCGGCGGTCGCCGAGATCACCGCCGCGTTCGACGCGGAAACCGCCGGGACCGACACGACGGGAGG